>NZ_LMDX01000051.1:0-293804 GCF_001425225.1 Ensifer sp. Root127
CACCGGCCACACCACCATCTTCGTCACCCATGACCAGCACCGGCCACACCACCATCTTCGTCACCCATGACCAGGAAGAGGCGCTGGAGCTTGCCGACCGGGTGGTGGTGATGAGCAAGGGCACGATCGAACAGGTTGGCACCCCCGACGAGATCTACGACCATCCGGTCTCGCCGTTCGTCTACGGCTTTATCGGCCAGTCGAACGCGCTTGCCGTCACCCTTGCCAACGGCGAGATCTGGTTCGAGGACCGGCCGATCGGCCTCAGAGCCCCGACCGAGCCCGACGGCCCGGCCACCCTCTACTTCCGCCCGCACGACATCGAGCTGATCGATGGCTGTGGCGGCTGTCTCGCCGGCCTGGTCACCGCCAGCCGCCGCGTTGCCGGTACCCGCCATCTCGAACTCGACCTCGGCCGCAACCACCCACATGCCGAAATCGAACTGCCGCCCGAGAGAACCACAACACAGGACCGCGCAAGGGTCGCATTCCGACCAACCAAGTGGAAGCTGTTCAGGGAGGGGCAGCCTCTCGTGAAGTCGAAACAGGACGATGCCGCCACCGAGAAACCGCGACTGGTCGCGCAAGCCTGACCTTTCAAAAGCGCCGGCATAGCCGGCGCTTTCTGGATCAATGATTACCGCCCGCGTGGTGTTCTAGCAACGGACGGGCAGCGACAACGGCGCCAGGTCGCGCATCGGCCGCTTCTTGGGATCGTTCTCCGGCGCCTTGCGGCACGCGTAATCCTGCGCGTCCTGCAGCAGCGCCACGGCGCCGTCATAGTCGATCAAGGTCGGACGCCCATGGCGCACGACGCATTGTCCATCGACATACACTTCCTCGATAGCGCGCTCCGCCGCGCAATGCAGCAGATTGCGCAAGGGGTCGTAAACCGGCTGCATGGCGTGGTGTTTCAGGTCAACGATGAGAAAGTCGGCTTTTGCGCCGACGGCAATCCGGCCGATATCGTCACGGCCAAGCGCGCGGGCGCCCGCAAGCGTTGCCGTATCGAGAATATCCGCGGTCGATACGTCGAACACGGATTTGCCCGAAAGCCTCGCACAGATCATCGCCTGGCGCATTTCTTCAAGCATGTTGAAGGGATAGCTGTCGGTCCCGAGGGCGACGTTGACGCCGGCGCGGCGATAGCGCCCGACCGATTCCAGCGCCATGCCGCTGCGCGAGAAGGTCACCGGGCAATGAGCCACGGTCGTTTGCCGCTCTGCCAGCAGGCCGAGATCGATATTGGTGCGCTGGCGCGTCCAGGAATGGCTGTCGACAAATATGCAATGGCCAAGGATCAGGTTGTCGCCGAGGATCCCCAGGCTTTCCAGATACTGCACCGCGGTCAGGCCGGTCCGGCGCAGCATTTCCTCATGTTCCGCCATGGTCTGGGCGGAGTGGATGGTGATCGGCATGCCGCGCTTGCGCGCCTCTGCGGCCGCGTCTTGCAGCAATTCGGCCGAGCAGGTCTCGATCTGCGATGGCGCCACCACCCCGCCAAGGCGTCCGGAGGGATGGGCTGCGGCAGTGTCGAGGACATCAAGCGCCCGGGCGAAAGCCTCGCGGCCTCGAGCCTTGTCCCAGATGAAATCAAGGCGATGGCTGTCTTCGACATGCCATTGCGCTTCGCGGAAGCCTGGAGCGACGAAGGCGCGAGCACCGCTTCGCGCCAAGGTCGGCAGCCAGCTTTCATGCGGCCCGGCAATGTCCAGCAGCGTGGTGACGCCGCTGCGCATGAGGTCGCCGAGCATCACGGTCAACGACGCCTCGATCGCGCCATCGTCGATTTCCAGCAGGTTGGAATACTCGTAGAGGGCGTTGCCCCAAAGTGCTGCCGTACCCGCGTCTTCGAAGATGCCCTTGGAGATCGGTTCCTCGCCGGAGTGGCAATGCACATTGACGAAACCCGGCATCACCATCCGGTCGGCACCGAAGGTTTCGCTGGCAAAGGCGCCGTCATAATGCCCGCCGACATGGACGAAACCGGTATCGTCATAGGCGACGTCGACGTCGTTGAGATAGACATGGCTTTTCGTCTCGGTGTCGAAGCCGACAACCGTATGCGCCCTGCGGATGACGTGAATATTGCTAGTCATGCGTGGTCCTGAAATATCGCTCGAGGAAACGGCTATAAGCGCCCATTAATGCGCTGAAAAAGAAGTAAACGACCGCAGCAAAGACGTAGCCTTCGAGCACGGCGATGCCCTGCCATTGCGGATCGCGCATGGCGGTGCGCACGGTATCGAGAAAATCGAGCAGGCCGACAATCGTCACCAGGGTCGTATCCTGGAAAAAGCCGATGAACAGACCGACGAGCGGCGGGATAACCTTCTTCAGGGCTTGCGGCAGCACGATCTTGCGCATGATCTGCCAGTAATGCAGCCCGAGCGAATGGCCCGCCTCGATCTGCCCCTTGGGAACGGCCTGCAATCCGCCGCGAACGATTTCGGCGATGTAGGCGGCGGCAAAGAGAATGATCGCGACCTGGGCCCGCAGTAGTTTGTCGATGGTGACACCATCGGGCATGAACAGCGGCAGCATGACGGTCGCCATGAACAGGATGCTGATCAGCGGTACGCCGCGGACGATTTCGATGAAGCCGACGCCGAGAATGCGGATCGCCGGCAGGCTCGAAGCACGCGCCAGCGCAAGTGCAATGCCGAGCGGCAAGGCGCAGGCGAGCCCGACGAAGGAAAGCATGAACGACAGCGGCAGGCCGCCCCACTGGGTGGTCGGCACGACGGTCAACCCGAATAGGCCACCGGCCATCAGCGCGTAAAGCGTCGGCAGCATCACCACGATCCATGTGACCGCAAGCGCCCTGCCCCAAGTGCGCGGCACCATCGACACGCCGCAAGCGCCGAGAAACAGCAGCATCGCCGTGAGCGGTCGCCACTGCTCGTCGAAGGGATAGAAGCCGAAGAAGATATAGCGCAGCTTGGCCGACAGGAACGGCCAGCAGGCGCCGCTTGAAACCTTGCACTCCGCCGGCGTGCCGGAAAAGATCGCGTCGACGAACAGCCAGCCGATCGCGAGCTTGGCAAGGCCGAAGATCGTGCCGAGGCAAAGTATGGTGATCAGTGCGTTGCCCGGCGTTCCGAAATAGGCGGAAAGCCAGGTACGGTTGCGCACCATCGGGCGGGCGGCGGGCGCCATCAGGATCGGGTCGGCAACGAAGCCTTCGAACTGGGCCATGGCTCAGCGCTCCCTCAGCGCAACGCGCGCGTTGTACCAGTTCATCACCAGCGAGATCAGGATGGACAGGCCGAGATAGACGGCCATGAAGATGGCAATGGCTTCGATGGCCTGGCCGGTCTGGTTCATGATGGTGTTGGAAACCATCACCAGATCCGGATAGCCGATGGCAATCGCGAGCGAGCTGTTCTTGAAGACCGTGAGATAGGTGTTGGTCAACGGCGGCACGATAATACGCAGCGCCTGCGGCAGGATGACGAGTTTCAGCGTGCGCGAGCGTGGCAGGCCGAGGGCCGTGGCGGCCTCCCATTGTCCCTTGCTGACGGCTTGAATGCCGGCGCGCACGATCTCGGCGACATTTGCCGAAGCGCTCAGCGTCAAGCCGATCAGCAGTGCCACGAATTCCGGGCGCACGTGATAGCCGCCGGTCAAGCGGAACCGGCCGAGCTCGGGGACATCCATCGAGACCGAAATGTCGGCGAGCAGCAATGTGGCCACGAGCGGCAACAGGAAGGCGAGTGTCGCGATGGTGGCAACAGGCATCTCTTTGCCCGTGGCGATCCGGCGGCGTGCAAGGACGCGTTCAATCAAGACGGCGGCGATGGCGCCGACAACCAGGGCGACGAGCACAGCTTCAAAGCCGCTCGCCCATCGCATGGCCGGCATGACCAGACCGCTATTGGACAGGAACACGCCCGGCAGCATCTCGATCGCCTGCTTTACCGGCGGAAACACGGAGATGATCAGCGAATACCAGAGCAGCAGATAGAGGAGCAGCGGGACGTTGCGCAGCGCTTCGACATAGGCAAGCATCAGGCGCGACAGAACCGGATTGTGCGACAGCCGGCCGATGCCGACGAGCACACCGAGGATCGTACCGAAGAAGACGGCGAGTGCCGAAACCTTCACCGTATTGGCGATGCCGACAAGGATGGCACGGCCGAATGTGTCGGTCGGCTCATAGGCGATCGCAGTCTCAGTGATGACGAAACCCGCCTGACGCGCCAGGAAACCGAAGCCGGTGGCAATATCCTGCTTGGCAAGGTTGGCGCTCGCCGTGCTGAACATCGCCCAGGCGACGAAGACGACAGCGCCGATCGCGATCGTTTGATAGAGGAAGGCGCGGATGCGCGCGTCATAAAACAGGGACATGGCGACACGTCTGCCGGGCAAAGGGGAACGTCGAAGACGAAAAAGGCCCGCGCCAGGGCGCGGGCCGACGAATATCAACGGAACGGCGGTGCGTAGAGCAGGCCGCCTTCGCTCCATCGGGTGTTCGGCCCACGGGTCAGGCCAAGCGCGGTCTTGGTGCCGAGGTTGCGCTCGAACACTTCGCCGTAATTGCCGACGCCCTTGACGATGTTGTAGCCCCACTTGTTGTCGAGGTTGAGCATCTTGCCGAGCTCTTCGTTGACACCGAGCATGCGCTGGATTTCCGGATCCTCGCTCTTCGTCATTTCGTCGACATTGGCCTGGGTGATGCCGCGCTCTTCGGCCGCCATCAGCATCCAGACGGACCAGGAAACGATATCGCGCCAGTTGGAATCGTTCTGCCGGACCGACGGAGCGAGCGGCTCCTTGGAGATGGTCTCGGGAAGGACGACATAGTCGTCCGGATTGTTGGCAACCGCACGGATCGACGCCAGGTCAGACCGGTCGGACGAGATCGCCTCGCAACGGCCCGAGAAGAAGGCGTTGCGGTTTTCATCCGGGCTTTCGAAAACAACCAGTTCGAACTTGCCACCGATCGTGCGGAAGAAATCGCTGAGGTTCTGGGCCGTCGTCGTGCCGGGCAGTGTGCAGATCGCTGCGTCCGTCAGTTCCTTGGCGCTGTTGACACCGAGCGACTTCGGCACCATCAACCCCTGACCGTCATAGAATACCGTCGGGCCGAAATCGAGACCGAGCGAGACTTCGCGCGAGAAGGTATGGGTGGTCTGGCGCGACAGCATGTCGATTTCGCCTGACTGCAGAGCCTGGAACCGGGTGTTGATGTTCGTCAGAACGAAATCGACTTTTTCCGGGTCGCCGAAAACAGCCGACGCAACGGCACGGCACACGTCCACATCGAAACCCTGCATGTGGCCCTTGGCGTCAGCCGTCGCAAACCCGGGCGTGCTCATCGAGACACCGCAGATCAGCTTGCCGCGCGCCTTGACTGTCTCAAGCGTGGTGGCGGCGCTGGCGGTGAACGCCGTGAGGCCGACCACGATGCCTGCTGCGGTGGCGCAAAGTTGCAGAATTCTTTTCTTCATTTTCCCCTCCCGTTGACTTCGACAATCTCCGCCTCTGCGGGTCATGCGATCCACGTCGCATGCCTCCTCCCGCCTAGGCACACAGCGGATCAACCCGCCGTGTCACCAATTGCATACGATAGCCGGATACGAATGGCAACATTATTGTATACAATATTGACGCGTATAGTTTGGGGACACTATCGAGGTTATGGGGCATGTATTGCAGACCCGCCCGGCTTGCTTGGGGGGACAGCGTTGTCTGAGAGATCAAGTCGCAGCGAGTCCGTCTATCGGTTGTTGCGCAGGCCGTCCTGGAGCACGCGCTGAAGCCCTGCACCAAGCAATCCGAAGACACGATCGCCGATCATTTCAAGGTCAGTCGCACCAGCGTTCGCGGTGCGTTCGTGCGCCTGAATGCCGAAGGCTTCGTCGATCTCAGTGCCGACAGGCGTGCGTGTGTCTCCGACCACGGGCCGCTCTCCATCCGCCTTGCCGGCGAATATCACATCCTGCTTGCCGAACTGACGGGACCCCGGCGCAGACACGGTTCGTGCGTGAGGTGGTCTCACGCTGCATGTTGATCTTAGCCCGCTTCGCGCGTCTGCGACGGATGGACTGAAGGATGAAGGCAGAGCCGAATACGACGTTGTGTTCATCATCTGCGGCATGAACTGTCGTCGGGTGAGAATCTCAGACGTCTCTTCTCCCACACTATCCTGCAACGTTGCCGGTATGCCGGGCGCGTCTTGCGAGGGAGGCAGTAAGCGATGCCAACAGAACTGGAATACATGAGCCGACAGGTTGCAGCGGGCCGCCTGTCACGACGGGAATTTTTGGGGAGGGCAGCGGCGCTGGGCGTGACGATCGCGTCGGCGCAGATTTTGCTAGGCAGTGCCGCCCGCGCGGCGGGCCCCGTCAAGGGCGGGACGCTGCGGGCGGGCCTGGTCGGCGGCGAATCGACCAACAGCCTCGACCCTGCGACATGGGCGAGCCAGGTGCCATACACGCTCGGTCGCTGCTGGGGCGAGCAGCTGCTGGAAGTCGCACCGACCGGCGAGATCGAGTACCGCCTGGCCGAGTCCTACGAGGCCTCCAGCGACGCAAAAACCTGGAGCTTCAAGATCCGCAAGGACGTCACCTTCCACAATGGCAAGCCTTTGACGCCGGCTGACGTGGTGGCAACGCTCGAGCGCCACGGCGATGCAGACTCGAAATCGGCGGCCCTGCCCTTTGTGCAGGAGTTCGAGACGATCAAGGCTGACGGCGACAATGTCGTGATCACCTTGCGGCAGCCCAATGCGGACATGCCCTATATCGTCAGCGACTACCACCTGATGATCCAGCCGAACGGCGGCAAGGACGATCCGACCGCCGGCATTGGCACCGGTCCTTACAAGGTTGTCGTGAACGAGGCGGGCGTAAAACACGTCGCTGAGCGCCACGAAGGCTATTGGGGATCGGCCGAACGCGGTCATGCCGACCAGATCGAAATCGTCGTCATCAACGATTCGACCGCGCGCACCGCGGCGCTGCAAAGCGGCCAGATGCATATGATCAACCGCATCGAGCCGAAGCTTGTCGAACTGATCAAGCGCCTTCCCGGCGTGGTCATCCGAAATGTGCCGGGCAAGGGCCATTACGTGTTCATTGCCCATTGCAACACCGCGCCGTTCGACAACAACGACCTGCGGCTGGCGTTGAAATATGCCGTCGACCGCGAGGAGATGGTGGCAAAGGTTCTCGGCGGTTATGGCACCGTCGGCAACGATACGCCGATGATCAATGGCTATCCGCTCTTCGACAACGACATCAAGCAGCGTGTCTTCGACCCTGACAAGGCGAAGTTCCACTACAAGAAATCCGGGCACGACGGCTCCGTGCTGCTGCGCACGTCCGACGTCGCCTTCCCCGGCGCCGTAGATGCCGCCCAGCTTTTCCAGATGAGCGCTGCCAAATGCGGCATCACCATCGACCTGAAGCGCGAACCGGGCGACGGCTACTGGTCGGATGTCTGGAACAAGCAGCCTTTCAGCATGTCCTATTGGACCGGCCGACCGACGCAGGATCAGGTCTATTCGATTGCCTATCTGTCGAAGGCCGAATGGAACGACACGCGTTTCCAGCGCGAAGACTTCGACAAGTTGATCTTCGCCGCTCGCGGCGAACTCGACGAGGCCAAGCGCAAGGCGATCTATCGCCAGGCCGCAATGATGCTGCGCGACGAAGGCGGCGTCATCGTGCCGATGTTCAACAACTATATCGACGCCACCAACGACAAGGTCGGCGGCTGGGCCGACGATCCGAACGGCGAACTGATGGGCGGCCACGCCTTGACGAAGTGCTGGGTCACGGCCTGAGCCAGGAGACGGAAAGGCCGGAGGCCCTGATCAGGCTCTCCGGCTTTCATCAACTTCGCGAGGTGGCACCGTCATGGCGGCCCGCGTCTTTCAAGGGCAGCGCTTAGCGCATTTCCAGGAAAAATGCGAAGCGGCTTTCCCTCAGGAAATGCGTGTGCGGTTCCGTCTAAATCGGAAACGCTCTAGCGACGGTGGCGCAGCGACAGCAGGCCGTCATCGGCAATGCCTGCCTCGATATCGTTGTAGCGGGCGAGCGTCAGGTGCGGCGTGTCTGCCGCGGCAGAGTGCGCGCCGATGATCACGATGACTTCGGCGCCGGCGGCCTTGCCCGCGAGAATTCCGGCCGGAGCGTCTTCGAAAACGATGCAGTCTTCCGGCCGCACGCCAAGTTTTTCGGCGGCCAAAAGATAGCCCTCGGGATGGGGCTTGCCGACCGACACGTCTTCGCCGGTGATCATCAGCTTCGGCGTGGGAATACCTGCGGCCGCGAGGCGACGAACGGCAAGGTCGAGCGGCGCCGATGTGACGATCGCCCACTTCTCCGGCGGCAGTGAATTGAGGAAGGCGACAGCGCCCTCGATCTCGATGATGCCTTCGACGTCGGCGATTTCGGCGAGCGCGAGTTCGTGCGCCTCATGCTCCGGATCAACGCCCGGCAGTTCGAGCGTGCGGATCGTATCCACGGCGCGAACGCCATGTACCGTTTTCATCATTTCGACGGGGTCGAGCCCGTTCCGGACAGCCCAGGCGCCCCAGACGCGTTCGACGACGGCCATCGAGTTGAGCAGCGTGCCATCCATATCGAACAGGAGAGCGGCGAAGTTCTTGGCAAAGAGAGATGAAGGCGCGGTATCCAACGGTGATCCCCTGAAGCTGCAATGATGGGCGAGAAAGCCCGCCCGACAGTCCCGGCACACCTACAGCCTGGAGATCAGGGGCACAACGCAATTCGGTGTGCCCGTGATCATCTTCGGCAACGGTGAGTTACGAATGGTCAGCGCCACGCCCGGCGCTCAGAAAACCGATCGGGCCACCCGGAACGTCATCGTCAAAAATCGCGCAGGACAGACTGCCGCCAAACACGGCAGCCGAATCCACATTGGTCCGGTTACCGACGGTGCGTGGATTGGAGCGGCTCGGCGTGTGGCCATGGCAAAGGTGTTTGCCCCAATAATCGCCGGAGTGATTGTCGGGCCGCCTGATCCACAGGAAGATTTCCTCGCCCTGGCGCTCCAGCGGCATGGTTTCATCGACGCCCGCATGGACGAAGATGCGAAACGGTTCGACGATAATGGAGGGAAGCTGCATCAGCCACTTCAAATGCGCTGCGGGAATAGTGTGATCGTAGGATGCCAGTGTCTCTTTGCCGCCGTTAAGCAGCCACCAGTCGACATCGCTCTCGCCGCTGCGTGCGCCGAGCAGCATTTCCTCGTGATTGCCCTTGAGCGTCAGCCAGGACCAGCCCTGCTTCTGCGGCCCTGCCATGATCAATTCAATCACGCCTCGGCTATCCGGGCCGCGGTCGATCAGGTCACCAAGAAAGATCACCCTGCCCTCGGGCGCATAGGTTTCGATCTGCCTCAGGAGCGCTTGAAGCTCGGTCAGACAGCCGTGGATATCGCCGACGGCAAAGGTCAGATGCTGCGCGCTCATGCGCCAGTCCTCCGGTACTCGACGAAAGGGTTGACGCCGCAACGGATGTTCGGCGCTTGGATGCGAGCGCCGATAGACTGCATGGATGGCAGAAACACGGCAAGGCCAGCGATGATCAAGCCGAAAAAGCAGCCAAGGCGCCGGGCAAGGATGGTGCGCCATCTTGGGCTCGATTTGAACCACTGAGAACCCACTGATTAACGGCGGGAGTTTCCCTTGGCAATCGCCGAGCTGGCAATGGAGACCGGATCGCTTGCCGGGAAGGTATCTTCGAGACCTTCGTCGAGTTGTTCTTCCATGGTTTTACGGTCATGTGCAGTCCGCGCATTGGGGATCGGGCGCAGCGCGGCGGCACTTGCGCGCGGATCTGGCGTATCCTGCAATTTTTCATCGGCTCCGAGCGCGGCGGACAGAATGTCCTTTGCCCTCGCCACCGCATTCAACCTGTTCAGCGATCCTTCCGCATCCTGCGGACATGTCACCGTGACGACCTCGCCCTCGGCGCCAACGAACTCGACCGTGAAGCCGGCCTTGCCGGCGCGTTCAGCGGAAACCTGTATTCCGACGACCTGCATCAGTCTCTCCCTCTGCAAAAGCATGGATCGCCGGCGCCGATTGGCGCTGGCGTCTTTGCCACCCTTCGTTTGCATTGCCGCACTGTGGCGCAAACGAGTGTCCATTCAGGGAAGTGCGCAGATGGTTGCTTTGTTCCACCGGTCGATCAGATTTGTACCGGATCCGCGGTCGGACCGATCGTTTAGAGCGCCTTCGCACCCGGCATGATCGTTGCCGGGACAATCGGCGCCGGCAGGTCTTTTGCCGTATCGGCGGCCTGGAAGGCGGAACCGTTCGATTTGCCGGGCGGATCCTGCCGGGTGCAGTTGGCGAAGGCATCAAGCTCGCGATTGTAGACCTTCGTCTCGACATCCATCATGCCAAGCACGGTGTGAAACAGGTTATCGTGCGATTTCGGCTGATCCGTCTCCTTGGCAAGGCAGCTTGTGTCGACGCCCATTGCCGCCTGATACGGTTTCGAGAACCATGTGACGAAGGGAACCTGAGTCTGCTCGCGCGGCGCGATCGCATAGGGCGCGCCGTGCAGATAGATACCGTTCTCGCCAAGGGATTCGCCGTGGTCGGACATGTAGATCATCGCGCCAGAGATGTCGTTCTGATGCTTCTCCAAGAGGCGGGAAACGCTTGCCAGCACATGGTCCGTGTAGAGGATGCTATTGTCGTAGGCGTTGGTGATTTCTTCGACTGAGCATTTCATCAGCTCAGCTGTGCGGCAATCCGGTTTGAACTTCCGGAACTTTTCCGGATAACGCAGATAGTAGGACGGGCCGTGGCTGCCGAGCTGGTGCAGCACGATAACGCTGTTCGACTTGGTCGCTGTCAGCTTCTTGTCCAGTTCGCCGAGGAAAATCTCGTCAAGGCATTCGCCATTGTTGCACAGCGGGCTGTTCTTCTGGTTCGTCATGCTGGCGAAGCTGATGAGGTCGGCAATGCCCTTGCTGCCGGTATTATTGTCCCACCAGGACACAGAAACGCCGGCGCGGGTTAGAACGTTCACGAGGTTTTCGGTCGAGCGGGCCTTCCATTCCGTATACTCGTTGCGCGGATAGACCGAGAACATGCAGGGAAGCGAGATCGCCGTTGCCGTGCCGCAGCTCGTCGTGTCGGTATAGTTGATCACGCCGAGAGATTTGAGCTCCGGATTGGTTTCCCTGTCATAACCGTTGAGCGAGAAGTTCATCGCCCTGGCGGTTTCACCGGCAACGACGACCACGACAACCGGCTTGCCCGCCGCGGCGACACGCGCACCCTGCCGGGCGTCAGTGCCTAGCGGCTGCACGGCAATATTGCGCTCCTTAAAGGTCGAGGATGCGTATTTTAACGCAGCGGAAACCGGCCCGGTGGGATTGAAGCGCTTCATCAGATCCTTGTGCTCGCGAATGACATAGGCAACGCTTGCAAAATCCGAATAGATCAGCCCGCCGCTGACGAGCAGGCAGGGAATGACAATGGCAAGAGTGGTTGCTGTCTTGGGCAGGACCCGCTGGTGGCGTACCTTGACCCAGACCACGAACAGTGAAGGAACGACAGCATAGAGAAACAGATGCAGCACCAAGCTGCCGGTCAACAGATGGCTCGCCTCGGCCTGCGTCGTCACGGCAGCGTTGCCGATCATGTCCTTGTCGATGATTACACCGAAGTAATCGATGAAATAGGCAGCCGCCGCGGAAGCGACTATGAGAAAGATCAACACCGGCTTCATGATGTACTTGGCCGACGCCAGCATCATACCCGCGAAGGTCGTAAGCGCCAGTGCGGTCCCAAAGGACAGAAGCGACAGCCGTGAATGGTCGAAATAGACCGCGGCATGCGTCCAGAAGGAATTATTGGTGATAGCGAGCAAATAAACGCTGACGATCGCACTGAGCGCAATGCTGCCGAGCTCTGGCCGGCGGATTTTCGTGACCATCAAAACAGTCTTCTCCTGCTGCGACTGCCGGGCCGATTTTGCTTTACGGCCGATGCTGTCGCGGGCATCCAGTAGAGGCGGAGGCCACGTCATGCGGGCTCGCCGGTTCGACTGCAGCCTGCCTCTGCTCTGTCGACATACGCCCCGTAAGCTGTCGAAACCCCGTCAAGATTGCTCATTGCCTCTGCGACACCCGCTTTGGTTGGCATGCGCGGGGGAGTTGGCAGCCCTTGAGAAAGCCCATATGGTCGAACGAAGAATGGTCATGCCGAGACGACTCGATGCGCCTGCTCCTGGTTGAAGACAGTCCGCGACTGGTAGAACTGGTCGGAGAGACCATGCGCGATGCGGGCTGGCGGCTCGACGCCGTTTCGAGCGTTTCGGACGCTGAAGCGGCAATCGCGGCTCAGGAACACGACCTGATTCTGCTTGACCTCGGCCTGCCGGATGGCGATGGCCTGACACTGCTGCGCCGCATTCGCCAGGAGTATCCGGGGCTGCCCGTCTTGATCATCACGGCGCGGGGATCGGTCGATGAGCGCATTGCCGGACTGGATGCCGGCGCCGACGACTATCTGGTCAAGCCCTTTCATCACCGGGAGCTCTTGTCGCGTTGCCGCGCGATGTTGCGGCGCAATCCGCAAGCGGTGCAGCCGGTTCTCGAGGCAGGCGCCCTACGCTACGACCCTGCGACCGCGGACCTGACATGTGATGGCATTGTAGTACCGCTGCCGCCGCGCGAACGCTCGCTGATCGAAATCCTGATGCGCGAGGTCGGCCGGGTCGTTCCGAAGCGCAGGCTGGAAACCGCACTTTCGGAATATGGCCAGGAGATTAGCCCCAATGCGCTGGAGTTGGCCGTTTCCAGGGTGCGCAAACGGCTGCAGGTCTACGAGACCGGCATCCAGATCGAGACCGTACGCGGGATCGGCTATCTGCTCAGGCGGGCCTTATGAAGCACTCGTCGCTGATCGGCATCGTTGCCCGCCGCATCGTGGCGTTCTCGCTGCTCGCCATGGCAATCCAGATCGGCGTCGTCTTTGCAGATTACTGGTTCGACGACGACAAGCTCAGCGTTCTCATGCTGCAACAGGAGACGGAGGCTCTTTCGCGTGCCATCCACGTCCGCGACGGCATTGTAATTTTCGAACCGGATCGCGAGCTGAGGGAACGCTATATCGACCGCCATGATCGCGATGGCTCGATCTTCCTCAGGGTCCGAACGGAGACGGGTACGCCGCTCTATTCAAACTGCACGACGGAATGCGCCGAGCATTTTCTTCCAATGAGCATCGACGCGCCGAATTTTTGGAAACGCGAAATTCAACCAGGCAAACCGTTCAGCGTCGCCGGCGGACAAACCTTCGAGCGTTCCGGGGCGACTGTCCTGGTCGAACTGGCGATCCTGAAGGACCCGAACGGCTTCATGTACGGCGCACTGCTGCACGAGATGTTCGATTCCATGATCGTGCCGATGACCTTGATGTTCTGCCTCGTCATCGGCGCGACGATCTGGTCGATCCGCAGCGCATTGAAACCGGTGGCCATGGCGGCTGCGGCGGCAGATCGGTTGGATCCCCGCGATAGCGGTGCTCGGCTGCCACTCACCCGCATGCCCGAGGAGATCGCTCGCCTGATCAGTGCCGTCAACCGCATGCTGGCGCGGGTCGCCGACCTGGTCCAATCCCAGAAACTGTTCTCCTCCTCCATAGCGCACGAGATCCGCACCCCCGTTTCGATCGCAAAAATGGAACTCAGCCACATCAACGACCCTCGCGCCCGCAATGCCGAACGTGACCTCGATGCCCTCACGCATATTCTCGAGCAGCTGACCTCGCTCGCCCGGGCCGATGCCGTCGACCCTTCGGCCTATCAATCGGCCAGCCTCTCGCAGATCGGTGCGAGCCTCGCAGAGGCGATCGCGCCCTTTGTTTTTGACCACGACAAATCGCTGGAATTCGTCGACGAAGGAACGCCTGCGGTCACGGTTATCCCGGCGCTCGTCGAAAACATGCTGCGCAACCTGATCGAGAATGCGGTCAAGCATAATCCAACGGGCACCCGAATTGTGCTGACCTGCGGCCCTGGCGCGATCGTCAGCGTCGAGGACAACGGCAAGGGGCTCGTCGATCTTCCGGAACATCACGAAGATCTCGGCTATATCAAGCGTACGGGACAGCTCGGCCTCGGCCTGAAAATCGTCCAGCGCATCAGTGAGCTGCATGACGCCCCGATCGCCTTCGAGACCGCATCGGATCAAGGCACGAAGATTACCATCGACTTCTCTGCCGCCCGATCGGATGGGTCGCAGACCTGACGACCGATACGCGGGAGGCCGAGGCCCGCGATGCTTCCGACGCAGGCGCCGTGCATATATTTTAATCCATCGCGTTTTTTTGGATGTGGATTTCCTGCCCAATTCTCCGTCATGTGCTATTGGGCTGGGCAATTAGTCATTCTGCCGCCCGCGAGTTGCCATGTCGAAGGCCAGTGCCTATCTCAAGCGTTTCATCCCATCGCTCGTCCCCGTCAGCCATATGGAGCGGCTGCGCGCGTCGCTTGGCGCGCTTGTCGGCATTCTCCTGACCGGCCTCGTCAGCACTCTGGCACTTGGTGCCGATGCCAATCTGCCCCTGCTGATCGCGCCGATGGGCGCCTCCGCGGTCCTGCTGTTCGCCGCGCCGTCCAGTCCGTTGGCGCAGCCCTGGTCCATCCTCGGCGGCAACATCGTGTCGTCGCTGATCGGCGTCACCTGCACACTTCTCATTCCGGAACCGGTGGTCGCGGCGGCCGTTGCCGTTGGACTTGCGATCGCCATCATGCTGTTGCTCGGCTGCCTTCATCCGCCGAGCGGCGCGGTCGCCCTGACCGCCGTGCTTGGCGGCACATCGATCCATGAGGCCGGCTACTGGTTCGTGCTGTCGCCGGTCGCGATCAATTCCGCGCTCATCCTCGTCGTCGCGCTGTTGTTCAACAACGCCACCGGCCGCCGTTATCCGCACCTAGCGCCCGCCGGCAATACGCACCGCACCGATGACCCGCCGCCGATGCAGCGTCTCGGCATCGTGCCGGAAGATTTGCAGGCGGTGCTGGCGCAATATGGCGAAGTTGTCGATATCAGCCCGGACGAACTCGATGCGCTCATTCATCAGGCGCAGATCCGCGCGTTCAATCGGCGCTCGGGCGAAATCACCTGCGGCGAGGTCATGTCACGCGACGTGGCGACGGCGACGCCGGAAACCTCACTGCGCAAAGCCTGGCAGACATTGCTCGAGCACGACATCAAGGCCCTGCCGGTGGTCACGGAAAAAGAAGGTCTCGTCGGCATCGTCACCCAGACCGACTTCATCAAGCATACGATGCTGGCACAGCACGGCGGCCTCAGGCAGCGCCTCGGCAACGTCATCGGAATCGGCCCGAAGCCACCACGGCTGGTTTCCGAGATCATGACGCGTCGCGTCCAATCGGCACTGCCGGAAACGATGATCGCCAAGCTCGTCCCGCCGATGGCTGACATGGGCCTGCACCACATGCCTGTTGTCGACGCCGACAACCGATTGGTCGGCATCATCACGCAATCCGATCTGATCGCCGCCCTCTTCCAGCGAAGGCTGGAAAATGACGAGCGCGACGTCGCGTAGTCTCGCACTTTAGCGTTGGGCCTTTCGAGGGCGACACTACCAAGCCATCTTCTAGAAAAATGGCGCGCGATCCGTCGGCTTGTTTTTATGTACATTCATTCGATTGACTTACTCTCTCGAATGCCGCAATATGCGCAGGTGATGAAAAACAAAAACTCCCAGCCCACACCAAAACCCGATCGCGGCGACCTCACCAAAGAGAAGCTGCTTTCGACCTCGATCGACGTCTTTGGACGCTATGGCTTTGACGGGGCAAGTACTCGAAAACTCGCAGATGCGGCCGGCGTCAACCTGCAGGCGATCCCCTACTACTTCGGCGGCAAGGAAGGCCTCTACATCGCCGCAGCCGAGCATCTGGCGGCGATCATCGGCGGACATGTCGCCGATCTGCGAACCGTGATCCTGGAACGCCTGGCACGGCTTGATGCGGAAGGTGGCGCCATGAGCCCAACGGAGGCACGCGCCTTGTTGACGCAGATGGCCCAGCGCATGGTCGGCCTCTTCGTCAGCCAGCAGTCCGAGAGTTGGGCCCGATTCATCATCCGCGAGCAGATGGAGCCGACGGAAGCCTTCGCACGGGTTTACGAAAACATCATGGGGCCGATGATCGGCATGGCCGGCCGGCTGGTCGGCGCGATCCTTGGTGAGGACCCGGCATCGGAGCAGGTCCGGCTGAAGACGCTGTCTTTCGTCGGCAGCATCCTCGTCTTCCGCATGGCGCATGCCGCACTGCTACGGCAGATGCGGTGGTTGGCCGTCGGCCCCGCCGAACTGGAGATGCTGCAGCGCCATGCCGCCGGCCTCGTCGAAGCGCTCGGAGAGAATGGGGAGCGCCGACCATGAACCGGAAAGTACTCATCCCGGTCGTCCTCCTCGCCGGAGCAGTCGCTGCCGGCTGGTGGTTCGAGCTACCCTCGCGGCTTGGATGGACCGAACAGCGCTCGGCCTCAGTGCTTTACGGCAATGTCGATATCAGGCAGGTGTCTCTCGGCTTTCGCGTGAGCGGCCGCATCGACAAGCTTGCTGTCGACGAAGGAGATCCAGTCAAGACGGGCGATATCCTCGGCAACCTCGACGCCACACCTTTTCAACAGGCGGTCGATGCGGCCGAGGCGGACCTCGGTGCGCTGCGCGCCAATCTTGAGAAGCTGAAAGCCGGTGCACGCAAGACCGAGATCGCTCAGGCGCGCGCCGCCCATGAGGAGCGTCTCGCCGATCTCCAGAATGCCGAGCTCGCCTATAAGCGCGCCCGACAATTGCGGCCGAATGGCACGATTTCGCAGGCGAACCTTGACGAAGCAAGCGCCGTTCGCGCCGCGGCGGCCGCTCGCGCCACCTCCGCCCGCGAGGCACTTGCACTGCTTGAGGAAGGAAGTCGGGTCGAAGACATCGCGGCTGCCACCGCACAGGTGCAGGCTGCCGAAGCCAAGCTTGCCAGCGCGCGCACCTCGCTTTCCGATACGCAGTTACTGGCGCCGAGCGACGGCATCGTGCTTTCCCGTGTACGCGAGCCCGGCGCGATGATTGCGCCAGCGGATACCGCCTATGTGCTTTCGCTGAATGAGCCCGTCTGGGTTCGCGCCTACGTCGCCGAACCCGACCTCGGCCGCGTGCATCCCGGCATGAAAGTCGAGATCGTCTCGGATACGGCCCCGGACCGGCCCTATGAGGCAACGGTAGGCTTTATTTCTCCCGTTGCCGAATTCACGCCGAAGTCGGTCGAAACGCCGGAACTGCGCACCGATCTCGTCTACCGCCTGCGTATCGTGGTAACCAAGCCGGGAGAGGATTTGCGCCAGGGCATGCCCGTCACCGTACGTCTGCCAACGGCTGAAGGGCACGTGCCATGACCGACGAACCCTTCGTTCGGATCTCCGGCGTGGTAAAGCGCTTTGGCGAGCGCGCGCCCGCGCTCGATCAGATCGACGGGGAAATTCTCGGCGGTCGCATCACCGGTCTGGTCGGCCCCGACGGTGCGGGAAAAACCACCCTGATCCGGCTGATGACTGGCTTGATGCTGCCCGACGAAGGAAAGGTAGACGTCCTGGGTTTCGACACCGCGAAGGACCCCGCCAGCATTCAGGCGTCCATTGGCTATATGCCGCAGCGCTTCGGCCTTTATGAAGACCTGAGCGTCCAGGAAAACCTCGATCTCTATGCGGACCTGCGCGGCCTTCCGCTCGCCGAACGCACTGCGACATACGACGAGTTGCTCGAATTCACCGACCTCAAGCGCTTTACGTCGCGCTTGGCGGGCAAGCTTTCCGGTGGCATGAAGCAGAAGCTCGGGCTTGCCTGCGCGTTGCTCCGCAAACCACGCCTGCTGCTGCTCGATGAGCCGGGCGTCGGCGTTGACCCGATTTCCCGACGTGACCTCTGGAAGATGGTCGAAAACCTGACGGCCTCCGGCATCGGCGTCGTCTGGTCGACAGCCTATCTCGACGAGGCGGAGGCCTGCGACGGGGTGTTGCTGCTGAACGAGGGCAAGCTGCTTTTTGCCGGCGCGCCCGCCGAGTTGACGGGGCGCGTCGCCGATCGTGTCTTCAAGATTTCCGGCATCACGGGACGCCGCCGCGAGGCGCTTGCGCGATATCTCGATGAAGACGGCGTCGTCGACGGTGTCATCCAGGGAGAAGCCATCCGCCTTGTCATGGCATCAGGGGTAGCCCCGCCATCAGCATCGCCAGAGAAGAATGACGCCGCGCCGCAAGCGACGGTGACGCCGCCGCGTTTTGAAGATGCATTCATCGACATGCTCGGCGGTGGTCCGGGCGGCCGCTCGAAACTGGCCGAGGCGCAGACGCCGTTTACGAACGAGAACGGCAGGCCAGTGATCGAGGCCCATGGCCTGACGAAGCGCTTTGGCGATTTCACCGCTGCCGACGACATCACCTTCGAGATTCCACGTGGCCAGATTTTTGGACTTCTCGGGCCCAACGGCGCCGGAAAATCGACGACGTTCAAGATGCTCTGTGGACTGTTGAAGCCGAGCGCCGGCGAAGGACGCGTCGCCGGCTTCGACCTGCGCCGCGACGCCGCCGAAGCGCGCAACCGCCTTGGCTACATGGCTCAAAAATTCTCGCTCTACGGCGATCTCAGCGTCGCGCAGAACCTCAATTTCTTTGCCGGTGTCTATGGCCTGTCCGGCGAGCGCAAGCGGGAGCGGACGCGATTGATGGTCGAGATTTTCGGTTTCGGCCGTCTGCTCGAAATGTCCGCCAAGGACCTGCCGCTCGGCCTCAAGCAACGCCTTGCCCTTGCCTGCGCCGTTTTGCACGAACCGGAAGCGCTGTTCCTTGACGAGCCTACCTCGGGCGTCGATCCAATCACCCGTCGCGAGTTCTGGACCCACATCAATGGCCTCGTCGAAAAGGGCGTGACGGTGCTGGTCACCACCCACTTCATGGACGAGGCAGAGTATTGTGATCGGATCTCGCTCATCTATCGCGGGCGCTCGATCGCGCTCGGCTCGCCGGACGACCTGAAGAAGCAGGTGGCCGATGCGGCCAACCCCGACCCGACGATGGAAGACGCCTTTATCGCCCTGGTGCAGGGGTCTGACGAAAAACAGGCCGCGGCATGAATACCTCGGCACAAATCGAAACGCCGACGACCGGACGCGGACGCCGCTTTGCAGCACTTGTGCGCAAGGAGAGCTACCAGATCGTCCGCGATCCGAGCAGCATCCTCATCGCCTTCGTCCTGCCGCTGATCCTCCTGTTCCTGTTCGGCTACGGCGTATCGCTCGATACCACGCAAACGCGCATCGGCCTGGTGGTGGAGCAGGAGATGCCCCTGACGCGCGATCTCGCCGCAGGCTTTCAGGCATCGCGCTACTTCTCTGTCAGTCTCGGCCGTGACCGTCGCGATTTCGAAGACGATCTCGTGCTCGGGCGTATCCGTGGGATCGTCATCATCCCTGCCCGCTTTGCTGCCGATCATGCCGCCGGACGACACCCGGCATTACAGGTTCTCGTCGATGGCTCGGATCCGAACACCGCCAACTTCGTGCAGAACTATGCCCAGGCTACAGTCGCCAACTGGGAGCGCCAACGGCTCGAGGAGGATGCCGGCCGGCCGCCGGCAATCTCCGCGGAGCAACGGTTCTGGTTCAACCCGGAGCTGACGAGCCGGAACTTCCTCGTGCCCGGCTCGATCGCCATCGTTATGACCCTCGTCGGCACGCTTTTGACCTCACTGGTCGTCGCGCGCGAGTGGGAGCGCGGCACGATGGAGGCGATGATGGCAACACCCGTATCGGCAGCGGAGCTGCTCGCCGGCAAGCTGTTGCCCTATTTTCTGCTCGGGCTGGCGTCGATGACGCTCTGTGTACTTCTCGCGGTCTTCCTTTTCGGCGTCCCGTTCCGCGGCTCCGTTGCAGCCCTGTACGCGCTTTCGGCAACGTTCCTGATGCCGGCGCTCGGCCAGGGTCTTCTGATTTCCGCGGCCACCAAGAACCAGTTCCTGGCCTCGCAGCTTGCGCTGATCTCGGCCTTCCTGCCGGCCTTTCTGCTGTCCGGATTCCTGTTCGAGATCAACTCGATGCCGACTGTCATCCAATGGATCACCTTCATCGTGCCAGCCCGTTATCTCATTCCGAGCCTGCAGACGGTGTTTCTGGCTGGCGACATCTGGCCGATGTTCCTGCAGGCGATCGCCGTCATGCTGCTGATCGGCTGCGTGTTTTTCGCGCTCGCGGCCCGAAGCACCCGCAAGAGGATTGGTTGACATGTGGTGGACCCGGCTCAAGGCGTTGATCGTCAAGGAACTGCTGGCAGTGCTGCGCGACCCCAAGGGCCGCGCAATCCTGATCGGACCGCCGATCGTGCAGCTTCTGGTGTTTTCCTATGCGGCCACGCTCGAGGTGACCAATGTCGACGTCATGGTTCTCAATCGCGACAACGGCCATTGGGGACAAGAACTGGTCGAACGGATCGACGGCTCTCCGACGTTTCGAAGCATTGCGTTTACCGACGATCAGAACGAGGTTCGCGATGCCATCGACCGGCAACGCGCCATAGCGGCCCTGGAGATCGGCCCAACCTTCTCGCGCGACATTGAGGCGGGCCGGCCCGCCGAGGTCCAGATCATTCTCGACGGGCGTCGGTCGAATGCGTCGCAGATCGTCTCGGGCTACCTCGGACGCATCGTCGGCATGCTCGCCGCCGATACGCCGGCCGGCAAGCGCGTGTCGTCCGAGGCGATCGCGGTCGTGGCCCGGAACTGGTTCAACCCAAACCTCACCTATCAATGGTTCATGGTGCCCAATCTCGTTGCCAGCATCGCATTGTTGATCGGGCTGATCGTCACGGCGCTCTCGATCGCGCGCGAACGGGAGCTTGGCACCTTCGACCAGTTGATGGTGTCGCCGTTGCGCACCCACGAGATCCTGATCGGCAAGCTGATCCCGCCGATGATGATCGGGTTGTTCCACATCACCGTCTATATTCTCGCCGCCGTCTTCATCTTCGGCGTGCCGCTGCGTGGCTCGCTGTTCCTGCTCTACGGCAGCGCAGTGTTCTATCTCGCCGCCGTTGTCGGGCTCGGCCTGTTCATTTCCGCATTGTCGATGACACAGCAGCAGGCAATCCTCGGCGCCTTCCTGTTCATGGTGCCGGCAATGCTGCTCTCCGGCTTCGCCACGCCGATCGAAAACATGCCCGCCTGGCTGCAGCCGGTCACGCTCGTCAATCCGCTGCGTTACTTCCTGGTGATCGTGAAGGGCGTATTCCTCAAGGACATCCCGCTGGCCGAGGTCGTGCGCCAGACGATTCCGCTCTGCGTCATCGCCCTTGTCACGCTCTCGGCCGCTTCATGGCTGTTCCGCCGCCGGCTGGAATGAATATCAACCCTTGATGAAACGCTCGATCGCAGAGATTTCATTCTGGCGGATGTCGTGCCCACCGGCATGCCATTCGATCTCGGTGGCGGTGCCCTGCGCCTTGAAATAGTCCGCCAATGCCTGCGTCTGAGGCGCCGGGCAAATCGGATCGCGCTCCCCGGCCGTGATCAGAACTTGACGCCCCGCGAGCGCTGCATTGTCTCTGGGGCGGAACGGGATTAGCGGATGCATCAGGATAGCCTTGTCGAATAGGCCGTTCTCGATCAGCACGTTGGCAAGAATGTTCGCGCCGTTCGAATAGCCGAGCCCAATGACCTCGGATGCCTGGTGTTCGCCTGCGACGGCCCTGACGAATTCGGCCATCTTTTTGGTTGCACGGGATAGGTCCGCCATGTCGTAGACGCCCTCGCCTGTCCGCTTGAAGAAGCGGGCAGCGCCATGCTCCGACACGTCGCCACGCGGCGAAATGATCGTCGCTTCCGGCATCAGCTGGGTTCCGAAGGTGAAGAACTGGTTTTCGTCGCCGCCCGTGCCGTGGAAGACGAAGAAGATCGGATTGCCGGGCTCGCCGGCCTTCAGTTTATGGACGTAGCCGTGATCTGCCATGGAAAGTCTCCTTATTGCTTGCCGGATGTGGCATCGGCGGCGTCGCCCGCCGCCGTGCGCTTCAGCCAATGGATTTAGGCTTCCAGCTTCTGCAGATGGTTTTCGAGAACCGGGCGCAGGTGCTTGTGCTGTTGCGGCAGCTTCAGCGCCTCGCCGAGATGGGCCAGATCCTCATCACGGTTGAAGCCCGGCTCGTTGGTGGCAATCTCGAACAAGACCCCGCCCGGCGTGCGGAAGTAGATGGCCCAGAA
The DNA here is from genome assembly GCF_001425225.1 of Ensifer sp. Root127. Classification (NCBI taxonomy): domain Bacteria; kingdom Pseudomonadati; phylum Pseudomonadota; class Alphaproteobacteria; order Hyphomicrobiales; family Rhizobiaceae; genus Ensifer; species Ensifer sp. Root127. The sequence goes on from NZ_LMDX01000051.1 coordinate 22,271, forward strand.
GTAATCGCGGTCGATCACCGGGGTGACCTGGTAGCCGGTGTCCATCAGCGCCTTGCGGACTTCGAGCTGCTTTTCGCGATTGTCGACGCCAAAGGCGATATGATGCACGGAACCCGCACCCTGCGCGGCACGGTTGAGGTTCGGCATGGTCTCAAGGTCGATCAGGCCCGCGCCGTTGCCATCAGGCATAATCAGGCGGGTGACGCCGTCCTTACGGTCCAGCTCCTCGTAGCCCATGAACTTCAGAAGTTCCGCTGTCGCCCCTTCGTCGCGCAGCCGCATTGCGGCCGAATGGAAGCCGTGGATTGCATGGTCCTGCGAAACGCCGCCATCCGTCCAAGGCGCCCGCGGGTCGTCGCGCACTTCGACCAGCGCAAAGCCGTCGCCATCAGGGCCTGCAAAGTTCAAACGCTTTTCACCGAAGGTCTCTTCATCCTTGAGCCCGCTGACGCCGAGGCTCGACAGCCGCTCGCGCCAGAAGCCGAGTGCGCCCTCGGGAACGGAAAAGACGGTGGTCCCGACTTCGCCCGTGCCGGCACGTCCGCGCGGCATCTGCGGGAAAGGAAAATAGGTCATCACCGTGCCGGGCGTGCCGGCTTCATCACCATAGTAGAGATGATAGACGTCGGGGGAATCGAAGTTCACCGTCTTCTTGACGCGACGCATGCCCAGTGTCTTCGTGAAGAACTGATTGTTGGTGAACGCGTCGTCCGCCATCGATGTAACGTGGTGCAGGCCCTTGATCTGATTGAGCATTGCCGTGATCCTTTTTCTGCCCGCCAAGACCGGGCTTTGTCATGACGCATAGATGCGCCCATCCGGATCGTTGCGAAAGACGGCCGCGACCAAACGCATTGTCAACATACCGTTGACGACTGGAGAAAATCGTTGAACGAATGACGAGCAGACGTTCCCTGCCTTGTGGGTGGATCGGCTGCTGCTTAAGATCGCCATCGGTCACATTGTGGCTGTCGGGAACGTGCGGGAGGAGGAGCCCAGACATTCCGTGAAATACCGCCTGGTTGTTGCTGTCATCCTTTTGCCGCTGGCGGTTGCCGCTCTTGCCTGGCAGGGCAATGCCGTGGCCACGCGCAGCTATCTCGATGAAGCATCGGCGCAGGCAAATACGGCGCTCAGGCTCGCGGTGGCGGCCCTCGATGGTCACCTCAATCGCTACCAGGCCCTGCCCGCTTTGATCGCCGACCACGACGACATCCGCGAACTGGCCACACGACCGCGCGACCGTCGGCTGAGAGAGGCTGTGAACGCCTATCTCAAAGATATCAATGCACTTCTCAACTCATCCGATATCTATGTGATCACACCCGACGGCGACACGATTGCTGCCAGCAACTATGACGGTCCGACGAGCTTCGTCGGGCAGAATTTCAGCTATCGCCCCTATTTTCAGGAAGCCCTGCGCGGGCAGCAATCCCGCTTCTACGCACTCGGCACGACATCGTTGAAACGCGGCTACTATTTCGGCTCGCCAATCCGCGTGGGTGACGACATTCGCGGCGTCATCGTCTTCAAGGTGGATATCGAGAGCATCGAGGCATCCTGGCAGGGAGGCGAATACAAGATCTTCGTTTCCGACCCGGAGGGCATCATTTTCATGTCCGGCACGCCGGAATGGCTCTATGCGTCAGTCCTGCCGCTGACCCCGGAGCGACTTGCACGCACGGAGACATCAAGGCGCTACGCCAATGCCACCTTGCGCGCACTGCCTGTCGCGCGCACCAGCCTCACTGATCACGACCTGATGACGATCGCGTCCAGCGACACGAGCCGGGAGTACCTGCTACTGTCGCAATACATGGCCGATGCCGACTGGACTGTGAATGTGCTGACCGACACGGCATCCGTCCGCACCCAGGCGCTGACCACCGTCATCGCTGCCCTTCTGCTTCTATGCCTCACCGGCCTTGCCGCCGCCATTCTCTGGCAGCGCCGCTCCCGCCTCAACGAGCGCATCTCGATGCAGGCGGAAGCCCAGGCCGAACTCGAGCGACGCGTCGACGAACGCACCGCGGACCTTGCGCGCGTCAACGTGCAGATCGAGGAAGAAGTCGCCGAACGGCGCCAGACCGAGCAACAATTGCGTCGGACCCAGGCGGACCTCATCCAGGCGGGTAAGCTCGCCGGCCTCGGCCAGATGTCAGCGGCGCTTTCGCACGAATTCAACCAGCCACTGGCGGCTGCAAAAACCTATGCCGACAGCGCAGCCTTGCTGATCGAGCGTGGGCGGGCCGAAGAGGCGAGTGACAACATCCGGCGCATCTCCGGCCTTGTCGACCGCATGGCGGCAATCAGCCGGCATCTGCGCAATTTTGCGCGCAAGCCCAACGAGAAGCTGGGGCCGGTGTTGATCGAGGATGTCGTGCGCGACACGATGGAGATCGTCGCCGTCAGGCTGAAGGCGGCTGCGGCCGACATCGACATCGATCTTGGTCCAGCGCCGCTGGTGGTGCGCGCCGGTTCTGTCCGTCTGCAACAGGTGCTGGTCAATGTCATCTCCAACGCAGCCGATGCGGTCGAGGGGCTGGACGATCGCCACATCCGGCTTCGCGCCTGGAGCGACGGCGACAAGGTCGTGCTCGCGGTCAGCGACCGCGGTCCCGGCGTACCTGCAGCGATCGCCGAGCGCATCTACGACCCATTCTTTTCGACCAAAGGCGTCGGCAAGGGACTAGGCCTTGGCCTGTCCATTTCCTACAACATCGTCAAGGACTTCGGCGGCAGCCTGACTGCCACGAACCTTGCCGAAGGCGGTGCGGAATTCCGCATCGAACTTCCCGTCGCCAATGAGCAGGGCCAGGAGGCCGCCGAATGATCGAGAGCCGCGTACTGCTTGTCGATGACGAAGAGGAGTTGCGCCATTCGAGTGCGCAGGCGCTGGAACTCGCCGGCTTCCGCGTCGATACCTTCGCGAGCGCAGAACACGCCCTGGAGTTCATCGGCTTCAGCTTTCCCGGTGTCGTCATCAGCGACATCCGGATGCCGGGCATGGACGGGATGACATTCCTGCAGCGCATCCGCGAGATCGACGTCGAGGTGCCGGTGATCCTTGTCACCGGCCATGGCGACGTTCAACTGGCCGTGCGTGCCATGCGCGAAGGCGCCTATGATTTCGTCGAAAAGCCCTTCACCGCACAGATGCTTGCCGGCACCATTCGCCGCGCGCTCGACTGGCGCGCACTGGTACTCGAAAACCGGCGGCTCAAGGCGGTGGCCGGCAAGCGCGACGACATTGAACAACGCCTGCCCGGCCGCAGTCAGGTCATGGTCGATCTGCGCTATCGGGTCCGCGCAATCGGCGCCTCTGATGCCGACACCTTGATCATCGGCGACACCGGCGTCGGCAAGGAGGTCGTGGCCCGCACCCTGCACGATCTGAGCGGCCGGGCAAACAATCCCTTCATCGCCATCAACTGTGCAGCCCTGCCCGAAAACCTGATCGAGAGCGAGCTTTTCGGACATGAGCCAGGCGCGTTTCCCGGCGCGATCCGTCCACGCTACGGCAAGTTCGAACATGGGCGCGGCGGCACCATCCTGCTCGACGAGATCGGCTCGATGCCGATCGATCTGCAGGCCAAGTTTCTGCGCGTCCTGCAGGAGCGCGTGATCACGCGGCTCGGCTCCAACGAGGTGGTGCCGCTGGATGTACGCTTCATCGCTACCAACAAGGTCGATCTCGAGCAGGAGGTGGCCGCCGGCCGCTTCCGGCCCGACCTTCTCTATCGCCTCAATGTCGCGACGCTGCGCGTGCCGCCGCTGACGCAGCGTCGTGCCGACATTCCGCTCTTGTTTCTGCAGCTCGTACGGGAATCCGCGGCTCGTTACGGCCGCGATGAAGTCGAGGTATCGCAGAACCTGCTGGCCGAGATGGCGGAACGCAACTGGCCGGGCAACGTGCGCGAATTGCGTAACGCCGCCGAAAGGCTGGTTCTTGGGCTCGATACGGCCTCGAACGAAATCAACTCGTCCGAGCCGAACAGCGGCCGTTTGGCCGACAAGGTCGCAGCGTTTGAGAAGGGGCTGATTGCCAATGCCATAGCCACCTACGGCGGCGCCCTGAAGCCCGTATACGAGTCGCTCGGCATCTCACGGAAAACGCTCTACGAGAAGATGCAGAAATTTGGCCTCGACAAGAAGCTCGTTGCGACGGACATGTCTGGCGAAAGCGACGGGCGGTAACGTCGGCGACCACGCGGCGACGCCGGACGTCATGCGCATGGTGTCCTCGCAACACCGCGTACCCGCGCCACCGCTGCGCCCAACCCAAAACAAGAACAGGGGCGCGGATGCCGCGCCCCTGCAAAGCCCTGGTAAGGGTTTCGCCTTAAACGTTGAAGGCCGCACCGATGAGCGTCTTGGTGTAAGGCTCCTTCGGTGCAGTGAAGATCCCGTCGGTATCGGCTTCCTCGACGATCTTGCCGTTCTTCATCACGATCACGTAGTCCGACATTGCCTTCACCACCGACAGATCGTGGCTGATGAAGATGTAGGACAGGCCGTGCGAGCGCTGTAGATCGCGCAGCAGCTCGATCACCTGGCCCTGGACGGAGCGGTCGAGCGCCGATGTCGGCTCGTCGAGAATAACCACCTTCGGCTTCAGGATCATGGCACGCGCGATCGCGATGCGCTGCCGCTGACCACCCGAAAACTCGTGCGGATAGCGGTTGCGCGAGGCCGGATCGAGCCCGACCTCCTTCAACGCTTCGATGGCACGACGGTCGCGATCGGCACGGCTAAGCGAGGGCTCGTGCACGTGAAGGCCTTCGGTGATGATTTCACCGACGGTCCTGCGCGGAGACAGCGAGCCGTAGGGATCCTGAAACACCAGCTGCAGCGCGCGCCGCAGCGGACGCATCTGGCCGCGGTCGAAGCCAGAGATGTCGGTCGTGCCGAAGCGGTAATAGCCGCTGCTCGGCAAAAGCCGCAGCAAGGCACGCCCGAGCGTCGACTTGCCGGAGCCGGATTCTCCGACAACGCCGATCGTCTGGCCCTCGCGAAGCCGCAGGTTGACCTTGTCGACCGCGCGGAAGACGGCATTGCCGCGGGTGAAAAACCCACCGCCGATCGCGTAGTCGACACAGACGTCCCGGCCTTCAAGGATGATCGGTGCGCTGTCTGCCGGAGGTGCCTTGCGGCCGCTCGGCTCGGCCGCGAGCAGCATCTTCGTGTAGTCGGCCTGCGGCCGCTCGAAGATGTCTGCGGTCGTTCCCTGCTCCACCACTTCGCCGCGGCGCATCACCGCGACGCGTTCGGCAAAGTGCTTGACGATGCCGAGATCGTGCGTGATCAGCACGATCGCCATGCCGAAGCGCTTCTGCAACGACTTCAGGAGATCGAGGATCTGAGCCTGGATCGTCACGTCAAGCGCTGTCGTCGGCTCGTCGGCAATCAAAAGGTCAGGCTCGTTGGCGAGCGCCATCGCAATCATCACGCGTTGACGCTGGCCGCCCGAAAGCTCGTGCGGATAGCTATCGATGCGCCGACCCGGCTCGGGGATGCCGACCAGTTCGAGCAGTTCCAGCACGCGCTTGCGCGCCTGCTTGAACGTGCCGCCGCGGTGGTGCACGATCGGTTCGGCGATCTGCCGGCCGATCGTGTAGAGCGGGTCGAGCGAGGTCATCGGCTCCTGGAAGATCATGGTGATCTTGGAACCGCGCACGCCGTTGAGCGCCTTGGGCGAAAGACCCACCAGCTCCTGACCGCGATAGCGGGCAGAACCGGTAACGGTGCCGTTCTTGGCGAGCAGTCCCATGATTCCCATCATGGTCTGGCTCTTGCCCGAGCCGGACTCGCCGACAACAGCCAGCGTCTCGCCGGTACGCACGTCGAGATCGATGCCCTTGACCGCTTCGACCGTCCCGTCAGGCGTTGAGAAATTCACCTTGAGGCCGCGAACGGCCAGGATGGTTTCGTTTGTGTCAGCCATATCAGCGGTCCTTCGGGTCGAGCGCATCGCGCAGGCCGTCGCCGACGAAGTTCAACGAGAACAGCGTCAGAACAAAGAAGATGGCCGGGAAGATCAGCAGCCAGGGCGCCGACTGGATGTTGTTGGCACCTTCCGAAATCAACGCTCCCCAGCTCGTCAGCGGCGCCTGAACGCCAAGGCCGAGGAAGGAGAGGAAGCTCTCGAGCAGGATCACCTTCGGCACGACGACGGTGACGAAAACGATGACAGGACCGATGGTGTTCGGAATGATGTGCCGGCGGATGATCTGCCAGTCCGTCAGGCCGAGCGCCTGGGCTGCACCGACAAACTCCCGCCGTTTCAGCGCCAGCGTCTGGCCGCGCACGATACGGGCCATATCCAGCCATTCGACCGCGCCGATCACCAGGAAGATCAGGATGAACGAGCGTCCGAAGAAGACCACGAGCACGACAACGAGGAAGACGAAGGGCAGAGAATACATGATCTCCACCAGTCGCATCATGACGTTGTCGACGCGGCCGCCGATATAACCCGACGTCGCGCCGTAGACGACGCCGATGCCGAGCGACACGAGACTTGCCAAGAGACCGACGGCAATCGAGATCTGGCCGCCGAGCATGACGCGCACCAGCAGATCGCGGCCGTTCGAATCGGTGCCGAACGGGAAATACTCGCGGTTGACCTGACCGGTCACCTTGAGAGTACGACCCTCGTCCTCCGTTGCCACGACCTGAGTGTCACGGAACTCGTTGGCACGATCGAAGTAGCGCGTCGCGCGGGCATCGATCGGCTGCTCCGAGGTGATCGTCGCGGTGAAGGTCTCACCGTCGATGTTGAACTCCTTGAGCGTGACGCGGGCACGTGTTGCGATCCCTTCCATCACCCCTTGCAGGGTGGATGTTTCCGGGCGCGGCTCGAGGCTCGGGCCGATATTCACGTAGGACGGGAACACCTGGTCGTAGGTATGCGGCGAAAACAGTGGTCCCAGGAACGAGAATATCGCGATGAGGGCCAGCATGACGCAGCCGGCCATGGCAGCGCGGTTGCGCTTGAAGCGCATGGCCGCCAGCTGGAAGAGGCTGCGCCCCTTGGTTTCCGGCGTTACCGCCGGCGTCTGGACGATATCAGTCATGGCGAACCCTCGGATCGAGCAGGCCGTAGAGAATGTCGACCAAAAGATTGAAAACGATAACGAAAATGGCGACGAGAATGACCGTGCCCATCACCAGCGTATAGTCGCGGTTGATTGCTCCAAGGACGAAGTAGCGACCGACGCCCGGAATGGTGAAGATCGTCTCGACCACAGCCGAACCGGTGAGCAATGCCGCCGCGCAAGGTGCGAGGTAGGAGACAACCGGCAGCATCGCGCCACGCATGGCGTGGGTGATGACGACTGTCCTTGCCGGAAGACCGTAGGCCTTGGCCGTTCGGATATGGTCGGTGTTCAGCGCCTCGATCATCGAACCGCGGGTAAGCCGCGCGAAGACCGCGAGCTGCGGCAGTGCGAGCGCGATCATCGGCAGGATCAGGAAGCGCAACGAACCGTCACCCCAACCGCCGGCCGGCAGCCAGGCTAGGACGATGGCGAAGACCAGCGTCAAGACAGGACCAACGACGAAATTCGGTACGGTGACGCCGAGCGTCGAGACCGACATGATCGTGAAGTCGAGGATGCTGTTTTGCCGGAGTGCAGCGATCGTACCGGCGGTAACGCCGCCGATCACGGCAAACAGCAGTGCGTACAGGCCGAGCTCCATCGAATAGGGCAAGCCCTTGCCGATCAACTGCGCGACGTTGTTATCCTTGTAGATATAGCTCGGGCCAAAGTCGCCGGTCACCGCATTGCTGAGATAGTGAACGTATTGGCGCCACAGGGGCTGATCGAGCTGATAGGTCGCCATCAGGTTCGCCATTGTTTGTGGCGGAAGAGGACGCTCGAGGTTGAAGGGGCCGCCAGGGGCAAACCGCATCAGAAAAAAGGAAATGGTGACGACAATAAACAAGGTCGGCACCGCACTCGCCAATCGGCGAAGGATGAAGGAAATCATTGACGTGCTCCGGAGGCGACGCGCGGCATTTTCACCGCGCGTCGTCCCTGTTCGTTATTCGGCGACGCTCAGGAACCGGCTCAAGTGCTGGTTCGGCGAGTTGTCCTGCCAGCCCTTGACGCGGTCGGAAACCAGCCACAGGTCGGCCTGGGTCAGAAGCGGAGCGATCGGCTGTTCCTTCATCAGCAGAGCTTCAGCTTCATGCAGCAGCTTGGAGCGAGCTGCCGGATCCTGCTCCTCGTAAGACTTCTTCATCAGCGCGTCGAATTCAGCGTTTTCGAAGTGGCCGTAGTTGAAGGTCTTGTTGGAGCTAAGGCTGAGAGCGAGGAAGTTCTCGGCGTCGGCGTAGTCGGCAACCCAGCCGGCGCGCGCAACGTTGAACTTGCCGCCTTCCTGCAGGTAGGCATAGTGCGAGGACACGTCGAGGTTCACCAGCGACACCTTGGCGCCGAAGGTGTTCTTCCACATGTCGGCAACGGCCGTTGCAACACGCTCGTGGTTCGGGTTGGTGTTGTAGCGCAGCTCGATTTCGAGCGGCTTGCCACCTTCGCCGTAACCGGCTTCCTTCATCAGAGCCAGTGCCTTGTCTTCGCGATCGAGCTGCGACAGGGTGCCGAACTCGGCCTTGGACGGATCACCGTAGCTCTCGATGCCCGGGGGCACCATCGAGTAGGCCGGCAGCTGCGAGCCGGCGTAGATTTCCTTGGCGAGGAAGTCGCGATCGACTGCCATCGACAGGGCCTGACGAACGCGAACGTCGCTATAGGGCTCCTGGCGGGTATCGAAGGCGTAGTAGTAGGTCGCGAGCGTCGGCGAAACATGAACCTGTTCGCCATGGGACTTGCGCAGACGATCGAGCTGATCGGCCGAGAAGTTGTAGGCGAGATCCATTTCCTTCGCTTCGAAGCGGCGAACCGAGGCGGCCTGGTCGTCGATCGGGTAGAAGATGACCTTGTCGAGCTTGACGTTGGCGGCATCCCAGTAGTTGGGGTTCTTGACGGCGGTCAGGCTGTCGTTCGGAACGTGCGCGGCGAGCGTGAATGCACCGTTCGAAACCATGACGCCCGGCTTGACGAAGTCCGCGCCATTCTTTTCGACGCTTGCCTTGCTGACCGGAAGTGCCGTCTGGTGCGCCAGCAGCTCGAGGAAGAACGGGGTCGGGCGCTCAAGCGTGATTTCGAGCGTCTTGTCGTCGACAGCCTTCATGCCGAGCTGGTCGGTCGGCAGTTCACCCTTGTTGACCTTTTCGGCGTTCTTGATCGGGAAGAGAATGTTGGCGTAGCCGGCCGCGACCTTCGGGTCTTCGACACGGCGGAACGAGAAGACGAAATCTTCTGCAGTCAACGGTGAACCGTCGGACCACTTCGCGTCAGCGCGCAGCTTGAAGGTATAGACCGTACCGTCGTCCGAAAGCTCCCACGTTTCGGCTGCACCCGGGACGATCTTGCCCGAGGCGTCATAGATCGTCAGGCCTTCGTAGAGATCCTTGAGGATGAACTCTTCGATGTTGATCGACGTATGGGCCTGGTCCAGCGTCTGCGGCTCACCGGCGTTGCCACGATGCAGGACAGCTTCGGCAAGAGCCGGGCTTGCTCCGATGAGCAACGAGCCGATCAGCGCGGCGGCGCTTAGGTTGAGTTTCAGTGATGCCATTTTGTTTCTCTCCTTCCCCTTTTTTGGGTTTGTGATCGCAGGAGAGAAGTGCAAATCTTTCTCGAACGCAAGGCGGATTCTGCAACCTGCTGCATCTTTATCTATAGAGCTGTAATTTTACGAAATCACAGGTTGTATTTCGTTTGCGGTCCTTTTCGTCGTTTTTGCGACGCAGGTGTGACAACCGGGCGGCAATCCACGCGTTTTTACTGCAACGTTTTAGATGCTGGCGCCGCTCTGTCCCCAGAACGGCAAGAATCGGCCCTGATGCAAATTTCGTGAATTCAAGGCGCAGTTTACGTAATGTGCGGAAAGAAACAGAGCCTTTGCCGCAATCTTCTTGCAAAGCGTTCACTCAGCAGCGACACTGTGTTTCCCTATAGGTGTTTTCTATCTCGGTGCAACCCGCCATCAGCACGCGGAAAAGTGGTATTGACCTTCCCCGACCCGCTCGTCCGTGGCGCACCACTAGAAAGCGAAACGGTTAGATCCGCTGTGTTGCATCCAGTCCACAGTAAAATCGATTGAAGCGGCTTCGGTGCCCCTCGCAGGCTGCCTCTTGACCGTTGCCAAACCACTTTGATGAACTATTGTGCGCCAGACTTCGGTGGGCGCGACCATTTCGCACGCGTTGCCACGTCGCACGACAATCCGGCCATCGACTTTGCGTCGATGCAAGCACGTGCGGCACTACGCCGGACCATTTTTCGTGGCGCACAAGGCTGTGCCGAAACACTAAAGGGAGATATCGAATGGCATTGATCACATTGCGGCAACTGCTCGACCATGCGGCGGAGAACGACTACGCGCTGCCGGCGTTCAATGTGAACAATCTCGAATACATTCAGGCCGTCATGCGCGCTGCTGACGCCACTGATTCCCCCGTCATCCTGCAGGCAAGCCGCGGTGCTCGCTCCTATGCGGGCGATGCGTTCCTGCGCCATCTCATCCTTGGTGCGGCGGAAGAATATCCGCACATTCCCGTTTGTCTGCATCTCGATCACGGCGACCAGCCGTCGACCTGCATTTCGGCGATCACCAACGGCTTCACCTCCGTCATGATGGACGGTTCGCTGGAAAAGGACGGCAAGACCGTCGCCAGCTATGAATACAATGTCGCGGTCACCGCCGAAGTCGTGAAGATCGCCCATGCGGCCGGCGTTTCCGTTGAAGGCGAACTTGGCTGCCTCGGCAACCTGGAAACCGGCGCTGGCGACAAGGAAGACGGCCACGGCTTCGAAGGCAAGCTGTCGCGCGAGGAGCTGCTCACCGATCCGGAACAGGCCTTCGACTTCGTCACCAAGACCGGCGTCGATGCGCTGGCCGTTGCCATCGGCACGAGCCATGGCGCCTACAAGTTCACCCGCGAGCCGGATGGCGAGATCCTGTCGATCGAGACGATCGCAAAGATCAACAAGCGCCTGCCGAACACCCACCTCGTCATGCACGGCTCGTCCTCGGTTCCGAAGGATCTGCAGGACCTGTTCAACACCTATGGCGGCAAGATGAAGCCGACCTGGGGCGTTCCGGTGTCGGAAATCCAGAAGGCGATCCCGCTCGGCGTGCGCAAGGTCAACATCGACACCGACCTGCGTCTGGCCATGACCGGAACGATCCGCAAGAACTTCGCTGAAAACCCGGAGAATTTCGACCCGCGCACCTACCTAAAGCCAGCAACGGCTCTCATGACCGAAGTTTGCAGGGAGCGTTTCGAAGCCTTCCGCACCGCCGGCAAGGCATCGAAGATCCGCACCCTGCGCTTGCCGGAGATGGCAAAGCGCTACGCAGCCGCCTGATCCGCGAACCGGCCGCCCCTCTTCCCAATGGAACGACGGGAACGGGGGTGGCCTGTTCGAGCGCTTGGCGACAGACAACAGTCGGCGCGCGGCCCGTGATCAAGCGGCCGCGCGCCGATTTCGTTTCGATCGCGATGGCTGGTTCGGCGACCAGCGATATCCAAGTACTCACTCGGCCCCAGCGCTCATTCAGGCGCGGCGCTCGCCCGCCGCTTCGTGCTCGTAAAGCTGATCCATGCTCAAGGTGGCCACGTCAGCGAAAGGCGTCTGGCTTTTCACCCGGCCACCGCCGAGGATGACGACCTCGTCGCAAAATGAAATCGTGCTGCGGTGATGACTGATGACGATGGTCGTGCGGTGCCCGGCCCTCGATTTCAGCGTCTCGACGATGGCCGCTTCGGACAGGCCGTCGACCGCGTTGGTGGCTTCGTCCAGGATCAGGATCTCGGGGTCGCGCACGAGGGCTCTGGCCAGGGCAACCCGCTGCCGCTGCCCCGCCGAGAGGCTGGCGCCTCTGTATCCGACGACGGTTTGATAACCCTGCGGCAGGCTTTCGATGAAGCCGTGTGCTTCGGCCATCCTGGCCGCGTGCTCCACTTCTGCGGTCGTCGCCTCCCGGCCATAGGTGATGTTCTCCAGGATCGTACCATCCACCAATTCCAGGTCCTGGCTGGCGAGCGCGATCTGGTTCCGCCACTGAACCGGGTCTATCCGGTTCAGGGGGATACCATCGACGAGGATCTGCCCCTCGTCCGGTTCGACGAAGCGGCATAACAGATTGACGATCGTGGTTTTCCCGGCACCGGACCGGCCGATGACCGCCGTCGAGCGGCCGCCACGGATATTGAATGTCGCGGCATGCAGCACCACGGCACGCGAGCCAGAACTCGGATATCGGAAGGTCACCCGATCAAATCTCAGCTGCTGTCGCAGACAATCGAATGGCTCCCTCCCCTCGGGTGGCTTTGGCTTGTCGGATGCGTCCAACAGCCACCGCACCTCCTCCAATGAGCCGCTCCAGCCCTGGATCTGGCTCCAGGACAATTGCAGCGCACGCACGTGCGGCTGCAATCGATAGAGCAGGACCACGAAGGCAACGATGACGGGAAAGCTGACGCCGACAGACCAGGCGGCGACAACAACAGCCAGGAAGAGGGCGGAGTGGAGCGTCTCGGTGAGTGGCGGCAGCACGCCCTGACGGGCCTGTAGCGAGAACCCGGCGCGTCTGACCGCATCCGACGCCGTATCGAACACGGCCTTCTCCCGCGCCTCCTGGCCGAATATCCGTATCAAACGACCGGCATGAACAAGATGGAGCATTCGAGCCGCAAGCTCGCTGTTAAAGGAGGTGACTTCTCGGCTCGGCCCCTTGAGGGTTGCAGACAGGACGTAGTGCACGAGCTGGACGAGAACGAGGCCGAGCGCCACGAACAGCGTCATCTGCCAGGACAGAAGTAGGAGGAATGCCAGGAGAATGACGGCGGCCGAGCCATTCACGATCGCCGCAAGGACGGTCTGGATTGCATCGGAGGCCCGCCAGGACTCATTTGAAATGATGTTGAGCAGGCGCCCCGGATTCTCCTTCATGAAAAAGGGATAGCCGACCCGCAGGAGCTGACCCGACAGGGCGCTGCGGATCGAGTGTCCTGCCTTGCCGTTGATGAAGGTCGCGAGCACGGTGTTGGCAAAGGCGATGACGTTCTTGAGCGCGATCAAGGCAAAAGCCGCGCCTGCGATGACAATCAGCCGCTCGCCGTCGTCCAGCCCCGACCCGACCTGTTGGAACAGCGAGGAGACGCCGTTCAATGCCGCTGGATCCTGATCGCCGGCAATGATGCCCAGCATGGGGATGATGAGGCCGATACCGACGCCCTCGAGTGCTGCGCTGCAAAGGCCGAGAATCACCACGGCCGGAAGCAGACGCATTTGTCCGCCGAGCGCATCGCGCAATAGCTGCAGGCCCGGCAAGAAGATTCTGAACATGGCGACCGTCCTCAGCGGTGGAGTTGCTCTTCGGCCCGTTGCTCGGCCGGACCTGGCGATCGCTCCGCGACGAACAGGCCCACGAACTTGAGGGCACCGAGCAGGTTCATGAAAACGATCGGCCAGTGCGATAGGTGCAAGACGGGGTCGAACCGGGCGCCACCGAAGATTTCCCCGAACGCCGACCTGACGGTCCAACAGAAATGCCGCAGCAGCCACGGCGCGGTGCGCAGGTGCTTCAGGCAAAGCGCGCCATTGCCGAAGCTGTAGTTGCAATGAAGCGTCTCGATTGCCGCCCGTGCGCGACGGCCGTGATGATGGAAGACGACCATGTCGGGGACATATTCGACGGGGATACCAAGTCGATCGGCGCGCACGAGATAATCGGTGTCCTCTGCCGACAGCAACGGCGCACCGGCGCCAAACCGTTCGTCGAAGGGGCCGACGCGCAATGCGACCTCACGATGCATTGTCATGTTGCAGCCCAGCACGAAGCCGCCTGGATGAACCTCATGCGTCAGCCGTTCGCGCACGTTCGACCGTTTGATGGTGAATGGCAAGTCGGCGGGGTTGCCGAGCTCGACACGGCCGCCGCGGATGACCCCGCCCCCGCCGCCTGCACAGTGGTGTTCCAGATCGCGCAGATAGCCGACGTCGACTTCGCAGTCATCATCAATGAAGATCAGGATCCTGCCGCGTGCATGTGCCATTGCGGTATTTCTTGCGACAGCCAGGCCCGGTCGGGTCTCGACGGCATGCGTGATCGCCATGGGTGACGCGGCCGCAATCCGGCTGATGCGATCGGGTGTGCCGTCCGTTGAGCCGTTATCCACCACAACAAGCTCGCATCGCACTGTGGCATGGGAGCGGCACGCCGCCTCGATCGATCGGATACAGGCATCGAGCGCCTCAACGCGGTTGCGCGTGCAGACGATGAAGCTTGCGAAGGTCTCTTCGCGCGCGGCCGACGTCGGCACCCACGGCGTCTCCGTCGCGTTCGCGCATCCATTTGCCGCCCATGCCGGGCGTTCGACTGTCATATTAGACCGGGCCATGACGAGGAAGGACGTTCGCTGCCGGCACCGACTGCAGGTATCGCGACAGGGCATCCATGCGCCTCATCGCAGCCAGCGACATGCTGCTGCACCAGGGCGCATGAACGCCTGCGATGAGGCCGTATCGCTCCCGGCGCCGGATAAGCCCCCATTTGTCCGTCCGCGTTAGGAACTCATGGGTGAGCTGCGGCCGCCGCTCGTCGCTGACAAGCTGGTAGAGGAAATAGAAGAGGTTCAAGGCGCCTTCCTCATAGCCGGCGCGGCCTTGCTTCGGGTACCCGGAAATCCTGTCTTCGAGCGCCAGAATGCTGTTCGCAGCATTTCCGATCGTCTCGGCCGTGACGGCAAGGCCGATGTCATTGAGCGCCTGGGGATTGTCGCAAAGACGTTCGCGCTCGAGGTTTTCAGCAACAATCTTCAAGTGGGTACGGCGCATTTGGCGCTTGTGCTTGTTCGTCACGCTGTTGCCATGGATACGATAGGCGACCATGGCCTCGTCGATCATCATCGCCGGAAAACGGTCGGTGACACGCCGGAAGAGATCGAAATCCTCCGCATGCACATAAAGCGCGTCATATGTGAGCATATCCTCCGGAATGACATGCCTGTTGTAGACGACGGTCGAGTGCATGAAGATCGTGAAGAACATCGACAGCGCCTTCAGGTTCTCCGGCCGATAGATCGGATTGGGCGTGCCGCGGACGATACGATCGCCGATGAGCGTATCGATGCCGGTGCCGCACAGCGCGAGCTGCGGCTGTTGCATGAACAGCGACACCTGCCGCGACAGCCGTGACGGATAGGAAATGTCGTCGGCATCCATCCGGGCGATGAGATCGCCCTTTGCCAGAGCGAGACCTTCGTTCAAGCTCGCGATCAAACCGCGGTTCTCGCGGGAGATGATAGTGACGCGGTCATCGGCCTTTTGATAACGCCGCATGATTTCCAGTGAGCGATCACGCGAACCATCGTCGATGGCGATGATCTCCAGCCGCTGGTAGTCCTGCCTCAGAATGCTCTCAAGCGCCGCGGCGAGATAGGACTCGGCGTTGTAGACGGGCACCAGGACGGAAACCAACGGAACGGTCATGAACAATCTCGAACACTATTGCAGATCTGAGGCTTGAAGCGCGTTTCCCCGGCCAGCGGCGTCAGCACGATAAGCCGGATGCGGCCGCTCGTCCCCTCGCCCCTGAAACCAGTCGACAGTGCTTCCAGCACTCGCGGATGGTGCACTTGGCCGACCGTTGGCACGAAGATAGGGAAAGTGCCGCTTCAAGCCGTTGAGCGGCCTCTCTAACGCCAGCCAGGAGAACGCCGCCACGACCAGAGTGGCGGCACCTGCGACGACCAAGCGCCCAACGCCCTGTTCCGAAACGTTGACCGGTATCCACCCCTGCGCCTTGACGACCAGCGCCAGCACGACCGGATGAAACAGGTAGACGCCATAGCTGACACGCCCAAGCGCAGTTAGCGGCGGGAGTTCCAGCAACCTGCCGAAATCGCCACGAAACCCGGCGGAAGCGGTGCCGACCAACATTACAAGCGAGACGAGAGGCAAAACTTCGAGACCGATCCAAACGATCCAATCAAGTGCCGGCCCCACCGGCATCGATCGACCCCAAAGCAGCACGAGGGATAATATGGAAAACGGCAGCCAACTGACTGTCATCCATCGCGGCCAGGCCGTGGCCGTCGATCGGTGAACAGCCAAGAGGGCACCAGCCGCCAGCGCATCCATCGATGCCGGAGGCAGCAGGTCTCGTGCAAGCGAGGGCTCCCCCGTGAGCGGCCAATAAAATCGGTATGCCAGCGAACAGGCGATGACGCCGATGCAGAGCCGCCCGATCCAGTGGCGCGGCGTCAGCAGAATGAGGAGCGGCCAGACGATGTAGAATTGTTCTTCAATGCTCAGGCTCCAGGTGTGGCAGAGCACCCACGGCGTCCACGCATCCTTGAGCGCGTACCAGAAGTTCGAGAGATAAAGCGCGTGCCATGCCCAGCCTTCCCTGGCGCCTTCCAGGTTGACCAGCCACACGAAGCCAAGCATGCCGAAATAGGGTGGGAAGATGCGCAGGGCACGGCGGATATAGAACGACCTGAGGGTCGTCGCTGCTTCGAACTGAGCCGCGGAACGCGCGTCGAGGAGCAGCCGCGTTATCAGAAAGCCGCTGAGCACGAAGAACATCCGCACGCCGAGATGCCCCCAATGGGAATCATCGGCGGCAAAGAAATGCGCGTACAGCACCATCAAAACGGCAACGGCTCTCAATCCGTCCAGTTGCCGGTCGCGCATAGTCAGCATTCAACGTCCCCTCGGAGTTCCGACCGCTGCGGTCTACTTCCTGTGGAGCCAACTCCGTGGTCAGCTACGATTTTTGCCGCGAGGTTGCCATTTGCTTCGAAGAAGCGCGAAGGGTCCGGTCGGTCGCAAGACGCGTTGAGGGCGGCCCCCAAAACCTTAGGGCCGAATAGGGCCAAACTTTGACCGCTTGATTGGCAAGCGCGCGCATTTACCGGCGGCTGGCGGCTGACGCCACGCCTGCAAATTCGGTCGCCGCTGCAGAACCGCACCGCAAGCGCTTGTTTCGTTTCAGAAACGAGCGTCCTCCAGTCAGCCCGAGGGTTAGAACGTGGGCGGCGTGTTGATCCAGAGAAGAACCGTTTCGCCGTCATGCCGGTTGGTCCACGCATGGCGGCGTTTGCTTTCGAAGTAGAGCGAATCGCCGGCGCTCAGGTCGTAAAACTGATCGCTGTCGAGAATGAACTCGACACGCCCCGAAAGCACATAGACGAATTCCTCGCCTTCATGCCGATAGGCGCCTTCGCTCGAAGCACCCGGCTCCAGCACGAAGCGATGGCAATCCATCTGGTTGCGACCGTCGGCCAAAAGCTGCACGGTGACACCGGGCGTCGTCTTCGGCCAGGTGCGCCATTCTCCCGCACGGACAACGGCTCGACCATCGGTCTCCTCTTCGCCCGACAGGCTCGATACCGTCGACCCGAAATATTCGGCGATGTTGTGCAGAACAGCGACAGACACGCCCTGCGAGGTTCTCTCGAGCGTCGAGAGGACAGAAGCGGCAATGCCGACGTCGCCTGCGACCTGTTCGAGAGTCTGGCCGGCGGCATGCCGCAGACTGCGCAGCTTGCGACCGACCTGATTGTCGAGACCGCTTTCGCCCGGTGCGGGCGCGTCGTCGTCCCCGGCCGCTTCCGCTTCGAGCGCTTCCCTGATGGCCGCGGGATTGAGACCGCGCTCGACCCGGAACCAGGAAATGCGTTTCAGCCGGGCGAGATCGCCTTCGGTGTATTGCCGGTGGCCCGTCGGTGAGCGCTCGGGCACGACCAGTCCTTGGGTTTCCCACAATCGGAGCGTCGAGGCGGATACACCCGCCAGCCGTGCAGCCTCGGCAACCTTGTAGCGCACGCCGCCCATTTTCTGTTTCCCTGTTTCGATCGCGGGTGCCGGCGCGAATCTGCGCCGCGCCTGCGCGTTGGCGAACTTACCTGCCGGGCATGACCTTTTACAAGAATGCGTCATCAGCGCCGGTGTTCTCTCGATCACCAAATTTGATTTGCATTCCATTTTGAAAGATGTACCACTTCCCAGACAATCTTGCAGAAAAAATGCAATATATTGCCTCCGCCAGCAACAGGACACGCGCCATGACTAGCCTCACCGATCGTAAGAACGCTGCCATTTCCCGCGGCGTCGGCATGACCACGCAGATCTACGCCGACCGTGCGGAGAACGCCGAAATCTGGGACAAGGAAGGCAACCGCTACATCGACTTTGCCTCGGGCATTGCAGTCGTCAACACCGGCCACCGCCACCCGAAGGTGATCGCCGCCGTCAAGGCGCAGCTCGATCGCTTCACCCACACCTGCCATCAGGTCGTGCCCTACGAGACCTATGTGCATCTCGCCGAACGCCTCAATGCGCTTGCGCCCGGCGACTTCGCCAAGAAGACGATCTTCGTCACGACCGGCGCGGAAGCCGTTGAAAATGCAGTGAAGATCGCCCGCGCGGCGACTGGCCGCCAGGCCGTGATCGCGTTCGGCGGCGGCTTCCATGGCCGGACCTTCATGGGCATGGCGCTCACCGGCAAGGTGGTCCCGTACAAGGTCGGCTTCGGCGCCATGCCGGGCGACGTCTTCCACGCCCCCTTCCCGATCGAGCTGCACGGCGTCACCGTCGACCAGTCGCTGGCGGCGCTGAAGAAGCTCTTTGCCGCCGATGTCGATCCGGGTCGCGTGGCCGCAATCATCATCGAGCCGGTGCAGGGCGAAGGCGGTTTCTACCCGGCTCCGCCGACCTTCATGAAGGCGCTGCGCGAAATCTGCGACCAGCACGGCATCCTCTTGATTGCCGACGAAGTTCAAACCGGCTTTGCCCGGACGGGCAAGATGTTTGCCATGGACCATCATGAGGTCGCGCCCGACCTGATGACGATGGCAAAGAGCCTTGCCGGCGGCTTCCCGCTCGCTGCCGTCACCGGCCGTGCCGAGATCATGGACGCACCGGCGCCGGGCGGCCTTGGCGGCACCTATGGCGGCAACCCGCTCGGCATCGCCGCCGCGCATGCCGTACTCGACGTCATCGCGGAAGAGAACCTCTGCGAACGTGCCGAACTGCTCGGCGGTCGTCTGAAGCAGCGCCTCGCCGCAATCCGCGAACAGGCGCCCGAGATCGTCGACATCCGCGGCCCCGGCTTCATGAACGCCGTGGAATTCAACGATGTGAAGACTAATCTGCCGAGCGCCGACTTTGCCAACAAGGTGCGCCTGATTGCGCTCGACAAGGGTCTGATCCTGCTGACCTGCGGCGTGCACGGCAACGTCATCCGTTTCCTCGCGCCGATTACCATCCAGGACAACGTCTTTGCCGAGGCGCTCGACATCCTTGAGGCATCGATCCTCGAAGCACGCGGTTGACGCTTTGCCGGGCGACCGCTAACGCGGTTGTCCGGGCCGATGAAATGGCTCCGGGTGTCGGGAGGAACGACACCCGCAAGAACAAACAGGAAGCGGGTCGGTCGGCGTGCGACAGGCATCGCTGGAGGACGCCCATCATGACCCTGACGCCGGCTTTGACCAAACACTTGCGCGACGGCGAACTGTTTTCCGCCTTGGACCGCATAGCGCATTTCGCCGGGAGCTGGACGGGCGAGGCCTTCGACGTCTTCAATCCGTCTACCGGCGAGCTTCTGGCGTCGTTGCCGGATATGGGCATCGAACAGGCGAGTGCGGCGATCGACGCGGCAGCCGCCGCGCAAACCCTTTGGGCGGCAAAGCCCGCCAAGGATAGAAGTGCCGTGCTTCGACGTTGGCACGACCTGATCATCGCCCATGCCGACGATCTCGCCGCCATCCTGACCGCCGAAATGGGCAAGCCGGTCGGAGAATCGAAAGGCGAAGTGCTGCACGCGGCCGCCTATGTCGAATGGTATGCCGAGGAAGCCAAGCGCATCTACGGCGAGACCTTTCCGGCTCCGGCCAATGACCGCCGCATGCTGGTCATCAAGCAACCCGTTGGCGTAGTCGGCACGATTACCCCGTGGAACTTCCCGGCCTCGATGGTCGCCCGCAAGATCGCTCCAGCACTCGCCGCCGGCTGCGCCATTGTCCTGAAACCTGCCGAACAGACGCCGCTCGTTGCCGGAGCCCTGTTCGTCCTGGCCGAGAAGGCGGGTTTCCCGGCCGGCGTCGTCAATCTGCTCTACGCCTCGGAAGGTGCTGCGATCGGGCGGGAACTCTGCAGTAACCCCAAGGTTCGCAAGATCAGCTTTACCGGCTCGACGGAAGTCGGGCGCCTGCTGATGCGCCAGTGCTCCGACCAGATCAAGAAGGTCAGCCTGGAACTCGGCGGCAACGCGCCCTTCATCGTCTTCGACGATGCCGATATCGACGAGGCGGTCGATGGCGCCGTCCAGGCGAAGTTCCGCAATGCCGGCCAGACCTGTGTTTCGGCAAACCGCATCTATGTGCAATCGGCGGTGCATGACGCATTCGCCGAGAAATTCGTCGCACGCGTGGCCGAACTCTCGGTCGGGGACGGCTTTTCCGCCGGCGTCACGATCGGGCCGATGATCGACCGGCACGCGATCGAGAAGATCGAAGCCCATGTCGCCGATGCCGTGTCCAAGGGCGCCGAGGTGCGCAGCGGCGGTCATCGCCTCGGCACGTCAGGAACCTTCTTCGAACCGACGGTGCTGACCGGCATTTCGACCGACATGCGCATCGCCCAGGAAGAGACATTCGGCCCGATTGCCCCGATCATCCGCTTCGAGACCGCCGAACAGGTGATCGCCGAGGCAAATGATACGATCTATGGCCTCGCCGCCTACTTCTATGCCGAGAACCTCAAGCGCGTCTGGCATGTGGCCGAGGCACTCGAATACGGCATGGTCGGCATCAACACCGGCCGCATGTCTTCGGAGGCCGCCCCCTTCGGCGGCATCAAGCAATCCGGCATCGGCCGCGAGGGCTCCCGTCACGGGCTCGAAGACTATCTGGAGATGAAGTATCTCTGCATGGGCAACATCTGAGCGTTGCCTTCCACGTGAACTGCTTGAACCTCTCGCCTCGCCGCTGATCGCAATGTTTGTGGACTGCGGCGGGCGCAATGCCTGCCGGTACCCGGCCTGTCATAAACAGCACTTGAAATTGATCGGCGGGCTTGCCAATTGGGGCAGGAACCAAGGAACCATAGGAGTTGCCACCGCGATGAGCGAAGCTGAAATGTCCGTCGAGAAACATGTCTTTGAAGCCGATGTAGCCAGGCTGCTCCATCTCATGGTGCACTCGGTCTATTCCGACAAGAACGTCTTCCTCCGCGAACTGATTTCGAACGCCGCGGACGCCTGCGAGAAGTTGCGTTACGAGGCGATCGTCTCGCCGGAACTGCTGGCAGGCGATACGAACCCCAGCATCAAGCTGACGCTCGATGAGGAAAACAACCGCCTCATCGTCGAGGACAATGGCATCGGCATGAGCCGCGACGAACTCGTCGAGGCGCTCGGCACCATCGCCCGTTCAGGCACGCGCGCCTTCATGGAGCGCATCGAAGCCGCACAGGGCAAGGAAGGCGCGCAGCTCATCGGCCAGTTCGGCGTCGGCTTCTACTCCGCCTTCATGGTCGCCGACAATGTCGACGTCGTCTCGCGCCGCGCCGGTTCGGACCACGCCTGGCACTGGTCGTCGGACGGCAAGGGCAGCTACACGGTCGCAGCCGCCGATCGTGCTGACGCACCGGCACGCGGCACGCGCATCACCCTGCATCTTATGGAAGATGCCAAGACCTACACCTCGCGCTGGACGGTCGAGCGCATCGTCAAGGACCAGTCCGGCCACGTTCCGGTTCCGATCTCGATCGTCGAAAAGCCCGGTGCCGAACCGGTTTCCGTCGGCGACGGCACGGCGCTCTGGACCAAGCAGAAGAGCGAGATTTCCAAGGAAGACTACGCCGACTTCTATCGGGGCGTTTCGGGCCAGTACGACGATCCGGCATTGACGGTGCATTTCCGCGCCGAGGGCCGGCACGAATATACGGCACTTGCCTTCGTGCCCGGCTCCAAGCCCTTCGACCTCTTCGATCAGGACCGCAAGGGCCGGATGAAGCTCTACGTCAAGCGCGTCTTTATCACCGACGAGGCGGAATTGCTGCCGCGTTACCTG
The DNA here is from genome assembly GCF_001425225.1 of Ensifer sp. Root127. NCBI lineage: Bacteria > Pseudomonadati > Pseudomonadota > Alphaproteobacteria > Hyphomicrobiales > Rhizobiaceae > Ensifer > Ensifer sp. Root127. The sequence continues at coordinate 44,430 of NZ_LMDX01000051.1, forward strand.
CGCTTCGTGCGGGGTCTGGTCGACACCTCGGACCTTCCGCTCAACGTCTCGCGCGAGATGATCCAGGAAAGCCCGCTGCTGTCGAGCATCCGCAAGGGATTGACCAACCGCGTGCTGACGGCGATCGAAAAGCTGGCGGAGAGCGATCGCGAGGCCTTCGACAAGATCTGGGAAAACTTCGGCAGCGTGCTCAAGGAAGGCATTTACGAGGACTTCGAACGCCGTGCCCAGCTGATCTCGCTTTCCCGCTTCCGCACGACCACCTCGGAAGACGGTCACCGCAGCCTTGCCGACTACGTCAAGGACATGAAGGACGGCCAGTCGGCGATCTACTACCTGACGGGCGACAACCTGGCCCAGCTCAAGGCATCGCCGCAACTTGAAGGCTTCCGTGCACGCGGCATCGAAGTGCTGTTGCTGACCGACCCGGTTGACAGCTTCTGGGTGACGTCGGCACCGGACTTCGAAGGCAAGCCGATGAAGTCGATCACGCAGGGCTCGGCCGATCTGGGCAGTGTCGCAAAGCCGGAGGGCAGTGCCGACAGCGCACCCGAGGCAAGCCAGGCGGTGGCGGATTTCGTCGCCTTCGCCAAGGAAACGCTTGGGGACGCCGTGTCGGAAGTTCGCACGTCCGATCGCCTGACGGAAAGCGCCGTATGCCTGGTCGCGCCCGAGAATGGCCCCGACCGCCAGCTCGAAAAGATGCTGCAGGGCGCCGGCCGCCTCGACGGAGCGGCAAAGCCGATCCTCGAGATCAATCCCGGCCATGCGCTGATTGCCGCAATCGCCGCCTGCCCGGCCGATGACAGCGCGTTTCGGACTGACGCCGTTCAGCTTCTGCTCGACCAGGCGCGCGTCCTCGATGGCGACAAGCCGCAGGATCCACGCGCATTCGCCGAGCGCCTGTCACGCGTCTTCAACCGGGCGCTCAAGGTTTAACGCACCGGTTCAAGCACCTGTAATTGCAGCGATGAAAGGGTGAGAGGGAGAAATCCCTCTCACCCTTTCGCTTTTTCGGGCGCAGCCGTCATGCCGATCTCCGCCAGCACCTCCGCCGTATGCTCGCCGAGACGCGGAACACCGCGGTCAAGCACCAGCGAGGCATCGGAAAAACGGATCGGCGTACGGACGCCCGGCGACGTTCCACCGGCCGCACCGGAATGCGGCGTGTCGATCTGCATCTGCCGATGCACGACCTGCGGATCGGCAAAGACGTCGGCGACCGTGTTGATCGGACCGCCCGGCACGCCTGCCTCTTCCAGCAATGTCAAAAGCGCGTCCCGTTCGTACCTTGCCGTTTCGGCGCTAAGCGCCGGTGTCAGGCTCTCGCGATTCTGGACGCGGGAGGCATTGGTCAGATAGCGCTCGTCCGTCGCCAGATCGCCGCGGCCAAGCAGGTTGCAGAACTTGACGAACTGGCGGTCATTGCCGACGGCGACAATCAGGTGCCCGTCCGCCGTCGGGAACACCTGGTAGGGTGCGATGTTCGGGTGGGCGTTGCCAAGGCGGCGCGGCGCCTTTCCCGAGACGAGAAAATTGAGCGCCTGATTGGCGAGCACGCCGGTCATGCAATCAAGCAAGGCCATGTCGATCTGCTGGCCCTTACCGGTTCGCTCGCGCTGCGCCAATGCCGCCTGGACGGCGATGACGCCATAAAGCCCGGTGAAGATATCGGCAAAAGCGACGCCGATCTTCTGCGGTTCACGATCCGGCTCGCCGGTCAGATCCATGATCCCGCTCATGCCCTGGACGATATAGTCGTAGCCGGCGCGATGCGCATAGGGACCATCCTGACCGAAGCCCGTGACCGAGCAATAGATCAGGCGTGGATTGACCTTCTTCAGGCTCGCGTAGTCGAGACCATATTTCTCGAGGCCGCCGACCTTGAAGTTTTCCAGCAGGACATCGGATTGTGCCACCAGCCGCCGCACCGCCTCCTGCCCTTCCTCGGTCGTGAAATCGAGCACGACCGAGCGCTTGCCGCGATTGCAGGCGTGGAAATAGGCCGCGTCGAGCTTCTCCCCCTCCTCGCCGGCGACAAATGGGGGCCCCCAGGTGCGGGTGTCGTCACCCGCCGGGCTCTCCACCTTGATGACGTCGGCGCCGAGATCGGCGAGCGTCTGGCCGATCCAGGGACCGGCGAGAATGCGGGCCAGCTCAAGAACGCGAATACCCTTCAGTGGCGCTTCCATGATCGGCCGCTCAGAAAAAGGCCTGGAGGCCGGTCTGGGCGCGGCCGAGGATCAGCGCATGAACGTCGTGCGTGCCCTCATAGGTGTTGACTGTCTCGAGGTTCACCATGTGGCGCATCACCTGATATTCCTCGGAGATGCCGTTTCCACCATGCATGTCGCGGGCCATGCGGGCGATATCGAGCGCCTTGCCGCAATTGTTGCGCTTGACGATCGAAATCATTTCCGGCGCCATCCGGCCCTCATCCATCAGGCGGCCAACGCGCAGCGAACCCTGAAGTCCGAGCGAGATCTCCGTCTGCATGTCTGCGAGCTTCTTCTGGAAGAGCTGCGTCTGCGCGAGCGGGCGGTTGAACTGCTTGCGGTCGAGACCGTATTGACGAGCGGCGTGCCAGCAGAACTCGGCCGCGCCAAGCGCACCCCAGGAAATGCCGTAGCGGGCGCGGTTGAGGCAGCCGAACGGGCCCTTGAGCCCCTCGACGTTCGGCAGCAGCGCATCTTCGCCGACCTCGACATTGTCCATGACGATTTCGCCGGTGATCGAGGCGCGCAGCGACAGCTTGCCGGCAATCTTCGGCGCCGAGAGGCCCTTCATGCCCTTGTCGAGCACGAAGCCACGAATGGCATTGCCATGGGCTTCGGACTTTGCCCAGACGACAAAGACATCGGCGAGCGGCGCATTGGAGATCCACATCTTCGAACCGACGAGACGGTAGCCGTTCTCCGTCTTTATGGCGCGGGTCTTCATGCCGCCGGGGTCGGAACCGGCGTCAGGCTCCGTCAGGCCGAAGCAGCCGATCCATTCGCCGCTGATCAGCTTCGGTAGATACTTCTGCTTCTGCTCCTCCGAGCCGTAGGCGTAGATCGGGTAGATGACCAGCGAGGATTGCACGCTCATCATCGATCGGTAGCCCGAATCGACGCGCTCGACTTCGCGGGCGACAAGGCCATAGGCGACATAGGAAGCGCCGACACCGCCGTAGGTCTCCGATACGGTCGCGCCGAGCAGACCGAGTTCGCCCATTTCCCGGAAGATTTCGGGATCAGTCGATTCTTCGCGATAGGCAGCGATGACCCGCGGCTGCAGGCGATCCTGTGCATAGGCTCGCGCCGTGTCGCGGATCATGCGCTCGTCCTCGGTCAACTGATCTTCGAGGAGGAACGCGTCGTCCCATTGAAATTGCGTCTTGCCGGCCATGTTTCTCTCCCATCGGATTTTTCCACTTGCGGTTATGGCAAGCAGAACCAAGGCTTTCAAACGAAATTGAGGCACCGCCTCATGCGTCTGCGGAATGGCCTCGCTGAGCGCCACACAATCGGCTGTGAAGTGCCGCAGGACTCCTTGCGCGCTACACATTGGGCGCGCCACCGGTCGCCAGGTGCCGTTCATGTTGCAAATCCGTCGAAATATAGCGACAAGGGTCGGGTTCACTTGGCGGCGCTCGTCGTGACCGCGCCGCGCCAGTGCCACGCTAAAGGTCCATGCTCGTACCCGCCAATGGCCAACGACCGCTTAGAACGCTTTGCTCACAATCTCGACTGGAACTTGCTGCGCACATTCGTCGTCGTGGTGGAGGAAGGCAGCATCACCGCTGCGGCCAACAGGCTCCTGCTGCAGCAGCCGGCCGTCAGCATGGCGCTCAAGCGGCTCGAACAGACCGTTGGGCAAAAGCTCATCGACCGCCGCCCGGGCCGCTTCGACCTGACCGATGCCGGCGCCCGATTGCACGCGCAGTGCCGCGACATCTTCGCGGCCGTCATCCGGCTTCCCAACGTCCTTGAAACGGTGGGCGAGGAAATCACCGGCCACCTCAACATTCATGTCGTCAGCCATGCCCACAACCCGGCCTGGGACCGGAAGCTCGAGAGCTTCTTTATCCAGCATCCGAAGGTAACGATTTCGGTGACGGTCGCCACGACTGTGGACGTTCTGAGCGCAGTCGAACGCAACATCGCGACGATGGGTCTTTGCGACGGCAACATCCCCGCCTGGCTGAACAAGAGCTTCCACGTACGTGAGCGCTATGCGCTTTACTGCGGCCGCGAGCATCCCCTGTTCGGCGTCGAGGGTGTTGATTTCAACGATCTTCGCGGCAATGCCTACATCGCGTTCATCGCCGATGTGCTCGGCGGACAGCATATGAACTCCGTGACGGCAGTGCGCGCCATTGGCTCGTTTGGCCAGCAGGTTCGGGCCGTCTCCTGCAATGTCGAGGAAGTGATGCGGCTGATCGCCTCCAACGTCGGCATCGGCATGCTGCCGGATCATCTGGCAGCGCCCGCCGTCGCCGGCGGACGACTTTGGCAACTGCCGCCCTACCACAACCTGCCAACGACGGATGTGTTTCGCATCTCCAACCCGAACTCGATTCTCAATCCGGCCGAAGCCGCCTTCCTTACGCATGTGGCCGATACCGCGCCGCTTGATCACTGCCTTGATCATCAGCAGAATTGATAGCGACATTTCCCGTTATAAATTTGAACGCGTAACACGCGCTGCCTATGGTCCCACCAAATCAGGAGCGGGGTTGGGACATGCGTGAATTTGATGTGGCAATCGTTGGTGGCGGCATTGCCGGCCTTTCGCTGGCCTTTTTTCTGGCACCGCACCGCTCCGTTGCCGTCATCGAGCGGGAAGACGGGCTCGGTTATCACAGCACCGGGCGCTCCGCGGCCGAATTCGTTCTGCGGTACAACGCCCCTGAAGTGTGCAAGCTCGCGGCGATCTCCAAGACTTTCTTCGATCAGCCTCCCGAAGGCTTTTCCGACGTACCGCTGTTGAAGCAGCGTGGCGGCGTCATGATCGCCAATGCGGAGAAAGCGGCACGACTTGAGGCGGTGTTTGCCGAGGAAAGCGCTGTCAATCCCGACCTGCGAAGGCTGACCGTCGACGAAGCAATCACCCGCGTACCGATTCTTCGGCGCGACTATGTGGCGGCCGCATTTTATGACCCGAACTTCTGGGACATCGAGGTCGAGAACCTGCTGCAGGGTTACTTGCGCGGCGCACGTCGCCATGGCGCCGAGGTGATTGAGCGCAGCGACATCGTGGCTCCGCGCCGCGAGGCAAATGGCTGGGTGCTTTCGACGAATGCCGGCGAGATCCATGCCCAGGTCATCGTCAATGCGGCTGGCGGCTGGGCCGATCCGGTCGCAAGCCTCTTCGGCGTGGCGCCGGTCGGCATCGTGCCGCATCGCCGCAGCGCGATCACCGTGGACCTGCCCACCGAAATCGATGCCCTGACAATGCCCGAGATCAACGAGATCGACGAGGACTTCTATATGAAGCCCGAAGGCGGACGGCTGCTTGCCTCTCCCGCCGACGCCACGCCGTGCGAACCGACGGACGTGCAGCCCGAGGAGATCGATGTCGCCTGGGCCGCACACTACGTGGAAGAGGCGACGACCGTCCCGGTCCGCCGCATCTTCAAGAGCTGGGCCGGCTTGCGCAGCTTTTCACCGGACAAATTGCCGGTGATCGGTCACGCCAAGGATCGACCGGATTTCTTCTGGCTTGCCGGCCAGGGCGGCTACGGCATTCTGACGTCGCCGGCACTGGGCGCGCTTGCCGCAAACCTGCTGATTGGCCTACCGGCGCCCGAAAGCTTCGCCGCAAACGGCCTTGACCCCGTCGGTTTCAACCCCGAGCGCTTCCTGAGGTAGCGACAACGCACCTCCATCCCGCTGCGATTGTCACATTCCGTTAAGGATGTCGGCGAGGCTGTGAACTGTAACATAAACTACAAGAAACTGACATTTCGCTTTCATGAAGCGCCGATATGGCAGGTGTCATACCGATGACCGGTCTCCCCGAAAGAGGACCTGCTAGAAATGTTTCAGTTGAAGAATGTAACCCGCCAGTTCGGCAAGAAGACAGCCGTGTGCTCGGTTACCTTCGACATTCCCCAGGGCCAGATGGTCGGCGTGATCGGCCGCTCCGGCGCTGGCAAGTCTACGCTGCTTCGCATGATCAATCGCCTGGTCGACCTGTCGTCCGGCTCGATCGAGTTTGCCGGCACGGAAGTCTCGTCACTGCGCGGTGCCGCACTGCGCAACTGGCAGCGCGACTGCGCGATGATCTTCCAGCAGTTCAATCTGGTGCCGCGCCTCGACGTTCTGACCAATGTGCTGCTGGGTCGCCTGAACCATCGTTCGACGGTTCTGAGCATCCTCAACATGTTTACCCGCGAAGAGCGCATCATGGCGATCGGCGCGCTGGAGCGCCTCGGCATCGAGCAGACGGCGCTGCAGGCGGCGGGCACGCTTTCCGGCGGCCAGCAGCAGCGCGTGGCCATCGCCCGCGCATTGATGCAGCAGCCGAAGGTTCTGCTCGCTGACGAGCCGATCGCCTCGCTCGACCCGCTCAACGCCAAGATCGTCATGGACGCGCTGCGCGACATCAACGAGCGCGACGGCATCACCGTAATCACCAATCTCCACACGCTCGACACGGCGCGCAACTACTGCGAGCGGATCATCGGTATGGCGCACGGCCGCGTCGTCTTCGACGGCCAGCCGAAGGATCTGACGGCGGCCGCCGTCGCCGAGATCTACGGCGCCGACACGGGCATCGAGGAATCGATGACCTCGACAAGCATCAACATTCCGGCGGCCATTCCGCAGGAACAAACGGCATCTGCCGGCCTCCAGCCGCTGGCACTGGCCGGCATCTGACGCCCGCCAGGATCGAAGGCCCACGTCAAGGGCACCTCTTTGAAACCGAATATCATCCGGCAAAGCCGGAGAAACGGGAGAACCTTATGCTGAAGAAAGCTCTTCTGGGCGCCGTCGCCCTGCTCGCCCTCGTCGGCCACGCTCAGGCCGAAGACCTCAAGGAATTCCGCGTCGGCATCATCGGCGGCGAAAACGAAGCCGACCGCCTGCGCAACTTCCAGTGCATCGTCGACAAGCTGCCGGCCGCAATCGGCGTCGAAAAGGTTTCGCTGTTCCCGGCCGCCGACTATGACGGCGTCATCCAGGGCCTGCTCGGTGGTACGCTCGACTACGCCGAACTCGGCGCTTCGGGCTTTGCCAAGATCTACCTCGCCAAGGCCGACGCGGTCGAGCCGATCCTGACGACCGTCCAGACCGATGGTTCGACCGGCTACCACTCGATCATGGTCGCCCGCAAGGATTCCGGCATCACCAAGCTCGAAGATCTGAAGGGCAAGAAGCTCGGCTTTGCAGATCCGGACTCGACCTCTGGCTACCTCATCCCGCTCGTCACCCTGCCGGAATCGATCGGCGCGCCGGTCAAGGAATTCTTCGGTGAAACCGGCTTCGGCGGCGGTCACGAAAACCTGGTTCTCGAAGTCGTCAAGGGCACGTTCGATGCCGGCACGACCTTCGGTTCGGGCGTCGGCGAATTCAAGGACGGCTACACCTCGGGCAATCTGAAGAAGATGGTCGACAAGGGCATCCTCGACATGAACGACCTGGTCGAGCTCTGGAAGTCGCCGTTGATCCCGAACGGCCCGATCGTCGTCCGCTCGACGATGAACGACGACATGAAGGCGAAGTTCAAGCAGTTCATGCTCGACCTGCCGAAGACCGATGCCGCCTGCTTCTCCGCCATCCAGGGTGGCGATTTCACTGGCTTCACCGAAGTCAACGCCGACTTCTACAAGCCGATCATCGACGCCCGCAAGGCAACGATCGGCGGCTGATTTTCCTGATCATTCAAGGACGCTGGCCGCCAAAACGGCCAGCGTTCGCCTTTTTTCTGGGGCGCCTGGAGCGCCTGTCGACAGAGGCCGGCATTGCCGGAACATTCATGGCAACTTCCATGCTCCCGAGGCATCTGAGTGAAAACGGCGCGCTGGTCGAGCGCCACTGGCAGGAGTTGAACTCCCGTCGCCGGCTTTACTCCTGGCTCGGCTTCGCCGTGCTGTTGCTCGCCCTTTCCGGCTCGCTCTGGTTTGCCAACGATTCCAATGCCGGCAAATTCTTCGACCGCCTGCCGCACTTCTTCGATTTCGTCGGCGATCTCGCGCCGCGTGACGGCCTGGAAATCTTCCGCGCCATGTTCGATCTGCCTTCGCCCTACGACGACGGCAGCTTCAAGTACAATTATCCCGAGGGTCGGCTCTACCTGACCGAGAGCTTCTACATTCCTGAGTATGTGCACAAGATGCTGGAGACCGTGAACATCGCGATCTTCTCCACCGTCATCGGCACGTTCTTCGGCTTCATCTTCTGTTTCCTCGCCGCCCGCAACCTGATGCCCAATCCGTGGGTGCGGGGTGTCGTGCGCCGGCTGATGGAGATCCTGCGCGCCTTTCCCGAAGTGGTCATCGCCGGCTTCTTCCTGGCAATCCTTTCGCTCGGGCCGATACCCGCGATCGCGGCGGTTTCGATCCACACGGTCGGCGCACTCGGCAAGCTGTTTTTCGAGGTGGTCGAGAACGCCGACATGAAACCGGACGAGGGCCTGCGCGCCGCCGGTGGCAACTGGATCGAACGCGTCTGGTTCGGCATGGTGCCGCAGGTGCTGCCCAATTTCGCCAGCTATTTCCTGTTGCGTCTCGAGATCAACGTGCGGGCCTCGACCATCATCGGCGCAGTTGGCGGCGGCGGTATCGGCGAACTGCTGCGTCTGTCGATCGGCCAGGGCCATCAGGCAAAGACACTGGCGATCGTCATGCTGCTGTTTGCAACGATCTTCGCCGTCGACCAGTTTTCCGCATGGCTGCGCCGTCGCCTCGTCGGCGACCAGGCCTTCCAGCTTGCCCAGTAGGTGCGCATCATGACCTCCACGACCAGATTAAGCGCTCTCGAAATGGATGCGATCGCATCGCGTCACCCGCACTTGCTGCAGGGCTCCTCGAACAAGCGCCTGCGCACGATTGTCATCAGTGTCGGCCTCGTCGCTTACCTCATCTTCAGCTGGTGGTTCTTTTCGATCGGGCATGTTCTGGGCAACGCCAATTGGGGCATTGCCGGGACCTATCTCGCGGATTGGGTCTCCTACGAGGTTCGACCCGAGATCAAGATCGCCCGCGACAAGACGATGACGCTCGATTACCAGCGCAACTCGCCACTTGGGCCAAATCCCAATCCGGCATGGGTGGAACTCGACAAGGAAACCGTGACCCGAAAAGTCGAATTACCCGCTGCAACCGCACAGACCGCAAAGCCCAAGACGACGTCATCCTTCAGCTTCATGGCGCCGGGTTCAGCGCTCGGCGCGGCCAATACGCCAAGTGAGCAGAACCGCGTCGAAATGCGGACCGAGGAAATCATCACCAGGGCCGTCATCACCTATGACAGGTCGACGAAGATCGAAATTGCCGACGGACTCGTCAAGGCAACCCATCGTGGCGAGACGCTGACGATGGCCGTCGATGGCCAGGACACGGTAACCCCTCAGGGTGCCCTTCCCGCCTGGGCCACGCAGAAACGCCCGGGCGAGAAGATCACGCTCGCCTTTGGTGCAACTGGTTGGGCCGACGTCGAAGGTGACGACGTCTCGATCCGCAATCGCTTCTTCGGCTGGGCCAATTTCCTCTTCGACGTCCACTCACCGTTCTTCGGCAAGAGCTATGGCGACGTATTTTCGTTGATCACGAGCGGCGAGCGCATTGATCCCACGCGCTCGAACCTGTCGCTTGCCTGGAACAACATCCTCTACAACGCCGAATGGCAGCATCTGGATGTGTGGACCAAACTGCTGCAGACCGTGGTCATGGCCTTCGTCGGCACGCTTTTTGCCTCGCTGGTCGCGTTCCCGCTCTGCTTCCTGGCGGCGCGCAACATCACCCCGAATTTCCTGACGAACCAGATCGCCAAGCGCTTCTTCGATTTCCTGCGTTCGGTGGACATGTTCATCTGGGCATTGTTCTTCACGCGCGCCTTTGGCCCGGGACCGCTTGCCGGCATGTCGGCAATTTTCTTCACCGATACAGGCACCTTGGGCAAGCTCTACTCCGAGGCTTTGGAGAACATCGACGACAAGCAGCGCGAAGGCGTAAAATCCGTCGGCGCCACCCCGCTTGCCGTGCAACGCTTTGGCGTCCTGCCGCAGGTCCTGCCGGTATTCGCCAGCCAGGCGCTCTATTTCTGGGAATCCAACACGCGTTCGGCAACGATCATCGGCGCTGTCGGCGCCGGTGGCATCGGCCTGAAACTCTGGGAAGCGATGCGTACCAACTCCGATTGGGAAAATGTCGCTTATATGGTGCTTCTCATCTTGCTGGTCGTGTTTATTTTCGACAGCATCTCGAACGCCTGCCGCTCGCGACTGATGGGGCAGAAGGCTCATTGACGAGAAGAATTTTTGCAGCGCGGTCATCATGATGTTGTCATGGAAATCGGCTAGCTGCGCATCGCATCCCGCGAACAATCGACCCGCCGTTCCGGCGGGCCGGTCGATACAAGAAAGTGAAGACCGTGCGTTATGCAATCTACTTCGCGCCGCCGGCAGACGACCGGCTGTCGCAGACGGCGGCCCGTTGGCTCGGCCGTGATGCCTTTACCGGCGAGACCAATGAACTTTCAGCGTTAGGCAGCCTTGATGCCGCCACGCGACATGCACTGACTGCCGACCCGCGACGCTACGGCTTTCACGGCACTCTCAAGGCCCCCTTCACACTTGCCGAAGACCGCAGCGAAGCCGAGCTGGTCGCAGCCTTCGAAACGTTTGCCGACAACCTTGAACCCTTCGAGATCCCTCAACTCACGCTCCTTCAGCTTGGCCCGTTCTTCGCGCTGGTTTCCGCGACCCACTGCGAGGCGTTGCAGGAATTCGCGGCGCAGGCCGTGCAAACCTTCGAGCCGTTTCGGGCGCCGTTGTCGGACCTGGACATGGCGCGACGCAACCCGGACAAGCTTCCGGAGCGGCAGAGGGAATACTTGAGAAAGTGGGGATATCCCTTTGTTTTCGAAGAATTTCAGTTTCACCTGACGCTGACCGGGCCGGTACCCGGCGAGACAGCGAAACCAATGCGGACCGTGCTTGAGAGCACCTTTGCTGATCACATCGGCAAGCCGCTTCACGTCACGTCAGTTGCGCTCTTCGTCGAGCCGCACCGTGGCGCACCGTTCCTGGTCCATTCCCTGCTGCCGCTCCGCGGCGCGACACAACGAAAGATCGCATGAGATGAGCAATGAACAAGTCCTGACCAATGCCCGCATCGTTCTGGAGGACAGTATCCTCGACGGCTCGGTGCTGATCCGCGACGGCAAGATCGCCGATATCTCTCATGGCACGACCAACACTGGTGAAGACTTCGAAGGCGACTACCTTCTGCCTGGCCTCATCGAGCTGCACACCGACCACCTTGAGGCACATTACTCGCCGCGGCCCGGCGTTCGCTGGTTGAAGATCGCCGCGATCCAGGCACACGACGCACAGGTCGTCACGTCTGGCATCACCACCGTATTCGACTGCCTGCGCCTTGGTTCGGACGAAGACGGCGGTTTCCAGAAGGGCGAAATGCGCAGCATGGCGGACGCGCTGGCCCAGGCCAAGCAGGAAGGCCGCCTGCGCGCCGACCATCTGATCCACCTGCGCTGCGAGGTTTCGACATCGGACGTGCTCGATCACTACGAGGACTTCCAGAACGATCCGCAGGTCAAGCTCGTCTCGCTGATGGACCACGCGCCGGGGCAGCGCCAGTTCCAGACGATGGACCAGTACACGCTCTACTACAAATCCAAGCGCGGCCTGTCGGACGCCGAATTCGGAAAATTCGTTGAACGTCAGCAGGCGCTTTCGGCGAAGTATGCCGGCCCGCACCGCGATGCGCTCGCCAAGGCCTGTGCTGAGCGCGGCATTACCATCGCCAGCCACGACGACGCCACGATCGCCCATGTCGACGAATCTATCAGCTACGGCATCAAGCTCGCCGAGTTCCCGACCAGCTTCGAAGCGGCGGAAGCCTCCCATCGCGCCGGTCTTAGTGTGCTGATGGGCGCGCCCAACATCGTGCGCGGCAAGTCGCATTCGGGCAATATCGCCGCCCGTGACCTTGCCGACCGCGGCGTGCTCGACGTGCTTTCGTCCGATTATGTGCCCTTCAGCCTGATCCACGCGCCGTTCGTGCTCGCCGATGAGCTTGAAGCCATCGACCTGCCGAAGGCGATCGCCATGGTCAGCACCACCCCTGCCCGCACCGTCGGCCTCGACGATCGTGGCCGGATTGCCGTCGGCTTGCGCGCCGACATCGCGCGTGTCCACAGGCAGGAAGGTATTCCAGTGGTGCGTTCGGTCTGGCGCGAAGGTCGGCGTGTCGCATGAGCCAGCTCGAACTTAGGCGTGGCGCGCTTGTCGTCGTCGTCGGCCCGAGCGGGGCCGGCAAGGATAGCGTCATGGGCTTTGCCGCCCGACACTTCTGCGACTGCTCCGATGTCCACTTCGTTCGCCGCGTGATCACGCGGCCGTCGGACGCCGGAGGCGAGGTGCATGAAAGCGTTTCAGTCGCCGAATTCGTCGACATGGAGCAGGCAGGCGCCTTCGCTGTGTCCTGGGACGCGCACGGCCTGAAATACGGCATTCCCGAAGACGTTCGCCGCAATGTCGAACACGGCACCACGGCAATCGTCAACGGCAGCCGAAGCGCCCTGCCGGCGTTCCGCGCCGCCTTCGGCAACATCGCCGTCGCGGTCATCACGGCCGAGCCCGCCGCGCTCGCCAAGCGTCTTGCCGAGCGCGGACGCGAAAGCGAAGAGGACGTGTTGCGCCGGCTCTCGCGACAGGTGCCCGACGTCACATCGGGACCGGATGTCACGATCATCGACAACAGCGGTCGCCTTGAGAGTGCCGGGCGTCACTTCGTCGACCTCGTCGAGCGATTGCGCATGAGTGCCGCCCATCCGGCCTAAGTGTCGCGTTTTCCCAGGCGCCGTTTTTTAAGACCCTGGAGCAACCGCTCCGGGGTCTTTTGCATTTGAATGCCATCGCCCGGCGGCAATTCCGTGCGCCGTCTCCTTCCCTTTTCCTTCAGCAAGTCAATTTTCCTCTTGTCGAGACGATTATTATGTATATACATTATATCCAACGAGAGGGGATCGGCTGATGAGTCAATTTTCGACCAACGCAAACGCGTCCGGCATCTGGCGCAATCTTCGCCTTGCGACGTTGCGACCCGATCAAGACGGCCTCGGCATGGTGGAAAAGGGCGCAGTGGCTGTCGTCGACGGGCACATTGCCTTTGCCGGCGCCGAGAGCGACCTTCCCGCCGATCTATCCCGCACACTTGAAGCAACGAATTGCAACGGCCGGGTGATGACGCCCGCCTTCATCGATTGCCATACGCACCTCGTCCACGGCGGCAACCGCGCTCGCGAGTTCCAGATGCGGCTCGAAGGTGCGTCCTATGAGGAAATCGCCCGCGCCGGTGGCGGTATCGTCTCCTCGGTCAAGGCAACCAATGCACTCTCAGTCGACGCGCTCGTGGAAAGCGCTCTGCCACGGCTCGACACGCTCATTGCCGAAGGTGTTTCGACGGTCGAGATCAAGTCCGGCTACGGCCTGAATATCGACGCCGAACTCAACATGCTGCGCGCCGCGCGCAAGCTTGGCGACAAACGTCCGGTCCGCATCGTCACCAGCTATCTCGCAGCGCATGCGACCCCCGCCGACTACAAGGGGCGCAACGACGACTACATTTCCGAGGTGGTGCTTCCGGGTCTTGATGTCGCCCACGCCGAGGGCCTGGTCGATGCCGTCGATGGCTTCTGCGAAGGCATCGCCTTTTCGACCGCAGAGATCGCCCGCGTCTTCGGTCGCGCCAAGGCGCTCGGCCTGCCGGTCAAACTGCATGCCGAACAGCTTTCCAACCTCGGTGGCGCCAAGCTTGCCGCCTCCTACGGTGCGTTGTCCGCCGACCATCTCGAATATCTCGACGCTGATGGAGCGCAGGCAATCGCCAAATCGGGCACGGTAGCCGTGCTGTTGCCCGGCGCGTTTTACGCGCTGCGCGAAAAGCAGCTTCCGCCGGTGGACGCGCTGCGCGCTGCCGGAGCGCACATCGCCATCGCAACGGATTGCAATCCCGGCACCTCGCCGCTGACTTCGCTGCTACTGACCATGAACATGTCGGCGACGTTCTTCCGGTTGACGATTGCCGAATGCCTCGCCGGCGTTACCCGCGAGGCGGCACGTGCGCTCGGGCTTCTCGCCGAAACCGGCACGATCGAAGTCGGCAAGTCTGCCGACCTCGCACTCTGGAACATCGAAGATCCGGCCGAGCTCGTCTACCGCATCGGCTTCAATCCACTTCATCTGCGCATCTTTAAGGGCGAAAGGACCGGTCTATGACCATCATTCTGCATCCAGGCTCGGTTCCGCTTGAGTATCTCGAGACCATCTATTGGAGCGGCGAACCTGCCCGCCTGCATCCGTCGTTCGACGCAGGAATCGAGAAGGCGGCCAAGCGCATCGCCGAGATCGTCGCCGGCAATGCGCCTGTCTATGGCATCAACACCGGCTTCGGCAAACTGGCTTCGATCAAGATCGACAGCGCTGACGTCGCCACCCTGCAGCGCAACCTGATCCTGTCGCATTGCTGCGGCGTCGGCCAGCCGCTCGCCGAAAACATCGTCCGCCTGATCCTGTCGCTGAAGCTCGTTTCTCTCGGTCGCGGCGCCTCCGGCGTCAGGCTCGAACTGGTGCGGCTGATAGAGGCGATGCTCGACAAGGGTGTCATCCCGGTCATTCCGGAAAAGGGCTCGGTCGGTGCGTCCGGCGACCTGGCACCGCTTGCCCACATGGCAGCCGTCATGATGGGCCACGGCGAGGCATTCTTCGAAGGCGCCCGCATGTCCGGCGCACAGGCCATTGCCAAGGCCGGGCTGACGCCGGTGGTGCTTGCCGCCAAGGAAGGCCTCGCGCTGATCAACGGCACTCAGACGTCGACCGCACTCGCGCTCGCCGGCCTCTTCCGCACCCACCGCGCCGCCCAGGCAGCGCTCATCACCGGCGCAATGTCGACCGATGCAGCGATGGGTTCGTCTGCGCCCTTCCATCCGGACATTCACACACTTCGCGGCCATCAGGGCCAGATCGACACCGCCGCCGCCCTTCGCGCGCTTCTCTCAGGTTCCGCCATTCGCGAAAGCCATATCGAGGGCGACGAGCGGGTGCAGGATCCCTATTGCATTCGCTGCCAGCCGCAGGTGGACGGCGCCTGCCTCGACCTGTTGCGCTCGGTCGCGCGCGTGCTCGAAATCGAAGCGAATGCCGTTACCGACAACCCGCTTGTCCTTTCCGACAATTCCGTCGTCTCCGGCGGCAACTTCCACGCAGAACCGGTAGCGTTTGCCGCCGACCAGATCGCGCTCGCGGTTTGCGAGATCGGCGCGATCTCCCAGCGGCGCATTGCCCTTCTTGTCGACCCGGCCTTGTCCTACGGACTGCCGGCCTTTCTCGCCAAGAAGCCTGGCCTCAACTCCGGCCTGATGATCGCCGAGGTGACGTCGGCGGCGTTGATGTCGGAAAACAAGCAACTTTCGCACCCGGCCTCGGTCGACTCCACGCCGACATCGGCCAATCAGGAAGACCATGTTTCAATGGCCTGCCATGGCGCCCGCCGGCTGCTGCAGATGACCGACAACCTGTTTTCGATCATCGGCATCGAGGCGCTGACCGCCGTGCAGGGCGTCGAATTCCGTGCGCCGTTGACAACGAGCCCCGAACTTCAAAAAGCCGCCGCAGCCCTACGTGCAGTTTCGCCGACGATCGAAGAGGACCGCTATCTCGCCGACGATCTGCAGGCGGCCGGCGAGCTGATCGCATCCGGCACCCTGAATGCCGCGATTTCTGCCGGCATTCTGCCAAAACTGGAGGCTTGAGATGAGCGTCTTCGAAGTCCGCCAGGGCACCTCGCCCGTCATCCTCGGCTTTCCGCACACCGGCACGGATGTGCCGGCTGAAATATGGGACCGTCTCAACGATACCGGTCGCCTGCTCGCAGACACCGATTGGCACATTCACAAGCTCTATGAAGGCCTGTTGCCTGATGTTACCGTCGTGCGCGCCACCTTCCACCGCTACGTAATCGACGCCAACCGCGACCCGGAAAACGTCAGCCTTTATCCCGGGCAGAACACCACCGGGCTTATCCCGGAGACCGATTTCGACGGGTTGCCGATCTGGAAGGATGGCGAGGCCCCGACGGAGGCCGACACGGCATCGCGCCTGCGCCAATTCCATGCGCCTTATCACGCCGCATTTCTGGCCGAGATCGAGCGGGTCAAGGCCATCCACGGCATCGCCATCGTCTACGACTGCCATTCCATCCGCTCGCATATCCCGTTCCTGTTCGACGGCAAGCTGCCGGACCTGAACATCGGCACGGACATGGGCCGCACCTGCGCGCCTGCTATCGAGAAGGCCGCCGTCGATATCGCCGCTTCGGCCGATGGTTACACGAGCATTCTCAACGGCCGCTTCAAGGGCGGCTGGACGACCCGGCATTACGGGCGCCCGGAAACCGGCGTGCACGCCATCCAGATGGAACTGGCGCAATCGACCCATCTTGCCACCGAGGAGCCGCCTTTCGTGCTCGACGCCAGCAAGGCGGAACGCCTGCGCGCGCCCCTTCGGGCCATTCTTCAAAGCATCGAGAATACCGCATTCGACCTTAAAACGCTGACAGGGAGCGAGGCATGACCATGAACAATCCGCGCCACAATATTCGCGACGTGCGCGCCCCACAGGGCACCACGCTCAACGCCAAGAGCTGGATGACCGAAGCGCCGCTGCGCATGCTGATGAACAACCTCGACCCGAACGTGGCAGAAAACCCGCACGAGCTGGTCGTCTATGGCGGTATCGGCCGCGCCGCCCGCACCTGGGCCGACTTCGACAAGATCGTCGAAACCCTGAAGGACCTCAACGAAGACGAGACCCTGCTCGTCCAGTCCGGCAAGCCGGTCGGCGTCTTCCGCACCCACAAGGATGCGCCGCGCGTCCTGATCGCCAACTCCAACCTGGTGCCGCATTGGGCAACCTGGGACCACTTCAACGAGCTGGATAAAAAGGGTCTGGCGATGTACGGCCAGATGACGGCCGGCTCGTGGATCTACATCGGCACGCAGGGCATCGTTCAGGGCACCTACGAAACCTTCGTCGAGGCCGGCCGCCAGCATTACGGTGGCAGCCTCAAAGGCAAGTGGGTGCTGACAGGTGGTCTGGGCGGCATGGGCGGCGCACAGCCGCTGGCAGCCGTCATGGCCGGTGCATCCTGCCTCGCGGTCGAGTGCAACCCGGACTCGATCGACTTCCGCCTTCGCACCCGCTACGTCGATGAAAAGGCGGAAACGCTCGACGAGGCGATGGAGATGATCGCCCGCTGGACGAAAAACGGCGAAGCCAAGTCCGTCGGCCTGCTCGGCAACACCGCCGAAATCCTGCCGGAAATGGTTCGCCGCGGCATCCGCCCGGATATGGTCACCGACCAGACCTCCGCGCATGATCCGGTCAACGGCTACCTGCCCAAGGGCTGGACCATGGCCGAGTGGAAGGCCAAGCGCGAGAGCGACCCGAAGGCTGTCGAAAAGGCTGCGCGCGCCTCGATGCGTGAACATGTGGAAGCCATGATCGCCTTCCAGGACATGGGCATCCCGACCTTCGACTACGGCAACAACATCCGCCAGGTCGCCAAGGAAGAGGGCCTCGAAAACGCCTTCGCCTTCCCCGGCTTCGTGCCGGCCTATATTCGCCCGCTCTTTTGCCGCGGCATCGGCCCGTTCCGTTGGGCCGCACTCTCCGGCGATCCGGAAGACATCTACAAGACCGATGCCAAGGTCAAGGAACTGACCCCCGGCAACACCCACCTGCACAATTGGCTCGACATGGCGCGCGAGCGCATCTCGTTCCAGGGACTGCCAGCACGCATCTGCTGGGTCGGTCTCGGTGATCGCCATCGGCTCGGCCTCGCCTTCAACGAAATGGTCAGAAACGGCGAGCTCAAGGCTCCTGTTGTCATCGGCCGCGATCACCTCGACTCCGGCTCGGTCGCCTCGCCGAACCGCGAAACGGAAGCGATGAAGGACGGCTCGGACGCCGTCTCCGACTGGCCGCTGCTCAACGCCCTCTTGAACACTGCGTCCGGCGCCACCTGGGTGTCGCTGCACCATGGCGGCGGCGTCGGCATGGGCTTCTCGCAGCATTCGGGCGTCGTCATCTGCGCCGATGGCACTGATGATGCCGCCAAGCGACTTGAGCGTGTACTCTGGAACGACCCGGCCACCGGCGTCATGCGCCACGCCGATGCCGGCTACGACATCGCGCTCGACTGCGCCAAGGACAAGGGCCTGCGCCTGCCGGGCATCCTCGGCAACTGACGAAGATTTAGGGGCGCCGGTCTGGCGCCCCTACCCCTTGTTCTTACGGGGTGGTCGCTTTCCGATTGCCGCCTTCGAGCAAGAGCAGTAGCCCAAGGCCCGCCAATCCGCCAAGACCTCCAAGAAGTGCTGTTCCCGAATAGTCGCTGATGCGGGTGCCGAGTGCAAAGAGCGCCGCGCAAAGGCC
This sequence comes from Ensifer sp. Root127, assembly GCF_001425225.1. Lineage (NCBI taxonomy): Bacteria > Pseudomonadati > Pseudomonadota > Alphaproteobacteria > Hyphomicrobiales > Rhizobiaceae > Ensifer > Ensifer sp. Root127. Next base: position 63,096 of record NZ_LMDX01000051.1, read on the forward strand.
GCCGCTCATGAAGATGTTGACCGAGATCAGCGAGCTTCCGAGCCCCGGCCGGTCGGCAATCAATTCCTGCAGGTAGGTGATGGGGATCGTGATCAGCGCGGCAGCGCCGAAGGCGCTGATCAGCGTCAGCGCATAGATGTGCCACGGCGCCGACGACAGTCCGAGCAGGACCATGTAGCCGATATAGATGACCGTCCCGAGCGCCAGTGCCTTCGCCGGCAGCAGGCTCACCTGGATGCGCGCCCAGACGAAGATGAAGACCACCTCGAGAAAAGCGACAACGCCGGCGATGATGCCGATATCCGTGACGCTACCACCGACGGCATTGGTCATGATCAGCGGCAGGACGGCCGCATTGATATGCAATGTCGAGGTGATCATTGCCACCGCGACCACGCGCGCGAAGATGCGCGGCGCAAGGATCTCGCCGAAGGATGTCCAATAGGAAAGGCGCTTGCCCAGGCCCGGATCGACGCCGCGCTCGTTCGGCAAGGAGAAGAAGACCAGAAGCAGGTTGGCCGAGCATCCGAGGCTGGCGAGCAGATAGGCGGGCAGCATGCTGTCGCCACCGGCAAGCGCAAAGCCCACCAGCCCGGGCACCAATACCCAGGCAAGCGAAATCGCCGCGCGCGCGCCGGTCGTCAGAGCGCCGGCGTCCTGCCCACTCATGCGCCGCGCGACGCTGCGCACATTGGCAAAGAGCAACGTGTAGACTGCGCCATAGATCGGCAGGAACAGAAGCACGCTGACGAGAAAGCTCGATTGATAGGGCAGGACATAGACAATGCCGTAGCCGACCACGCCGAACAGGATCGCGTTCGACATCAGCACGCGATAATTGCCGATCCGATCGGCAAGGATGCCGATGGAAACGCTGACGATGACGTTCACCGTCGCGGCGGCCAGAATCAGCAGTGAATAGAGCCCGTCACTCAGGCCCAGTTCGTTGATGCCGACCACGGATTGATAGGGTGAGGTTGCCGCCCCGGCGAAGCCGAAGAGAAAGATCGCCAGCATGCTGACCCGAATCGACGGGTTGCGCATGGCGCTGAAAAGCGAGGAAGTCATGATGATGCACGTCCACGAAGGAGGCGATTTCAAAAGGGGAGCTTGGCGCCGGCGGGTCGCACCGGCGGTTGCATTGCGGGAAGCTGCTTACACCGATTCCGACCAGCGCGCCGAGAGATTCGCCTTGGGCATAAAGTCGAATTCCTGATCGAAGGGAAATGCGGGACGAGAGCGGTGCAGGCTTGCCAGATGGGGGATGTCCTGGTTGACGACACCATCGGTCAACGCCATCAGGTTGGGGTTGGCAATCGGCGCGAGTTCCGGCGAGAGATAGCCTGACTTGACCACGAGCAACCGGACATTGCTCGGGTCGAGGCCGAGGCGGGTGAAGTCGGCGATATCGTGATAGGGTCGACGTCGCGCCGAAAGCACGACGTCGATCGCCCCAACGCGGACAACCGCCTGGCGCTCCTTTGCAGGACCAGGATCATCGAGCCGTACCACTTCCACCAGCATCTCCGCGACGGGACTTGCCGGATCGAGGCTGCCGCCGATCTTCAGCATCAGGTTTTCGCCGACGCCGGCAGCAAAGCAGGCTTCCACGGCAGGACGATCGGCGATACCGGCGATGAGTGCGCCGCGCCACCCCCGCGCAAGCAGGGCCTTCAACACATCCGCCCTATCGCCGACACCGCCGCCGGTCGGGTTGTCGCCGGAATCGGCAAGGATGATGGGGGTTGTCGTCGCCTTTTCGGCGACATCGAGCATGGCGTCGAGCGGGCCCGTCACAGGACCGAAACGGAAATTGCGACGTTCCGCCCAGTATGCCGCCGCAATGTCGACGGCTGCCTGCTCTGCCGCGGCCCGATCGGTCGCGGTAATCACGGCACAAGCCGTTGCACGCGGCTCGTCGGCCCAGACATAGCCGACCATCAGGTTGGCATCGAGCACACCCGGCCGCGCGTCGATGTCGGGCAGTTGCCGGTAGAGGCCCCTGGCCGGCTCGTCCTCGGTAGAGGTGCATTCCCCCGGCAGCAACACGGGGATCTTTGCCCACGCAACACCCGGGCGCGTCCCGCTGCGTAGCGCCTCAATGAGCATCGCCCAGGCGCGGATCATCGTTTCACGCGTGTCGATGTGCGGCGCGGTCCGATAGCCCGCGAAGATGTCGATCTGGTCGATGATACGCTGGCTGACATTGCCGTGCAGATCGTAGCTGGTGGCGATCGGGCAGTCCGGCCCGACGACAGATCTCGCGGCAGAGATCCAGTCCCCCTCAGCATCCTCCATGCCGTCGACCTTGATCGCCCCATGCATGGCGAGATAGAGCCCGTTGATCGGCAGGGCCTGTTGCAGCCGGTCGAGAAACTCCGCCTTGAAGGCGTCGTAGGTCGGTCGGGACACCGGCCCACCGGGCACGGCGCGCGCGTGCAGGAGCGGCAGATGCTCGATGCCTTCAGCGTCGAGAAAATCGAAATACTCCGCCTGGAGCAGATCCGCCCCGCGCAGCACCCGAAAATCCTCGACCGCCATCAGCACCGGCGAATAGGTGCTGCACTCCGTATGGATACCGCCGACGGCAATGCGCATGGAAGCTCCTGTCACAGTTTCGGGCTCAAGGGAGCGATCGCAGCAAAGCGCTGCCAGTCCTTGGCGGATTTCGGGGTCCATGCGGCTTCGGCGATGGCGCACAGCCTGGGGAAGACGAGCCGATTGAAGTAGCCGCGCGACAGGAAATGCTCCGACCAGATGCAGGCCTGAACGCCCTTCATGCGCGCTTTCAGCTCATCCGGAAATTCGCCTTCGGCCTCGTAGCCATAGGTATGGGCCGACGTTGCCGTCCCGGCCCAGCTGGCGCCCGGTTCCTGCCAGGCGTCGGCCTGCGCCATGTCGAGATAATAGGCCTGACCGGGCGTCATCACCACGTCATAGCCTTCCCGCGCAAGCTCGATGCCGACCTCCGGCCGCTCCCACGCCATCAGCAACGTGCCTTCGGTCTCGACGCCGCCGCCATGGGCGACCTCGTTCCACCCGGCAAGCTTGCGGCCGCGGACGGTCAGCATCTGCTTGACCTTCTTCAGGAAGAAGGATTGCAACGCAAAGGTGCCGGAAAGACCCTCTTTCTCCATCAGCTTCTTCGCCAGCGGCGAGGCAAGCCAGGAACCGTTGGCAACCTCGTCGCCGCCGATATGGATGTACTGGCTCGGGAACAACTCGACCATTTCGTCGAGCACTTTCTCGAGGAAGTCATAGGTAAAGGCGATCGCCGGATTGAGCGCATTGTTCGGGTAGCCCTGAACGGAATGATAGCTTTCCGGCGCTTCTTGGCCATCGGTCAGGTCAGGCAGGGCGACAAGCGTGGCGGTGCTATGGCCGGGAATGTCGATCTCCGGAACGATCTCGACGTGAAGCGCCGTCGCCTGGGCCACCAGGGCTTTCACATCCTCTTGGCTGTAGAACCCGCCGGCGGGTTCCGCACCGTTGCCGAGTTGCGGCAACAACGGTTCGTCCGGCCCGCGCAGCACGCCGATCGTCGTTAACGTTGGAAACGCCTTGATTTCAAGCCGCCAGGCTTCGTCATCCGTCAGATGCCAGTGGAAGATGTTGAGCTTGAACCAGGCGAGAATATCGATGAGGCGGGAAATGTCCGATGTCGGGTAGAATTGCCTGGATACGTCGAGATGACAACCGCGCCAGCCGTAACGCGGCGCATCGGAGATCGTGCCCTGCGCCGGAAAACGGAATTTTTCCGGATGCGTGCGCGCGCCGTTCAGCAGCTGCGCCAAGGTCGTCAGCGCGTATTGCCGGCCGGCAGCACCACCATAGGCAAGGCGGATCTCCTTGGTCGAGAAGGCCAATTCGTAGGCCTCGGCAGCAAGCGTCGCATTCTTCGAGAAGACAATTGCCCGCCCTTGACTGGAGGCAACCAGGCTGAATGGCGCATGCCCCGCCGAAAACAGACGATGAAAAAGCCCAAGCACGCTCGCGACCGCTGCCACGTCGTCGGGCGCCGTCATCGGCGCGGGGTAAAGCACGACGGGAAAGCTGTCGCCTGCCCAGGCGTCGATTTGCGCCGGCCATGGCTGCATCGAAAACGGCAGGTCGAGCTTGCCTTCGGGCAGTTGTGCTGGCGGAGGCTCGCTCATGGCATTTTCCAGGAGCAGATCGGAGACGGCGACCGGCACATGCTCGCCGCTCGAAAACGTCAGATAGGCTGACTTGGCACCATCAGTGCAGTGCTTCGCCTGTCGATGCAGGCCGCTCACCGTGAACGTCCAGCTTTCGCCGGGGCCAAGCGTCAGCCCGGCGGGTGGTGCGAATTCATGAAAATTGGCGTTGCGGCGCAGGAAAGTGGCGTTGTCGCAGGCCTCCGGCACGATTACGCGCGTGAGCGACGTGTACACCAGGCGGAAGCCCGTGAGCGGTGTGGCTGAGAAATTGAACAGCGTGAAGGTGAACCGGCCAAATGCGCCGCCGTCAGGCTGCCAGGACGCTTCGAGACGATAGGAAACGGGCGCCATGATTTTCCTCCCAGAAGTCTTTCGGTCAGTAGTAGCTAGATTGTGAGAAGGTTCGCGCCAGTTCAGCCTGGCCGGCGGTCAGACCGCAATCGACAGGCAGGCACACGCCCGAGATCGCAGCGGCGAGCGGCCCTGCGAGGAAATGTACGGCGTTGGCAACATCGTCAGGATTGACGATGCGCTGCAGTGGATACCAGCGGCGCGCTTCCTCGAAGACGTCAGGATTGGCGGCGGCACGCGCTTCCCATGCCTGCGTTCGCACAGTGCCCGGCGCAACGGCGTTGGAGCGAATGCCGAACTTGCCGTACTCGACGGCGATGAGGCGTGTCAGGTGCAGCAGGCCGGCCTTGGCGACGCTGTAGGCTGGATGACCGAAGACATTCATGCCGTTGACGGAGGCGATATTGATCACCGAGCCGCGGCTTTCCTTCAGCATGTCTTCCACCGCGCGAAAGCACAGAAAGGCCGCTTCGAGGTTCAGCGCATTGTCCATGCGCCAGATATCCGGCGTCGTATCGTGCAGGCTGACGGCGCGTGCGGCGCCGGCATTGTTGACGAGCGTGCGCACCGTACCGTGCTCGCCGGCCGTCGCGGCCAAGTTTCCGACGCTTGTCGCATCCGTCACGTCACAGGCGACCGGAACGAAGCGCTTGCCGTCGCCGATCTCGCGCGCAGCCTTCTCGGCAGCACCGCTGTCGATGTCGGCAAGCAGGACGACGTCATGGTCTTCCCCAAGACGTCTGGCGATTGCGCGGCCGATATCGCCGGCTGCACCGGTGACGATGGCGACGGACTGCGTCATGCGGAAACCTTTCGCGGCACGTCAGTCTCCCAGCAACTGGCGGTCATCACCGTCGCGGTGCGTCACCAGCTGCTGCTTGATGCGCCGAAGTGTGACCGTCGCCTGCGGCTGAACCCGGTAGGCAACGAGACTTGAGAGGATATCGAGCAGCGCCAGATAGGCGATGCGGGTGGAGGTCGGACGATAGATGTTGTTGCCTTCTGGCAGGTCGACAGGAACCGTGATCGTCGCCGCGGCCGCGACCGGGCTGTTGCTCTGGGTCAGCGCAATCGTCGGCACCTTGAGCTCGCGCGCCAACGTGAAGGCGCGCACGAGTTCGGCGTTCCGGCCCGAGAAGGATGAGCCGATCAGAACGTCGCTTGGGCGAGCGGCGGCCGCCATCATCAGTTGCATGCTGTGGTCGGAACTGGCGGTAACACGCAGGCCGTAGCGAAAGAGCCGGTTCTGCAACTCGCTGGCTATCATCGAGGAATTGCCGCCCGAACCGAAGGCATAGATCATTTCGGCCGTCGCAATGCGCTCGACCGCCTGTTCGATTGCCGCGAGATCCAGCGAACGATGCAGGAGGAAAAGCGCGTTCTGCGCCTTGGTGATGATGTCCTGGGCGACGTCACCGGTCTCGCGGCTCTTCGGCTCCGGCTTCAGGTAGCGCATGCCGATATAGGCGGTGCGCGCCAATTGCACCTTGAAATCGGAGAAGCTGTCGCAACCGAGCCGCCGACAGAAGCGCGTGACCGTGGGAGGAGAGACATCGGCCTTGCCGGCCAGCTCGATGATCGATGCATTCACCGCGAACTCGAAGTCATTCAGAAGAATATCGGCGATGCGGTTCTCCGATTGCGAGAGCCGGCCCTTTTCTTCCTGAAGTGTCGCGAAAATATCCATCGGCTGCTGATGTCCTTAGGGTCTATCAGCCTTCCTTCGGCTTGTAGGCGATGCAGTCGATCTCGACCTTGCAATCAACCATCATCGCCGACTGGACGCAGGCCCTCGCCGGTGGATGCGCACCGAAATACTCCTGATAGATCTTGTTGAAAGTCCAGAAATCACGCGGATCGTCGAGCCAAACGCCGCAACGCACCACGTGCTCGGTACCGTATCCGGCCTCGTCCAGAATGGCCAGAAGATTGGCGATCGCCTTGTGCGTCTGAGGGATGATACCGCCCTCGATGATCTCGCCTTTTTCCATGGCGACCTGGCCGGAAACATGCAGCCAGCCGTCCGCTTCCACCGCGCGCGCAAAGGGTAATGGCTTACCGCCCGCACCGACTTGTTCAGTGCCATACCGTTTGATGGTCATGTGTGCCTTCGTGCAAATTATTTTCTTTGATCGTTGACAAGTGACCATAGAAAGCTGAATTTGACCAGAGAAAAACACCATTCATGAAAAGAATTTCAATCCAGGGCGAAAACATGCGGGATCCCTTCCTCAATCCGTTCCCCTCTTCCGACACCGCACGCCATAGCATCTGGGAGATGCTTGTTCCGCGCGATATCGACGCTTTTCTTTCGGCCGACTGGTCGATGGTGGCAGGTGACTTTGTCGAAGACGGCTTCATCGGCATCGATGGACGTCGCGAAACCAATCCCGACAATTGGCGCCTCACCTTTCCCTCGCTTTCGGCCTATCGCGATGAGTGGCTGCGCCAGGCGAAAGATTTCGCGGGCCTCTCCTTCGCGGAAGACACACGCACGGCGATCTTCACGACGACGACGCTTGAGGACATCGAGGTCAATGGCGACTTCGCGCTTGCGCGCAAGAAGTTCGACGGCGGGTTGAAGAAATCGGACGGCAGCTTCGACGTGATGAAATGGCAGACGGTCTATTATTGCCGCCTGCACGAGGGACGCTGGAAGATCTCCGGTTTCACCGGCTACCTGCCGAACCCGATGGGACCGGCCTAAAAAGCAAAAAGGCAACGGCATTGCGGATCTTCACAGCAGCGCTTGCAACGGAAACCAATACCTTCTCGCCCATCTGCATAGATCGCCGCGCCTTCGAGGCGTCGCTCTACGCGCCGCCGGGCGAGCATCCTGAGACGCCGACGCTCTGTACGGCGCCGATCACAGTCGGCCGCCGCATTGCGGCGGAAAAAGGCTGGACGCTGATCGAAGGCACCGCCACCTGGGCGGATCCTGCCGGCCTCGTCAACCGCCAGACCTATGAGAGCCTGCGCGATGAAATCCTCGACCAGTTGCGCGCCGCGCTTCCGGTCAATGCCGTCGTCATGGGACTGCACGGCGCGATGGTCGCTGCCGGCTACGAGGACACCGAAGGCGATCTTCTTTCTCGCATTCGCGAGATCGTTGGCCCTGATGTTCTCGTCTGCGCCGAGTTGGACCCGCACAGCCACTTGACCCAGAAGCGCGTTTCGGCGTCAGACTTCTTCGTCTACTTCAAGGAGTTCCCGCACACCGACTTCGTCGATCGTGCCGAGGATCTCTGGCGGATCGCCATCGACACGCTGGAAGGTCGCGTGACGCCTGTGATGTCAGTGTTCGACTGCCGCATGATCGACGTCTACCCAACTTCGCGCGAGCCGATGCGCTCCTTCGTCGACAAGCTGATGCGTATCGAAGCGGAGGACGCCGATGTCCTGTCGCTTTCGATGGTGCACGGCTTCATGGCGGGCGATGTTCCGGAAATGGGCACGAAGGTGCTCGCCGTGACCAACGGCAAACCGGAGAAAGGCGAGGCGCTCGCACGGGAACTCGGGCTCGAACTCTTTTCGAAACGCGGAACCTTCATCATGCCGCAGATCGACGAGAAGCAAGCTGTCGCCGAGGCGAAGGCTGCGACCGAAGGCCCGGTCGTCATCGCCGATGTCTGGGACAACCCGGGCGGCGGAACCGCGGGCGACGCGACGGTGCTGCTCGAGGAACTGCTGGCACAGGGTGTCACTAATGCCGCCGTCGGAACGATCTGGGATCCGATGGCCGTGCAGATCTGCATGGCCGCCGGCGAAGGCGCCGAAATCCCGTTGCGCTTCGGCGCCAAGTCGGCTCCGGGAACCGGCAATCCTGTCGATGGCATCGTCAAGGTGGTCAAGCTGGTCCGCGACGCCGAAATGCGGTTCGGCGAGAGTTTTGCCCCCTTCGGCGATGCAGCCCTCATTTCCTATCGCGGCATCGATATCATCCTGAATTCGACGCGGGCGCAAAGCTTCGATCCGAGCCTCTTCTCGGTGATGGGCCTCGACCCGCAGTCAAAGCGCATTCTGGTCATCAAATCGACCAACCACTTCTACGCCTCGTTCTCCAAGATCGCCGCGCAGATCCTATATTGCTCGGCCGGCACCCCCTACCCGAACAACCCCGCCAAGACCGCCTATCTGCGCGCACCCAGGAATATCTGGCCGAAGGTCGCCGATCCGCATGGTCTCGAAAAGGGAGCGGCGTGAACCAAGGCAGTTTATGCGGCGGCCGCGATCGAGGCGGACAGTCAGCAGATCGGCCTTCTGATCTGGCCTATTCTCATCACCAATAACGAAAACGGCCGCTGTCCTGGTCATGGACAGCGGCCGTTCTTGTCTTAGTCTAGCTACGCTCCGCTCAGGCCGCCGCCGGGTCGAGCAAGCCCATGTCGATATCGGTGAGTTCGACACGCCGCTCGAGCGCGATGCCCGCCTCGTCAAACAGATGGCAGTCGGCGGCACGTATGCCGGTCAACACCTGTTCCTCCGGGCGGATTGCCACCGTGCCCGGCAGCATCGCGCAATAGTTCTCCCCTTCACCGCTGATGGCGGCATAGGCAACGGTATGGGCGCCCAGGCGCTCGATCACCGTTGGCGTGACTGTCAGCGACAGGTCTCCGGCGCCGAGCAAAATGTGCTCGGGCCGGACGCCCAGCGTCAATGTCCGCCCAACCAGGCCATCGTGCGGCCTGACCGGGACGACAACCGTCTTCCCCTTGTAATCGACCTCTACGCCGGCATCGCTGACGCCTTTGCAGGTGACCGGCAGGAAGTTCATCTTCGGGTTGCCGATGAAACCGGCGACGAAGATGTTGGCTGGCTTATGGTAGAGCTCGAGCGGCGCGCCTGTCTGGGCGATTTCACCGGCATTGAGCACGACGATCCGGTCCGCCATCGTCATCGCTTCGACCTGGTCGTGCGTGACGTAGATCATCGTGGCCCGCAATTGCCGATGCAGCTTCGCCAATTCAATGCGCATGTCGGCGCGCAGCGCCGCATCGAGGTTAGAGAGCGGCTCGTCGAACAGAAAGATCTTCGGTTCGCGCACGATCGCCCGGCCGATGGCCACCCGTTGGCGCTGGCCGCCGGAGAGCATTCCCGGCTTTTGCTGTAGCCGCTGGTCCAGATGGAGAATGCGCGCTGCATGCTCCACCTTGGCCTTCAGTTTCTCTTCCGGCATGTTTTCCACGCGAAGCGGAAAGGCAATGTTCTCGAAGACAGACATGTGCGGGTAGAGCGCATAGGATTGGAACACCATCGCGATCCCGCGCTTGACCGGCGGCAGGTCGTTGACGCGTTTGCCATCGATCACGATGTCCCCCGAGCTGGTCTCATCGAGACCGGCTATCATCCTGAGCAATGTCGACTTGCCGCAGCCGGAGGGTCCGACGAAAACGACGAACTCACCGTTCCTGACTTCGAGCTGAATGCCTTTCAGCACCTCGAATGTCCCGTAGAATTTCTGAACCGTATTGAGATTGAGCTGTCCCAAGAAACTGTCTCCGGCCACCGGCGAGAAGCGGCACGTTCGTAAGCGGATTGGCCTGGGCCGCGGACCAAAGATCCGCGGCCCGGTGATCTTACTTGTACTCTTCGAGGTCGGCGGCCGCCTTCTTCAAGGCGTCGGCCGGTTCGGCCTTGCCGGTCACCACCGACTGGACCATTGCGATGATGACGTTCTGGAAGCCCTTGTAGTCGGTAAAGAGCGGCTCCGGACCACCGAACGCGATGCCGTCGATGAACGGCTGCCAATAGGGGTCCTTCTTGACGAATTCGTCAACCATCGGCGACGGACGCAACGGCGTCAGGCCGGCCGCGCCTTGCAACTCATACTCACCTTGCGGACCGGGCGAGGTGATGAATTTGGCGAATTCGGTCGCCTTCTCTTCGACACCGGAGCCCTTGAAGATCGCCAGGCTGTCGGTAATCAGCAGCGTCCCCTCGCCCTTGGCCGATGGGCCGAGCGGCAGCGGCGCAACGCCCCAGTTGACCTTGGTGTCCTTCAGGCGCACAGCGGCACCAGACCCGCCCTGGATCATGCCGACCTTGCCGTCGAGGAAGATGGCGCGAACCTCGTTCTGTTCGTAGGCGGTCGCCCCTTCGACGGAATAGGGAGTGATGTCCTTGTAGGCCTGGAGCGCGGCGAGAACCTCCGGGCTGTCGATGACGATCTTGTCGCCATCGATCACCTTGCCGTTGTTGGTGTACACCCAGTGCATGAACTGGTGCATCGTGTTGTCGAAGGTCTTGGCCGGAAGGCCGTAACCGGCGATACCCGTCTTTTCCTTGATCGCCTTGGCGAACTCGATCTCTTCGGCCCAGGTCTTCGGCGGCTTCTCAGGATCAAGGCCGGCCTGCTTGAACAGGTCCTTGTTCCAATAGAGCGCCTTGGTCGAGAACGCGATCGGAACGCCCCACTGGTTGTCGTCGAAGGTCACCGTGTCGACGATGTTGGGGTAATAGCTCTTCTTTTCCTCGTCCGTCATCGGCACGGGAACGATGAGATCGTTCTGGGCGAACTCCTTCAGCGTGCGCGAGCCGACATAGGCCATGGCGACCGGCGTGCCGGCAGCGGCAAGCGTCGTTGCCTTATCCTGGCACTGGGCCCAGCCGACAACTTCCGGCGTGACTTTCCAGCCTGGATTCTTTTCTTCCCACTGCTTGATGTATTTGGCGTGAACCGCATCCATGGTGTCGCCGCAGTAGATCCAGCTGATCTCCTGGTCGGCCGCCTGGGCGGTGACTGCGCCAAGCGCGGTCGAACCGAGCAGGGCGAGCGCGAGTACCCCTGTCTTGAATTGAATTGACACGTTGCAAGCTCCCGTTCTCTGGTGGTTGGTTGGTCTTATTGTTTCACCGCGCCTGCGGTCAGCCCGCTGACGAGATACCGTTGTAGGAGGAAGATCACGACGACCGCCGGCGCGATGCCGACGAAACTCGCCGCCATGAGCTCGTTCCAGATCACCTCTTGGCGACCGAAATAGGCGAAGAGCCCGACCGGCAGCGGCATGTATTCGGTCTTGGAATTGAAGGTGAGGGCGTAGATGAACTGCTGGGCATAGGCGCCGATGAAGGTGGTGATCGCAACAACCGTGATGCCCGGCATGGCAATCGGCAGGATCACGCGGCGCAGCGTATAGAAGTGGCTCGCGCCATCGACGAAAGCAGCCTCGTCCAGCTCGCGCGGAATGCGCATCATGTAAGTGCGCAACAGCCAGATCGCCGACGGGATAAGGAAGGCGACACCCGGCATGATCATGGCGAGATAGGTGTTGAGCACGCCGAAGCTGCGCATCAGCCGGAAAAGCGGAATGAGCAGTACGGCGCCGGAGAACATGTTGACGGCGAGGAAGGCGCCGAGCAGCGCGCCGCTGCCGCGGAATTTGAAACGCGCAAAGGCATATGCCGCCGGAATGACAAGCAGCAACACGATGGCCGTGACGATGGTGGAGATAAAGAAGGAATTGAAGATGTACCGCGCGAAACCGGGCACGCTGTCCCACATGGTCCGATAGGCGGCGAATGATCCGTTTTCCGGCCAGAACTTGTAGGGGGAGGAAAAGAGCAGACCCAGCGGCTTCAGCGAAACGAGGAACCCCTCGACGAATGGCGCCAGAATGAAGGCCAGGAAAACAAAGATCCCGGCATAGATGGCGACAAGCTCATACCAGCGATAGCGGTTGATCAAGGCAGGCTGGCTCATTTCTGTTCTCCCGAGGACAGGCGGCTGGTGACCCGGAAATAGGCAAAGCAGAAGATCGACAGGAAGATGCAGATCAGCACCGCGCGTGCAGCACCCTCGCCGTATTTCTTCGACCCTATGGCGGTGCGGTAGGTATCGATGATCATCGTGGTAGTTTCGCCGTTCGGACCACCCTGCGTGAGGATCCAGATGATATCGAAGGAGTTGAAGGTCGCGATCAGCGACAACATCGACATCGTGATCAGCGACGGCACCAGCAGCGGCAGCGTGATGCGCCGGAATCGATAGAAGCGCCCTGCTCCATCCGTCCAGGCCGCCTCATACAGATCCTGCGGGATCGCCTGCATCGCAGCCAGCATGTAGAGCGTGACCAGCGGCACGCCGATCCACACGTCGGTAACGATTGTCGCCCAGAAGGCCGTCTCGCCGCGTGCGAGGAAAGCGATCGGTCCGTCGATGAGACCCCAGTTCTGCAGCACGCCGGAAATCATGCCGAACTGGCCGTTGTACATCCAGCCCCACATGAAGATGCCGATGGCCATCGGGACGATCCACGGCGGCATGGTGAGCAGCCGGAAAAGCGCGCGGCCGGGCACGGCTGCGTTCAGCATGGTCGCGCCGAAGACACCGATGATCATTTTGATCGAGACCGAGAAGAAGGTCCAAATGAAGGTGCGGAAGATGACCTCGGCGAAGGTCTCGTTGAAGATCTTGTCATAGTTGGCCCAGCCGACCCATTTCGTCGTCTTCTTCAGCGACGCGTCGGTGAACGACAGGATGAAGGTGTCGACAAGGGGATAGGCGACGATGACCGTGACGTAGAGCACGGCTGGTAGGAGCAGGATCCAGGCGAAGATGATCGTGCTGCGTTGAACACTCATCCCGCTTCTCCCCTCAAGCCGCGCGCGAGTGCAAGGCTTCGTCGAACCGATCCCAGATCGGCCTGAGATCGATCACGGTCCGCTTGCGCCGGGCCTCGTCCATCGACAAGGCGAGGATACCGGCTTCGAGCGCATCGATCGTCGAGACCGGCAGCGGCCGGCCGTCACGCACATGGCCGATGATGTCGGTCGCCATCTGCTCATCGGCGCCGTAGTGCTGCGACAGCTCGGTGGCCGCGTACTTGTTCTCGACCACCTTCTTGCCGCTCAGCATCTCGTGCACGTCAAAATAGCCGCGGATAAAATCCCCCTCGGCCATGCCCCGCGATCCCATGATGCAGAAGCGTCGGAACTGGTCCGGCACATTGAGATTGGTGTGGAAGTTCATGCCGACGCCATTGGCATATTCGACGATGGCGACCTGATAGTCGATGATGTCGCCGTCGCTGTCGAACACCTTGTCGGATCCCATCCAGCCGCTCGGCTTGCGATGGAAAAGCTCGAGATCGTTGATGCCCTCGCGTGCGGGGTCGTTTGCGGGAATGAAGCTCTTGCGGCCGCCGAAGCTGGCGACACGTTCCGGACGCGCACCGACGACGCCGTTGTAAAGGTCGAGGTCGTGGCAGCATTTTTCCAGCATGAAGCTGCCGGAATAGCGCTCGTAGCGGCGCCAGTCGCGCATGAAGAAGGCGCCGTGATAGGGTTCGATATGTTCGGATGCCTCGATCGAGACGACCTGGCCGAGCTTTCCTTCGGCAAGGGCCGCACGCAGGTCGCGATACATCGGCGCGTAGCGCAGCACGAGGCCGACCATCAGCCGCTCGTGACCGAATTTCGCCATCAACTGCGCAAGCTCCAGGCTTTCCTGGACCGTCGTCACGATCGGCTTTTCGCTGAAGACTTTGAGGCCGGCCTCGAGCCCGATCCGGATATGATCGAGATGCATGTGGTTGGGCGAACCGATCATCAGCAGGTCGAGCTTTTCATTGGCGATCAGCTCTTCAGGCGTCGCATAGGCCGTGCCGGCGGAGATGCCTTTTTCGGTCAGGCCCGGCAGTCCGGCCGGATTCGGATCGACGTATCCCGCGATCTCGAAATTCTCATCCATGGCTTTGAAAACGTAGCCCAGATATCCCAGACGGAATCCGAGTCCGATTATCCCGACTTTCATGCGCGCACTGTTCCCTTGCCTTATGGCGTAATTTATTTTCGCAGACTGGGACAGTTTTTTCAGGTCGTCAACCTAAATCCGCGTATTTTGTAAAATTGTGAAATTCATTTTCATAAACCCGGAAAATACCGGAAATGCGGGAATAGCCTCTACAGCCAATAAGAGAGGCAACCCCTTCACGCCACAACAGAGGGAAAGCGGTCCAGACCAATGGGGCTCGCCGCGCAGTGCATCTCCATCGCGCCAGAACGAATTGTTGACGAAACTACCGTCCCATTCGAGAACTGATGCTTCGTTCGGCTGCCTGCAAGGCGTCGTGGATCAACACCGCGAGCACCGCGACGATGAGGCCGCCTTGAACGACGAAGGCGAGATTGTTCGACTGGAGGCCGGCGATGATCACCTCGCCGAGCGTCCTTGCCGCGACCGTCGAGCCGATCGTCGCCGTCGCCAGACTGATCACCACGGAGAGCCGGATGCCGGCGAGGATGACCGGCATCGCCAGCGGCAGTTCGATTTTCATCAGCCGCTGGCGCCCGGTCATGCCGGTGCCCCGCGCCGCCTCCATGATCGAAGGCGGCAAGGTCGTAAGCCCAGTCAGAGCATTCTCGAAGATCGGCAGCAGGCCGTAGAGGAAGAGCGCAATCAGCGTCGGCTTCTCGCCGAAGCCGAAGATCGGCACGGCGAGCGCCAGCACCGCAACCGGCGGAAACGTCTGGCCGATGTTCACAAGGCTGCGCGAAAGCGGCAGGAATTCTGCTCCGGAAGTGCGTGTCACCAGGATCGCCAGAGCCAGCGCGACCACCGTCGCGCCAGCCGTTGCAATCGCGACAGTGCGCAGATGCAGAAACGTCAGTTGCAGCAGGCTGCCCTGGTTATAGATGGCCGGCGCATTCTCCTGCACAAGCGGTCGCAACAGCGGCTCGAACCACTGCGGCTGGACCAGAAACGCGATCAGAACGGCTAGAGCAAGCAGCCGGAACAGGTTGGGAAGACGCAGCATCACGATGGCCCCGCGGCACGCTGCGCCAAGCTTTCAAGACTGACCTTGCCGATGAGGACACCATCGGGGCCGACGACGGGAAGAGCCTTGCGGCCGGACCAGAGAAGCGTCGACAGGGCCTCGCGTTGACTGGCAGCGCTTGAGATCGCCTCTCCCTCAGCGGTACCCGGTTCAACGGCTGATGACACCGGCTCGATCGCCAGCAGGCGAAACGGGCGCTCACCGGCCCCGATCAGGCTCTCGACGAAAGCGGTCGCCGGTTTGACGAGCATTTCGGCCGGCGTTGCGTATTGCACCACCTCGCCCTTGTCCATGACCGCAATCCGGTCGGCCAGATGGAAAGCCTCCTCCATGTCGTGCGTGACGAGGACAACAGTCGTTTCGAAGTGTTTCTGGATCGCCAGCAGGTCGTCCTGGGCCTTGGCGCGAATGATCGGGTCGAGCGCGCCGAAGGGCTCGTCCATCAGCAGCACCTTCGGCTCTGCCGCAAGCGCGCGGGCAACGCCGACGCGCTGCTGCTGGCCGCCGGAGAGTTCGTGCGGATAGCGCGGGCCGAACGCCGCGGGGTCGAGCTGAAAAAGCGTCAGCAGCTCGGCGACCTTCGCGTCTATGCGGGCGCGATCCCAGCCGAGCAGCGTCGGCACGGTGGCGATGTTCTGAGCGACCGTGCGATGTGGAAACAACCCGTGCCCCTGGATCGCATAGCCGATCCGGCGACGCAGCTCGTAGCCCGGCAACGAGCGGTTATCCTCGCCATCGAGCCTGATCGTGCCCGATGTCGGTTCGACCAGACGATTGATCATCCTAAGCAGCGTCGTCTTGCCGGAACCGGACGTGCCGACGATAACGGTAACCGTGCGCGGCGCGATCGTCAGGCGGACATCCCTGACGACAGTGGTTTCGCCATAGCGCTTGGTAATGCCTTCGATCTCGATCATGCGCTTTGCACCTGGTTGCGGTTCGGAGTAGCCGCCTCGATCACGGCGTCGAGGACGATTGCGGCCGTGAAGGCAAGGATAACGGTCGGCACTGCCCCGAGCAGCACCAGATCCATCGCCGTCTGCCCCACCCCCTGGAAGACGAAGACGCCGAAACCGCCGCCGCCGATCAGCGCCGCGATCGTCGCCAACCCGATGTTCTGAACGAGCACGATGCGAATGCCGGTGAGAACGACCGGAAAAGCCAGCGGAAACTCGATACCGGCAAGGCGTTGGAAGTCGGTCATGCCGATGCCGCGTGCCGCGTCGTTGGCTTCTCGCGGCACGCCGGCAAGCCCCACCACTGTATTGGCGACGACAGGCAGCAGCGAATAGAGGAAAAGGGCAACGAATGCCGGTGCCGCCCCGATCCCACGGATGCCGATGGCGGCAGCACCCGGAACATGGATCGCAATCCAGCCAAGCGGCGCTATCAGAATGCCGAAAAGTGCAATCGACGGGATCGTCTGGATCGCATTCAGGACACCCAAAAGGCCATCGCGCAGGCGCGTGACACGATGGCAGAGAACGCCGAGCGGAATGCCGACAATGGTGGCGGCGGCAAGCGAACCCAAGGCGAGCATCACATGCTTGCCTGCCTCGGCCCAGAAGGTGTCGGCGCGGCTGGCATATTCTTTCAGAAGCGACAGACCGTCCCAGGTGCCGGACCACAGGAGCGCGGCAATAAAACCAAGGACGGCGGCAAGGAACAGCACTCGCACGAGCGGGGATGGACGCATCCGGGTCAATGCGTCGGCCGCTAGAAGACCGAGCGCAAACAAAAGAATCCAGAACCCTGATGCTGGCGAAACGCGGGCGTAGGTATTTTCAGGCGGCGTCAGGTGGCCGGCTGCAGCACCGATACCGAGCGCCAATGCCGCGATTGTCGAAAAGGCGATGGCAAGGCGTAGCGGGCTTGGCGTTTTCAGGAGGGCGACAACCGCCGTGGCGATCACGAGGATAAGGATGATGGCAGCCCACGCCGGAGGCAACGCCTCGCCGAGCGATCTCGCCTCGCCGGCGACGATGCGGTTGGCACGAAAAGTCGCAAAGGGCGCCAGCAAGGCGCCGTAGGCGGTAAGCACGGCAATGATCACGCCAAGCTTGTCCACGCGGAGCTGCATCAGATCCCTTTTTCTCGCCCGGCTTCCGCTCGACGGACCTTGGTCGTTCTACGCCTAGAAAACAAAACGCTGGTCGGATGCGTGCATCCGACCAGCGTCGCGCATTTGCGTCAACCTATTTCAGAAAGCCGTTCTTCTTCAGGAAGTCTTCGGCAACCGTCTTGGCCGGTTCACCACCGACTTGGACGCGGCCATTCAACTCCTGCAGTGTCACCAGATCGAGTTTCTCGAAGACCGGCTTCAGCAGGGACTCGATCTGAGGATTTTCCTTCAGCACTGCCTCGCGAATGATCGGAGCCGGCTGGTAGATCGGCTGGACTGCCTTGTCGTCTTCCAACACCACGAGGCCGGAGGGGGCGATGCCGCCATCGGTGCCGTAGACCATCGCGGCATTGGCACCATTCGTCTGGTTAGCAGCCGCAGCGATTGTCGCTGCCGTATCGCCACCCGAAAGCGTGATCAGCTGCTCCGGCTTCAACGTGAAGGCGTAGGTCGTCTGGAATGCGGGAAGCGCTGCTGCCGAGTTGACGAATTCGGACGATGCGGCGAGCACGATGTTTCCGCCGCCGGCAACATACTTGCCGAAATCGGACAACGTCGCCAGCTTGTTGGCTTCAGCGACGTCCTTGCGCAGCCCGATTGCCCAGGTGTTGTTGGCCGGCGATGGCGTCAGCCAGACAATCTTGTTGGCGTCGTAGTCGAGCTTCTTGGCGGACTCGTAGGCCTTCGCCGCGTCCTTCCAGACCGGGTCATCGGCCTTCTCGAAGAAGAAGGCGGCATTGCCGGTGTACTCCGGGTAGATGTCGATCTCGCCGGCGGTGATCGCCTTGCGCACCACCGGTGTAGCACCGAGCTGTACGCGGTCTACAGTTTTGATATTATTGGCATTCAACACAGCAAGGATGATGTTGCCGAGCACACCGCCTTCTGTATCGATCTTGGAGGACACCACGACGTCGGCGTTGGCGGCGGCTGCAGTGAGTGTCAAGGCAAAGGCTGTCCCGATAAGCAGTTTGGTCAGGCGCATGGAGATCTCCCTCGAAATTCAGTCCCGCAGTTTGATCACGGAATATTCGCGTCGTCCGGGCAAGCCATTCCATATATGTCAGTCTTCGACGAAAAATAGAGCTGCACGCAGGAAGTGCGGCGCGCGAAAAATTCCAACATCAAGTAACGCGATCGAAAGCATCAACTACCGCATGGGGCAGCGTAGGATTGGACGTTGCAATCAACAGCGTTGTCGGTCACTCTGATTGAGGCCCGCCGGAAACATCCGCTTTCACTCTTGGTTGCGATGCCGCTCGATCCGAACCGCTTGGGGGCTGGCGGCGCGGGTTCGCCCGGCGAACGTTCGGGGAATTGATGTCGATCTATCTTCTCGCGCTTCTCATCGGCGTGGTCGCCGGCCTTCGCGTCATGACTGCACCTGCCGCCGTCAGCATTGGTGCGGCCGCCGGCTGGTTGCCGCTTTCCGGCACCTGGGCAGCCTTCATGGGCTTCCGCTTTACGCCTTACATTTTCGGGCTCCTCGCGCTCGTTGAATTCGTCACCGACCAGTTGCCGAGCACACCGAGCCGCAAGGTGCCGCAACAGTTCGGCGCACGCATCGTCAGCGGCGGATTCTGCGGTGCGGTGCTGGGCACTGCCGGCGGTTCGTTGGTCGGCGGCCTGATTGCCGGCGTCATCGGCGCCGTGATCGGCACGCTTGGTGGCTATGAGGCGCGCAAACGCCTGGTCGCAGCCACCGGCGGTAAGGACCTGCCGATTGCCCTGCTGGAAGACGTCGTTGCAGTGCTGCTCGCGCTCTGGGTGGTGTCCTCGGTCCTATGACAAAACATTTCGACGCCATCATCATCGGCGCAGGCCAGGCGGGACCATCATTGGCCGGTCGTCTGGCCGCGGCCGGCAAGGCCGTGGCGCTTATCGAGCGCAAGCTCTTCGGCGGCACCTGCGTCAACACCGGCTGCATGCCGACCAAGGCGATGGTCGCCAGCGCCTACGCCGTGCACATGGCGCGTCGCGGTGCCGATTTCGGCGTGACAACCGGCCCGGTTTCGGTCGATTTCAAGCGCGTCATGGCGCGCAAGGACAAGGTGAGGACCGACGCCCGCACGGGCGTTGAAAACTGGCTCAAGGGGATGGAAAACTGCACCGTCATCGAAGGTCATGCCCAATTTGAGGACCCGCACACGATCCGGGTGGGCGAAGAAATCCTCACTGCCGACCAGATTTTCCTGAACACCGGCGGTCGGGCGGCAGTACCGGATTTTCCCGGTGTCGACGACGTGCCTTTTCTCACCAATGTGTCGATGATGGACCAGGATGTTCTTCCAAGGCATCTGATCATCGTCGGCGGCAGTTATATCGGCCTTGAATTCGCCCAGATGTTCCGCCGCTTTGGCTCCGAGGTAACGGTGATCGAGAAGGGCCCGAAGCTGATTGCCCGCGAAGACCCAGATGTCTCAGATGCGGTCCTTGCGATCCTGGAGAAGGAGGGCATCCGGTTTCGGCTCAACGCCGAATGCATTCGTTTCGCCAGGCGAGGCGACGATGTCGTCGCCGGCGTCGATTGCACCTCGGGCGCGCCGGAGGTCACCGGCTCACATCTGCTGCTTGCGACGGGCCGCCGGCCGAACACCGACGATCTCGGGCTCGACAGGGCGGGCGTAAAGACCGACGCGCACGGCTATATTGAGGTCGATGACGCCTTGCGGACCAACGTGCCGCACATCTTCGCCATGGGAGATTGCAACGGCCGCGGCGCCTTCACCCACACTGCCTATAACGACTTCGAGATCGTCGCCGCCAACTTGCTCGACGGCGAGCCGCGGCGCGTCAGCGACCGCATCTCCACCTATGCGCTCTATATCGACCCGCCGCTCGGGCGCGCCGGCATGAGCGAGACCGAGGCGCGCAAGACCGGCCGCAAGATTGCCGTCGGTAGGAGGCCGATGACCCGGGTCGGCCGGGCGGTCGAAAAAGGCGAGACCGAGGGATTCATGAAGGTTGTCGTCGACGCCGACAGCAAGGAGATCCTCGGCGCATCGATCCTGGGCACCGGCGGCGACGAAGCGGTTCAGAGCATTCTCGACGTCATGTACGCCAAGAAGCCCTACACCACGATCACCCATGCGGTGCACATTCACCCGACGGTTTCGGAGCTTATCCCGACGGTCTTCGGGGATCTCGCGCCGGCAAACTGACGGTCGGCAAGCCGACCGTCAGGTGTTGGTTCAGACCAGCGCAGAGCGTGCGAGATGGTAGAAATACATCGCGCCACGTTCGAGGATTTCGTCGTTGAAGTCGTAGCGCGTGGTGTGGAGCCCGCTGCTCTCACCATTGCCAATCAGCACGTAGGCGCCGGGAACCTCTTCGAGCAGGAAGGAAAAGTCCTCGCTGCCCATCAACGGCTGGGCGAGTTCGACGAACGCGCCTTCACTGAATTTCTCGCTGATCACGGCGCGCGCCTCTGCGACCGCCTCCGCGTCGTTGATGGTCGCGGGATAACCGACCTGCCAGCCGAAAGTAACATCGGCATTGAAGCTCTGCGCCTGGAAACGCGCAATCTGCTCGACGCGCTCCTGCAACTGCTTTCGCACGGCAGGATCGGTTGCCCGCATGCTGATCTCCAGCACTGCGGTGTCGGGAATGATGTTGGACGCCGAGCCCGATTGGAACGAACCGACGGTCACGACCGAGGGCTGATGCGGCGAGACGTTGCGCGACACGAGCGTCTGCAGCGCCATGACGACGCTTGAGCCGACGACCACCGGATCGACCGTCAGTTCCGGCTGCGCCCCATGGCCGCCTTTGCCCCTGATCGTCAGCGTCAGCACATCGATCGAGGCGGCCATGGCACCGGCGCGCGTCGAGAAGGTACCGGCCGGCAGACCTGGCCAGTTGTGAAGCGCAAAGACGCGCTCGCAGGGAAAGCGCTTGAACAGGCCGTCCTCGATCATCAGCTTGCCGCCGCCGAAATTCTCCTCGGCGGGCTGGAAGATCAGATGCACGGTTCCGTTGAAACTCGCATCCTGCGACAGCGCCCAGGCGGCGCCCAGCAGCATGCTCGTGTGACCGTCATGGCCGCAGGCATGCATCGCGCCGGGATGCTGGCTCTGATAGGCGAGTCCTGTTTCTTCCTGCATCGGCAGCGCATCCATGTCGGCACGAAAGCCGATCGACCGGTTGCTGTTGCCGCGCTTCAGTGTCGCGACGATGCCGGTCGTTGCAAGCCCGCGCGTCACCTCGAAGCCCCAGGACTGCAGCAGGCCGGCGACGAATTCCGAGGTCTTCACTTCAGACAGGCCGATCTCCGGCATCTCGTGCAGCTTGTGGCGGATATTGACGAGTTCAGGCAGGAATTTCGACAGGATCGCGTCGCGCATGGTGTTCTCCTCAAGCCATCTGCAGGAACTGGCGCAGGCGCGCCGACTTCGGGTCACGCATGACCTGCGACGGGGCGCCGCGTTCTTCAACGAGCCCCTTGTGAAGGAAGATGACTTCGCTGGAGATGTCGCGCGCCAGCGACATTTCATGCGTCACCATCACCATGGTGCGCCCCTCCTCCGCCAGTTTCTTGATGACCAGCAGCACCTCGTTGACGAGTTCCGGGTCCAGCGCCGATGTCGGCTCGTCGAAGAGCATCACATCGGGTTTCATCGCCAAAGCCCGCGCGATCGCTGCGCGTTGCTGCTGGCCGCCCGAAAGCTGGTTGGGATAGTGGTCGCGCTTCGGCGTGATGCCGACCTTCTCCATCAGCACCTCGGCCTCGCCGACGGCGTCCTTGCGCGTCATGCCAAGCACATGCATCGGCCCCTCGATGATGTTTTCGAGGATGGTCTTGTGGGACCAGAGATTGAAGCTCTGGAACACCATGCCGAGGCGGGTGCGGATATGCTCGAGCTGGCGCTTGTCGGCGGCAACGAGCTTGCCGTCCTTGCCCTTCAACGTCCTGATCACTTCGCCCGATACCGAGATTTCGCCCTCGTCGGGCGTCTCGAGATAGTTGATGCAGCGCAGCAGCGTGCTTTTGCCAGAGCCGCTGCTGCCGATCAGCGAAATGACGTCGCCGGATTTCGCTTCGAACGAAACACCCTTGAGCACCTCGACCGAGCCGAAGCTCTTGTGGATGTTCTTCACTGACAGTGCGGTTGCGACCATCATCGTTCCTCCCGTGGCGCCTCTGCGCGCCGTGTACCTATGCCTTCGCCGTGCGGTAGCGGGTCAGCCGCTTTTCGACGACGTTCATCACTCGCGTCAGAATGAAGACGACGGTGAAATAGATGATGCCGGCCGCGATCAACGGCTCGAAGATCAACAGCGACTGACGCTGCAGCATGCGCGCGGTGCCCATCACCTCGAGAATGGTGATCGTCGAGGCGAGCGAGGTCGTCTTCAAAAGGATGATCAGATCGCCCGTCAGAACCGGCAAGCAGGATCGCAGCGCCTGCGGCAGCGTGATCCGCCTGAGTATCATCGACGATCGCATGCCGATCGATTTTGCGGCCTCGATCTGCCCACGCGGGATCGCCTTGATCGCGCCGCGGATGACTTCGGCATTGTAGGCCGCCTGGTTGAGGCTGAGCGCGAAGATCGCGTACCACAGGCCGTCGCGAAGATACGGCCACAGGAAGCTGTGGCGAACCCAGGTTCCCGGCAGGACCTGCCCGAGGCCGTAATAGATGAGATAAATCTGCACGAGTAGCGGCGTACCGCGAAACGCGAAGGTGAAGACATAGGCCGGCATCGATAGGATGCGTCGGGTCGAAAGCCGGGCGAGCGCGACAAACGTGCCTATGACCAGACCGAAGACGCCGGCAACGGCGGTCAACAGCAGCGTCAGCGGGGTCGCCTTGATGAGCGCCGGCAAGAAGCCGACAACGTTGGAGATCGCTTCCATCAATTGTGCCCCCGGTTAAGGCGGCGTTCGATCTGCGCGATCACCAAGGCTGAGACAAGCGTAATCAGCAGGAACAGGACGGCCGTCAGCCCGTAGAAGAAAATGTATTGCTTGGTGCCCGCGGCAGCGCGGTAGCCGGTATAGAGCAACTCGCTGAACGAGCCGAGCACGCTGATGATGGCGCTTTCCTTGGTGATGGAAAGCCAGAGATTGCCCATGCCGGGCACGGCGTGGCGCATCATCTGCGGCAGCACGATACGGGTGAAGACCTTGCGTGGCCGCATGCCGATCGAAACCGCAGCCTCGATCTGCCCGGGCGGAACGGCGAGGAAGGCCGAACGCAGCACTTCTGTCATGAACGCGCCGGAGACGAAGGCAAGCGCGATGATTGCCGCCCAGAACGAGCTGAACTGAAACGTCTCGGCGACGAGACCAAAATGCTTCAGCAGCCGCTCAGCGCCGCTTGCCACCGAGAAATACAGAAGCAGGATAACCAGGAGTTCGGGAAGCGAACGCACGACGGTCGTGTAGATATCGGCCAGAAGACGTGGCAAGCGGTGCTTCGACAGCTTGCCGGCAGCGCCCAGCAGCCCGAAGACGACCGCGACCGCATAGGCGACCACGGATACCTGCAGCGTCATCACCAGGCCCCAGGCGAAATCATCGCCCCAGCCCTCGCCGCCCCAGGCAAGCAATTGCCAGTAATACTCCATCCGTCGCTACCTGTTCCCGATTGGTGTCGTCAGCCAAAGGCTGCGATGATGCCCCGGACGCTGCGGTCCGTTTGGCGATCGAGGGCGAAGGGCCTCGGCCCGTCGCCCTCGAAAACGTCCGTTATCACTTCTTGCCGAAGATCCACTTGTCGACGAGCGTCTTGATCTGCCCATCCTTTTCGAGAGCGGCGAGGCCGGCATTGACCTTCTCGAGGTTCGCAGCGTCGCCCTTGCGCACCGCATAGGCAACACCTTCGCCGAGTACGGCGTTCTTGGGAACCTCGACCTTGACTTCGTAGTCGGCGCCGTCAGGCGACTTCAGGAACGTCTGGATGTAGAGGTCCGGGATCAGAACGTAGTCGACGCGGCCGGCGACGAGATCGGCGACGGAGTTGTCGGCGGTATCGTAGCTCTTGGCCTCGGCGCCCGGCAGATACTTGGCGACGTAGGCCGATTGCACGCTCGACGTCTGAACGCCGATGATCTTGCCCTCGACGCTGGCCGGATCGATGATCTGGCCACCGCCGTCGGCGGCGTCGGTCGTCTTGATCTCGCTGGTGTCGGACTTGGCGCCGACGAAGGACGTGCCTTCGGTGTAGTAAGGCGTCGAGAAGTCGACGACCTTGCGGCGCTCATCGGTGATCGAGAACGCACCGATGATGAAATCGACCTTGTTTTCCTTCAGCGACGGGATGAGGCCATCCCACGCCATCTGGTTGATGTCGCACTTCACGGCCATCTTTTCGCAGAGGGCACGCGACAGGTCGGCTTCAAGGCCTTCCCATTCGCCGCCGGCGTTGACCTGCGTGAACGGCATGTACGGCTCCGGCGTCATGCCCAGGCGCATGGTGTCCTCAGCGAAAGCAGCGCTTGCCGCCATGGTGAGGGCGATCCCCGCGAACAGGGCCGACTTGAAAGTTCTCATGATGTTTCCTCCGCGAATATTATGTCTGGATCAGAGCGTGTTGCTGAACCAGCGCAGCGACATGCAGGACAGGCCGGCGTCGATCTTGCCGATTTCTGTCGTCTTCATCGGCACGACCTTGTAGCCGAGCTTGTCGAGCATCTCGATCGTGCGCGGGAAGTCGGAGCCAACCATGACGACGTCGTTGACGCGCAGCGCATTGGCCGCCGGCTCTTCGCCTTCGGGAATAATGACCTGCTTGAAGCGGTCGAACACGCCGGACTTGGCAAGACGAGCGGTCGAGAGCACGGTTTCCTCATCGAGCAGCGAGCAATCGGTCTTGAAGTGCAATACGCCTTCCGGTGTGGTGACGATCTCGCTCTTGCGGCCGAGCTTGTCGAGGCACGCCTGCAGCGCTTCGGCGCCGACCTTGTCGGTGCGGGCGGAAAGACCGATCATCACGCTTTCGCGGGTCGTCAGCACGTCGCCGCCATCGGCAAGGCCGGTGCCCGGCAGATCGAGAACCGTCTCGAACATCGCGCGAAGCGTCGGCTCGATCTCGATGGTTTCCTTGACGCGGGTGGCAGCACCCGGACGCAGGAGGATCGCGCCTTCGGTGAACACCAGCGCCGGATCTTCGACGAAGATCGAATCCGGGAAGGCTTCGAGCGCCGGAAGCACGGTGACCTTGACGCCCGCATCCTTCATCGCAGCGATGTAGGTATCGTGCTCGGCCTTCACGCCCTCATAGGTCGGATTGCCACGGTCATCGGCACGCAGGCCGTTGACGACGGTGGTCGAGGGCGTGCGGACGATGATGTTGTTGAAATTGTAGACGGGGCCTGCTTGCGACATTTGTAGTACCTTTGGCTTGGATGAGGTGCTTCTATCGATCGGATGTGGCGGCGTAAAGCTTTTGCGTACCGGCGGGTTCTCTGCGTGACAAATGCACGCCGGCGAGCATGCAGCGCACGGAGCCGCCGGCAAGCTCGATGGTCGGCACGTCGAAGGCGAGCACGCGCGCCGAAACCTCGATCGCCTTGACCTGGTCCGGCCGAAGCGACGCAAGCGCACGCGCCGACATCACGACGACACGGCCATCGGCGCCGTCGAGTTCGATCGCGTTGCCGGCAAAATTCTCGATCTGATCGATCGTGAGATCGATGACCTGCCGGCCCGTTTCCTCCAGCCGCGCGCAAATTTCCTGTCGCCTTGCCGCGTCGGGGATCATGCTGGTGCCGATCAGCGCGAAATCCGTACCGATGCACATCAGCACATTGGTATGGTAGATCGAGTTGCCGTTGCGGTCGACCGCACCAAACACCATCGGCTCGAAGTTGAAGTGGGTGCAGAAGCGCTCCAGCGCCACCTCGTTGGTGCGGTTCGACCGGGCCGCATAGGCCACGCGACCGATATGGTCGAGCACCATGGCGCCGGTGCCTTCAAGATAGACGCCGTCCTTTTCGAGGCCTGAGTAGTCGATCACGTCCTGGACGCGATACTCGTTCTTGAGCATCTCGATGATGTCGGCGCGGCGTTCGCTCTGACGGCTTTCCGAATACATCGGATAGATGGCCACATGTCCGCCCGAATGGGTGGAGAACCAGTTGTTCGGGAACACCGAGTCCGGACGGGTCATCGTCTCGTCTTCGAACAGGTGGACGGCGACGCCGGCGGCCGACAGGCCATCAGCCATGCGCGTCACTTCATCAAAAGCGGCAGTTGCGATCGCCGAGGGCTTGCGCGCCTCGTCAGTCGACTGGAAGGCATTGTCCTTGGCCGTCATCGGGTTCGGGCCGAAATGGTGCGGACGGATCATCACGACACCCTTCGGCGCCTGTACGGACAGTCTCTTCATCTCAGGCAACGCTCCGCTCGGCAATGACAGCGGCCGCCGGCTGCTTGAACAGTCCGTAGAGATCACGCGGATGCTCCGGCTGCGTCGTCAGGTCGAGCTCGGTGTAGAAGGCCGTGCCCTGGATCCTGTCACGAAGGAAGCGCAGCGCCGAAAAGTCTTCCGTGGCAAAGCCGACGGAATCAAAGATGGTGATCTGCGAGCCCGACCGGCGGCCTTCAGCCTCGCCGGCAATCACGCGCCAGAGTTCGATCACCGGGAAGTCCGGCGCCATCTGCTGGATTTCTCCTTCGATCCGCGTCTGCTCCGGATATTCGACGAAGACATCGGCACGGCGCAGGATATCGCCCTGCAGTTCGGTCTTGCCGGGGCAGTCGCCCCCTACGGCGTTGATGTGCACGCCGGCGCCGACCATATTGTCGGAGAGGATCGTCGCGTTGCGCTTGTCGGCCGTCACCGTCGTGATGATGTCGGCGCCAGCAACGGCCTCTTCTGCGGTCTTGGCGACAACGATATCGAAATCCATGTCGGCGAGGTTCTTCAGGAACTTGTCCGCCGCTTCGATGTCGATATCGAACACCTGCAGGCGCTTGATCCCGAGCAGGGCCCGGAAGGCGAGCGCCTGGAATTCCGACTGCGCGCCAAGCCCGATGATCGCCATCGAGCGGGCATCGGGGCGAGCCAGGTACTTTGCGGCCAATGCAGAGGTCGCCGCCGTGCGCAGACCCGTCATGATCGTCATCTCGGAGACGAGGCAGGGATAACCAGTGCTGACGTCCGAGAGAACACCGAAGGCCGTCACAGTCTGCAAGCCAACATTCGGATTCTTCGGGTGGCCGTTGACGTATTTGAAGCCGTAATGCTCGCCGTCGGACGTCGGCATCAATTCGATGACCCCCGTCTTCGAATGGCTCGCCAGCCGCGGGGTTTTCTCAAAAGCGTTCCACCTGCGGAAATCGTCTTCGATATATTCCGCAAGACCCAACAGGAACGTTTCAATGCCGATCGATTTGACCAGCTCGATTACGTTGCCGACACCGACATACTGAACCACGATTTCATCTCCATCGGGAAATTCGATGAGGTCAGCGTAGGCACGCAAGAAGCGAGTTGAAATTTTAAACTTGCGCAAAATCTTGCAAAAGATTGCGCAAATTGTACAACTCATCTATAAGATTTTTATGCATATCTTCGATGACCTCGATCACCAGCTTATCTCGCTTCTGCGAGAAGACGGCCGCGCGCCCTACTCCAAGGTCGCCTCGGTTCTCGGCATATCGCGTGCAACCGTACAGACGCGCATCGACCGGCTGCTGGAAACCGGGGCGGTGCTGGGCTTCACATTGCGCGTCCGCCAGGACTATGACCAGCGCGCCATTCGGGCAATCATGATGATCGAGGTCAGCGGGCGCACGACCACAAAGGTGATCAAATTCCTTCGCGGCCTGCCCGAACTCTATGCTCTCCACACCACCAATGGCGCCTGGGACATGGTGGCCGAAATTCGCGCCAACAGCCTCAGCGACTTCGACCGCATCCTGCGTGAAGTCCGCGACGTCGAAGGCGTGCTCAACAGCGAGACGAGCATTCTCCTCAGCACCATCTGACATCTAAGCTCCATCTGACAGGGGCGCATCCTCGCGCCCTCTCAAACACAGGCAAGACCGTGAGCCACATTCCCCAGATCGATTACGACACCGCTTCCGACGTTATCCGTTCCGCCCATGACGAAGAGATCCGCGTTCGCGGCCGCATGACCAACATGAAGCGTACGCTGCTGCATTCGCCCACAGCCCACCGGATCTATGCGGAATGGTTCACGCTCAGAGAGGAGTTGCGACCGGCGCTCGACGACCGGGCAATCTGGCTGCTGTCGCATGCGATCTCCGAGGCGATGAAATCGCCGATCGCGATGGGTTTTTTCCGCCGCGCCTTTGCCAATTCCGGCGTCGACTTTCATTCGATCGTGCCGACCTCGGACGAGCAGCGGCTGATCGACTTCGGCCGGGCGATCGTCGCCAATTCGAATGCGGTGCCTGCGGAAATCTGGGATGGGTTGAAAGCGCGCTATGACCATGCGGCACTCGTCAACCTCGTGGCGTTTGCCGGGATCATGGTCGCAACGGCGCTGTTCAACAATGTGGTTGAAGTCGAATTCGATGCGGAATTGGCGCCGTTCATGGACTGAAATCAGCCGTGGTTCATGGCCTAATCGAACCACATGACAGCGCCCGAAAGGCGCTGTCGCTCCATTGCATAATTTTCGCCTCGACTCGTTTCCGACCTAAGGACGTATGCAGCAGGAAGGCGGATCAATCCGCGTATCGGGTGGTGAATTCCGGATTGCCGCGCAAGGTGTTGCTAACGGTGCAGATTTCGTTTTCGGCGGCCTCGGCAATCGCATGCCGCGTCGCCTCATCGAAGTCACCCTTGATGTCGAACAGAATGTCGAATTTGGCGATGCGTGACGGTTCGTCATGCGCCTTCTCGCCCGTTACCTTGGCGCTGACTTCAGTCAGCCGGTCGAGGACGCCAAATCGGCTGGCGGCTATGCGGGCGCTCAATACCAGGCAGCTGGCGAGCGAAGCATAGAGCAGGTCAAGCGGTCCGTAGCCCGGCTGCGACGGGCCCGTCACGATATCCAGTTCGCCGCCGGTAACCGAAGTCACGTGCGGAAAGCCGGTCCTGCCCACCACTGCCGTGGCGCCTGTTTCTCGCGTCCTTACCTTCACGTCTGCCATTTTACTCGCCTTCTCCAATGTTCGCAGAAACGGGTTCAGCCACTACGCAGAAGTCCCGATTCGGCCGTGGTGCCGTGGGCCACTACAGCGCCGCGCGTCTTTTCAGACGCGCAAAGGTCGCTGTAGCACTTTGAATTATTGCATGTTTTTGTCCTTAAATCGGATGCGATTTAAGGAAACATGCGGTAGTGGCCCACGGCTCTGATATGTCCGCGCCCAGTCGCTGGCGCAAGTGAGCGCGCACAGGAATCAGTTCTTCTTGACGAGGCGGTAGAAGACGAAGTCGGAGGTGGCGCCGTTGACGTAACCTTCGACCTTGTCCTTCATCGCAACCTGAGTTGCGGCCTGGAACATGATCACGATCGGTGACGTTTCCTGCACCTTGCGCTGCAGATCGACATAGAGCGCCGAACGCTTGGCCGGATCGGCTTCCTTCAACGCAGCTTTCGTCGCTTCGTTGAGCTCTGCCGGGACTGCCCAGCCGTTACGCCATGTGGTCGTCGACTGATACTTGTCGTCCGCATTGTCTTCGTTATAGGCGAAGGCCTTGGCGTTCGAGTGCGGGTCCATGAAATCAGGGCCCCAATAGAGCAGCATGGCCTCATGCGTACGGGCACGGTACTTGGTGATGACCTGGCTGCCGGTTCCCGGGATGATGTCGAAGTTGATGCCGGCTTCGGCGAAGGAAGCCTGCAGCGACTGTGCCATGTCGGTGAACGGCGTCGAGTTGATAACATCGAGCGTCACCTTGATCGGCGTCTGGATGCCGGCATCGGCAAGGATCTTCTTCGCCTTTTCGACATCGTAGGTATAAGGCGTCTCGTCAAGCGAGCCCGGGAAGCCCTTCGGCCAGAAGGCCTGGTGGACCTCCATCTGGCCCTTCAGGAAGCTGTCAGTCATGCCCTTGTAGTCGACGAGATAACGGGCTGCTTCCCAGACGGCTGGCGGCTGCAGGGCTGCGGCCTTCTGGTTGAACGACAGGAAGTGGACGGCCGCCTGTGGGTAGGATTCGACCTTCATGCCGCTCTTGGCCCCAAGGCTTGCGACCTGGTCGGGCGTCAGGTTCTTCGCCATGTCGACGTCGCCGGTTTCAAGCATCAGCTGCTGGGTTGCGGCTTCCGCAACGTGACGGATGATCACGCCCTTGATGGCCGGAGCGCCGCCGAAATAGTTCGGGTTGCTCTGCAGGTTCAGAAGTTCCCCGGCGCGGAAAGCCTTGAGCACGAACGGGCCGGAACCGGCCGAGTTCGCCTTGAGCCAGGCATTGCCGTAGTCGCCGTCGGCTTCGTTCGCCTTGACGGCTTCCGCGTCGACGACCGAGGCCGGACGTGCCGCCAGAACGTTGAGTACGAACGCCGACGAGAAGTCGCCTTCATACTTGATCGTGACCTTGTTGCCGTCGGCAGTCACCATCTTGTCGATATTTTCAGGTGTCCAGCCGAGCTGCGTCAGGATGAAGGCAGGCGCCTTGTTGAGCGCGACGACGCGCTTGAAGGAGTAGACAACATCTTCGCCACGCAGCGGGTTGCCGGAGGAGAAGGTGACGCCATCTCGCAGGGTGAAGGTGATCGTCTTTGCCGCATCGTCGGCGGTCCATTCGCTGGCAAGACCAGGCGAAAGCTTCAGGACGTCGGGCGCATCATATTGCACCAAACGGTCATAGGTCTGCGTCACATATTCGCCGGACGAAAACTCGTAGGCTTCGGCCGGATCGATGCTGACGATATCGTCGATGTTCTGGGCAACCACCAGCACTTCGGCCGGGGTCTCCGCCAAAGCTGCCGGAGCCACGCTCAGCATAAGGGATGCCGCGAAAACCGCGGCCTTGAACATTCTCATCATCGCTCTCCTATTTTCGATGAGGTTTGGTTTTTGTTGTCGTCGCCGGCTTGGGGGTTGCCTGAGGCATACCGGTCTCGTTGGGCAAGGGTGTACGGGATCGGAACAGAGGCAGGGTGCCGGTCCAGATCAGCCGGACGGGCCGATCCGTCTTGTTCCACCAGTAGTGTGGCTGGATACCCCGAAAATGCAGGCCGTCGCCGGGGGTAAGTGTGGTCTCGTCGTCATCGAGACCGAACAGGATTTCGCCCTGCAGGACGTACACCAGTTCCTCGCCCTCATGGCTGAACACCTCCGAGCGGTGTCCGGCGGGGATGGTGATGACGAAGCTGGATAGCTGGTTCCCGGCAAAGTCCGCACCGATCCGCTCATAGGACACCGGCGAGCCGCCGACGGAAAAGACCATGCGCTCGCTGGCGCGTGACAGACCGGTATCGATCGCCGGTGCCAGGATGAAGTGGTTGAGCTCGGCGTTCAGCCCCTGGGCGATCTGCGCAAGCGTGCCGAGGGAAGGCATGGCGAGATCGCGCTCGATCTGGCTGAGATAGCCAACCGATACCCCCGCAGCATCGCTCAGCGCCTGCAGCGTCATATGCATCTGCCGCCGGCGCGCACGCAACAGCGCGCCGATCCGCGGCTGGCCCGCAGTCGCGGCCCTGGCGGATGCGGTCTCTGCATCCTCAGATGGCACGGTCACAATGGATTCTCCTCACCAGTAAAATTTTTTTGATTTAAGCAAACTTATTTATATACTCCAAGCGAATTCTTGCGCTATCGACAGCCGCGACCGCAAGCGAACGAGGGATGGAATCGCCACGTGGCAAACAACAACACGACTACAGCGCCCGCGCCGACGCGCCGCGCCGGGGCACAAAGCCCGGGCAGACGGCGCCTTTTTTCGCTGCTTGGCTTTCTCGTCACGCTTGGCGTGACCTTCATCGGGCTGCTCGCAATCACCTTCTTCATCGGCCGCATCGTGCCGATCGACCCAGTGCTCGCCGTCGTCGGCGACCGTGCCCCCGTCGCCGTCTATGAGCGCGTCCGCGAGGAAATGGGTCTCGATCGACCGCTGGCCGCCCAGTTCGTCAGCTATGTCGGCGATGTGGTCACCGGCAACTTCGGCACGGCAGTATCAACCGGCAAGCCGGTGATCGAGGATCTCGCCCGGGTCTTCCCGGCGACGCTGGAGATGGCGACGCTCGGCATCATCCTCGGCGTACTGATCGGCGTGCCGCTCGGCGTCGTCGCCGCAAGCCGCCGCGGCTCCTGGCTCGATCAGGGCATCCGCGTCGTCGGCCTGCTCGGTTATTCGGTGCCGGCCTTCTGGCTCGGCCTCGTCGGGCTCGCCGTCTTCTACGCGAAGCTGAAATGGGTCGGCGGCCCTGGTCGGGTCGATATCTTCTACGACGGCGTCGTCACCCCGATCACCGGCCTTATCCTCGTCGACAGCATCATCGCCGGCGACTGGGAGATCTTCCGCAACGCGGTCTGGCATCTCATCCTGCCGGCGTCCTGCCTCGGCTTCTTCTCGCTTGCCTATATCGCCCGCATGACACGGTCCTTCATGCTCGATCAGTTGAGCCAAGAATATGTGACGACGGCGCGGGTCAAGGGCGTTCCGGAACGGCTCGTGATCTGGCGCCATGCCTTCCGCCCGATCCGCGTGCCGCTGATCACCGTCATAGGGCTTTCCTATGCCGGCCTGCTCGAAGGCTCCGTGATGATCGAGACGATCTTTTCGTGGCCCGGCATCGGCAACTACCTGACCGTCGCCCTGCTCAACGCCGACATGGCGGCCGTCCTCGGCTCGACCCTGGTGATCGGCGCGGTCTTCATCGGCATCAACAAGATATCGGACGTGCTCTATCGCGTGCTCGATCCGCGTGCGCGCTAGGGAGAAGCGGACATGACAACACTTCGCGACTGGCTGATCGACGACAGCCCCGCCTCGCCGATGCAAGCGCGCCTTGGCAGGTTCTACCGGATTTTCGGCGCGCTGATGCACAATCCGCTCGCCGTGGTCGGCGCGATCATCATCCTGGTGCTCGTGTTGACCGCACTGTTCGCACCCTGGATCGCGACGCATGATCCGCTTCGCCAGGCACTCGGCGAGCGCCTGCTGCCGCCAAGTGCCGAGCATTGGATGGGAACCGACGAACTCGGCCGCGATATCTGGTCGCGCGTCGTCTATGGTGCACGTATCACGCTGGCGATCGTGACGCTGGTTGCCGTGCTTGCAGCACCTGCCGGCCTGGTGATCGGTGTTGCAGCCGGCTATTTCGGCGGATGGGTCGACCGCATCCTCATGGGCATCACCGACATTTTCCTGTCGCTGCCCAAGCTGATCCTGGCGCTTGCCTTTGTCGCGGCTCTCGGGCCGGGCATCGAAAACGCGATCATCGCCATCGCCATAACGTCGTGGCCCGGCTACGCCCGCGTCGCCCGTGCCGAGACGATGACCTTCAAGAACTCGGAATTCATCTCGGCCGTGCGCCTGCTCGGTGCGTCGAGCCTTCGGGTCAATCTTGGTCACGTCCTGCCGCTCTGCACATCGTCGATGATCGTGCGCGTCACGCTCGATATGGCGGGCATCATCCTGACGGCAGCCGGTCTCGGCTTTATCGGGCTGGGCGCCCAGCCGCCGCTTCCCGAATGGGGTGCGATGATCTCGCGCGGCCGTTCCTTCATTCTCGACCAGTGGTGGGTGGCAACCATGCCAGGCTTTGCCATCATCCTCGTCAGCCTCGGCTTCTGCTTCCTTGGAGACGGTCTGCGCGATGTGCTCGATCCGAAGAGCGGGGAGCAACGCTGATGAACCCGCTTCTCGAAATCGAAAACCTGCGCGTCACCTTCCCGACGCCGCGCGGCGACCTTGAGGTCGTCCGTGGCCTCTCCTTCACGCTCGGCCGCGAACGCCTTGGGATCGTCGGCGAGAGCGGTTCGGGAAAGTCGATGACCGGCCGCTCGATCCTGAAACTGGTGCGCGCACCGGGCCGGGTAACGGCAGACAAGCTGACCTTCGACGGCATCGACCTGCTGACACGCTCCGAACGGCAGATGCGCCCGATCCGCGGCGCCCGCATCTCGATGGTGATGCAGGACCCGAAGTTCTCGCTGAACCCGGTGATGACGATCGGCGAACAGATCGCCGAGGCCTTGCTGACGCATCAGCGTATGCCGCGCCGCGAAGTGAACAACCGCGTTCTGACCATGCTGGAATCGGTCCGGATCGCCGACCCGGAGCGCGTTGCGAAACTTTACCCGCACGAAGTTTCCGGCGGCATGGGCCAGCGCGTCATGATCGCAATGATGCTGATCCCGGAACCCGACCTCCTGATCGCCGACGAACCGACTTCGGCGCTCGACGTCTCGGTGCAGGCACAGGTCCTCGACATCATCGACGAACTGGTCAAGCGCAAGGGCATGGGCCTGATCTTCATCAGCCACGACCTCAACCTTGTTTCGAGCTACTGCGACCGGATCCTGGTGATGAACACCGGCGAGGTCGTGGAAGAGTGCAAGGCGGGCGAATTGATGAATGCCAAACACCCCTATACCCGTGGTCTGATCGCTTCGATCCCGCGTCTCGACGAAACCCGGACCGAGCTTCCCGTGCTCGACCGCAGCGCATGGGCAAAGAAATGACGGCGCTTTCCCTCAAGAACCTCGACATCTTCTACGGCGACGCGCACATCACGCACGACGTCAATCTCGAGATTGCCGATGGCGAAAGCTTTGCGCTCGTCGGCGAGAGCGGCTCGGGCAAGTCGACGGTGCTGAAGGCAATCGCCGGCCTGGCTCCCGAGTGGACCGGCGAAATCAACGTCTTCGGCAAACCGCGCAGCCACGGCATCGACCGGGCCTTCTCCCGTCAGTGCCAGATGGTGTTTCAGGATCCCTACGGCTCGCTGCATCCGCGCAAGACCGTCGATGCCACGCTCGGCGAAGCGCTGACCATTCACGGCATCGGCGATCGCAGTGCCCGTATCGAAGAGGTGATGTCCGCCGTTGGCCTCGACCGGAAATTCCGCTTCCGCTTTCCGCACCAGCTCTCCGGCGGCCAGCGCCAGCGTGTCGCCATTGCGCGTGCACTGATGTTGAAGCCGAAGGTGCTGTTGCTCGATGAGCCTACCTCGGCACTCGACGTGTCGGTACAGGCGGAAATCCTGAACCTGCTCAAGCGTTTGCGGCAGGAACAGAACCTGACTTTCCTCATGGTCACCCACAACCTTCCAGTCGTTTCCTTCCTTTGCGACCGGCTGGCAGTGATGCGGCAGGGCCGCATCGTCGAAGTGGCCGATGTCGCCGACCTCAAGCGTGGCGACCTCAAGGACCCCTATTCGCGCGAACTGATGCACATCAGCGCAGCGCACGCGAACTAATCAACATTCCAAGGACTTATGATGAACAGTGAACAGATCGCTGCCGCGTTGACTGAATTCGACGCGGCGATTGCCAAGGACATCGACGCGGACGCCGTATGGGGCGCGCTTCAGACGCTTTGCCGCCAGGTGATCGGCGCCAAGCTCTTCACGATCATGACCGTCGACATGGTCAACGAAGTCGCCCGTCGCGCCTATACATCGCATCCGGAGGAATACCCGACCTCCGGCACCAAGCCGATCCGCTACGACAGCTGGTTCGACATCGTGCACAAGGCGCATCAGACCTTCGTCGCCAATACGATTGTCGACATCTCCAAGGTATTCGGCGACCACGAAACGATCTGGGCACTCGGCTGCGGATCGGTCGCCAACATCCCCGTCGTTGTCGGTGGCGAACTGCTCGGAACCGTCAACTGCCTCGACGTCGAACATCATTACACGCCCGAGCGCGTTGCCCTGTCGAAGCATCTGGAACTGCCGGCCAAGCTGGCTTTCCTTGCCGCCGCTCGCTCGGCCAAGAACTGACATGTCGTGGCCGGGGGCATCGATTGCCCTCGGCCACGCCTTTGCCTCAGCGACCGATCGCCATGCCGGTCTGCTTCAGGAAGAAGTGCATCTTCTGCGTCTCGATCGGGACCTCGATCGTGTCGTCCGGCCTGACCCGCGATGCCGCGTGGATCTGTGCGGTGAACGCTGCCTGACCGACCTTGCCGAGCGCCAGTGTGTGCGGCCCCAGGGGCTCGATATCGCGTACCTGCACGGAGAGCTTCGGCGCATCGACGTCCGACGCCATCGTGTGCTCCGGGCGAATGCCAAGCACGACGGCCTGACCGATGAAAGCGCCGAGTTTCTCGGCTCGTGTGTCTGGTATCCTGGCTGCGATGCCACCATCCGCCTTGAACCATAGCCCGCCGTCGCCGCGCTCGAGCGTTCCCTCGACGAAATTCATGCTCGGCGCGCCGATGAATGCCGCGACGAACAGATTGCTCGGCGCCTCGTAGAGGGTGATCGGATCGGCGGCCTGTTCGATGCGTCCCTGATTCATGACGACGACGCGGTCGGCCATGGTCATGGCCTCGACCTGATCGTGGGTCACGTAGACGGCAGTCGTCTGAAGACGTCGATGCAACAGCTTGATTTCCGTGCGCATTTCAATGCGCAGCTTGGCGTCGAGGTTCGACAGCGGTTCATCGAACAGGAAAACATCGGGCTGGCGGACGATCGCGCGACCGATGGCGACGCGCTGGCGCTGGCCACCGGAAAGGGCGCTCGGCTTGCGATTGAGGTAGGCGCCGAGATTGAGAATACGGGCCGCCTCGGCGACGGATTTTTCGATGTCGGCCTTCGAAGTGCCCCGCACCTTCATGCCGTAGCCGATGTTCTCGGCCACCGTCATATGCGGGTAGAGCGCGTAATTCTGGAACACCATCGAGCAATTGCGCAGGCCCGGGCGTAAATCGGTGACGTCACGCTCGCCGATCCGCACCGTGCCCGAAGATGCCGTCTCAAGGCCGGCAATCATGCGCAGGGTGGTCGTCTTGCCGCAACCGGACGGCCCGACGAGAACGACGAACTCCCGGTCGGCGATTTCAAGATCGAGCGGCGGGATGACGGTGATGTTACCGAAGGACTTGGTGATCTGCTCCAACCGGACCTGGGACATGCTGACGCCTTTTCTGCTGACGATAGCCGGCGCGAAAAGCGACCGGGATACTGCATAATCCCTCAAATCGACATCGATCTGAGGAGAACTTTATGCAGCAGGTTTCAAGCGCCACAGCGTCTTTAGTGCGCCATATCTGACGCGCGGCGCTGTAGCGTAGCTGCAACCGGGACGGTGCGCCCCGGCCGCAGATATCGAGAAACCCGCCCCGGTCACTTCGGAGCGGGCGCTGGCTCATCCTATTTCTGTGGCAGGCCCATCGATGCGCGATAGGCAGCAAGCTGCTTGTCACGACCGAATTCGTCCGTCAGCTTGTTCCACTGCTCAGCGACGCTATCAAGCGCCTGTTGCGGTGTGACTTCGCCGGCAAGTGCCTTGGAAAGTTCGATTTCAAGCACTTCGGTGTAGGAGAAATAGCCCGGCAAACGCATGTCGAGCGCGATGTTCTTCGCGGTCACCGCCTCCTTCTGCGCGCCCAGGTACTCCTTGGCTTCACGCTCGGAGAAGATCTTCGACCAGAGATCGACATTGGTCGTGTGGGAGATGCGATAGGGATTGACGCCGGTACCGCCGGTGATCGCCGCCTGGCCGGAGACGGCAGGGCTCGACAGATACTGAATGTAGTTCCAGGCCGCTTCCTGCTTGGTCGACGATGCGGGTACCGCCGCCTGCCAGCCGCCGAACGCCATGAAGGAGGTCTGCACGACGTGGTCGAACTTGTCCCACTTCTTGGTCTTGTAGTTCCAGACCTCGTCCGAACCCGGCAAGGACGCCGAGCCGACATTGCCTGCCACCTTCGACTGCTTCGGGTCGGCGCCGATAACGCCGGTATCGCCCCAGCCGATCGACTCGGCAACCTGGCCGCCGGCAAACGCCGCGTTCACTTCGCCGAAAGAGAAGTTCAGGGCATTCGGCGGAGCGAGCTTCGAGGCGCGGATATATTCCTCGAGGCCGCGGACCCAGCCGGGATTGTTGACCTGCGCATCCATCGTGTCCGGATCGAAGAACATGCCGCCTGGATTGTCGGGATGGCTGGTGTAGCCGGCAACGTGGCTGAAGAGGAACCAGAACTGCTGGCCGCCGCGGCGGAAGGCTTCGGCCGTTCCCCACAGGTTGTTGGAGGGCTGGTTGAAATATTCGGCGATGTCGAGATACTGCTTCCAGGTCTTCGGCGGCGCCAGATCGTAGCCGTATTTCGCCTTGAAGGCCTTCTGGTTGTCGGCATTCTCGAACAGGTCGATACGATAGCTGTAAGTATGGGCGTCACCATCCATCGTCTGTGACAGGATCTTGCCGTTCCAGACCATCAACTGTTCGCGATAGACCGGTGCGATATCCTCCCAGTCGGCGCCTTTCTGCATGTCGGCGGGCATTTCCGACAGGAAATCGGTAAAGTCCGGCGCCCAAGCCGGCGCAAAGGCGATGACGTCAAAGGCATCTTCGCCCGATGTCAACGACGTAACGATTTTCGGATAGAGTTCCGACCACGGAAACTCGACCACCTTTACCTTGCCGCAGGTCTTTTCCTCCCAACCCTTGGCCGCAAGTTGCAGCGCGGACGCGATATAAGGCCCGGTCTGCGTGGTCGCCGTCAGTTCGACGCCGGAATAATCGGGGTCGCAGGCGAGTGCCGTGCCGGTGCTTGCCATGGCAAGGACACCCAGCGACGCTGATGTCAGTAGCAGTTTCCTCATTCTTTCCTCCCTTGAATGAATTCTTGCCGAAAAACAGGTCGTTATTTGATCGCCCCCAGCAGCAGACCGGAGCGCATGAGCCGGCTCAACAGCCCGGCCATGACCATCATCGGAATGATCGCCACCAGCGCGGCGGCGGAGATTGCCCACCACTCGTCGCCGCGCTGGCTGTTCTGACCAGCCACGAGGATCGGCAGCGTCTGCCATCTCGAATTGGTCAGGAACAGCGCGAACAGGAACTCGTTCCAGACGAAGGCTAGCGTGATCATGAAAGTCGCGATCAACCCCGGCTTCGACATCGGCAGAACGATGCCGAAGAAAATCCGCCAGGACGGAACGTTGTCGACCATGGCCGCCTCTTCGACTTCGACTGGCAGCGCTTCGAAGAAATCGCGCATCAGCCAGATGACGATCGGCAGCGAGAAGGCGACATAGGCGAAGGTCAGGCCGATATAGCTATCGACCAGCTTGAAGCCGAGCTTGCCCATTTCGGTGTACATCAGATAGAGCGCGAAGGCGGCAACGATTGGCGGGAACATGCGCTGGCTGACGAACCAGAAGACGATGTCGTTGTTGCCGAGTTCAGGCCCCGGCAACCGGAAGCGACTTGAGAACACCGCCAGCGCCAAGGCGGCGATGAAGGCGTAGATCAGCGAGATCCCCTGCCCGAAGCCGAGCACATTGCGACCGAGCAGGAAGCCGCCGAAGGCGATGACGACGAAGATTAGGGCGGAGGCCAGCCGGAAGCGGAAGGTAAAGCGCACCAGCGCATAAGCTGCCATCGCGCCGATGCCTGTCGCGAGGACAGACGCTGAAAGGCCGATGATCGTCGAGGCCAGGAAGGTGTTGTAGAACTGGCCACGCTGGCCGGACAGAAGTTCGCGCCAGGCCGTGAGGCTCGGCTCGAAATCGACGAAGGGCAGATAGGTCGGCCCGCCGACGACGGCGATCGGCGTCTTGAACGACGTGATCAGGACCCAATAGAGCGGGAAGAAAGTAATGGCGAGCCAGATGAGGCAACCGCCGAGCGCGACCCAACGCCGTTTCCCCTTGAGGGTGCGCACGCTCATTTGTGCTTCTCCAGATACGGCTTGAGGATGGCGAGATAGACGAGGCCGATCACCGTGATGACGATCAGGAACAGAAACGACAGCGCCGAGGTGTAGCCGAGATTGAATTTCTTGAAGCCCTCCTGATAGGCAAAGAGCGTCAGCGTTTCGGTCGAGATTCCAGGCCCGCCGCCCGTCATCACGAAGACCGTGTCGATAATCTTGTAGCTTTCGATCAGCCGGATGAAGACGACAGCAACAGAGATCGGCAGCAGCATCGGAAAGGTGATGTCGCGGAACTGTTGCCAGGGTGTCGCGTTCTCCAGCGCCGCGGCCTCGTAGACGTCATCGGGCAGCGTCTGCAGCCCGGCCAGCAGCATCAGAATGACAAAAGGCGTCCATTGCCAGACCTCGACGGCGATAATCGACCCGAGCGCCCAACTCGTCTGCGTCAGGAACGGCAAATTGGGAAAACCGAGAGCACTCATCAACTCGTTGAGCGGACCCATCGTCGGATTGAGAACCTGACGGGCGATCAGCGCCACAGCAACCGGGGCCACCAGCATCGGCAATAGAAAGCTGACGCGAAAGATGCCCTCGCCCGGCACACGGGAATTAAGCGCAAGCGCGACGGAAAGGCCGATCACATATTGCAGGCCGACGGAGATGAACGCGATCAGCGTGGTCGTGCCCGCAACATGCCAGAAGCGTGGGTTCTGTAAGAGATCCGCATAGTTGCCAAAACCGACGAAACGCGCCGGCATCGGCGGCACCAGACGCATGCTCATGAAACTGGTGGTCAGCGAATAGATCAACGGAAAGATGGAAATCACCAGGACGATGATGAGAGCCGGCCAGATGAAAAAGTGCTTGATCGGGTCGTTGCGCGTGGTCATGCGGCCGCCCCTCGCCCAAGTAGAGCCTCTATCTCCGCAAGGGTCGGCATGGCAGGTGCTGTGCCGCGGCGGGTAACCGAGATCCCGGCCGTCGCGCAGCCGAAGCGTGCTGCCTCAACCGGGGCCAATCCCCGCGCCAGTGCCGCCGAGAACCCGCCGACGAAGGCATCGCCCGCACCGGTCGTGTCGATAACCGCGCCGCTTGCCATCGCCGGGACGAAAACGGACTGGCTCTCACTGTGGAGAAGGACGCCCCGTTCGCCGAGAGTGATCAACGCGGACTTTGCGCCCTTCTTCAGAAGGGCGTCACCTGCCCGCCGCGCATCGTCGGCCGTGGCAAGAGCAAATCCGACCAGCGCTGCCGCTTCGGTCTCGTTCGGCACGATGTAATCGCAAAGCGGGTAGATCGCATCCGGGAAGGGTTCCGCCGGCGCCGGATTGAAGACGGTGACGACACCTGCCGCATGTGCGATTTCGAGCGCTCGCTGGGCGGCAGCCGCAGGCTGCTCCAGCTGCGTGACGAAGATGCGCGATCCTTCGATCGTTTCTCGCGCCGCCTCGACATCGTCGATACCGATCGACCCGGCCGCACCGGGATAGACGATGATCGCGTTCTCGCCATTCTGGTCGTTGACGTAGATGAAGGCCGCACCGGTCGGAAGGTCGTCCATCTGGACGA
Source organism: Ensifer sp. Root127 (assembly GCF_001425225.1). NCBI lineage: Bacteria > Pseudomonadati > Pseudomonadota > Alphaproteobacteria > Hyphomicrobiales > Rhizobiaceae > Ensifer > Ensifer sp. Root127. The sequence goes on from NZ_LMDX01000051.1 coordinate 104,797, forward strand.
TCTTGGGTGTCACGCCTGCCTCGGCATAGGTACGAAGCGCCATCTCGCCGAAGGTATCGCGCCCGATTTTCGAGATGAAGGAAACCTGACTGCCCGCCCGCGCTGCGGCGACGGCCTGGTTCGACCCCTTGCCACCCGGCCCGACCGAAAAGCCGCTGCCGGTAATCGTTTCGCCGACAACGGGCATGCGCCGCGCCAGATAGGCCGTATCGGCCACGAAGATCCCCAGGATCGAAACACCAACCTTCATTCCTGCCTCCCCTGGTCAGGCCGCGACGAAGGACGAAGCGGAGATCCAGCTAAATTTCACAACTTCAAGATCTTACGACGATCAGCTCAGGCGGCTGATGCTTAGGCTAACGTATGGTCAGCTAGGCCGTTTCCGGTGGAATGACGCCCTTGGTGAAAAGGAAGCAGCCATAGAAGCGCGTCTCGCCGGTGGTTATGACGCAATAGGCCTTCTTGGCTTCCTCATAAAACGCAAAGCGTTCGATGCCGTACATCGGCGCAGGCTTGCCCTCGGCGCGGTCGATTTCGGCCTGGACCTCCTGTTGCACGCCGGGAATTTCCGTCGGCGCCCCCATGATCTCCATGCGCCCGGCCGAAGGCTGCAACGGCGTGTCGAGCGGCAATACCGACAGGACCGCCTTCACGGCGCGTGCAGCAGATACGTTGTCGATCCGCAAAAGCTTGCCGAGCGTGGTCTGCCTGGCGATCGCATCGGATGGGAAATTGGTGTCGGAGATGACCAGTGTATCACCGTGCCCCATGGAACGAAGCGCGTGCAGAACATCGGCATTGAGCGCCGGGTCCAGATTTTTCAGCATAGACAACCCTCCTCCAGACGCCCGCTCGCATGCTCCCGAGTGGCGTGAAACTGCGTGCCGCCATGTCGGCGCCACGCTCTCCCAAATCTAACCATGCAACGTTGCAGTCGCTGCATTCTCGAGCCGGCTCCCCCCGCCCCGAGATGGGGATCCCTTACTCGCCGTAAGGGATCCAGATGTTTTTGACGTCGGTGGCGCGGCGCAGATAGGCTTGTCCTTCTGCGGAGCGATCGAACCAGTCGGTCGCCTTGCCATTGTCGACAAAGGTCCGCTTCAGGTTCCCTGCCGAGAGCTTTTCGACCATTGTCGAAAGCTCCTGCGTGCCGAAGGCCCAGAGCGCGTCGACGTCGTTGTGGCTTGCCAGCGTTTTTGCCAGCTCCATCGCCGAGCCCGTGACGATGTTGATGACCCCCGCCGGAACATCGGACGTCTCGAGGATCGAGTAGAAGTCCGTCGCTGCCAACGGGTGCTGTTCGCTTGGAACCGCAACGACGCGGTTGCCGGTAGCGATCAACGGTGCCACCAGACTGATGAAGCCGAGCAGCGGCGCTTCCGTCGGGCAGACGACACCGACGACACCGATCGCTTCGGGCATGGCAAGCGCGACGCCGCGCAGCGGCGGCTGATGGACCACGCCCTCGTATTTGTCGGCCCAGGCGCCGTAGCTGAAGAGCCGAGAGATCGAAGCCTCGACCTCTGCCTTCGCGTTGGCTGCCGAGGCGCCGGTCATCGCGACGATACGGTCTGCAAATTCATCCGCCCGGCCGCTCAGGTTTTCGGCGACGTAATAGAGGATCTGTGCACGATTATGCGACGTCGCCGACGCCCAGCCGGAGGCCGCATGCGCCGCAACGACGGCGTTGCGGATATCCTTGCGGTTGCCCTCACCGACCTCGCCGAGCACTTTGCCCTTCGGCGAAAGGACAGGGCGCGAATAGTTGCCATCCGGGCGCGCCTGCTTGCCGCCGATGAAAAGCTTGGCCGTGCGATCGAGCGACGGCAGCGAGAAATCGCCGGACGCCTGCTTCAACACCGGTTCTGCCGGTGCTGCACGCAGCTTGCGACCGACCCAGGCCTTGGGCTTCAGATATTCGTAGCAGCCTTCGCGGCCGCCCTCGCGGCCGAAGCCGGATTCACGCTTGCCGCCAAAACCGGCCGCAGCGTCAAAGAGATTGGTGGCATTGACCCAGACGACGCCGGCCGCAAGCTTGGCTGCGACGTTCAGCGCCAGGCCGATCGTTTCGCTCCAAACGCTTGCGGCCAGGCCGTAGCGCGAATGGTTGGCGAGCTGGATTGCCTCCTCCGGCGTGCGGAAGGTCATCGACACGGCGACGGGTCCGAAGATTTCCTCGGTCGCGACGATCGAAGTCGGCTGCACGTTGGTGAGCAAGGTCGGCGGATAGAAGCTGCCGCCCTTCGGCAGCTCGATCTTCGGCTGGTGAAGCTTCGCGCCTTCGGCGACGCCCTTGGCGACCAGGCTCTCGATGCGCTGCAACTGCACCGGCGCAACAATCGCCGCCATATCGATCGCCTTGTCGAGCGGATGGCCGACGCGCAGGGTCTGCATGCGCCGCGTCAGGCGCTCGTAAAAGAGCGGAGCGACGCCTTCCTGCACCAGAAGTCGGGAACCGGCACAGCAGACCTGGCCCTGGTTGAACCAGATCGCGTCTACCACACCTTCAACGGCGCCATCGATATCAGCGTCGTCAAAAACAATGAAAGGCGACTTGCCGCCGAGCTCAAGCGTCAGCGATTTGCCGGTACCAGCCGTCTTTTCGCGGATCAGGCGGCCGACCTCCGTCGAGCCGGTGAAGGCGATCTTGTCGATATCCGCATGCTCGACGATCAGCGCGCCTGTTTCGCCTTCGCCGGTCACGACGTTCAGCACGCCGGCAGGCAGTCCGGCTGCAGCGGCAAGTTCCGCGAAAAGCAAGGCCGTCAGCGGCGTGAACTCGGCCGGCTTGAGGATGACCGTGTTGCCCAGCGCCAGGGCCGGCGCGACCTTCCAGGCGAGCATCAGGAACGGAAAATTCCACGGGATGACCTGACCGACGACGCCAACCGGCACCTGATCGGCAAACTCGGTTTCCTGCAGCTGCGCCCAGCCGGCGTGGTGGTAGAAGTGGCGGGCGGCCAGCGGAATGTCGATGTCGCGCGTTTCACGGATCGGCTTGCCGTTGTCGATCGCCTCGACCACCGCGATCAACCGCGCATGGCGCTGGATCATGCGGGCAAGGGCATAGAGGTGGCGGGCACGTGCATGGCCCGGCAGCTTGGCCCAGGACCCTTGCGCCTTTCGTGCCGCCGCGACCGCGTCGTCCACGTCCTTGGCGCTACCCAGGGCGACCTTTGCCAGAAGAGCGCCGGTTGCGGGTTCAAAGGTTTCGAAGGCCTTGCCGGAGGAAGACGCGACAAAAGCACCGTTGATGAAGTGGCCGAACTCGCCTTTGTGGCGCGCCAGCCACTGGCGAGCTTCGGTGTCGGCTTCCGGTGCGGGACCATAGGACATTTCGTCAAAATACCTTGCGACTGTCATCGGGATCATCCAATCGGGTGTCGGTTGAGGGCCGAGTAGGCGCCGGTCACGTGATGCTCCAGCTGGCGTTCGATATCGCCGAGGAGGCTCGATGCGCCGACGCGGAAAAGGTCCGGCTCCAGCCACTCACGACCGAGTTCGTCCTTCATCAGGAACTGGTAGTTGAGGATATCCTTGGCGGCCGAGATGCCGCCGGCCGGCTTGTAGCCCACCTTGATGCCGGTGCGTTCCTGATAGGCGCGGATCATGCGCAGCATCACCAGCGTCACCAGAAGGGTGGCGTTGACGCCTTCCTTGCCGGTGGAGGTCTTGATGAAATCGGCGCCCGCCATCATGCAGACGAGCGAAGCGCGGGCCACATTGCGCAGCGTCTTCAGGTCGCCGGTCGCCAGGATCGCCTTGACATGCGCATCGCCGCAGGCGGCGCGGAAGTCGCGCATCTCGTCATAGAGAGCCTGCCAATTGCCGGTCAGCACATGCTCGCGGGTAATGACGATGTCGATTTCCTTGGCGCCATCGGCAACCGAAGCCTCGATCTCGCGCAGCTTGACGTCATGCGGAATGAGGCCGGCAGGAAAACCGGTGGAGACGGCGGCAACCGGAATGCCCGAACCTTCAAGCGCGTCGACGGCGGTCGAAACGAAACGATGATAGACGCAGACGGCGCCGGTGGTGATACCGCGACTGCCCATGCCAAGCGCATCGAGAATGTCCTGGCGAACCGGCTGGCGCGCCTTGGCACAGAGCCGCTTGACGCGTTCGGTCGTGTCGTCGCCGTTGAGCGTCGTCAGGTCGATGCAGGTCACGGCCTTCAGCAGCCAGGCGGCCTGCGCGTCCTTCTTCACCGTCCGGCGACCAGGCAGCGTCGAGACGCGTCGTTCGGCAGCCGAAAGGTTGACACGCTGGTCGACAACCCAGCCGAGATCAAGCTCCATGCCATCGTTGCGCGGCCAGTTATGGCCAGCGGCCACAGGTGCCACGGCTTTCGCGGCCACATTCTTCACAGCAAGGTCTTCCAAGCGATTGCTCCTCGAACTCCCTGACATCGCGGCACGATAGCACGGCTGTTACCCGTGTCGGCGGCGATTCTCATTTTGTTATTTTTCTATCGTATTTTTGTTAGCATTCCACCAGAAACGCGACGTGTCAAGCGACCTATCGCGTTTCGGTGAAATGCTGCCATTTTTTGGCGAGGTCTCAGATCACCGGAATGCGCGTGTCGCCGTCCTCGGTGATCACCGAACGAAAGACGTTCATCGGTGCAAAGAATGCGGGCTTCAGCTTGCCGATCTTGCTCAGGTCGACAACGAGGTGGCTTTCGCGCGCGAGCGAGATCACCTTCTGCTTCACCGCCACCTCATGAAAATGCACGCAGGTTGCACCACGTCCCGGGTCCACGCCTGCGGCCGAGAGAAAGGCGACATTGATCCCAAGCAAATCGAGCGTTTCCAGCCCAGAATTCCCCGAGAACGACGCCGAGGCCGGATGATAGACACCGCCGAGCATGACGATGCGGACATTGGGTTTTCGCGTCAGCCTGTCAGCAACATTTAACGAGTAACAGACTGCAGTAATTGAATAATTGTCCGGAATGAGATCGACCAGATACTCGAGCGTCGTACCGCAATCGATAAAGATGGTTTCGTCCGGACGAATGTGCTGCGCCGCATGGACACAGGCCTCGCGTTTTGCCGCTGCATGACTGTCGGCCTCGCGCGCCAGCTCATAGGGCATATCGCCATCGATCTCGCCCGCAGGCACGATGTGGCCGCCGAGGAAGGTGAATTGCCCGGGATTATCGGCGACATCCCGCCGGATGGTCATCTCGGAAACCCCGAGCAAGGCAGCGGCATCGCGCAGATGAAGAACGCGACGGCCGGAGAGCGCGTCGGCGAGTTGAATGATGCGGGCTGTCTTGCGGCTGGCCATAATCGTTCCGTCTGTCCGGTCGTTCGAGCCAAAACATCACAGCAGAGATGGCCGAACACAATTTGTGACAATTATCACAAAGTGTCGTTATTCGGCAAGTAACTTCACACGACCCGGCAAAAGCAGACGACGGAGACCGCAATGCAAGCCTCCGTCGTCGAAAATTGTCGCTTTGAGAATGCCGACGGCGGTAGATCAAAGAAACCCGCCGCCGCTTTTCGCTCGGCTAGCTGGCGATCGGCGCGGTACGCGCTGCCAGCCACGCTGCGGTCTCCGGATCGAACACCCCTTCCATGGTCTTGGCTACACGCCAATGGTAGGTGTCGATCCACTGCCGCTCAGTTTCGCTCAGCAGGCTGATATCCGCGAGCCGCAGATCGATCGGCACCAACGTCAGGCTGCGGAAGCTCATGAAACCATCGCCGTCGTCGATCACTTCCACCTGGTTCTCGATGCGGATGCCGTATTCCCCAGCCTTGTAATAGCCAGGCTCGATGGTCGTCACCATGCCCGGCCGCAATTCGATCTCGTTGACGCGCCGGTCGAAACGCTGCGGCTGCTCGTGCACCGACAGGAAGTGGCCGACACCGTGACCGGTGCCATGATCATAGTCGAGCCCGAGGTCCCAAAGCGGCCGGCGCGCGAAGGCGTCGAGGTGATGGCCGTAGGTCCCCTTCGGGAATTTGAGCGAGACCATGGAGATCAGCCCCTTGAGGACCGCCGTATAGGTGCGGCGCACTTCATCGCTGACAGCTCCGATCGCGGTCGTGCGCGTCGCGTCCGTCGTGCCGGTAAAATACTGCCCACCTGAATCGAGCAGATAGATGCCTTGCGAGGTGATCGGCGCATCGCTCTTGGCGCTGGCCGCATAGTGGCACATGGCGGCATGGCCGGCGGCCGCCGAGATCGAGCGGAAGCTCGGCTCGACGAAGGTCTCCTCCATCTGCCGAAGGGCGAGAATACGATCCTCCGCCTCCAGTTCGGTCACCGGGCGCCCGTCCTTCTCGCGCTTGGCCGCATTGGCCTCCAGCCATGCGAAGAACCTGATCCACGCAGCACCATCATGGCGATGGCAATCGCGAAAGCCCTGGAGTTCAACGGGATTCTTCAGCATCTTGGCAAGCGTGATCGGGCTGCGCAAAAGGCGCACGCTGCCGCCAGCCTCGCGCGTCGCATGGGCGACCGCCGATGGGGCAAAGCCGGCATCGACGAGCGCCACCCGCCCGGCGGCAGCGGTCCGGACGCGGTCGAGCAACACCTCCGGCTCGGACATCGTCACGCCGTCGAGTTCGAAGTCCGAGAGGTCATTGGGCAGCTTGCGGTGGTCGACGAGCCATTCGACCCGGCCGTCCCTGTCGGCGATCATGAAGGATTGCGGCATTGGGTTGAACGCTATGTCACGGCCGCGAACATTCAGGAACCAGGCGATGTTGTCGGGCTGCGCCTCGATCAGCACGTCGGCGCCTTGCTCCGCCAGCATCTGGCCAATGCGGCGCTTCTTGTCGGCGACGCTTTCGCCGGCATAGTCGCGCGACAGGGCCATCACGTTGCCAAGCGGGCGTTCGGGCTGGTCCGACCAGATCGCATCGACGAGATCATCGGTTACGGCGACCCACTCGGCGCCAGCGGCGACAACCGATTGGCCGCAATCCATGTCCCAGGTCGACGGCAGCAGCATCGAATTGAAGCCGACGCGTTCGCCCTTGCGCAGGTTCTTCCGCAGCCAGTCCTTGAGCGGTGCGTCGTAGAAATGCTCGATGGCGAAGCTGTCGGCATCAATCTCTTGGCGAACCTGCACCTGATAGCGACCGTCGACGAAGATTGCCGCGCGGTCGCGCATGACGATCGCAACGCCGGCAGAACCGGTGAAGCCGGTGACAAAAGCGAGCCTGTTGTCATGGGGCGCACAATACTCGCCCTGATGTTCGTCGAACCGCGGGACGACGTAGCCGTCCAGCCCCTGCTCGTCGAGTTTGCGGCGCAGGGCCTCGATCCGGCCGGAAGCCTCCAGCCTGTCTTTCGATGTCATGTGGTCTTTCCCTATTGACTATTTGTCTTCACGCGCCGCCGATCGTTTCGGCGAAGTGACAGGCGGTCATGCCGTTGCCGACCGGCCGCAGTGCCGGCTTTTCCCGGCGGCAAAGCTCGGTTGCGTGCGGGCAGCGGACGTGGAAGGGGCAGCCGGGCGGAATGTCGAGCGGGCTCGGCAACTCACCCGACAGGGCTGGCGCCCTGCGCCGCTCCGTCGGGTCGAGCGACGGGGCCGCGGCCAGCAGGGCTTGCGAGTACGGGTGCATCGGCTTGGAAAACAGCGCCTCCGACGGCCCGATCTCGACGATGGCGCCGAGATAGATCACCGCCACGCGATGGGAGACATGGCGCACCAGCCTGAGGTCATGGGCAACAAAGAGCACCGTCAGCCCCAGATTGTCCTGCAGTTCCAGCAGCAGATTGACGACCTGCGCCTGAACGGACACGTCGAGCGCGGAGACGAGCTCATCGGCAACAAGGCAGGTCGGCTCCAGCGAGAGTGCCCGCGCGATGCCGATGCGTTGGCGCTGGCCGCCGGAAAACTCGTGCGGATACTTGTCGGCTGCGCCATCAGGCAGCCGCACAAGGTCGAGCAGTTCGTCGACACGGCGGTCGACGCCGGCGCCCTCGCGCATGCGATGGACAGTGATCGCCTCGCGCAGAGTATCGCGCACGGTCATGCGCGGATTGAGCGAGGTATAGGGATCCTGGAACATCATCTGGACGCGCTTGTTGTAGCCGCGTCGCCTGGCGCCCTTGAGGTCGATGACACTCTCGCCTTCGAAACGGATATCGCCCGATGTCGGCCGGTGAAGACCGGCGATACAGCGCGCAAGCGTCGACTTGCCGCAACCGGACTCGCCGACGATCCCCAGCGTTTCGGCCGGCATCACGTCGAGATCGACGCCGTTGAGCGCTGAGACGACCTGCCGCGGCCGACCGGCAAGCGTATCCGACAGCGAGCGACGCTTCTCGAACCGCATGAAAAGGTCGCGGATGGAAAGTAGCGGCGTGGCCGCTTCTTGCATCGATTGGCTCATTGCGCCGCCTCCCGTGCGCTGAAATGAACGAGGGCTTCCTCGCGGTGGTGGCAGGCGACCTGGCGCAGCCGTCCGATCGCTTCGAGGCTCGGGCGAACATCCCGGCATTCCGGCCCGGCCACGGGACAGCGTGCCGTAAACGCGCAACCGGCCGGCAAGGCGTTGAGTGACGGCGGTGCTCCGGGGATGGAATAGAGCGGCGTGCGTGGTGCGACATCGCGCGGGATAGAGCGCAGAAGTCCCAGGGAATAGGGATGCCGGGCGTCGCCGATGACATCAGCCGTCGGTCCTGTCTCGCAAAGACGGCCGCCATACATCACCACTACACGATCGCAGGTCTCCGCCACCACGCCCATGTCGTGGGTGACGAGGATCACGGCCATGCCGAGGTCGCGGCTGAGCGCCTGAATGAGCCGTAGGATCTGATCCTGGATGGTCACGTCCAGCGCCGTCGTCGGCTCATCGGCCAGCAGCAGCTTCGGGTTGGACGCAAGGGCGATGGCGATCATCACCCGTTGCCGCATACCGCCGGAAAACTCGTGCGGGTAATCGCCGAGCCTGTTGCGCGCCGCGGGAATGCCGACCATGTCGAGCAGTTCGATCGCGCGCGCCTTTCTGGCTTTCCCATCCAGATCGGTATGGGCGGCAAGGTTTTCCGATATCTGCAAACCGACGGTCAACAACGGGTTCAGTGACGACATCGGCTCCTGAAAGATCATCGCGATCTCGCGTCCACGCACCCGTCTGAGCGCGCCCTCGTCGAGCGGCACCAGATCCCGGCCCTTCCAGAGGATTTCGCCGCCGACGCGGCCGCGTGGCCGCACGATGCCGAGGATCGAGCGCAAGGTGATGCTCTTGCCCGAGCCGGATTCGCCGACAAGCCCAAGGATCTCCCCCGCCCGCACCTGAAACGAAACATCGTCGACGGCAACAAGAGGGCGCTCTGGCAGGCCGAATTCCGTGCGCAGATGCCGGACGTCCAGAACCGTTTCTTTCTCGAGTTGGTTCATGTCAGCGCCCTTTCGGTCGAAGCAGATCGGCCAGCGCGTCGCCGACGAGGCTGAAGCCGAGGCCGGTGAGCACGATGGCGATGCCCGGCATCAGGCTCATCCACCAGGCTGTCAGCAGGAAGTTGCGGCCTTCGGCGATCAACACGCCCCATTCGGCCGCCGGTGGCTGTGCGCCCAGGCCGAGATAGCCGAGCGAAGAGCCGAGCAGGATGGCGAGCGCCATATCGGTCATCCAGTAGACGATGATCGGCGAGATCGCGTTGGGAAGCAGATGCCGGAAGATGATGCGTCGGTCGGAATAACCGAGCACGCGGCCGGCCGCGGCATAATCATTGGCCTTTTGCGCCATGATCTCGGCCCGCGTGAGACGGGCGTAGTACACCCAGTTCACCGCGGTGATCGCCACATACATGTTGACGAGGCCAGGCCCGAGCACCGCGACGATGGCGATGACCAGAACGAGGAAGGGAAAGGTGATGATCGCATCGACGCAGCGGCCGAAGATGGTGTCGGCGATGCCACCGTAATAGCCGACGAAAGCTCCGACCGTCATGCCGATCAGAAGTGCGAAGATCGTGGCGAAGAAGGCCATCTGCATGTCGACGCGATAGGCCCAGATGACGCGCGAGAGCACGTCGCGCCCGAAATTGTCGGTGCCGAAGGGATGGGCGAGGCTCGGCCCCTGCTGGATTGCACTCAGGTCGAAGGCAAGCGGATCGTAGGGCGCGAACATCCCAGGGAACAGCGCCAGCGCGATCGACAGCGCGAGGATCGCAAAGCCGATGACGAAGGACGGTCGTAAGAAGGCCCGGCCGAGGAAGGCGCGCACGCGACCCGCCTTACGGATGGGAGATTGCACGACGATACTCATGACTGACGAAGCCTCGGATCGAGCCAGGATTGCACGATGTCCGTCAGCAAGAAGACGACGGAAACCAGCACGGCGAAGGTGAGTGTGAGCCCCTGGATCAGCGGATAGTCACGCGCGAAGATCGCCTCCAGCATCAGCCGGCCGACGCCCGGAACGGCAAAGACGGTCTCGGTGACCAGCGTTCCGCTCATCAGGTTGCCGATGGAAAGGCCGAGCAGCGTCACGGTGGAGACCAGTGCGTTGCGCAGCACATGCCGGGTCATGACGATGCGCCGCGAAAGCCCCTTGGCGCGGGCGAACTGCACGTAGTCGGCATCGAGCACCTCGATCAGCGAGGCCCTGAGATTGCGAAGAATGATGGCCGAGGTGTAAAGCGCGACGCTGAGCGCCGGCAGGATCAGGTGATGAAGATTGTCGAGAAAGCCCGTTCCGTAGCCGCCGACCGGAAACCAGCGCAGCTGGGCTGCGAGGACCGTCAACAGCACGAGGCCGATGTAGAAGACCGGCATGGACAGCCCGACCTGGAAGACGCTGCGGATTGCAACATCGACGGGACCGTTGACCCGCGACGCGGCAAGGAACGCCAGCGGCCCTGCGAGACAGATCGCCAGCAGAACGGAATAGAGCGCCAGGAAGACCGTGGTCGGCAGGCGCGCGAGGATGATCTCGGTCACGGGCGCCTTCAGCATGATCGAACGCCCGAGATCGCCGGTCAGCGTGTTCTTGACGAAGACGAGAAACTGGATCGGCAGCGGCTGATCGAGGCCGAGATTGTGGCGGATCTGCTCAAGTTGCGCGTCCGTTGCCTTGGCTTCGGCCATGGCGATGGCCGGGTCGCCCGGCAGCAGCCGGACGAGCAGGAAGATGAAGATCATCACCAGAAGAAAGGTCGGGATGATCTGCAGCAACCGCGCCAGAAGATAGGATAACGAGGGCATGGATTGAACCTTGTAAGCGATGTCGGGCAGCTCTCGCCGCCCAACATCATGAATTCAGGCTGTCGTCACTTGGCCCGCCAGGCCTCGGAGAAGTCGTTCGCACCGAGCGGCGTCTGCACGTAGCCCTCGATCGACTTCGAGACGGCAACGGCAAAAGGGGTCTCGAACAGGAAGAGCAGCGGCGCGCCCTCTGCATAGACTTCCTGCATCTGCTTGTACTCGTCCTTGCGCTTGGCCGGATCGACCTCGATGTTGGACGCTTCGAACAGCGTGTTGAACTCCTGATTGTTCCAGCCCGTGCCCACGGCCTGGCGCTGCTTGTAGTAGCCGAGCCAGCCGGTCACCTGCGCCGGGTCGTTGACGTCGTTTGCCCAGCCATAGGTGTGGATGTCGAAGTCGCCGGAGCGGTTCTTCTCACCGCGGGTCGGATTGTCGACCTGTTCGACCTTGAGATTAACGCCGAGCGGCGACCACATCTGCTGCAGCGCGGTGAACAAGGTCGCGTCGTCGGCGCTGCCGGCAAGCGTCGTAAACTTCACCTCGAAGCCGCCGCCGAGACCGGCTTCGTCAAGCAGTTGCTTGGCCTTGTCTGGATTGTAGGGGTAGAGCGGCTCAGGCCCATAATGGAGCTGGGTGGCGGCCGACATCAACGACGTCATCGGTTTGCCGGTATCGAAAGTGACGAGCTTGATCAGCACGTTCTTGTCGGTGGCGTAGTTCAGCGCCTGCCGCACTTTTACATCAGCAAGCGGGTTCTTGGAGCCGTCCTTGCGTGTCTCGCGCGTATTGATCGGTGCGTAGACGATGCGGGTCGAGGGAAAGAGCTCCATCTTCAGAGCCGGATCAGCGCTGAGTTCGCCAACGCGAGCGAAAGGAATGAACTCCGCGGCATCAACTTCACCGGCCTGAAGCTTAAGGATGCGGGTGGCATCGTCTGGGATGATGACGAAATCGACCTGATCGAGATAGGGCAGCGGCTGCCCATCCGTGCCGGGCCGCCAGTAGTTGGGATTGCGTGCGAAGGTCATGCTTGAGCCCTGCACGCGGCTCTTCATCGTGAATGGGCCCGATGTGACCGGGCCGGCCTCGAAGAAGGCACGCGCCTTTTCCTGATCGTTGGCGCCGGCCGCCTTCTCGAAGGCCGCTTGCGGCATGATGCCGGTGTTGAAGGTTGCGAGGATAGAGACGATGGTCGGGTCCGGGTTCTTGAGCGCCAGCGTTACCTGATTGCCATCGGCGGAGACTTTGTCGACGGCGCCAAGCAGACCCGCCCAAGGGCCAAGCTCGGGATTGCGGGCCCGGTCAAGGGAAAACACCACGTCGGCGCCGGTCAGGGCCGACCCGTCGGAGAATTTCAGTCCGTCGCGCAGCTTGAGCTTGATCGAAAGCCCGTCGGCAGCAACGTCATAGCCCTCGGCCAACCCTGGAACGATCGAACCGTCCGGGCCGTTGCGCAGCAGCGTTTCGTATAGGCCGGTGACCATCCAGAGGTCCGGGTTGCGATCGGCATAAACAGGATCGATGACCGTGGAATCGTCATAACGCGCAAAGGTCATCGCACCGCCACGTTCGATGGCGAGCGCAGACGTGGCCGCGGCCAGCCCAAGGGCGGCACCCAGTAAGATCGGCAACAAACGTTTCATCTCTCACTCCTCCTGTTTGATCGACCGGCTAGCGCCGGCACGACGCCTCACACCAATTGGATATTGGATCCAATTTTTCCGAACGTTTTCCTTTGCGTCCGGATTGCAGCGAAGGCATTCTTGTTGTTCCCCTTTTTAAAGCGGTACTAAGCCGAGTTGATCAGCTTGCATAACCGACTTTAGCTGGACTAAAGTACAACAATAGACGCGAGTCAAGCGGAAAGAAAATCATGCCTCTCGATACCGATGAGGCGCCAGCGGCAGACGCCGGCGCCCCCCTCACCGACATGCCTGTGGCCGCAACGATCGGCCAGATGCTGCGCGCCCGCCGCAAGGAAATCGGCAAGACGATGAAGCAGGTCGCGCGTGAAGCCGGCCTCACGGAGGGCTTCATCAGCCAGATCGAAAGAGGTATTTCAACCCCCTCGCTGATCTCGCTCTACAATGTCGCCAATGCGCTCGGCACCAGCGTCGATACGTTCCTGTCGCAGCCGCCGCAGCACGCCCATTCCATTGTGTCTCACGCCGGCGAACGCCGCGGTTACAATGTCGAGACGAAGGAGCGTGTCTATGAACTGCTCGAGCGCGGCTTTCCCGGCGCCCAACTCAACGGCTGCATCACCCACATGCCGGCCGGCTACGCTTCCGAGCTGACCAGCCACGAGGGCGAGGATTTCCTCTATCTGATTGATAGGCGAAATGCTCTACGAGATCGACGGCAAGGAATATGTCCTGAAAGCGGGCGACACCCTGCACTTCCCCTCGTCGCTACCGCACCGCGCCCGCAACATCGGCGCAGGGCCGGCTCGTGAACTCTGGGTCGGCACCACGCGCATCATTGCCGAGGAATAACCCGCTCGGGGGCCTATTGTTTGCGCGGCCAGGTATCCGCGAGCCGATAGCCTGATGGCCACGGGTCGGCCGGATCGAGCATCACCTGATGTGTGCCGGTGACCCAGGCGCGACCGGAAATTTCCGGAACGATCGCTGGGCGCCCGCCAACCGTCGTTTCGCCGACGATGCGGCAATCGAACGTCGAATCGATGATCGAGTGGCCGACAAAACGCTGGCCAACCTTGATCTGCCCGCGCGCGTGAAGCACCGCCATCCGCGCGGAGCAGCCGGTGCCGGTCGGCGACCGGTCGAGCTTTGCCGGCTGGATCACCACTGTGTTGCGTCCGTGCAGGACGCCATCGCGCTCTTCCACCGGCAGCGTCAGCTGGCAGAACGAGATATGTGCCCATTCCGGGTTTTCCGGATGCGCGAAGCCGAGCTGCTCATTGGCTGCGCGCGTGATCTTGATGCCGGTCTCGGCAAGCTCGCGCGCTTCATCCGGCGTCACGGAGAAGCCGAATGTACGAGCATCGGTGATGACGAAGCTGTCGCCGCCATAGGCGGTGTCGACGGTGAGTGTGCCGAGCCCTTCCACCTCGATCTTGGCATCGAGTTTGCCGGCAAAGGACGGGACGTTGGTGACGGTGATGCGCTCGGCCTTGCCGTTGCGGCAGGTGGCAACGACATCGACGAGCCCGCCGGGCGCCTCCAGCACCATTCTCGTCTCCGGCTCCTGCATCGGCACGATGCCGCTGTCGAGCAGGACGGTCGAAACGCAGATCGAGTTGGACCCGGACATCGGCGGCGTGTCTTCAGGCTCCATGATGATGAAGCCCATAGTCGCGCGTGGATCCTTTGGCGGCACCAGCAGGTTGATGTGGCGGAAAACACCGCCACGCGGTTCGTTGAGCACAAAATTGCGCAAGGTCTGATCCTCGGCGATGAAGCGTCGCTGCTCCCACAGCGTCTTGCCCGGCGGTGGCGCAACGCCGCCGACGATGACATCGCCGACTTCACCCTCGGCGTGGCAGGAAACAATATGAATGACCTTGCTGCTGCGCATCTTTCGCCTCCACGCGATGCATGCGGACCGCATCCACATGCCATGCCTTGATATCTGTACGCCGACACTCGGGAGACTGGCTCTCTTTTCGGTGACCAAACGGCCGCCGCAGCCGACGTGGGACCAGTCATAGAAAGATTGGATCCAATATACAATCTGAAATATACGATATTTTGCGCAAAGCCGCGACCTCTGTTGCCCGACCAAGAGAATGGACCTATGACCAGAACCACAGCAGTTTCCGCACTGTCAGGGACACAAAGCCGCCGGGGTTTAGACGCGATGAAACTCGATGCCGTTGATGTCAGGCAAGCCGCTTCCGCAGCCGATATCGTCTACGAGGCATTGCGCAAGGCGATCATCGAGGGTGCGCTTGCCGAGGGGGAGAACCTGCGGCAGGACCAGATCGCCCAGATGTTCAACACCAGCCGCATCCCCGTGCGCGAAGCGCTTTCGCGCCTTGAACAGCACGGGTTGATCACGACGCAACGCTACAAAGGCGCTGTCGTTGCCGGCCTTTCGATCGAAGAGATCGAAGAGATCTTCGAATTTCGCGCTCTGCTGGAGGCGGAGGTGATCCGGCTTGCCGTGCCCAATATGGATCGAAGGACGCTCGAACTCGCCCGCAGGCATTGCGACGAGTTCGGCAAGGAATCCGATTCGGCGAAGTGGGGCGAAACCAACCGGAACTTCCACTACAGCCTCTATGAGGCCGCGCGGCGGCCTTACTACCTGCAGATCGTGCGCGCCTCGCTCGACCGCATCGATCGTTATCTGCGCGCGCAGCTGACGCTGACGGATGGCATGAAGCGCGCAGCGCGCGAGCATGAGGCGATCCTCAATGCCTGCGCCAAAGGTGACGCCGATCTGGCATCGTCGCTCACCCGGGATCACATCCTCGACGCCGGCCGTTCGCTCGTCGTTTTCCTGAAGGAGCAGAGAAGATAGGCGCCCATTCGCAGTGGCGCCGCCTCACTAGGACATGTTGCTCGCTCTCGCGTAAATTGTCGTCCAACTCTTGAACGTCCGTGGTTGACAAGGCATCAGGAACCTTGAAAAAGTGAAGCCCTATCGAGACCGGCTGCGTTGGGAGGACTTATGTCTGTGCGCGCGTTTTTCGGCCTTTCCGCTCTTCTTGTTTCTGTTTTGGCCGCCGGATATCCGGCTTTTTCGGCTGAGACCGGCCGTCAGGTCGAGATCACCCAGGACGGTGACTATTTCGGCTTCGATCTGCGAACCGAACAGAATGTCTCGCTGGATCAGTGCGAGACCGCCTGCATCGCGGACCAATCCTGCCGCGCATTCACCTACAATCCCAAGGTGAAATGGTGCTTCCTGAAGTCCGACTTCAATCAGTTGAACGACTTCCCCGGCGCCATCGCCGGCAAGATCGTCCAGGCGCAGGCCGTGCAGCCGGACCTCGGCGCGCCGCCGCGACTCTCGTTTCTCTCCGACCAGATCCTTCAGGATGCGCGCGACGCCAAGGCGAACCTTTCACTTGCCGACGATCAGCAGGGCTTCGGTGTCAACAACCTGATCGAAACGGCGCGCGCGCAGGCGGAATCGGGCATTATCGACGGTGCATTGAAGGCGTTCCAGGGCGCGCTTGCGATCACCCCTGATGACAGCGAGTTGTGGCTTGAAACGGCGCGCACGGCAAATCGCGTCACCGGCAATACCGATGTCGCGACGCAAGCCGCCCTTGCGGCGATCAACGGCTATCAGCTGACGCGGACCGCAGAAAGCCGCGCCCATGCGCTGGCCGTTCTCGCCAAGGCGCTGGAAAATGCCGAGAATTTCCGCGGCGCCCTCAATGCCTACAAGGCCAGCCTCGAACTGGTGCAATCAAAAACGGTCGAGACCGCCTACCTCGACCTGAAGGAACGCAAGCGCTTCCGCGTCATCGAAAACACCGTTGATGCCGATAGCGCCTCGCCGCGCGCCTGCGTGCAGTTTTCGGAGCAGCTACTAAAGAGCGGCGCCGACTATGCCTCCTTCGTCACACTAGACGGCGCTGCCCCGAAAGCAGTGGAAGCCAAGGGCGACCAGATTTGCGTTGAGGGTCTGTCGCATGGCCAGCGTTACAAGCTGACGCTGCGCACCGGCCTGCCCTCGTCGGTCGATGAAGTGCTTGAGGCGCCGGTCACTCTTGAGGTCTACGTCAAGGATCGCGGCCAGGTCGTGCGCTTTACCGGCGACAGCTTCGTGCTGCCCTCGACCGCGCGCCGCGGCATTCCGCTGGTTTCCGTCAACACCGACAGCGCCAAGCTCAAGCTCTACCGCATCGGCGATCGCAGCCTGGCGCAGGTGCTGCAGAACTCGCAGTTCCTGACGCAAATCGACGGCTACAGCGCCCAGCGCATTCAAGACGAAAGCGGAGAACTGGTCTGGGAAGGTTCGATCGCCATCGACAGCGTCCTCAACAAGGAAGTGGTCACCAGCTTCCCGGTCGATGAAGCATTGCCGAAGCGCAAAGCCGGCGTCTACGTGCTGACCGCAGCATCCGAAACCGGCCTCAGCCAGGATTGGGACGCCCGCGCTACCCAATGGTTCGTCGTCTCCGACATCGGCGTGTCGACCTATGCCGGCACCGACGGCCTGAACGTCTTTGCCCGATCGCTCGCAACCGCAAAGCCGATCGAAGGTGTCGAGCTGCAGCTTGTCGCCAAGAACAACGAAATCCTCGGCACGGCAACGACGGATGGCGACGGCCGCGCCACCTTCACCGCTGGTCTCATCCGCGGCACCTCCGCCCTGACCCCGGCCGTAATCACAGCCAAGAGCGGCGAAGACGACTTCGTTTTCCTCGACATGACGAGGGCGGGATTCGACCTGTCGGATCGTGGGGTCACCGGCCGTGCGGCGCCCGGCGCCATCGACGTCCTCGCCTGGACGGAGCGCGGCATCTACCGCGTCGGCGAGACGGTGCACGCGTCAGCACTTGCGCGAGACGTTAATGGCGAGGCCATCGAGAATCTGCCGCTCACCTTCGTGTTCCTGCGCCCTGACGGCGTCGAATACCGCAGGATGATCAGCGACGGCGGCAAGCTCGGCGGCCACACGCTCGATCTCGATGTTCAGGAAAACGCCATGCGTGGCACCTGGACGATGCAGATCTTCACTGATCCCAAGGCCTCGCCGATCGGCGAGAAGCAGTTTCTAGTCGACGATTTCGTGCCGGACCGCACGGAGTTCGATCTGACGAGCGAAGCAAAGGAGATCGCTGTCGGCGAACCGGTACAAGTCGTGGTCGATGGACGCTATCTCTATGGCGCACCGGCCGCCGGCCTCGAGCTTGAGGGCGAAGTGGTTCTGAAGCCGACGCGCGAAAGTGCTGCCTTCAAGGGATATTTCTTCGGCCTTGCCGACGAAGAGGCGAGCGAGGACACGCGTCTGCCGCTTGAGGACCTGACGGCTCTCGATGACGACGGCAAGTCGACCTTCGACGTGGCTTTGAGCGAAGTGCCGTCGACGACGCAACTGCTCAACGCCAATGTCACCGTGCGGATGCGCGAGGCCGGCGGTCGCGCCGTCGAACGATCCTTGACGCTGCCGGTAAAGCCGGAAGGCGCGATGATCGGCATCAAACCCGAGTTTTCGGGCGACCTTCAGGAAAACTCCGTCGGCAAGTTCCGCGTGATCGCCATCGACCCCGACGGTGCCAGGGCCGCCATGCCGGGTGCGCTCTGGAAGCTGATCAGCGTCGAGCGCAACTATCAATGGTACCGAGACGGAACCGCCTGGAAATACGAGCCGGTGGTCACCACCAAGCAGGTTGCGAACGGCACGCTCGACGTGACCGCCGATGGAGGCGAGATCGCCGTGCCCGTCGGCTGGGGCCGCTACCGTCTCGAAGTCGAGACGGCGGCCCTCGACGGACCGACATCGAGCGTCGAATTCGATGCCGGCTGGTATGTCGCATCGACATCGACCGAAACGCCCGATGGCCTCGAAATCGCGCTCGACAAGGAAAACTACGCCGTCGGCGAAACCGCCAAGCTCAAGGTTTCACCGCGTTTTGCCGGTGAACTGCTGGTAACCGTCGGCACGGAAGGCCTGATCACGACAAAGAGCGCGACGATTGTCGCCGAGGGTGGCGAGATCGATTTGCCCGTCACCGCCGATTGGGGGGCCGGCGCCTATGTCACCGCGACACTCTATCGGCCTGGTGATGCACAGGAAAGCCGCATGCCTATGCGCGCGATTGGCATCAAATGGCTGACCGTTGATCCCGCTGAGCGCAAGCTTGCCGTGGCCATCGAAGCGCCCGAAAAGACCGAACCGCGCAAGCCGCTCGATATCAGCCTGCAGGTGGCAGGGGCCGGCGCCAACGAAGAAGCCTATGTCACGATTGCCGCGGTCGACGTCGGCATCCTGAACCTGACCCGCTATGAAGCTCCGGATCCTGCCGCCTGGTATTTCGGCCAGCGCCAGCTCGGGCTCGAAATGCGCGATCTCTACGGTCGCTTGATCGATGGCTCGCTTGGGGCGACCGGCAAATTGCGCACCGGCGGCGACGGCGGCCAGGTCGCGCTGCAGGGAAGCCCGCCCACCGAAAAGCTGGTGGCGTTCTTCGAAGGTCCGGTGAAGCTCGACGCCGATGGCAAGGCGACCGTCAGCTTCGATATTCCGCAGTTCAACGGCACGGCGCGGATCATGAGCGTCGCCTGGACGAAGTCCGGCGTCGGCCATGCTGTCCGCGACGTCGTCATCCGCGACCCGATCGTCGTGACGGCGAGCCTGCCGCGCTTCCTTGCGCCGGGAGACCGCGCCGAACTGCGGCTCGACATCGCAAACACCGACGCTCCGGCCGGTGACTACCAAGTACAACTGACCACCAACGGACCGGTGACGGTGGAACAGACCGGCGCCAGCGAAACGGTACGCCTCGAACAGGGCGGCAAATCGGTTCTGACGCTGCCGCTGGTCGGCCAACACACAGGCGACGGGCTCGTTACTGTCCAGCTCACCGGCGCCTCCGGACTTTCGCTCGAACAGGCGCTCAACATTCCGGTGCGCCCGGCCACACTGCCGGTCACGCAGCGACAGGTGGTCAACCTTGCGGCGGGCAGCAGCCTGACGATCGACGGCCAGTTGCTGGCAGACAGCGTGCTCCAGGGCGCGTCGGTTTCGCTGAGCGTCACCCGGTCTGCGGCCTTCGACATTCCCGCCATCCTGATGGCGCTCGACCGCTACCCCTATGGCTGCACCGAGCAGACGACGAGCCGGGCGCTGCCGCTTCTCTATATGAGTGAATTGGCCAAGCAGTCCGGCCTTCCCGATGACGGCGAAGTGACCAAGCGGGTGCAGGAAGCGATCTACCGCGTGCTCTCCAACCAGTCGTCGTCCGGCAGCTTCGGCCTGTGGGGGCCGGGCTATGGGGACCTCTGGCTCGACGCCTATGTCACCGACTTCCTGACACGCGCACGTGAACAGAAGTACGACGTGCCTGAGGCAGCGATGGTGCAGGCACTGGAAAACCTGCAGAACGGCCTCGGCTATGACACCAATGTCAAGGATCGCGGCAACGAGATCGCCTATGCGCTCTATGTGCTCGCACGCAACCGCAAGGCCGCCGTCAACGACATCCGCTATTACGCCAACACGCTGATCAATGATTTCCCGACGCCATTGGCCAAGGCTCAGGTCGCAGCGGCGCTGGCGCTCTACGGCGATGCCCAGCGGTCACAGGAAATCTTTGCGTCCTCGGCCAACATGTCGACCGGCCTCGTCAATGTCAGCCTGTCGCGTTCCGACTACGGTTCTTCGCTGCGCGACGACGCGGCCGTCCTGGCTCTGGCCGCCGAAAGCCGTCCGGTTCCGCCGATCATTCCGGAACTGTCGAAGATCGTGGCACGGCAATGGGAGCAGAAGAAATATACCAGCACGCAGGAACAGGCCTGGATGCTGCTTGCCGCCCGTGCCGTTCAGGGCGGCGACGAGGGCATGCTGCTTGACGTCAATGGCGCGTCGAAGACCGGCGGCTACGCCGCGCGGATGCCCGGCGATGCGCTTCTGTCTCATCCGGTGGTGATCAAGAACGAGGGGGCGGACGCCGTCTCTGCGGTGGTCACCACGGTTGCTGCCCCGGCTCAGCCACTGTCGGCCGGCGGTGACGGCTTTGCCATCGAGCGCACTTATTACACACTCGATGGTGCCGAAGCCAATGTCAGCCAAGCCAGGCAGAACGAGCGCTATGTCGTGGTGCTGAAGGTCACCGAAACCAACGATTGGCCGTCCCGCGTGCTTGTTTCGGACCTTTTGCCGGCCGGTTTCCAGATCGATAACCCGAGCCTGGTCGACAGCGCCCAGCTGACGAACTTCGAATGGCTCGGCGAGATTACCGCGACGCATACGGAGTTCCGCAACGATCGCTTCGTCGCCGCCTTCGACCGCGCTACCGGCGATAGCCGCGAGCTGACGCTCGCCTATGTCGTCCGCGCGGTGAACCCCGGTGTCTACGATCATCCTGCCGCAAGCGTCGAAGACATGTACCGGCCGCAGTTCTCGGCGCGCACCGCGACAGGGCGTATGGAGGTTCTGGCAGCCCAATAGGCCCGATAATGTCGATAAGGCAAAAATTGCTGATCGCGATCCCCGTCGGCCTGTTGCTGACGGGGCTGTCTGCCTTTGCGCTCGACAAGGCTGACCAGGCATTTCCGCCGCCACTGGGAGCGGCTGGCATCGTGTCTCGCGAGGTTCTCGACGTCGACGGCCAATTGCTCAGGGCCTTTGCAACACCTGACGGTCTCTGGCGGCTGAACACGACTGTCGGTGACGTCGACCCGCAGTTTCTGCGGATGCTGGTTGCCTATGAGGACCAGCGGTTTCGCGAGCACGCCGGCATCGACTTCCTGGCGCTCGGCCGCGCCGCGCTGCAGTTCGTCACCAACGGCCGCATCGTTTCCGGCGCCTCCACCCTTTCGATGCAGGTGGCGCGGCTGATCGAACCGCGCGAACAACGAAGCATTGCGGCCAAGCTGCTTCAGATTGCGCGCGCGATCCAGATCGAGCGTCGGCTGTCCAAGGACCAGATTCTCGACCTTTATCTCAGCCACGCACCCTATGGCGGCAATCTTGAGGGGGTGCGCGCCGCAAGCCTGGCCTGGTTCGGCAAGGAGCCGAAGCGACTATCTGTAGGCGAAGCCGCGCTGCTGGTGGCGCTGCCGCAATTGCCGGAAAAGCGCCGGCCGGACCGCAACCACGCCGCAGCCGAAGCTGCCCGCAAGCGCGTCCTGACTCGGATGGCGGTTGCCGACGTGATCGGCGAAGGCGAAGCTGAACGGGCCGCGATGACGGCCATTCCGAACCGCCGCCTTCAGTTGCCGGCCTATGCCGCCCATCTGGCCGAGACGGCGCTGCGCAAGCAACCGACGGCCGTGCAGCATCACACGACGCTGCGCCGCAATGTCCAGCGCGGCCTCGAAGCGGTTGCGCGCGAGGGAGCGGCCAAACTGGGACCGAGAGTGTCCGTCGCCATGATCATGGCCGACGCACGCACGGGCGAGATCATCGGCGAAGTCGGCTCGGCCGATTATTTCGACGCGAGCCGCTCGGGCTGGATCGATATGACGCGGATCACCCGCTCGCCCGGTTCGACGCTAAAACCCTTCATCTACGGTCTCGCCTTCGAGGAGGGCCTGGTCAGCCAGGAAACCATTATCGAGGATCGACCGGCCGATTTCTTCGGTTACCGCCCGCGCAATTTCGACATGAGCTACCAAGGCGACGTCAGCGTGCGCCAGGCGTTGCAACTGTCGCTCAACGTTCCGGCCATTCGCCTGCTCGACGTCGTCGGCCCTGCCCGGCTGATGGTCAGGTTCCGCCGCGCCGAGGTGAAGCCTGTGCTGCCCGCAGGCGAGGCACCCGGGCTGGCAATCGGCCTTGGCGGGGTCGGCCTGACGCTGCGCGATCTCGTGCAGCTCTATGCTGGTCTTGCCAATCGCGGCTTCCCGGTGCGGCTCGGCGATGGCATCACCGGCACGGCCGGTCTGATCGACGGCGAACCGCTGCTTTCGCCCGTTTCCGCCTGGCATGTCTCGGATGTGCTCTCGGCCGTCTTGCCGCCGGCGGGAAGCCGGCAGCGCGGCATCGCCTACAAGACCGGCACCAGCTATGGCTATCGCGACGCCTGGTCGGTCGGCTACGACGGCCGTTATGTGCTCGGGGTCTGGGTCGGGCGGCCGGACAATGGCGCCGTTCCGGGGCTGACCGGCTATGGCGCGGCCGCGCCCATTCTTTTTGAAGGCTTTGCCAAATCCGGATTGCCGATCACGCCGCTGCCGGATGCACCGCCGGGCGCTGTGCGCATCTCCCAAATCGAGCTGCCGATCAGCCAGCGCCGCTTCTCGATGACCGCAAGCGGCCTCGTCAACGCCTCGGCGCGCGAGCCGGCGCCACAGATCGTCTTTCCGCCCGAGGGCGCGCGTGTCGAACTTGGCATCGACCATGAGACCATGTCACCGCTTACTTTGAAGCTGCAGGGCGGCCGCGCGCCCTTCCGGTGGCTCGCAAATGGCAAGCCGTTGCCCGATCCGACCCGCCGGCGGACGACGCAATGGCAGCCCGATGGCGCCGGCTATTCCACCCTCACGGTCATCGACGCCGTGGGTCGGGCCGCCAGCGTGCGCGTCTTTATCGAATAGATGAGACCCTCAGTCGGCTGCAGTTTGCGCACGTCGCTCGACCCGGCGTGAACGGTCAGAATACCGCCGAGGCGCCCGACTGTCCGCGTATGGAGGGTTACGGTGCATCCCGCCAACGGGTCTCACCGCATCCACTCCTTCGGATCAATGGCAACCGGTAGTGGAATGACCAAATTTGCGACCAGCACCGCGTAAGATTGACGAAATAGTAGTTCTATCAGGAGAGGTTGCAGTCGCTCACGCTGTTTGCATCGCCTCCGCACGCGAACCTGTTTATGGTTGCGGACAATTGCTGATATCAATGAAGGATTGCTGAAATGTCGAAGGCCATGAACGTCATCGTTGCCGACGACCATGCCATCGTTCGCGAAGGCTTGAAGATGCTACTTTCGACGATGGCGGGCATATCTGTGGTTGCCGAGGCCGCCGACGGCGAAGCCGTGTTGGCGCTTGCGAGAAGTGAGCCGGCAGACCTTCTGACCCTCGATCTCGGCATGCCGGGCGTGGCAGGCATCCAGTTCATCGCCGACATCAGGGAACTGGCTCCGAGAATGAAGATCCTAGTGCTGACCGCCAATATCGAACCGCGAACGGTCCGCGCCGCCATAGATGCGGGCGCAAGCGGTTATCTCACGAAGAACGGCGACCCGGCCGAGCTTGCCTCTGCCGTTGACGCGCTTGGCGCCAACGAAATCTACCTCGCACAATCGATACGCTTTGCCGTCAGCCACCCGGAGCGACGGACCTTGCCGTCCGCGACCGACGAAGCGCTTTCGCCCATTCCCCTGACCCGGCGGGAGATGCAGATCCTTTCGCTCGCGGCTCAGGGCCTGACGGCTCGCGAGATTGCCGAACGGCTTGGCATCAGCCCGCTCACCGCGCGCAAGCACCGCGAAAACCTGATGCGCAAGCTCAGCCTGCATAGCGCTGCCGAACTCGCCGCCTACGCTGTGCGCATCGGCCTGCCCATTGGCTGAAATCCGCATGCCGCGCCGGCTCCAGCGGTGACATTCCCTTAACCACCACATCATTGGCCGCAGGTTCGAGGCTCCGAAATACGGCACCTGCCGTATGTCGCCGATCTACAACCAAGCGTAGTTCTCTGCCGACCCGATTCCGCACCGACGGGGTCGGGCCGAATGCCACGCTGCCGGAGGGGCAGCCGGCAAACCGGAGGAACTGCGATGCCCTCGATCGAGCACTGGATTTCGTTTGCGGTCGCTACGGCGATCTTTGCCTGCATGCCGGGGCCCGCCATTCTCTACATGACGGCGCAGACCTTGGCGCATGGCCGCAAAGCCGGTTTTTTGGCCGCATTCGGCATCCATATCGGCTGCTATGTGCATATTGCAGCCGCAACCCTCGGGCTTGCCGCCCTTCTCAGCCATGCACCGTTTGTCTATGCGGCAATCAAACTTGCCGGCGCCGTCTATCTGGTCTGGCTTGGCGGCATGATGCTGCTCGGCATCGGCAAGCATGATACGCATAAGACCGATGCCAAGCCCGGCGTGCTGCGCGACAGCATCCTCGTCGAAATCCTCAACCCGAAGACGGCCTTGTTCTTCGTGACGTTCCTGCCGCAATTCGTCGACCCCGCAGCGGCAATGCCAGTCTCGCTGCAGTTCCTGGTCTTCGGCATGCTGGTCAATCTGGCGTTGTCGGCCGCTGATGTCGCCGCTGTGATACTCGCATCCCTGACCCTTGGTCGCTTCACCGGCCAGAGCAGCCTGGTCCCGCGGGCATGCGGTTCGATCCTCATCGGCCTCGGCATGATGCTGGCAACGCAGTCCGTCTGACACGAGGGGTCTTGCGATCAAACCCTTTCCTATCCCGATTGTTTCGGCGATGATATCCGGGCCTTGAACGTCAGCGCAAAGCTCGAAGTCCTTCGGATGCCATCGCAAGGCTATGGATGACGTCCGTGCGAGAGGAAAACGGTCGCATGCTCAGCCCTGCCGAGATTTCGCAAGCAGCCGAGAGCCTTCACCAGGCCGAAATCGATCGCAGCCAGGTCGGCCTGTTGTCCCTCAAACATCCGGGGATGACGATAGACGACGCCTATGCGGTTCAATCCGCCTGGGTGCGGCGCAAGCGGGACCTCGGCCGACGGATCATCGGCTTCAAGATCGGGTTGACGTCAAAGGCCATGCAGCAGGCGCTTGATATCGACACACCGGATTCCGGCGTGCTGTTCGACGACATGCTGTTCGAGGATGGTGCAACCATTCCCGCCGATCGCTTCATCCAGCCTCGCGTAGAGGCCGAAATCGCCTTCGTGATGAAGGCGCCGCTCAAAGGGCCGCGCGTCACCATCCTGAACGTGCTCAACGCCACCGACTTCGTGATCCCCGCGCTGGAGATCCTCGACACCCGCATCGTCAGACGCGATCCCGAGACACAGCAGGCCCGAGGGATCGCCGATACGATCGCCGACAATGCGGCCAATGCCGGGCTGATCCTTGGCGGACGACCGATGCGCCCCGACGCGGTCGATATGCGCTGGATGGGCGCCATCCTCTCGCGCAACGCCGAAGTGGAAGAAACTGGATTGGGGGCGGGCGTTCTCAATCATCCCGCCCATGGCATCGCCTGGCTCGCCAACCGCTTGGCGCAGTATGGCGACGCGATCGAACCGGGCCAGATCGTGCTTTCCGGCTCGTTCGTGCGTGCGGTGGAGGCGCGCAGCGGCGACACTTTCGTTGCCGATTTCGGCAATCATGGCACAGTCAGCTGCCACTTCGCCCAAAGCGCCGCCTGACCCAGCGGCACCAATGTCTTAGGCACCCTATCCTCGCGTGCTATTGTACCAGGATTGCGCGGAAATCATTGACATTCGTGCCGGTCGGCCCGGGCTTGAAGATATCGCCGAGCGCGTCGAAGGCACTCCAGCTATCATTCCGCTGTAGGAGTGCTGCGGCGTCGAGCCGCTGTGCGGCGAGCCGGGCGATCGTCGTTCCGTCGGCGAAGGCGCCGGCATTGTCCTCGGAACCGTCGATGCCATCGGTATCGGCGGCAAGCGCCGAAACGCCAATGGCGCCATCAATGCCAAGGGCCAGCGACAGCAGGAACTCGCTGTTGCGTCCGCCCTTGCCTGCCCCGCGCATGGTAACGGTCGTCTCGCCGCCGGAAAGAACGACAACGGGCTTCGCGAAGGGGCGGCCGCGGCCTGCGACCTCACGGGCGATTGCCGCGTGAACACTGCCGACGTCACGCGCCTCGCCTTCGATTGCGTCGGAGAGAATGATTGCCTCGATGCCGGCCTCCCGCGCCTTGGCGGCAGCCGCCTCGAGCGAGACGGAAGCGGATGCGATCAGGCGTACTTCGTTGGCAGCGAAACGCGGGTCGGACGGCGACGGCGCATCGGCAGCCGGATCGGCGAGCCACGCCAGAACCTTTTCGGGCAATTGCAAGCCATAGCGCTCGATGATCTTCAGGGCGTCGGCACGAGTGCTTGCGTCGGGCAGGGTCGGGCCGGAGGCGACCAGCGCCGGGTCATCGCCGGGAATATCAGATACGATGAGTGAAACGACCTTCGCCGGATAGGCCGCGGCCGCGAGCCGGCCACCCTTGATCAATGAGACGTGCTTGCGCACCGCATTCATGGCGCTGATCGGCGCGCCCGAGGCGAGCAGCGCCCGGTTGACGGCGACTTCATCGTCCAGCGAAAGGCCTGGAGGTGGTGACGGCAGCAGGGCCGATCCACCACCGCAGACAAGAGCAACGACCAGATCGTCTTCCGACAGGCCGCTGACCTCGGCGATCAAGCGCCGAGAGGCCTGCAGACCGCTTTCATCCGGCAGCGGATGCGATGCTTCCAGCACCTCGATACGCTGGCAAGGGGCTGCGTAGCCGTAGCGGGTGACGACGACGCCGGAAAGCGGACCATCCCAATGTCGCTCGAAGGCCTGCGCCATCTGTGCCGCACCCTTGCCGGCGCCGACGACCACGGTCCGGCCCTTCGGCCGCTCCGGCAGGTTGGCGGCAATCACCAGTGCCGGGTCGGCAGCGGCAACCGCCGATGTGAACAGCGTTTCCAGAAACGTGCGCGGATCGGCAATGGCTGCCATGTCTCTCCCCTTCATCCAAGATCTCGGGCGGCGGCTCCTCCTTCCGCCGCCCGGAGGCACGATCGGCAGACGGAACGGGCCGCCGGTCGATCATGCGTATTTTCATGCTGTCGTAGCGGTGCTTCAGGCGACCTGATGGTTCGCCATGCGCTCAAGGGCACGCACCAGGCCGGAATGGTCAAGCCCGCTGTCACCATTGGCGGCGCAGTTGTTGAACAGCTCCTGCGTCGCTGCCGTGTTCGGTAGCGAGATGCCGAGGGATTTTGCGCCCTGCAGCGCCAGGTTCAGATCCTTCTGGTGCAGCGAGATGCGGAAGCCCGGATCGAAGGTGCGCTTGATCATGCGATCGCCATGCACTTCGAGAATGCGCGAGGAGGCAAAACCACCCATCAATGCTTCGCGAACCCGCGCCGGATCGGCACCGGCCTTCGACGCGAAGACGAGCGCCTCGGACACCGCTTCGATCGTCAGCGCGACGATGATCTGGTTGGCGACCTTGGTCACCTGGCCATCACCACAATCGCCAACGAGCGTGATGTTCTTGCCCATCAGCTGGAACAACGGCAAGGCCCGGTCGAAGCTCTCCTGAGAGCCGCCGGCCATGATCGAAAGCGAACCGTTCTTGGCACCGACTTCGCCGCCGGAGACTGGCGCGTCGACGTATTCCGCACCGGTTTCGCGGATCTTTTTGGCGAACTCCTTGGTCTCGATCGGCGAGATCGAGCTCATGTCGATGACCAACTTGCCCTTGGAAAGGCCGTAGGCGACGCCGTTCTCGCCGAAGATAACGTCCTTCACTTCAGGGGTGTCCGGCAGCATCAGGATGATCGTGTCGACCGCCTCGGCAAGTGCCTTCGGCGTCTCGACAAACGTCAGGCCATTGTCGAGCAGTTCCTGCCGCGGCGGGATCGCAAATTTCGAAGTGATGATCGTATGCCCGGCATCCTGCAGATGGCGTGCCATCGGCGTACCCATGATGCCCAGTCCAATAAAGCCGATCGTTGCCATTGTGCTTAACTCCTGATCTTGATGATATCTGCGGATTGCGTGCGCTTGCGCTCGGCGCCAAGCCAGCCAAGGCCCTCGGCCGTGGTCGTGCGCGGCTTGTATTCGCAGCCGATCCAACCGTCGTAGCCCGCCTCTTCGAGCGCATCGAAGACGTAGGGATAGTTGATCTCGCCCGTACCCGGTTCGTTGCGGCCCGGGTTATCGGCAAGCTGGACATGGGCGATGCGGCCGGCAAAGCGCCTGTAGGTACCGATGAGTTCGCCTTGCGTGCGCTGCTGATGGTAGAGGTCGTACTGGATGAAGAGGTTGTCGCTGCCGACCTCGTCGATGATCGAAGCGGCCTGCTCGACCGTGTTGAGGTAGAAGCCGGGAATATCGAAGTGGTTGATCGGCTCGATCAGCAGGCAAATGCCCTGCTTGCCCAGTTCGCTCGCGGCGAGCTTGAGGTTGGCGACCAGCGTGGTGCGCAGCACGGCTTCCGAGACCCCGTCCGGCGCAATGCCGACCAGGCAGTTGACCTGTTTGCAATCAAGCGTGGTCGCATAGTCGATGGCGCTCGCCACGCCCTTGCGGAACTCGTCGATCCGGTCGGGAAGGATGGCGATGCCGCGCTCGCCGCCGGCCCAGTTGCCGGCCGGCAGGTTGTGCAGCACTTGTTTCAGGCCGTAACGCTGCAACTCGGCGCGCAGGCTGACCTTCTCGAACTCGTAGGGGAAGAGATACTCGACACCTTCGAAGCCGGCTTTTGCAGCAAGGGCAAAACGATCGAGGAACGGCGCCTCGGTAAACAGCATTGTCAGGTTCGCAGCGAACTTCGCCATGCGATTTTTCCTCCTTGTGATAGTTTTCAATCGAGAAGCGCTTCGATCGCGGTCGGTGCATCTTCGCCACGCGCCGCCAGTTCCTCGAACTCGACGACGGCGTTGATGTCCGCACCCATGGCGATGTTGGTGACGCGCTCGAGGATGAACTCGATGACGACGGGAACCTGGTGCTCATCCATCAGGGCGCGTGCCCGGTCGAACGCTTCCTGGAACTCGTTGGGGCTGCGCACCCGGATCGCCTTGCAGCCGAGACCCTCGGCGACGGCGACATGGTCGACGCCATAGCCCTTCTCCGCGTCTTCAGACGCATTGATGTTGTCGAAGGCGAGGCTGACTTCGAAATCCATGTTGAAGCCGCGCTGCGCCTGGCGGATGAGGCCGAGGTAGGAATTGTTCACGACGACATGCAGGTAGGGCAGCTTGTGCTGGGCGCCGACCGCCAGTTCCTCGATCATGAACTGGAAATCATAGTCGCCGGAAAGTGCTACGATCGGCCGATCGGGATCGGCGGCACGCACGCCAAGGGCAGCCGGCAGGGTCCAGCCGAGCGGGCCGGCCTGGCCGCAATTGATCCAGTTGCGCGGCTTGTAGACGTGCAGGAACTGCGCGCCGGCGATCTGGCTGAGGCCGATGGTCGAGACATAGCAGGTGTCGCGGCCGAAGGCCTTGTTCATCTCTTCATAGACGCGCTGCGGCTTTAGCGGCGTCTGGTCGAAATGGGTCTTGCGCAGCATGGTCCGCTTGCGCTCGCGGCATTCTTGCGCCCAGCCCGACCAGTCGCGCAGCTTGCCGGCGGTCTTCCATTCCGTCGCAACGTCAAGGAAAAGCTTCAGCGCTGCCCCCGCGTCTGAGACGACGCCGAAATCCGGCGCGAAGACGCGTCCGATCTGCGTCGGTTCGATATCGACGTGAACGAACTTTCGACCCTCGGTATAGGTCGGTATGTTGCCGGTGTGGCGGTTTGCCCAACGGTTGCCGACGCCGAGCACGAAGTCGGAGGCGAGCATGCTGGCATTGCCGTAGCGATGCGACGTCTGCAGGCCGCACATGCCGGCCATCAGCGGATGATCGTCCGGGATCGTGCCCCAGCCCATCAGTGTCGGAATGACCGGGATACCGGTGATCTCGGCAAATTCGGTCAAGAGATCCGAGGCGTCGGCATTGATGATGCCGCCACCGGCAACGATCAACGGCCGCTCGGCCTCGTTCAGCATCGCAATGACCTTCTCGGCCTGCGCGCGCGTCGCCTTCGGCTTGTAGGGCTCGAGCGGCTCATACGTCTCGGGATCGAATTCGATCTCGGCCAGCTGAACGTCGACCGGCAGGTCGATCAGCACCGGTCCGGGCCGCCCGGAGCGCATCAGGTGAAAAGCCTTCTGGAAGACGAACGGCACCAGCGCCGGCTCCATGACGGTGACAGCCCACTTGGTGACGGGTGCTGCGATCTTGGAGATATCGACGGCCTGGAAATCCTCCTTGTCCAGGCGGGCGCGCGGCGCCTGCCCGGTGATGCAGAGGATCGGGATCGAGTCGGCGGAAGCCGAGTAAAGGCCGGTGATCATGTCGGTGCCGGCCGGGCCTGACGTGCCGATGCAAACGCCGATGTTGCCGTGCTTGGCGCGGGTGTAGCCTTCCGCCATATGCGAGGCGCCCTCTACGTGGCGGGCAAGGATGTGGCGAACCGAGCCGCGCGCCCTCAGAGCGGAATAAAACGGATTGATTGCCGCACCGGGCACGCCGAAGGCACAATCGATGCCCTCTTTCTCAAGAACGTAAACAGCCGCATCAACGGCACGCATCTTAGCCATGGGAACTCCTCCTATTTGATGAGACGATACCCCATTGTCATCAATGTTCAACATTTAAATGGAATTCATTTCCATCAGATGGAAATAAACATCTTCAAGAATTTCGAAACAATCAATCCTGGTCCTGCTAGAGGATGATAGGAATGACTCGGCTGCTGGAGGATGGATCATGGATGCGACAGGCAAGGGAAAACGCGGCCGAAAGGCGGGCGAAAACGCAGCGCCCGGCTCCGTGCAGGTGCTCGACCGTAGCCTGACGCTGCTGGCGGTCGTTGCCGAAAGCGACGGCTCGACATTGACGAACTTGTCCGATGTCACAGGCATGGCGCCATCGACCGTGCACCGGCTGCTGACGTCTCTGGCCAACCACGGCATGGTGATGAACGACCCCGACACCGGCGCCTGGACGATCGGCCTCAAGGCATTCGAGATCGGCAACGCCTATCTGCGCTTCCGCAAGCTCGGCACCATCAGCCGTCCGTTTCTGAAACAGCTGATGGAAGAAAGCGGTGAGACTGCCAATATCGGCATCGAAGAAGGCGGCGATGTCGTCTTCATCTCGCAGGTGGAAAGCCATGCCCCGATGCGGGCCTTCTTCCGCCCCGGCCGGCGCGGGCCGATCCATGCCTCCGGAATCGGCAAGGCGATCCTGTCGACCTGGGCCGACAAGGATGTCGCGCATCTGCTGGCTGGACGCGACCTGGCGCATTTCACCGACAAGACACGCGACAACCTGTCGGCGCTGCTGCAGGACATCCAGAAGATCCGCCAGCGCGGCTGGTCGATCGACGACGAGGAACACACGCTCGGCATGCGCTGCGTGGCAGCGCCGATCTTCAACGAATATGGGGAAACGATCGCCGGGATCTCGATCTCAGGACCATCCGTGCGCGTCAATGACGACAAGCTCTTAGTGCTGGGACCGGTCGTGCGCGAGCGCGCCGATGCCTTGACCCGGGCCATGGGCGGCAAGCGCCCCGAAGATCTCTGATAAGGAGATCTTTGACAAGAAAGCCTCCCCTTGTGGGGGGAGGCTTGCGTACGCGGCGTTGAGTTGGAACGTTCAGCGTCGAACGTTGGGAGACCAGGCTTCCGCGATGGTTCAGACCGTCTCGAGTTTCCGGCCGCCCGTGGCTTCTGTCTCGGCTGCCTGGTTGCTGGCACGATGTTTCATCGGCTTGCCGGCAACATAGGTTTCGGCCACCGATCGGTCGTCGCCCATCGTCTGCAGGATGAAGAGTTCCTCGGCGAGCGTCTTGGCCACGCGCATTCTCAGCTCCATCGACGGCTTGGCGCGACTGTCGAGCACGACGATATCGGCGTCGGCGCCGATATGCAGCGAGCCGATGCGGTCGTCGAGATCGAGCGCCCGCGCGTTGCCGAGCGTCATCATGTAGAACGAGTTGAACGGCGAAAGCCGCTGACCCTGCAGATGAAGAACCTTGTAGGCCTCATCCATGGTTTCCAGCATCGAGAAGCTGGTGCCGGCGCCGACGTCGGTTGCCACCGACCAGCGCGCGCCGAGTTTGTCGAAACGGTCGCGGTCAAAGAGGCCCGAACCGAGGAACAGGTTCGAGGTCGGGCAGAAAGTGCCGACGGCGCCGGTCTCGGCGAGAACCGAGATCTCGCGATCGCTGAGGTAAATGCAGTGCCCGAGCAACGTCTTGCGGGTCAAAAGATCGTAGCGTGCATAGATGTCGGTATAGTCCTTCGCTTCCGGGTAGAGCGACGTCGCGAAAGCGATCTCGTCCTTGTTTTCGGACAGATGCGTCTGGACGTAGCATTCGGGATGTTCGGCGACGAGCGCCCGGCTCATCTCCATCTGTTCCGGCGTCGAGGTGATGGCGAAACGCGGGCTGATGGCGTAGTGGGCGCGGCCGCGGCCGTGCCACTTGCCGATCAGTTGCTTCGTCTCGTCATATCCGAGTTGAGGCGTGTCGCGCAGCGCATCGGGCGCATTGCGATCCATCATTACCTTGCCGCCGATCATCAGCATGCCGCGGCTTTCCGCAGCGCCGAAGTAGGCATCGACACTCTCCGGATGCACCGAACAATAGGCAACGGCCGTGGTGGTGCCGTTGGAAAGCAGCTCGTCCATGAACCGGCCGGCGATGAATTGAGCATGCTCCGGCTGGCGGAACTTTTGTTCCTCGACGAAAATGTAGGTGTTCAGCCATTCGAGCAATTGCGCACCATAGGAGGCGATCGCCTGCGTCTGCGGGAAATGCAGATGCGTGTCGATCAGGCCCGGCAACACCAGGTTCGGTCGATGATCGGCAACCTTGACCGCTGGCCCGGCCCTGCGGGCAACATCCGAATGCTCGCCGATATCGGCAACCTTGCCGTTGCGCACCAGAACGGCGCCATCTTCGAAGTAGCGATAGGAGGCGTGGTCGTCGATGCCTTTGGGCGCCTCGACAAACGTCAGCACGCGGCCGCGGATCAGCAAATCGGTCATTGAACCTTCTCTCCCTTTACGACCGTCTCATACCAGGCGACGAGGAGCTTGCGCTCCTCGTCCGATATGCCGGTGACATTGGCCGGCGGCATCGCGTGCGAACGGCCGGCTTGCAGATAGATTTCGCGTGCGTGCGCGGCGATCTCGCCGTCGGTCTCCAGCGTCACGCCCTTCGGCGGCACGACCAGCCCTTCCCAGCCGGGCTCCTTGGCGTGGCACATGGAACAGCGGCCAAGCACAGTGTCGCGAACCTTCGGAAAGGCCTCGGCGGTAACGAACGGCTGCTGCGCCGCCGAAACCTTCGCCTCCTCGTCGCCGCTCAGGATCTTCGGCACGGTCGACAGCCACATGATGACAATGAAGAGCAGCGCGGTCGCAAGCCACGTCCAGGTCGGATTGCCCTTGTCGGCATGACGGGTGTTGAAATAGTGGCGGATGGTGACGCCCATCAGGAACACCAGCGAGGCGATGATCCAGTTGTACTGGGTGCCGAAGGCCAGCGGATAATGGTTCGACAGCATCAGGAACAGCACAGGCAGCGTCAGGTAGTTATTGTGCGTGGAACGCTGCTTGGCGATGACGCCGTATTTGGCGTCCGGCGTGCGGCCGGCGATCAGGTCGGCAACGACGATCTTCTGGTTCGGGATGATGATGAAGAAGACGTTTGCCGACATGATCGTCGCGGTGAAGGCGCCGAGATGCAGGAAGGCGGCGCGGCCGGTGAAAAGCTGCGTATAGCCCCAGGCCATGCCGACGAGGATGAAATACAGGAGCACCATCAGCTTGGTGTTGTCGCGGCCGGCCGGCGACTTGCAGATCGTGTCATAGACAAGCCAGCCGAAGCCGATCGAGGCCAGCGAAATGGCGATCGCCGTCGTCTTCGACACGTCGAGGACATTGGGGTCGATCAGATAAAGGTCAGCGCCGGCGTAATAGACCATGCACAGCATGCCGAAACCGGAAAGCCAGGTGACGTAGGATTCCCATTTGAACCAGATCAGGTGCTCCGGCATGTTTGATGGAGCCACCAGATACTTCTGGATATGATAGAAGCCGCCGCCGTGGACCTGCCATTCCTCGCCATAGGCTCCAACAGGCAGATCGGGTCTTTTCTTCAGGCCAAGATCGAGCGCGACGAAATAAAACGACGAACCGATCCATGCGATACCGGTGATGACGTGTAGCCATCTCATGGCAAAGGTGAGCCAATCCCAGGCTATGGCATACTCGTACATGCAATTCTCCCATTTCTCCGTGGCGCATTATGTGTCATTGCTGGAGGCCGCGGGAACGTCGCTGGTTCACCAACACTTTCAAAAAAATCTATAAAATCGCGACGGAATGGATGCGTTAGATAGGGCCCGGAGGAGAGATCGGGAGGCATGTCATATCTGGACAATGTTCGCGTCTTCGTACGCGTCGTAGAGCTTGGAACCCTGTCGGCAGCTGGTCGCGACCAGCGCGTAACGCCGGCGGTTGCCAGCAATAGAATCAAAGAGTTGGAGCGCCACATGGGCGTTCGGCTGTTCAATCGGACGACACGCAAGCTGACCCCGACGGAGCACGGCCGTGTGTTCTACGACGGTGCCGTCAAGATTCTCGAAGCTGTCAATGAGGCGGAGAACGCCATCGCGGATCTGTCGCACAATCCGAAGGGTGCACTGAAGATTACCGCTCCGTTGGGGATAGGTCGGCGGCTGATCGCCTCGGGCATTCCGGAGTTTCACGACAAATATCCGGATATCGAGGTGCGGCTCAGGCTCTCCGACCACAATGTCGATATCCTGTCGGAAGGCGTCGATGTCGCCTTCAAGCTCGGCATCCTCGAAGATTCGAACCTGCGCATGCGTGGCATCATGAACTGCGAGCGCGTCGTCTGCGGCGCACCCGCCTATTTCGAGAAGCGCGGCGTGCCGCAAACGCCCGACGAGCTTATCGCCGACAAGCATGACTGTCTGCTGCTGCGCTATCCCGGTTCCAAGGAGTACTTCTGGACATTGCAGACGTCTGAGGGTGTCAGGAAGCTCGAAGTGACCGGGCCTTACGATTCGGATGATGGCGATGTGTTGACCCAATGGGCGCTCGATGGTCGCGGCATCATCAACAAGCCTCTCTTCGAGGTGAAGAGCTACATCAACACCGGCGAGCTGGTGCCAATCCTTGCCTCGACACCGCCGCTCGGCGTGCAACTGGCGGCCATCTATCCGCACAAGCGCTTCCAGGACCCGAAGGTTCGGCTGATGATCGACTATATGGCGGAGCGCTGTCAGCGGCTGATCGGCAAGATGCTCGCCTGACAGCCCCGCCTAAAACAGCGCTCTGCTTGATCGGTTAAGGCACGAGCACGATCTTACCGGTCGTGCTTCGTGTTTCCATGGCACGGTGCGCCTCTGCCGCCTGATCCAACGGAAACCGACCACCCAGATGGACCTTGAGCCGCCCGTCCTCCACGCGACGAAACAGATCGCCGAGATCGGTTTTCAGGGCGGACGGCGTGAGCAACGGCAATAGAGCGAACCCACGCAGGGATTGATTGCCCGAAAGCATTTGTTCGACGTCAGCGGCTTCGAGTTCGAAGCGACCCATCGCGCCGAAGACGAGCTCACCGCCTTGCGCCAGAACACCAAGCGCGGATTTGGTGAAGGATCCGCCGACCATGTCGTAGATCGTCTCGACTGACCCACCCGCCAGATGCTGTCCAAGCTCCGACTGCCAATCCGCTGCCTTGTAGTCGATTGCAAGGTCCGCGCCGAGCGAGCGTGTGAACGCGACCTTCTCGCCGCCGCCCGCAAGCGCGATTACCGTTTTTGCACCCGCCTCTCTTGCAAGCTGAATGAGCAGCGAGCCGACACCGCCGGCCGCAGCAGTCACCAGCACGGTCTTTCCCTGCGGATTGCTTTGCCGAACGAGATGAAGCGCCGTCAGCCCCTGGATCATCAGCGCTGTCGCCACTTCGAACGAAACGTCGCCGGGGATCGGCACGAGTGCGTCAGCGTCGATCGCGACATATTCGGCGCACCCGCCCGCCCCGCGGCCGAAGGCGAACATCGGCACGGCGACACGCGTGCCGACCGCCGGCGTTTTCACGCCTTCGCCCTGCGCCTCGACAATGCCCGCGACCTCGACACCCGGCACCATCGGCAAACCAGGCTTCACCGCATATCGATCCTGCCGCATCAGAACTTCGAAGAAATTGAGTCCGATCGCCCCGACCCGCACCAGCACTTCGCCGTGCGCGGGCACCGGCTTCGGCATATCGATCAGCTCAAGGACTTCAGGGCTCCCGAAGGAGCGGTACTGGATTGCTTTCATGGATCTCGACCTCATTTGACTGGCTTTGATCCATAGATAGCCTTAGGCTCCCGTTCGGCTCTACACACCCTTTTGTTCCATACTGACCGGTTGGTAACCATGGCCGATATCATCAAGAGACTGCCGTCACTGCCATCCGAGCGTGCGCTCAAGGTGATCTCCGGGCGATGGAAGGCAGTGATCCTCTATCACCTGTTCGACGGTCCGAGGCGCCTTTCGGAGTTGCGACGGCTTGTGCCGGCCGTCAGCCAGAAAGTCCTGATCCAGCAGCTTCGCGAAATGGAGGAACATGGCCTCGTTCATCGCGAGATCTTTCGCGAAGTGCCGCCAAGGGTGGAATATTCGGCAACGGCGCTTGGCCACAGCCTCGAGCCGGTCCTGCTTGCCCTGTGCGAATGGGGCCAGCGTCACGCCGAAGAACTGGGTGAATTCGACCAGGTCGGCGATTGCATCATCCGGCCGCGCCAAAGCGCCTGAGCGTCAGGCGCCGACGCGCTTGCCTGGCTTGACCGAGGAGACAGCCGGCGCTTCCCAATGATGATTGAGAGCGGCGGTCATGATCTCGGCTGCGGCCAGGGCCGCTATGACCGCCGGCCTCTTGTCCTTCACCGCCGTGCCGCCGATCGGGCAAATAAGGCGGTCGAAAAGATCGGGCCGGCCGATTTCCCGTGACAGCCAGTTCTTGAAGGTCGAACGCTTGGTCTTCGAGCCGATCATGCCGACATAGGAAGCGTCGTCACGCCTGAGCGCCTCGGCTGCAATCAGGAAGTCGAGCGCGTGGTCATGGGTGAGGATCACGAAGGCGCTGCCGCGCGGCGCATCGCGGACCACCACCTCGGGCATCGCCGTCAGGCAGGTCTCGATACCGTGGATATCGGCGGCCGAAAGCTCGTCCTCGCGGGTGTCGACGAGGATAGTGCGCACCGGCACGAGCGATAGCGCCATCGCCAGCGCATCACCGACATGCCCGGCGCCGAAGACGTAGACATGGGGGCGGCTGGCAATCTCCAGATCGCTGCGTTCAATCAACATGGCGGCTTTCTCCCGATCGATGCGCGTGAAGGCGAGCGCGACGCGCCCGCCGCAACACTGGCCGATCTCGGGACCAAGCGGGACCGTCATCGTGTCGGCGCTATCGCCGCGCTTCAGCGCGCGCCGACCGTGGTCGATCGCCATATATTCGAGCTGGCCGCCGCCGATGGTGCCGAAGAGGCCGTCCGGCGCCACCAGCATCCAGGCGTCGGTGTCGCGCGGCGTCGAGCCTGCGGCACCCGTCACCTCGACCAGAACGCAGTCCGGTTCGCGACGCAGGAAGTCCCTGATATCCTCTCGGCTCGCAACCATCGCCATCAACCCTGTGCTACAGCCCCTTGCCTTGCGGCGGCTCGCAGCTGCTCGATCGCCATCAGCACCCGTTCCGGCGTCGCCGGCGCATCGATGCGCGGGGGAATACGATACTCCGCAACGCTCGCCGCTGCCATCGACAACGCCTCCAGAACCGAAATGCCCAGCATGAACGGCGGTTCCCCGACGGCCTTTGACCGCCGGATCGTTTCCTCCCGGTTGACCGACCAATCGGCCAGGCGAACGTTGAACACGCGCGGTCGATCGGAGGCAAGCGGGATCTTGTAGGTCGACGGCGCATGCGTGCGCAGCCGACCCTTGGCATCCCACCACAGTTCCTCTGTCGTGAGCCAGCCCATGCCCTGAACGAACGCGCCTTCGACCTGACCCAGATCCAATGCCGGGTTCAGCGACCGGCCGACATCGTGGAGGATGTCGGTACGATCGACCTGATATTCGCCGGTCAACGTATCGACGCTGACTTCGGAGCAGGACGCACCATAGGCATAGTAGAAGAACGGGCGGCCGCGGCCCTCCGAGCGGTTCCAGTGGATCTTCGGCGTCTTGTAGAAACCCGCAGCTGAAAGCTGAATGCGGGCGCCATAGGCGAGCTTGATGAACTCGCCGAAAGCTAAGCGATCCGCGCCGATCCGCACTGTATTCGGCTCGAAGGCGACATCGGCCTCGGCGACTTTCCAGCGCTCGGCGGCAAAGCGCACCAGCCGCGCCTTGATCTGCTGCGCCGCATCCGCGGCCGCCATACCGTTGAGATCCGAACCGGAGGACGCTGCTGTCGCCGACGTATTCGGCACCTTGCCCGTCGTCGTCGCCGTCACCTTGATCCGATCGAGATCGACCTGGAACTCGTCGGCCACCACCTGGGCGACCTTGGTGTAAAGCCCCTGCCCCATCTCGGTACCACCATGGTTGAGGTGGATCGACCCGTCGGTATAGACGTGCACCAGGGCGCCTGCCTGATTGTACTCGGTCTTGGTGAAGGAGATGCCGAACTTGACCGGGGTGAGCGCGATGCCGCGCTTGATGATGTGGTTTTCGCGGTTGAAGGCGATCACGGCCTCTCGACGCGCAGCGTAATCGGCCGACGTTTCGAGCTCCTCGATGATGCGCCCGATGATGTTGTCTTCGACCGTCTGGTGATAGGGCGTGAGATTGCGGCCCTCGCCGCCATAGAAGTTGAGCTTGCGGATCTCGAGCGGATCCTTGCCGACAGCATAGGCGACATCCTCGATCATGCGCTCGCCGCCGACCATGCCCTGCGGGCCGCCGAAGCCACGAAACGCAGTGTTCGAGACGGTGTTGGTCTTCAACGGCTTCGAACGAAGACGGACGTTCGGATAGAAGTAGCAGTTGTCGGCATGAAAGAGCGCGCGATCGGTCACGGGTCCAGAGAGATCGGCGGAAAAGCCGCAGCGCGCCGCAAACACCGCATCGACCGCCTCGATCCGGCCCTCGTCATCGAAGCCGACCTTGTAGTCGACGTGGAAGTCGTGACGCTTGCCGGTTGCCGACATGTCGTCGTCGCGGTCAGGTCTGACCTTGACGGCGCAACGGTATTTCTTTGCGGCCAGGGCCGCCACGGCGGCGAAGATGTTGGCCTGCGTTTCCTTGCCGCCGAAGCCGCCACCCATGCGGCGCACATTGACAGTCACGGCGTTGGACGGCACGCCAAGCACGGTTGCCACCATGTGCTGGGTTTCGCTCGGATGCTGGGTCGACGAATAAACCAGGACCTCATCGTCCTCGCCGGGAATGGCAAAGGAAATCTGGCTTTCGAGATAGAAGTGGTCCTGACCGCCGATGCGCATCTCGCCTTCGACGATGTTCTTCGCCCTGGCAAAACCGGCTTCGATGTCGCCACGCTCCAGCTTCAGCGGATCGATGACCAGAGGATAGTTCGCGGCAGCAGCCTCAAGCACGTCGGTCACATGCGGCAGATCGCGGTATTCGACCTCGACCTTGACGGCTGCACGCCTCGCGGCTTCACGCGACGTGGCGATGACGGCGAACATCGGCTGGCCGTAGAACTCGACCTTGCCGGTTGCAAACACCGGATCGTCGTGCTTGTGGGCGGGGCTGATGTCGTTTTCACCCGGGATGTCGTCAGCTGTGAGGATACCGATGACGCCCTCGCTGGCGCTGACCGCGTCGAAATCGATCGACAGGATATCGGCATGGGCGCGCTGGGACAGACCGAGATAGCCGTGCAATGTGCCGGCCGGTTCCGGAATATCGTCGATATACTCGGCCGTTCCCGACACATGTTTGTGGCCGGACTCGTGCCGTTCGTTTTCGTGGACGCCACCGCGGATGCGGTCGATGGGCTGCATCACATTCATGGGTCTCACCTCCTAGACGGCTACGGCAATGTTGCGGTCGATCCGGATGTTTCCGGTCGCCTGCGTTTCAAGATAGAAGCGGCGCAACAGGTTCTTGGCCACCAGTTGGCGATACTCCGCCGAGGCGCGCCAGTCGGTAAGCGGCGTGAAGTCCTGATCGAAGGCGGAGATCGCCTGCTCGACCGTTGGCTCCTGCCAGGCCTTGCCCTTCAGCGCCGCCTCGACATGAACAGCCCGCTTCGGTGTTCCGGCCATGCCGCCAAAGGCGATCACCGCGTCAGCGACTTCACCGGCACCGTCGAATGTCAGGCGGAATGCGCCGCAGACGGCGGTGATGTCTTCATCCAGACGCTTGGTGATCTTGTAGACGGCAAAGCTGGTGTCAGCTTCGAGGAAAGGAATGTGAACCGCTTCGACGAATTCACCGGGCTCGCGATCCTGCTTGCCGTAGGCAATGAAGAAATCTTCGAGCGCCACGGTACGGCGGCGAGCGCCCTTGCGCAGCGTCACCGACGCGCCGAGCGCAATCAATGCCGGCGGCGTGTCGCCGATCGGCGATCCGTTGGCGATGTTGCCACCGACCGTACCCATGTTGCGGACCTGCTGTCCGCCGATCCGGTCCCAAAGCTCGCGCAATTGCGGGAA
The DNA here is from genome assembly GCF_001425225.1 of Ensifer sp. Root127. Lineage (NCBI taxonomy): Bacteria > Pseudomonadati > Pseudomonadota > Alphaproteobacteria > Hyphomicrobiales > Rhizobiaceae > Ensifer > Ensifer sp. Root127. The sequence goes on from NZ_LMDX01000051.1 coordinate 145,987, forward strand.
ATGTTCGGTAATGACGGGATAGGCTTCGGCATAGCTGACACCAGCGCCAAGCGTCACACCCTTGTCGTCGACGGTGATGCGACGAAGTTCTTCCAGGTGCGTGAGATGCACGACCGGCGCGATATCGCGCATGAACTTGGTGACCCAGAGGCCGACGTCGGTCGAGCCGGCAACGATCGTCGCTTTCGGATTGGCTTCGAGCACATCGGCAAAATCATCGACGGAAGCCGGCAGCATGAACAGTTCCGCTCCCTCGCCGATCACCACGCGGCGGCCATCCTGAAGGGCTGCGAGTTCGCCGGCGATACGATCGCGTTCGGCAAACAATGGATCCTTCCCCAGATCGCCGATGGTCGAAATCGCCTCGGCCGCGCGAATGATCGCGGCATAGCCAGTACAGCGACACAGGTTGCCCTGCAGCGCCTTCTCGATTTCGGTGACCGACGGCTTGGCGTTTTCCATCCAAAGCCCGTAGAGCGACATCACGAAGCCAGGCGTGCAGAAGCCGCATTGCGACGCGTGCGTCTGGACCATCGCCTGCTGGACGGGATGGAGTGGACCACCCGGTGTTGCCAGCGAATCCACCGTCACCACGTGACAGCCGTCGAGCGAACCGACAAAGCGGATACAGGCATTGACGGATTCATACTTGAGCTGCCCGCCGAGCAGGCGGCCGACCAGCACCGTGCAGGCGCCGCAGTCTCCCTCGGCACAGCCTTCCTTGGTTCCGCGCAGGTTGCGATCGATGCGCAGGAAATCGAGCAATGTCTGCACCGCAGAAACGTCGGAAAGCTCGACAAGGCGGTGGTTCAGGAGAAAACGGATCGTGTTGCGTATCTGAATGGTCATTGCTGATCAGCTCCCGCGATAGGTCGAATAGCCGTAGGGCGACAAGAGCAGCGGCACATGATAGTGCGCCGCCTGATCGTCGATACCGAAACGGATCGGGATGACATCGAGAAACGGGTTGGCGCCGCGCGCAGCTTCGGACCCAAGATAGTCGCCGGCGTGGAAATGCAGCTCGTAGGTGCCGGCCTGCATCAGCGATCCGCTCAACAGCGGCTGATCGCAGCGTCCGTCATCATTCGTCCTGACCGAGCGCAGATGCGTCTGGCGCTCGCCCTCGATGCGATACAGCTCGATGCGCAGGTCCTTGGCCGGTTTGCCACTGGCCGTATCGAGTACATGGGTCGTCAGACGGCCGTCGTTTCCACCATGAGATTGCATGCGTCTTGCTCCTCCCGAAGTCATCTTTCCATTTCGCAGTATCCCGGTGAGCCAGTGCATTGAGAAGCGGGCGGATCATTCGAGACTTTCAAAATTTTTGGGGGGAATGACGGCGGAAAAATCCCGTTAGGAATCGAGGTGCAGAGACAAATGTCTGGAGGACTGCTTGCATGAGATACCCCCGCGATCTTCACGGCCATGGCCCGAACCCCACCATCGTCTGGCCCGACGAGGCGCGGATTGCCGTGCAATTCGTGATCAATTACGAGGAAGGCGGCGAGAACTGCGTGCTGCATGGCGACGCCGCATCAGAGGCTTTTCTCTCGGAAATCGTCGGTGCGCAGGCTTGGCCCGGACAGCGCCACTGGAATATGGAATCGATCTATGAATACGGCGCCCGCGCCGGCTTCTGGCGGCTTCATCGCATGTTCACGGAAAAGGGCGTGCCCGCGACAGTCTATGGCGTCGCAACAGCGCTGAAGCGTTCCCCGGCGCAGGTGGCCGCGATGCAAGACGCCGGCTGGGAGATCGCCTCGCACGGTCTGAAGTGGATCGAGCACAAGGAATTCAGCCCTGAGCGGGAGCGGACAGAGATCACAGAGGCGATCTGGCTGCACACGATCGTCACCGGCGAACCGCCGCGCGGCTGGTACACCGGTCGCTGTTCGGACAACACGCTCGATCTGGTGACCGAGACTGGCGGCTTCGACTACGTCTCGGACAGTTATGCCGACGATCTGCCCTACTGGCATGAACATGCGGGCCGCCACCAGCTGGTCATTCCCTACACGCTCGACACCAATGACATGCGCTTTGCAACGGCGCAGGGCTTCAACAGCGGTGACCAGTTCTTCAGCTATCTCAAAGACAGCTTCGACGTGCTCTATGCGGAAGGTGCGGCCGGCGCACCAAAGATGCTCAGCATCGGCCTGCACTGCCGCCTTGTCGGCAGGCCGGGTCGCGCCGCAGCGCTTGCGCGTTTCATCGACTACGTGAAGGGCCACGAAAAGGTCTGGTTAGCTCGTCGCGTCGATATCGCACGGCATTGGGCAAAGGCCTATCCCTTCAAGGCCTGGGACGACCGTCCATCGCAGCTTTCCGAGGCTGATTTCGTCGCTCGCTTCGGTGGCGTTTTCGAACATTCCGATTGGATCGCCAGGCGCGCCTTTGCCAGCGAGCTATCGGCCGCCAACGACACGGCGATCGGGCTTGCTGCAGCGCTCACTGCAGTCTTCCGCGAGGCGAGGCCGGAAGAGCGTCTTGCCGTGCTCAACGCCCACCCGGATCTCGCCGGCAAGCTGGCGCAGGCAAAGCGGCTGACCGAAAGCTCGACCAGCGAGCAGGCTTCCGCCGGCCTTAACGCCCTGACCGATGCTGAACGCACGCGTTTCACCGAACTCAACAGCGCCTATGTCGAAAAATTTGGCTTTCCCTTCATCATCGCGGTCAGAGGCCGCAGCAAGGAGGACATCCTGGCGGCCTTCGAAACCCGGATCGAGAACGATCGCGACAGCGAGCTCGAGACGGCCTGCCGGCAGGTGGAAAGGATTGCGCTTCTCCGCCTCAAAGACATGCTGCCGAGCTGAGTGCAGGCGATGACGATCGACAGCGTCGGCCTGCCTGACTTCGCGCGCAAGGCGATCAATCTCGCCTCCGCCGGCCTCGGGGCAAGGCCGGTGTTTGCCACCGACGAGTTCTTCGCCCCGCTCGAACGGCTGTTGCAGGATTGTCCCGCTGTCTTTCATCCCGGCGTCTACGACGAACACGGCAAATGGATGGATGGCTGGGAAACGCGGCGTCGACGCGGTCCCGGCCACGACCATGCGATCGTCGCGCTTGCCGCCACCGGCCGGATCGCCGGCTTCGACGTCGATACGACGCATTTTACCGGCAACTACCCCTCCGCCTGCGCAGTCGACGCCTGTCTGGCGCCTGATGGGCCGGATGAAGCAACCGCTTGGACCGAGCTCTTGGGCATGAGCCCGCTTGGTCCAAGCGCCCATCACTACTTCGCAGCCCTTGCAGATGGGACCTGGAGCCATATCAGGCTGCGGATCTATCCCGACGGTGGCGTTGCCCGGTTGCGGGTCTATGGCACGCCCGCCCTCGACCGGGATCGGATCGGCGACGACGTGGTCGATCTCGCATCCTCGCTGCTCGGCGGCCGGATCGTCGTCTTCTCCAACGGCCACTACGGCCATCAACGACTGCTGGCACCCGGGCGGGGGATCAACATGGGCGACGGCTGGGAGACGCGACGGCGGCGCGAACCCGGCAACGACTGGATCATCGTCAGGCTGGCCGCACGCACGTCGATCGAACGCATCATCGTCGATACCGCCCATTTCAAGGGCAACTATCCCGACGCCTGTTCGGTGCAGGCGGCCGACCTCGGCGAGACGGACTGTACGGTCGACGCGGCGCTAACAGCATCTTCGCTCTATTGGCGGGACGTCCTCTCGCGCCAGAAACTGAGCGCCGACAGCATTCATGAGTTCGGCCCTGACCTGATCGAAGAGGTCGGTTGCGCCACCCATGTTCGTCTCAACATCTACCCCGATGGCGGCGTCAGCCGGCTGCGTGTCTTCGGGCGCATTGCAAGGGCCGGCACCCCGTAAACGACCAACATAGGACGGAGGAGCGTCACATGAAGGAGATCGAGATAAAGCCGCTGACACGCGAGGCATTCGCGCCATTCGGCGACGTGATCGAGACTGAAAACGCCCACAGCTTTCCCATCAACGGTGGAAAATGCACCCGCTACCATGATCTCGCCAAGATCGAAACCGCCGGCGAAAAGGCCCGGCCGATGATCAGCCTCGTGCGCGGCGAGCCCTATCCGCTGCCGTTGAAGCTGACCATGGTCGAACGGCATCCGCTCGGCAGTCAGGCCTTCATTCCCCTGACCGACAATCCGTTCCTGGTTGTCGTTTCGGAGGAGACGGCTGAAGGTCCGAGCGAACCGATCGCCTTCCGGACCGCGCCCGGCCAGGGCGTCAATATCGCCCGCAATGTCTGGCACGGCATCCTGACGCCGTTGGAAGACGTCTCGGACTTTGCCGTGGTCGACCGCGGCGGCGAAGGCGTCAATCTCGAGGAGCATTTCTTCGAGCAACCATTCCTGCTGCGCTGACGGCGGGTTTGACACCAGAGGACGGACCCGCTCTACCGGAGTGGGTCCCGTCATCCTTTCGTTCACGAGCCCTAGTACCCACCGTCACGCCTGAATCTCGTCGGGGTGTAGCCGGTCAAACGGCGAAAATCGCGGGAGAAATGATAGGGATCGGGATAGCCGCAGTGCGCCGCGACTGCCGAAACCTTCGCCTCCGGCTCGACCAGCAGACGTTTTGCCTGGTTGATGCGCTCATGGCGCAGCCAGTCCATCGGCGTCGTACCGATGGTGTCCTTGAATCTCCGAAACAGTTGCGATGGGCTGAGATGCGCGAGGACCGCAAGCTCATCGATCGTCCAGGCTTTGGCAAGGTCTTTTCGGACTGCGGCAAGCACACTGGTTATGCGATCGCGTGAGGCAGAATCGTCGGGTGCGGCAGCACCCACCAATCGCGGCGCACTCAGGTTGGCGATCAGGCCGGCAATCGCCGCACTGACCAGCGCATCCGTTGCCGACGAGCGATCGTCGAGATAGCCGATGACGGCCTGGAACGCGACGCGGGCCGCCTCGCGATCCGACGGCTCGAACAACGGCGACTGCTGCACATTGAGGAAGGCATAGACCTCGTCCAACCCATGTCCCTCGACACCCATCCAGAGATATCGCCATTCACGGGCGTCGGGCGCGCAGCGATGTTCATAGGCCTGCGACGTGTCGAGCCAGACCGACAGGCCCTCCTCGGCGACGAACCGCTGCCCGCGCACTTCTATCAGCCCCTGCCCCGAGGTGGTGTGAACGAGCACGTGCTGATGGAAGCGCTTGCGTATCGGCGACTCCTCCGGCAACGCCACCCGCGCGCCGGCAACCAGCGCCTTGTAGGGGAACGCGCCTGCAAAACGTGCCGGTGTGTGAAAATAGATCTCTTCGCGCTCAGCCAACATGCGCGACACTCTGCATGGCGATGCGAGTTTTGTCCATTATCTCGCGAGATTGCTGCATTTCCCAGTACTGCCTGATGACGCTATCATGCAGTTTTTGCAGGGAGTGCGGCAAATGGCAGAGACCTTATCGACGGAGAGCCAGGTGGAGGTCGCGTTTACTCCCTTGTCCCCCGATTTCGCGCGCGATCCCTATCCGACCTACAAGGCGCTGCGCGACAAGGACGGTCTGCACTATTACGAGGACTTCGACATCTGGCTGGCCTCGCGCTTCGAGGATGTCTCGGCAATCGTCATGGACAAGCGTATGGTTCGCTCGCTCGAGGACATCGCGACATCAGAGGAAATCGCCAGGATCCAGCGCGCCGGCAACTGGCACGACATGCCGCACCACTCCCGCTTTGTGCAGTTTAGCCTGCTCGACAGCGATGGCGCCGTACACGACCGGCTGCGCAGACAGGTCTTCAAACTGTTCACGCCGGCGATGATTGCCAAGCTACGCGATCAGATCCAGGCCTATGTCGACAGGCTGATCGACAGCCTCGCCGATCGCGGCCAGATCGATTTCGTCGATGATCTCGCCGCCCACGTGCCCGGTCACATCATCGGCCGACTGCTCGGCGTTCCGGACGAAGACTGTCCCCAGTTGCGCATCTGGTCGGAGAACATCGTCCAGTTTTTCGACGTCGACCGGTCGGATGAACGCAAGCGCATCGCCGAGACCAACACCACCGAATTCTACGAATACCTGACGGTTCTGAAACACGAGCGCGAGCGAAACCCCAAGGACGACCTCATCTCGGTCCTGATCGAGGCCGAACGTGCCGGCGCGATGAATTCAGACGAGTTCATCTCGACCTGCATGCTGATCCTGATGGCCGGCCATGGATCGACCATCGACGTGCTTGGAAGCGGCATGCATGCGCTGCTGCGGTTTCCCGAACAGATGGCGCGGCTGCGAAAGGACCCTGCATTGATCCAGACGGCCGTGCAGGAGATGTTCCGCTACGAGTCACCGCTGCCGTTCTTCCATCGCCACTGCATCGAGGACGTGGAAATCGGCGGGCGGACTTTCGCGCGCGGCACGAAGTTCGGAGTGCTTTATGGCGCTGCCAACCGCGATCCCAAGCAGTTCGAAAACGCCAATGCGTTCGACATCGGTCGCACCCCCAACAGGCATCTGGCCTTTGGCGGTGGCGTGCATTTCTGTCTCGGCAACCATCTCGCCCGGCTCGACATGGACATCATCTTCAGCACCTTGTTGCGGCGCTTCCCGACGATCGAGCTTGTCGACGAAGAGCCCGAATACAAGCGAGGCCTTTCGGTGCGCGGCCCCAAGCGGCTGCAGATCGCCATCAAGCCGGCCTGAACGCCAACAGATGCGCCCTCCAGCGCGAAGCAATTCGAACGATTTCAGATTTGAGTGGAGACCATGCAATGCCCAGGATTGTCTTTGTGGATGCCGAGGGGAAATCGACCGAGGTTGAGGCCGAAATCGGCCAGTCGGTGATGTCGGCAGCCGTGCAGAACGGCATAGATGCCATCGCCGCCGAATGCGGCGGTTCCTGCGCTTGCGGCACTTGCCACTGCTATATCGACGGGACATGGGCCGGCCGGCTGCCATCGCCCGACTATCAGGAGCAGGATATGCTGGATTGCGTCGTCAATCCGGACGAAAGAAGCCGGCTCAGCTGTCAGATCACTGTTTCCGACGCGCTTGACGGCCTCGTGGTGCATCTGCCGGCCGGGCAATACTGATCGAGGAGCGCTCGCGCCACCAACCACCGCCAAACGCAAAAAGACCGGAGCTGCAGGAAACGCCTGCAGTCCGGCCAGCTTCGCGGGGGAAGTTATGTGAGGCCGGGGCGTTGTCTGCCCCGGCCTTTTTCCTATTCGGCGAAGAAGGCGAAGCGCACGATGAAGAGCGCTGCGACCAGCTGCGTTGCCGGATGGATGACGCTCCACTTGCCGGTGAACACTTTGAGCACGACATAGCTCACGAAGCCGAAGGCAAGGCCGTTGGCGATCGAGTAGGTGAAGGGCATGGCCAGTGCCGTGAGTGCGGCAGGCGCCGCTTCCGTCAGGTCGTCCCAGTCAACTTCCGTCAGTTCGCGCATCATCAGGCCGGCAACATAGAGCAGAGCCGGTGCCGTCGCATAGGACGGAACGGCCGCTGCCAGCGGCGAGAAGAACAGGGCGGCAAGGAAGAGCACGCTGACGGTCAGCGCCGTCAGGCCCGTGCGACCGCCTGCCTGGACGCCGGAGGCGCTTTCGACATAGGCGGTGGTGCTGCTGGTGCCGATCAGCGAGCCGGCAACGATGGCGGTGCTGTCGGCCAGAAGCGCCCGGCCGAGGCGGCTTGGCTTTCCTTCTTCCACCAGCTTGGCGCGCTTGGCCACACCGATCAGCGTACCCGTGGCATCGAAGACTTCGACGAGCACGAAGACGAGGATCACGTGGAGCAAGCCGCCATGGAGCGCGCCCATGATATCGAGCTGCATGAAGGTGGGCGCGATGCTCGGCGGCGCGGAAACAATGCCCTTGAACTCACTCACCCCCAGTAGCATCGACAGAATGGTGACGACGAGGATGCCGATCAGGATCGAGCCGCGGACCTTGAGCGAATCGAGCACTGCAATGACGAAGAAGCCAAGGATCGCCAGCAGCGGTCCGGTCTGCTTCAGGTCGCCGAGACCGACCAGCGTCGCCGGATTGTCGACGACGATGCCGGCATTCTTCAGCGCGATGATGCCGAGGAAAAGACCGATACCGGTCGCAATCGCGCTTCTGAGCGAATGCGGGATACCGGCGATCAACCAGCTTCTGACCCCTGTTACCGTCAGGATCAGGAAGATCATGCCCGAGATGAACACGGCACCCAGCGCCTGCTGCCAGGTAAAGCCGAGGGCTGCGACGACGGTAAACGCAAAGAAGGCGTTGAGGCCCATGCCTGGCGCCATGCCGATCGGCCAGTTGGCGACGAGCGCCATGACGGCCGAGCCGAGCGCCGCGGCAATACAGGTCGCGACGAAGACGGCATCCCTATCCATGCCCGTGGACGACAGAATGTCGGGGTTGACGAAGATGATGTAGGACATCGTCAGGAATGTCGTGACGCCGGCGATCACCTCAGTGCGCACGGACGTCCCATGCTCGTTTAACTTGAATAGTCGTTCAAACATATTTCCTCCCTTGGCGGCGTCGCGACGACGCAGCCGAACGACAGAGATCGGGCCACAGTCTCCTCCAGTACCCGACCAGTGCATTTCGATCATCCCCGAATTATCCGGTGCGATCGCATCACGGACCATTTCCGGTCCGTGCCGGGCGGGCGATCGTCCGCCCCCTTGAGACGACGCGAATGCCCTTGTGCACAGCCTTCGGATTGTGCGTCGTCCGGCGGCCGACTGCTAGCCGTCTATTCCAGGGTTCGACAAGGAAAGACTTTCAAATTTTTCGGAGCAGTTGCGGCCGATTGGCAGGCCGATTCCTGGCACTTTCGCCACCGGGTTCGGCGGCCGAAGCACGCCGAATAAATATAGTGGAATGGCCTCTTGACCTTCCAACGGTGGGAAACCTCATGTTTGTCTCACATCGAAAAGAAGGAGACAAGCGATGCAGAATTACAAGATCGACAACATGACCTGCGGACATTGCGCCGGCGTCGTGCAAAAGGCGATCCTGAGCGTTGATCCGCAGGCAACCGTCAAGGTCGATCTCGGCGCGCGCGAAATCAGCGTCGACACCGCCGCCGCATCCGGCCCGATTGCCGACGCGCTGAAGACGGCAGGCTATGAGGGCCGCCAGCTCTAAATCAAGATCGCAACGGTGCCTCCAGTCACCGGTTGGCGCGCCTCGGCTCCCAAAGCCGGGGCGTTTGTCGTTTGACGCCGCCGCACGCCTTGACCCTACAACGGTGGGAAGCTCTAGCTTGCCGGCTCCGCATCTTCACGGAGACCGAGCATGCAACACGACGAACACGACGGGCACCGACATGATCACCGCAGCGTGACCGCCAGTCCCTCGAAACCCGAAAGCATGTCACTCAACTGTCTCGCGCTCTCTGCCACGGTGCATTGCCTGACAGGATGCGCCATCGGCGAGGTGCTCGGCATGGTCATCGGCTCGGCGCTTGGTTGGGGCAATGTCCAGACCATTGCACTCGCCGTCTTCCTTGCCTTTGTCTTCGGCTACGGCCTGACCATGTTTCCGCTGCTGAAGGCAGGCATGCCGTTCGCGGTGGTCCTGAAGCTGGCGCTTGCCGCCGACACGGCGTCCATCGTCATCATGGAAATCGTCGACAACGCCCTGATGCTGTTCATCCCCGGAGCGATGGATGCAGGCGTAACGTCTCTCCTCTTCTGGGCGAGCCTTGCGGTCGCGCTCCTTGTTGCCGGGGCCGCCGCGTTTCCCGTCAATCGCTGGCTGATTGCACGTGGCAAGGGTCACGCCGTCGTGCATTCGCATCACCAGCACTGAGCATTTGAATGCGATGCCTTGCTGCATGAAGAAATGTTTCAAACCGCCCTTGACCTTCCCATCGTTGGAAGCCCCATCTTCCGATAAAAGAAAAGGAAAAGGAGCACGATCATGGGATCCGTGACCACCATCGAAACGAAGAGCGCCGTAGCAATCGCCGGCAACGCCCTGACGGCCAGCATACCGGTCGAGGGAATGACCTGTGCCTCGTGCGTCGCGCGCGTCGAGAAGGCCATCCGAGCAGTCCCAGGGGTGACATCCGCCTCTGTCAACCTTGCAACGGAACGGGCCGATGTCAGGTTCGATGGATCGACCAAGACCGCCGACATCGTCAAGGCAATCGAAAACAGCGGCTATGGCGCCGCTGAGGAATCGATCGAGCTGGCAATCGAAGGTATGACCTGCGCCTCCTGTGTCGCCCGTATCGAAAAGGCATTGAAAGCGGTGCCCGGCGTCGCTGACGCCAGCGTCAACCTGGCGACCGAGCGCGCCTCGGTGCGCCTCACCAAGGGCATTGCAACAGTCGCCAGTCTCGAAGAGGCCGTGCGCGCCGCCGGTTATGACGCCAAGCGCATCACCGGCGATGCGAACACCGATGAGGAGGCCGAAAAGCGCGAGCGCGAAAGCCGGCGTCTCAGCCGCGCGTTGCTGGTTGCAGCAGCCTTGACGCTGCCGATCTTCGTCCTGGAAATGGGCTCGCACTTCATCCCGGCCGTGCACGACTTCGTCATGATCAATATCGGCATGCAGGAGAGCTGGTATCTGCAGTTCGTGTTGACGACGCTCGTGCTCTTCGGCCCGGGCTTGCGCTTCTACCAGAAGGGCATACCGGCCCTGTTGCGTCTCGCGCCCGACATGAATTCGCTCGTCGCCATCGGCACGGCCGCCGCCTGGGGCTATTCGGTCGTTGCCACCTTCGCATCTGGGCTTTTGCCCGAGGGCACGGCCAACGTCTATTATGAAGCCGCGGCCGTCATCGTGACGCTGATCCTGCTCGGTCGGGTGCTTGAAGCCCGCGCCAAGGGCCGCACCTCGGAAGCGATCAAGCACCTGATGGGCCTGCAGGCAAAGACGGCGCGCGTCGTTCGCGATGGGGAAACGATCGAGATTCCGCTCGCCGACGTGCATGCCGGCGACACCGTGCTGGTGCGCCCCGGCGACCGCGTGCCAGTCGACGGTACCGTTGTCGATGGCAATTCCTACGTCGACGAATCGATGATCACCGGCGAGCCGGTTCCCGTCGAGAAGATCGCCGGCGCCGACGTCGTCGGCGGCACCATCAACAAAACAGGCTCCTTCACCTTCCGCGCCACCAAGGTCGGTGCCGACACTGTGCTTGCCCAGATCATTCGCATGGTCGAACAGGCCCAGGGCGCCAAGCTGCCGATCCAGTCGCTGGTCGACAAGGTGACGGCCTGGTTCGTTCCGGCCGTCATCGCCATGGCAGTCCTTACTTTCGCGATCTGGCTCGTCTTCGGCCCGGATCCCGCGCTGACCTTCGCGCTCGTCAACGCCGTCGCGGTGCTGATCATCGCCTGCCCCTGCGCGATGGGCCTAGCGACCCCGACCTCGATCATGGTCGGCACCGGTCGTGCCGCCGAGATGGGTGTGCTGTTCCGCAAGGGAGAGGCGTTGCAGACACTGCGCAATGCCGAGATCATTGCCGTCGATAAGACGGGCACGCTCACCAAGGGTCGCCCGGAACTGACCGATCTCGACACGTCAGCCGGTTTTGAGCGCAGCGAGGTGCTTGCACTCGTCGCCGCCGTCGAAACCCGATCGGAACACCCGATCGCCGAGGCAATCGTCGAAGCGGCGAAGTCCGAAGGCATCGCCATTCCGACCGCCGCGAACTTCGAGGCTGTTCCTGGCTTCGGCGCGAGCGCCACGGTGAATGGGCGGAGCATCCATGTCGGCGCCGATCGGCTGATGACCCGGCTGAAGCTCGACGTCTCGGTGTTTGCCGACCAGGCAGCCCGCCTCGGGTCGGAAGGCAAGAGCCCGCTCTATGCAGCAATCGACGGCAAGCTTGCCGCCATCATCGCCGTTGCCGACCCGATCAAGGAAACGACGCCGCAGGCGATCCGCATGTTGCACGATCTCGGTCTCAAGGTGGCGATGATTACCGGCGACAACCGCCGGACGGCCGAAGCGATCGCCGCCAAGCTCGGGATCGACGAAGTGATCGCCGAGGTGCTGCCCGACGGCAAGATTGCTGCTCTGAAGCGCCTGAAGGCAGACGGTCGCGCCGTCGCCTTCGTCGGCGACGGTATCAACGATGCGCCTGCTCTTGCCGAAGCCGATGTCGGACTTGCGATCGGTACCGGCACCGATGTCGCGATCGAAAGCGCCGATGTTGTGCTGATGTCCGGCGATCTCCTGGGCGTGCCCAACGCGATCGCGCTGTCGAAGGCAACGATCCGCAACATCAAAGAAAACCTGTTCTGGGCCTTTGCCTATAACGCGGTCCTGATCCCGGTTGCAGCGGGCGCGCTTTATCCGCCCTATGGCCTGTTGCTGTCGCCGATCTTCGCCGCCGGTGCCATGGCGCTTTCCAGCGTCTTCGTGCTCGGAAACGCGCTTCGGCTGAGGGGTTTTCGCGGCGTCGTCGCGCAAACGCCAGCGGCGCGATAACATCAAAGCCTCTCCCCGGCGGGACACGCCCGCATGGCGTCCGCCGGGGAGAGTTCCTATATTCGACATGAATGCCCGCGCTCTGCGCGCCTCTTGAAAGGTGAAGCCATGAACATCGGCGAAGTCGCACGCGCCTCCGGCGTCTCGACGAAGATGATCCGCTATTACGAAACGATCGGCCTCATTCCTCCGGCCGATCGCAGCGAGGCCGGCTATCGCAACTACGGCGACAACGACGTCCACACCCTGCGCTTCATCCGCCGCTCCCGCGATCTCGGTTTCACCGTCGAGCAGATGACCGACCTCTTGACACTCTGGCGCGATCGTTCGCGCGCCAGCAGTGAGGTGAAGAAGATCGCGCTCGAACACGTCGATATCCTCGAGCGCAAGGCGGAGGAGTTGAAGGCTATGAGCCGGACGCTCAAGCATCTGGCCGCCAACTGCCACGGCGACGGACGACCGGATTGCCCGATCCTCGACGATCTCGCCGACATGGCCAACGAACCGGGCAAGGCCCTCGAGCCCGCGCGCTTCGGCCCGGCCGGCATCGACCCGGTCCGCAATCGCCGACAGGCCTGAAGACCGAAACTGACCGAGGCTCACGCATTCGTGAGCCTCGGTCCCGCCGGTAGCATTGACAGGAATCGACAGCGTTTCTACGGATTGATGATGGAAAAGGTACGAACTGCATATCAGCGTCTGCTGACGATGCTCAAGCTGGTGACGATGCTGTCGCTGGCTGTGCTGCCCTTTTCCAGCGCCGCCGGCATGACCCATGTCGCATCACACACAGCCATGCAGATGCACGCGGCGATGCAAAAGCACGCGGCGATGCAGACAGATGCCTCGGTCGATATCAGTGCCTCAGCGCTGAACGAGCATTGCCCAAGTGCCGAAAGCGGCAAGGCAAAACCCATCGGCGATAGCAGCAAGGCCGACAAGAAGGATTGCTGCAAGACCTTCTGTGCGTCCGTTGCCGTTCTTGCCGACGCCGGTGAAGCCCGCTTCGGTCTTCCACGCTCCGCTTTAAGCTTCGGCCTGCAGTCGCAACTCAGCCCAGGCGAGCCCGCTGGTCTGCATCGCCCTCCAAGAGCCTGATTTCGTGAACAGCTGACCGCACGCGCGGTCTTGGCCTGCCCGGCTTTGCCGGTCGGACGCCGATATCCATCATTCACATTTCAGGTTGAACCATGAAACGTCTGTTTTCCATGGCGCTCCTGCCCATCCTTTTGGGCGGATGCGCCACCACGATGCCTGCCGAGGTCACAAGCCTCGCCGATCCCTCGCAAAGTTCCACTGGCGCCGGCGGTCAGGCTTACCGAAGCCCTGTTGCCGGCTATGTCCACCGTGAGCCTGTCGGTCCAAAACGCTGGGTGCCGCTCAACGACGCCCAGTCTCCCGCCAAGGGAGGCGCATCATGAGCAGGCAAAGGTTCAAGCTCGCCGCGATCATCGGCTTGCCGCTGGCGCTTGCCGGCTGCACCACAACCGCAGAATATTCGGCAAAGGACGCCGGCTTTACCGCGGTCGAGGCCAAGGTCAGCGCAGGCACTGCGAAGAGAAGCGTCTGGATCCAGAACCGCGAGCAGGCCGCAAAGGCTGAAGCACAGGTGAAAGCCCTGCTGGCACGCAAATCGGTCGATGCCGACACCGCCGTGCAGATCGCGCTTCTCAACAACAGGGGCCTGCAGGCCGCCTATGCCGATCTCGGCGATGCGTCGGCGGATGCCTGGCAGGCAACGATGCTCCTCAACCCGACTGTTTCGATCGGTACCACCGGGATCGGGGCGCCGGAGCTTCAAGCCTATCGCGCCATTGAGGGGCTGATCACCACCAATATCCTGGCGCTCATGACGCGGGAGAAGACCATCGCCGTTGCCGACGCCCGCTTTCGCCAGGCGCAGCTTGCGGCGGCCCTTCGAACGCTTGCGCTTGCGGCAGAAACCCGGCGCGCATGGGTCGAGACGGTTTCGGCCTGGGAAACGGTCGGGCAGCTCAACCGGGCGCAGGCCGCAGCCGACGCATCCTCCGAACTCGCCGCCAAGCTGGGCGAAACCGGTTCTATGGGCAAGGGTGACCAGGCACGCGAGCACGTCTTCAATGCCGAACTCGCCGGCCAGGTGGCGCAAGCCCGACTTGCGGCACGACTTGCCAAGGAAAGCCTCACCCGGAAAATGGGTCTCTGGGGAGCGGACGCCGACTACCAGGTGCCGAACCGACTGCCCGACCTGCCGAAGACCCTCGCCCGCCGGAACAGCATCGAGGGCGAAGCGCTCAAGCGCCGTGTCGACCTGCAGATGGCCCGCCTCGAGCTTGAGGCCGTGGCAAAGTCCTATCGGTTGACCGACGCGACACGCTTCGTCAGCGATCTCACGCTCGTCGCAGGGGCAGAAGCCGAGCGCGAACGCGAAGACGGGGACACCAAGGTCGAGACCACCGGCCAGGGTGAGTTGGAGTTCTCCATCCCGATCTTCGACACCGGCCAGGCGCGCTTGCGCAAGGCGGAACTGGCGCATATGCGCGCTGCCAACCTGCTTGCCGAGAAGGCCGTCAACGTCCGCTCGGAAGCTCGCTCGGCCTATCAGGCCTATCGATCGCGCTACGATATCGCCAGACATTATCGCAACAACGTCGTGCCCTTGCGCAGCAAGATCGAGGAAGAGGCCACCCTCAGCTACAACGGCATGATCACCAGCACCTTCGAAATGCTCGCCGACACGCGCGCCAAGGTGGACTCGGTGATCCTCTCCATCAACGCCAAACGCGATTTCTGGCTGGCGGACGCCGATCTGATGACGGCCATCCATGGCGGCGGGGAAGAAGGCACTGCGGTCGAGACCGCCGCTCCTGCCGCAGCGGATGCGGATTGAAAGGAACGATGACCATGTTCAACAGACGACAAATCCTCGGTGCCGGCGCGGCACTCGTTTCTACCACCGCCTGGGCGCAAACCTCGACATCCGGCCTGCCGGAGGCGGCAGGCATGGACAACGCCGCCACCCAGAAGCCGCTCGTGCCGACGAGCGGGCCGGACTACAACCCGGTCGTTACGCTCAACGGCTGGACGCTGCCGCACCGGATGAACAACGGCGTCAAGGAATTCCATCTCGTCGCCGAACCGGTGGAACGCGAGATGGCCGACGGCATGACCGCCTATCTCTGGGGCTATAACGGCCAGTCCCCCGGGCCGACGATCGAGGCGGTCGAAGGCGACCGGGTGCGCATCTTCGTCACCAACAAGCTGCCGGAGCACACGACGATCCATTGGCACGGCATGATCCTGCCTTCGGGGATGGATGGCGTCGGTGGACTGTCTCAGCCGCATATCCCTGCGGGCAAGACGTTCGTCTACGAGTTCGATCTCGTGAAGTCCGGAACCTTCATGTACCACCCGCACGCCGACGAGATGGTGCAGATGGCCATGGGCATGATGGGCTTCTTCGTCATTCACCCGAAGGATCCGGCCTTCATGCGGGTCGACCGCGACTTCGTCTTCCTACTCAACGCCTATGACATCGACCCCGGCACCTATGTTCCGCGCATCATGGAGATGACGGACTTCAACATGTGGTGCTGGAACAGCCGCATCTTCCCGGACATCGATCCGTTGGTTGTTGCCAAGAACGACCGGGTGCGGGTGCGCGTCGGCAACCTGACGATGACCAACCATCCGATCCACATGCACGGCTACGATTTCGAAGTGACCTGCACCGATGGCGGCTGGGTTCGCCCGGAAGCCCGGTGGCCGGAGGTCTCGATCGACATCCCCGTCGGCGCCATGCGCGCCTACGAGTTCGACGCCAAGTACGAAGGCGATTGGGCGATCCATTGCCACAAATCGCACCACACGATGAATGCGATGGGCCACGACATCCCGACCTTCATCGGCGCCGACAAGACCCAGGTCGCGGCCAAGATCCGCAAGATCAAGCCCGACTACATGCCCATGGGCACGGCCGGGATGGCCGACATGGGCGAAATGGAAATGCCGCTTCCCGACAACACCATCCCGATGATGACGGGCTGGGGCCCGCACGGCGCGTTGGAGATGGGCGGCATGTTCTCGGTGGTGAAGGTGCGCGAAGGCATCTCCGCCGGCGATTACAGCGACCCCGGCTGGTACGAAAACCCGCCGGGAACGCAGGCCTGGGAATGGACCGGCGCGTTGCCGGAAACCAACCGGGCAACCGATGCCAAGACAGTGATCACGCCGCCGCCCGCAAAAAAGGGCTGACCGCAATGACCTCTTCCAATGCAACCAAGGAAACAAAGATGAAGACGACACTTTTCGCGCTGGCGTTCCTCGCCGCTTCCTCGCTCGCCTCGCCGATGCTGGCCAGCGGCTCTCACGCCGGCGGTCATGATGTCATGTCGGTCGGCAAACCGGGCGACGCCAAGAAGGCGACCCAGACCGTACGCGTGACGATGAAGGAAACCGACGACGGCAAGATGATCTTCACGCCGGCAAGCATCAAGGTCCGC
Organism: Ensifer sp. Root127; assembly: GCF_001425225.1. Classification (NCBI taxonomy): domain Bacteria; kingdom Pseudomonadati; phylum Pseudomonadota; class Alphaproteobacteria; order Hyphomicrobiales; family Rhizobiaceae; genus Ensifer; species Ensifer sp. Root127. Next base: position 162,858 of record NZ_LMDX01000051.1, read on the forward strand.
CAGGGGCAGACCGTGCGCTTCGCCATCAAGAATGTCGGCGAACTCGAACATGAGTTCGTGCTCGACGACAAGGCGCAGATTCAGGAGCACAAGGCCGCGATGGAGAAGTTTCCGGACATGGAACACGCTGATCCGAACGCCATCCGGCTCGAGCCCGGCAAATCCGGCGAGATCGTCTGGACCTTCACCAACAACGGCACGTTCCAGTTCGCCTGCCTGGTCCCCGGCCACTACGACGCCGGCATGCATGGGCCGCTCGAAGTCGTGAAGAAATAACTGTAACCCACTGAAAGGATGACACTATGAAAACGCTCCTCACATTGTTTGCCGCTCTCGCCATCGCCGCTTCCGCGCAGGCTGCGGAATTCACCAAGGGGACGGTCAAGAAGCTCGACGCCTCGGCCAAGAAGGTGACCATCGCCCATGAAGATCTCAAGAACCTCGACATGCCTGCGATGACCATGGTGTTCCGGGTCAAGGATGATGCGATACTGGCCAAGCTCAAGGAAGGCACTGCGATCGAATTCGTCGCCGACCGGGTCGATGGCAAGCTCACTGTGACCGAGATCAAGTAATCCAATGTCCAAGGCCCGGTATAACGACAATTCCGGGCCTTGGACGACGAGGCCGAACTGAAACGAAAGGAGCGTCCGATGATGGACCTCAACCGCAGACATTTCATCGCCGGTGCGATCATGGGCATGACGATGCTCACGGCCGGTGTGGCGATCGCAGCAGGCCCGATGACGATCTACAAGGATCCGCAATGCGGCTGCTGCGAACAATGGGCGGAAGCCATGGAGGCAGCAGGCTTCAAGGTCGATATCCGCGACGAAGCCGACATGACGCCGATCAAGTCCCGGCTCGGCGTGCCGGCCGACATGGAGGGGTGCCACACCGCCGTCATCGACGGTTATGTCGTAGAAGGGCATGTGCCGCTTGAGGCAGTACAGAAGCTTGTGTCCGAAAAGCCGGACATTGCTGGCATTGCCGTGCCCGGCATGCCCGCAGGTTCGCTTGGCATGGGCAACGATCCGCAGGCGTCCTACGACGTCTACACCATCGCCAAGACCGCCGGCACTGCTGCGACCGTCTATTACGAGGTCCGGCCGGCGCAATAGCGCGGGCACTTTATCGGCGATAAGGCTCAGGCGGCGCGCCAGGCGCCGTCTTCCCCTCGGGCCAGCAACGGCGTGCGGAACACACCGACCACGCACTCCGGCCAACGCGGCGCAAGATCGGCCAGAGGCTGTCGCCAACGCTCGGTCTGCAGCATGGCTGCACCGATTGCGATCGGCTCGACGCCGCAAGTCTCCATCAGCGTCAAGCCGGCAACGATCGACGTGCCGCTTGATATGACGTCGTCGACGAGCACAACGCGCTTGCCCTCAAGCAGCGGCAGCATGCGCGGATCGACGTAGAGCCGCTTCTTCTGGTCGGGGGTGGTGATCGACGACAGCGGCACGGAGAGATCGTCGACATACCAGAATTTGCGCGACGTTCCGAGCGGCACGTAACGGGCATGGCCGAGCTTGCGGGCGACGGCAGCCGCCAGGGTCAGCCCCAGCGTCGGCAGACCGGCGATGACATCCGGTTTTAACGGCGCGAGCCTGGTGGCCAGTTCCGTTGCCAGCGCTTCTTCGACCGCAAAACTCGCCTGGTTGATGATCAGCGAGGCCAGCGCGTGTTTGCCATCGGAGAGCTGCCGGATCGGCAACAGGATCTGGCGACCGTCTTCGAGAGTTGCCGGGAAGAAATCCCGATAACCGCTTCCAGTATCGAAACTTTTCGGCGGGAACACATCCTGCCAGAATTCATGCGGCTGCATCGGTACTGTCCTCTTCTGCGCCACCAAGGCTTCGAACGAAAGGCAATGAAAACGCCGGCGCACTGTTCTGGTTCCGGCGGTTTTCGTCTATACCGTTTACCACTTCGATCAAACCGAAAGGGCGCCCCGGCAGACGCAAATCTGGGGAATTCGACGGCCCTTCTCCGACAGACATGCAAGGAACTGCCAGACAATGCGCGTGCCAGATGGGATCACCAACGATCTGCCCTTCCTCACCGAATTCCGTCGTGATCTCCACGCCCATCCGGAGCTTGGCTTCGAGGAGGTTCGCACAAGCGATCTGGTCGCGAAACTGCTTGAAGAAGCCGGGCTTAAAATCCACCGGGGCCTTGGAAAAACCGGTGTCGTCGGCACGCTGCAGATCGGCAACGGCACCCGCTCCATCGGCCTTCGCGCCGATATGGATGCGCTTGCCATGCCGGAACTTGCCGAGCGGCCATACAAATCGAAGGAAGCCGGCAAGATGCATGCCTGCGGCCATGACGGCCACACCGCCATGCTGCTTGGCGCCGCCCGCCATCTCGCCAGGACGCGCAATTTTTCCGGCACAGTGCATTTCATCTTCCAGCCGGCCGAAGAAGGTCGTGGCGGTGCCAAGCGCATGGTCGAGGATGGCCTCTTCCGGCTCTTCCCCTGCGACGCGGTTTACGGCCTGCACAACATGCCCGGCCTTCACCCCGACGAGATGGCCGTCGTCGCCGGACCGCAGCTCGCCTCGTCCGACAGCTGGCGGTTGACTTTCCGCGGCGTCGGCACCCACGGCGCCAAGCCGCATCTCGGCCGCGACCCGGTGACGGCAGCCGGCACGTTCCTCGCCTCACTGCAATCGATCGTCGGCCGCGTCGTCGATCCGCTACAGCCGGCCGTCGTCAGCGCCTGCTCCGTTCGCGCCGGCGACCCGAAGGCGCTCAACGTCATTCCCGATACGGTCGAGATCGGCGGCACGGCGCGCGCCTACACGCCTCATGTTCGCGATCAGCTCGAGGAAGAGATCGGCCGGCTGGCGCGCGGTACGGCCGAGATGTACGGCATCAAGGTCGACTACGCGTTCGAGCGTCGCATTCCGCCCGTGGTCAATGACGCCGGCGCCAGCGAACGCGCCCTTTCGGCAGCCCGTGCCGTCTTCGGCGAAAAGACCCGCACGCAGTTTCCGCCATCGACCGCCGGCGACGACTTCGCCTTCTTTGGTCTCGAAGCTCCCGGCTGCTACGTCTGGCTCGGCAACGGACCCGCCGTCGACGGCGCACTGCACCACAACACGGCCTATGACTTCAACGACGACGCGATTGGTCCGGGCACCACCTTCTGGACGACATTGGTGGAACAGGAACTGAGTGCTTCGGCCGGCCTCTGAACATGTAACGCCGTCGCTCAGAATGTCCGCTGCTCCGAAACGTCGCGCCCCTTCGGTAGAGGCCGGTGGTTGCCGAAGGGATCAGCGGGGCGTCAATCGACGCCTGAGCATGATGACAAAGCTTGAGAATGCCTGGTTGACGAAAGGCTCGCTCAGTTCTGCCTCATTCCTGCCCCGTGCCGGAATCCAGCGAGCTGACGTCCGTCAGGTCAAAAGACCGTTCAGCCCAAGGACTTGGGCTGGCCAGATTCCTGTGACAGGCACAGGAATGAAGGAGAATTTGGCTAACGCCGAGCCTTCCTTACTCCTCGTACTGACGTTGTCAGCAGTCTGAGGGCGACAATCGTCGCCGTGCTTGATGCCTCAGAGGACTTCGAGCACCGGATTTTCGAGAAGCTTTCCGGTTAGCACATCGGCGATGCCGCGATCGGTCTGGTGCGGCCCTGCATTGCAGGCAAGCGTTGCCCCGAAGCAGGCCTTGAAGACGAGGTAAGGCGGCTGCCAATCGACGATCCGCCCGACAGCATCGCGCAGGGCGGCAAAGCCGGCAGACACATCGGCCAACGGTGCATCGGAGACGAGGCCGCAGAGCGGCAACGGCAGGACCGCGTCGATCTTGCCCGCCGATGCGACAGCCATGCCGCCACCGGCGGCGATGACGGCATTGGCCGCCTCCATGATGTCGCGGGCATTGCCGCCGAAGACTGTCAGGTTGTGGCTGTCGTGTGAAACGGTGGTCGCGAATGCACCGCGCCACTCTCCCCAACCGGTAAGCAGGCCGACGCGCGGCTTGCTGTCGGCGCGGCCGTGGCGATGAGCGACGGCGATCAACGTTGCGCCTTGCGGCGGAACGACGAAGCCATTCTCGACCGCGGCCAGAACCTCGCCCCACTGCGTGAAGCGCGGGCGATCGACCGTAGCGACCCTCACCTTTGAACCGGTCGACGCAATGGCGAAATCGGTCTCGCTCAATGGCTCGATTTTCATCGTGCCAGCGAGCGCTTCTACATTGGTCCTCGGCAGGGCATCGATCATCCGTCCGGCAACGGCGACCTGTTTGCCGCCGGCGATCACGGCACGGGCCTCGAGATCGGCAAGATCCTCGAAGATCACGATATCGGCGCGCCGTCCGGGGGCGATGAGGCCGAGGTCGGCACGGCCGAGGCGGGTCGCGGCGTTCAGCGTCGCGGCGCGAAGCGCCCATTCGGGCCTTAGGCCATAGCGCACGAGCCGCCGCACGACGTCGTCGAGCCCACCCGAGCGATCGAGATCATCAGGAAAGACATCGTCAGTGCAAAGCGTCACGGTTTGCGGCAGATGGCCGAGTGTATTCAGCGCCTCGACGAACTCGGGCAATAGGTGATCGTGCGAGCCGCGCAGTTCGATCGAGAGCCCGGCGCGAAGCTTGGCCATCAGGTCGTCAGAGGAAACCAGTTCATGGTCCGAGCTGACGCCCGCGGTCACGAAAGCCTGCAGGTCCGCGCCGGCAAGGCCGCGCGCATGGCCGTTGACCGGCTTGCCCGCGGCAAGCCCCGCCTGGACGATCGCCTGCATACGCGGATCGCCATCGATAACGCCGCGCATGTTCATCATCTCGGCGATGCCGCCGATTTCCGGCCAGGAAAGCATCGTGGCGATGACATCGGCATCGAAGTCGGCGCCCGCCAGTTCCAGGCCCGGCGCAGATGGTACGCTCGACGGCGCCAGCAGAACACAACGCAGCGGCAAGTCAGCGATGGCATCGGCAGCCCAGCGCACCCCGGCGATGCCGCTGACGTTGCCGAACTCGTGCGGATCCCAGACAACAGTCGTGACGCCGCGCGGCAGCACCGCATCGGCATAGGTCGCGGGCGTCACCATCGAGCTTTCGACATGCATGTGCGTGTCGATCAAGCCCGGTGACAGGAAGGCGCCGGAGGCATCGACGAACGAGGCGGCATCGCTGCGGCTGCCGGGGGCATGCACGCTGGCAATCAGCGAACCGACGAGGCCCACATCGGCAGCCCGCCTTTCACCGGTGACCATGTCGACGACAACGCCGCCGGAGATGAGTACGTCGAACGCCGCCACGCCACGCGCGGCTGCAACGGCACGCGCGCGCAGTTCGGCATCCATCAGGTCCATCGGCTCCTGCACACGGCTCACTTGGCGGCTTCCTTCATCAACGCGCCGAGGATCTGGGCGCGTGCCGTTTCCGCATGCACGTCGGTCGCGTATTCGGCGTTGAAGGCCGCATGGCTTTCTCGCGTCTCGACCACTGTACGCCCACGGGTCAGCGAACCTGCAAGCTCAGCATCGATGCGCGCCTTGCGGAAGGAGACCGCGCCGGCATTGACGAACGCGACTGCGGCCGTCGGATCGTAGATCGCCATGCCCGGCCGCCCGCGGCTGGTGCCGATGGAAACGTAGCCGGACAAGAGATCGGCGATCAGCGTGGCATTGACACCGCCCGTGGCACGAATGGGTGCAATATCATCGGGATAGGCGAAGACCTTGCGGCAAAGGTCGAGGTCGACCATGCGTAGCGGCAGTTCGTGCGCCAGCACGATCGCCAGTGCTTCCGGATCAGCGAAAGCGTTGAACTCGGCTGAGGCCGTATGGTTGCCGGTGGTGACGCCACCGCCCATCCAGGTCAGGTCGGTGATCTTCGCGGCCAGATCCGGGCGGGCAAGGCAGAGCGCGGCAAGGTTGGTCAGCGGCCCGAGCGCCAGGACACGGCGCGGCTCCTCGGCTTCCTCCAACCAGCGGCAGAGCTCGGCGAAGGCGTCGCTCGTCGCTAGCGGCGGGGCCGCCGGAAGCGTCAGGCCGACGGTCGGCATGCCGGTTTGCCCGAGGATCCGCTCGGCGGTTTCCAGCCTGCCGAGCACCGGCAAGGCGCGGCCCTCATGGATGGGAAACGACCAGCCGAATGCCATGGCCGCACTCGCCGCATTGCGCTTGACCTGCTCGAGCGGCGTATTGCCGAACACGAGCGAGATGCCGTCAATCGTCTCGTTGGCGTGGAGAACGACGAGCACCGCAGCGATGTCGTCGAAGCCCATATCCGTATCGATCCAGATGCCCATTGCAAATTACCCGAACCGCTCAAGCCGGGCCGCCTTGGCGGCCGGCAGATCGAAGGTAAGTTCAGTGCCCGGTTGGTGCGCGGCGAGACCTGCATCCTCCTCGGCCTTGATCGCGCCGAGCGGCGTATCGAGCAGGTATTCGCGTGTGCTGCCTGAGAAAGAGGCTCCGCGCACAGTGCCTTGGAAAGGACCTGAACCAAGGGTCACCATGCGCGGACGCCACGCAAGCCCTGCCGTGTCAGGCGGCAGGGATTCGGAAAGAGAAATCGGGCCGTTTGCGGCTTTGAGCTTGCCACCCTCGACCGCGAAAATGTTCTCGAAGCCGACGAAGTCGGCAACGAAGCGGGAAACCGGGCGGTTGTAGATGTCCTCGGGCGTGCCGATCTGCTCGATGGCGCCGTTGAGCATCACCACGATCCGGTCGGCAAGCGACAGCGCCTCGCCCTGGTCGTGGGTGACGAAGATCATCGTCACGCCGGTTTCCTTCTGCACGCGCTGCAGCTCGGTGCGCATCTCCAAGCGAAGCCGGGCATCGAGGTTCGACAGCGGCTCGTCGAGCAGCAGGACCTTCGGCTCCATCACCATCGAACGGGCAAGTGCCACGCGCTGCTGCTGGCCGCCGGAAAGCTCGGCCGGCTTGCGCGTGGCGAATTTCGACAGGCCGACGGATTTGAGGCCGGCCGTCACACGCGTCTCGATGTCGTTTGCCGGCAGCTTCTTCAGGCGCAGGCCAAACGCGACGTTTTCGAAAACCGACAGATGCGGAAAGAGCGCATAGGACTGGAAGACCAGCCCGACCGACCGCTTGTTGGCGGAAACTCGTGTGATGTCGACGCCGTCGAGGCTGATGCGGCCCGATGCCGGTGTCAGCAGCCCGGCGATCGAGCGCATTGTCGTCGTCTTGCCGCAGCCGGACGGTCCAAGAAACGCCACCAATTCGCCCTTGCGGATCGACAGGTCGAGATCCTTCACCGCAACGGTATCGCCATAGGCGAGCGTGAGTTTTTCGAGGCTGAGGAAGGAAGCGTCAGACATAGCGGGAAAATCCTAAGAAGCGTTCGGCAAGGAAAACGATGCCGATGGACATGAAGGCGAGCAGCGCCGAAAGAGCCGCCACCGACGGGTCGTAGGTGATCTCCATATAGGAGAGCATGTCGATCGGCAGCGTGCGCACGCCCGGACCGGACAGGAACAGCGAGACCGGCACCTGGTTGAAGCTCGTCACGAAGCCGAGGATGAAGGCGGCGAGAATACCACTGCGAATATTCGGCATCACCACCCGGAAGAACGCGCCGGCGCGCGAGGAGCCGAGCAGCACTGCAGCTTCCTCGATGTCGGAGCGCAGGTTGTTGAGGCTGGCCGATACGACGCGCACGGCATAGGGCAGCACCAGCGCCGTATGCGCGAGGAAGAGCGCGAGCGTGATGTTGAAGCCGAACGGCACGACGATGTAGCGCAGCAGCGCCAGGCCGACGATGATACCCGGCACGATGATCGGCAACGACACGATCGTGCGGATGGTTTCGCCGAAGGGCAGCTTGTAGCGCGAAAGCGCGTATGAAGCGGGAATGCCAAGCACCAGCGCCATTGCGGTACCGCAGATGGCAAGGAACATCGACACGGCGAAGCTTTCACGGAAGCTTTCGACGGTGAAGACCTTGGCGACCCATTTCAGCGAGAAGCCTTGCGGCGGGAAAGCCAGGGTCTCGCCGCCCGACAGCGATGCCGCGACGATGATGAAGAACGGCCCGATCAGGAAGGCGATCACCAGAAACAGGACGAGGGGAGAAAAGACGCGGGGGGTCATCGCTTGTTCCTCGCGGTGGCGAGCCGTTTCAGGAGTAGATTGGCGGCAAAGCTCATGACGATCAGGATGAAGGCAATGACGCTCGCCGAGACGAAATCATTGGCGACGGTGACGCGCTGGTAGAGCAGCGTCTCGAGCATCAGCACCTTGGAGCCGCCGAGGATTGCCGGGGTGATATAGGCAGTCAGCGAACCGGTGAAGACCAGGGTACCGCCAATGACGAGACCTTCCTTTGTGAGCGGAAGAATGACCTTCCAGAACACCTGGAACCAGTTGGCACCCAGCACGCGCGCCGCCGGAATGGCATCCTTTGGCATGTTCTCGAGCGCGCTGATCAGCGACAGGATCATCAGCGGCAGGAACAGCTGCAACAGGCCGATAAACACGGCTGTCTCGGTGAAGAGAAAGCGGATCGGTTCGTCCGAAAGGCCGATGAGCTGCAGCGCCTGGTTGACGATGCCGGTGCGCCCGAGAATGACGATCCAGGCATAGGTGCGGGCGACCGACGAAATCATCAGCGGCAGCACGACAAGGCCGATCATCTGCCCCTTGCTGCGCGGCGAAAGATTGACGATCGCAAAGGCAGCGGCATAGCCGAGCACGGCCGAGACGGCAGTCACCATCAGACCGAGCCGGAACGTGCGCAGGAAGACCGTGCGGTTCAGCGGGTCGGTGAAGAAATCGACATAAGCGGTCAGCGACCAGCTGTCGGCGCTGCGAAAGCCTTCGGCGAGCAGAATGACGACGGGCGCCAGAAAGACGATCGCCGCAAAGACCGCCGCCGGCAAAGCGAGCGCCAGTGCCTCGGCGCGGTTCTGAAACATCCCTGGTCTTCCTTTCGTCGCGTTCATTCACTGCGGGATCGGCTCAAAGGTTGCCGGCCGACCCGCAAAACTGCCCCCATCACGGCGATGGGGGCGTTTGTCGATGGCTGTTACTGTCCGACCTGGGCGTTCCACTCGGAAAGCCAGGCTTCGCGATTGTCGAGAGCGACGGCCGACGGAATGAGCTTGAGGCTCTTCACGGTTTCCTCGCCATAGGTGAGGTTTTCAGCGATTTCAGGCGCTACCTTGACGTCCTTGTTGGCCGGGCTGTCGACCAGCTTTTCTGCAAGTGCCGTCTGGATTTCGGTCGAGAGCCAGAAGTCCATGAATTCCAGCGCCAGGTCCTGGTTTTTGGCGCCCTTGGTCAGAACCATGACGTTCATGCCGCCGGTCTGGCCTTCCTTCGGCGTCGCCCACTTGATCGGCAGGCCGAGCTTGGTGAAGCCCTCCCAGGAGAAACGCCCGATCGGGGCGGCCCAGATCTCTTCCTGCTGCATCAGTTGCACGAGCTGCGAAGACTTGACGTAGAAGGTGACGATTTCGTCCTTCTTCGCGCCGACGGCGGCGATGGCTTCCTTCAGATCCGGCGTATTCTTGCCGATCGCCTCACCGACCATGTAGAGCGCCGGCGGGCCCTGATTTGTGGTGACGTTCGGGAAGGCGACATGGCTGGCGTTCTTCTCGTCGAGCAGATCAGCCCAGGAGTTCACTTCCATCTTGTCGGAGCGGTAGACGATCGACGTTGCGTAGAAGGTGTAGCCGACGCTCATGCCGTCGCCGTTCGGATCCTTGGCGAGATCGTAGAGCTTGTTGAAATTCGTGAGCTTCGTGTTGTCGATCTTTTCGATCAGGCCGGCGCGCGAGGCCGAGAGAGCGTCAGCCATGGAGACGACGGCCATATCGACGACCGGGCTTGCCTTGTTGGCCTCCATCTTTGCGAGGCGCTCAACGCTGTTGCCGGTCTCGACCACCAGTTTGCAGCCACACTTGGCTTCGAAGGGCGTGTAGACCAGTTCCTTGAAAGCGTCCTGGGCAAAACCGTAGACGGAAATGGTCAGCGTCTTTTCCTGGGCGGAAGCGGCATGTGCAGCGACGAGCAAAAGCGCGCTGGAGGCGAGCAGGATCTTCTTCATGGCTGGTGTTCTCCTTCGGGGGCTGAGGTTCTGGCGTCGGCAATCGTACTTGCGTTGGCGATCGTCTGGGCAGGCTGGAACTGTGTTCTGGGCGGCGCGGCGCTCGACTGGCGCACGACCAGCTGCATCGGCACTTCGGCGTTGTCGGCGGTCACCGGTGCGCCGATGGCGGCATCGGTCGGGTCGCGCTCGCCGATCGCTTTTACAAGTGCTTCGACGGCAATCGCGGCGATCCGCGTCATGTCCATGCGCGCCGTGGTCAGTGCCGGCGTTACCACCGGCGACCAAATGAGATCGTCAAAGCCGGTAACACTTGCTCTCTCCGGCACGTTGATGCCGGCGCGCTGCAGTTCGGTCAGCGCCCTGAGCGCATGAAGATCGGAGACGCAGGCAAAGGCGGTAAAACCTTGCGCGACCTTCTCGGCAAGGCCGAGCGGACAGCCCTTGCCCTGCTCGCGCTCGAGCGGTTCGATCCACAGGGTTTCGACGAATGCGCCCTCGGCAAGCGCCGAGCGAATGCCGCCGATGCGGTCGTTCTGCACGTTGGAGGCGGGATTGTTGCCGATGATGAGAACACACTGGTGTCCGAGCGCTTTCAGATGCTCGGCGATCTGGCGGCCCCCGCCCCAATGGTCGGCGGCAACAGTATTGCCTGGCGTGGACGGCGTATCGATGACCGCCACGGGACAGCCGACATCGGCGATGCGGGTCCCTCGCCGCGGCACGATGACCATGCCGTCGACATCGCGATCGATCAGCCGCTCGATGGCCTTGGTCTGGGTGGTGACGTCCCCACGGGAGTCGGCGATCAGAACGCCGTAACCGGCTGACGACGCAGCCAGCTCGATTGCCTGTGCGATCTGCGGGAAGAGAGGATTGGCGATATCGGGAAGCACGAGCCCGATGACGGCGGTTCGGCCGGTGCGGAGCGCCCTGCCCGCAAGGCTCGGGACATAACCGAGTTCGGCGGCCGTCGCGCGGATCTTCTCGGCCATTTCGGCAGAGACACGCCCCTTACCGGAGAGCGCGTTGGAGACCGTCGCCGCGGAGACGCCCAGTGCTCTGGCAATCCTCGTCAGTTTTGGTCCGGAACGCGCCAAGGCCGTGGTTTCCGTTATCGGTGATTAAACGATTAATCATGCGATATATCAGAATGCCGCAACTGTCGAATCCTTTTGCCGGCACAGGATGAAATTGTGGATCCAATCGGACCGTGGACTGTGGACAAGCGGCCACCGACTCGCGTCCATTGGTTCAGTCTGAAATGCTGACAGTAAAGCGAAGCGGTCAAATGCCACCTGTTCACCGACATCACTTAACGGCCCCAGCAAAACCCTGCAGGATACCATCATGACGTTTCAGCGGAGGCGCCGGATCGTGCGGCGCCAGCGAACAGGGACCGCGCTTCTCGTGGTCGCGCTCATTTCCTTTCTGGCCGGAATGACCGACGCCATCGGCCTGCTGACAGTCGGCGACTTCGTCTCTTTCATGAGCGGCAACACGACACGAGCCGCGACAGCCGTCGCCGAAGGCAACATCCTGCGGTCGCTCATCCTTCTCGGCTCGCTCGCGGTCTTCGTTGTCGGCAATGCCATGGGAACGATCGTTTCAAGCAGGTTTCGTGCGGGCGGCGTTCTTTTCGGCGTCACCGTCACCCTCGCCCTTACCGCCGCCGGTGGCGACCACCTGCCGAACGAACTGCGCTTCTATCTCATCGTCCTTGCCATGGGCGTCGCGAACGCCTCTGTCGAGCATATCGAGGGCCTGCCGATCAGTCTCACCTATGTAACGGGCGCCCTGTCCCGCTTCGGCCGTGGCTTGGGCCGGTGGATCATCGGCACAGGCAACATACAATGGACGATCCAGATCGTGCCCTGGATCGGCATGCTTGGCGGGGCGATCGTCGGCGCCATGCTCGAGTACCGCTTCGGACAGCTCTCGCTCTGGGCCCGACAATCCTCTCCGGTCTGTTGTTCACGCTGGTGTTGATGATTCCGCGGCGGTGGTCGCAGCGATATGCGCAGCGCTGAACCGGCGGGAGCGGCCCTCCGGTTTTAGGAACGCCCTTCGCTTGCCGATGCCAACAGCGGGTGCAAATTTCAACTTCGCCAAACAAAACGAACCAAAATTCCCACTAAATTGGTGGGGAATTTGTATGATGCGCCGCAACCGCCCGATGTGTACATTCGGATGGCAAGCGCGACCTCGCGTGATGAGCATATATGCAGGAGTTAGGGAAATGACTGGCAACACGATCGACTTTGGCAGACTTTCAGGACAGGGCCGGAAAGGCAGGCGTTCGATCCTCGCCACCGCGGCCTTGGCCATGGTTCTGTCAACGAGCACGGCAGCGCTCGCGCAGGACGCAAACTTCGATCCGGATGCCTCCATCGTCATCGGCTCGCTCTATGAACCGCAGAACCTGGACAACACCGCCGGCGCCGGCCAGGGCATCAACGAAGCCTTCAACGGCAACGTCTACGAGGCGCTATTCACGCTGACCGACGCGGGTGACGTCGCTCCCGGCCTCGTGGCCGAGCAGACCATCAGCGAGGACGGCCTGACCTATACGTTCAAGCTTCGGCCGAACGTGACCTTCCATTCCGGCGACCCGCTGACGGCGCAGGATGTGAAGCACAGCATCGAGCGCGTCGTGGCACCGGATTCCAAGAGCTCGCGCAAGAAGAGCCTGGCGACGATCAGCGAGATCCAGACGCCCGACGATCAGACGGTCGTGGTCAAGCTCTCCGCCCGCTCCATCTCGCTGCCCTATAACCTCAGCTACGTCTGGATCGTCAACGACGCGGCAAAGGATCTGAACGCCAGTGAAGATGGCACAGGCCCTTACCGCCTGGACGAATGGCGCCGAGGCTCGTCGCTGGCGCTGACCCGCAATGACAAGTACTGGGGCACGGCGCCGACCAATGGCGAGGTCGTCTTCCAGTACTTCACCGATGCCACCGCGCTTAACAATGCGCTCCTGACGGGTGCAGTCGATGTCATCACCAGCGTCCAGAGCCCGGATTCGATCGCCCAGTTCAAGGACAATCCTGATTTCACGGTGACCGCCGGCCAGTCGACCACCAAGGAGCTTCTGGCGTTCAACGACAGGGTCGAGCCGTTCAACAACGTCAAGGTTCGCAAGGCCATCGCCCGCGCGGTCGACGACAAGAAGCTGCTGCAGTCGATCTGGGGTGAATACGGCACGCTGATCGGTTCCTTCGTGCCGCCGACCGATCCGTGGTACGTCGACCTGACCGGCGTCGATGCCTATGACGTCGAAAGCGCCAAGGCGCTTTTGAAGGAAGCCGGTATTGCCGATGGCTTCTCGTTCAAGCTCGACACGCCCAACTATGATCCGCATCCGATCGTTGCCCAGTTCCTGCAGAGCGAACTGGCGAAGGTCGGCATCAAGGTCGAAATCAACATCATCACCGCCAACGAGTGGTACACCAAGGTCTATAAGGCGCATGACTTCCAGGCGACGCTGCAGGAACACGTCAACCACCGCGACATCGTGTTCTACGGCAACCCCGACTTCTACTGGGGATACAACAACCCGAAGGTTGTCGACCTGATCAAGGAATCGGAAGCTGCGGTCAACACCGACGAGCAGACCGCCAAGCTGACGGAGGCAAACCGCATCATCGCCGAGGACGCCGCCAGCAACTGGCTTTATCTCTATCCGCAGATCGTGGTTTCGAGTTCCGCCGTCACCGGTTACCCCGTCAACGGCCTGAACTCGCAGTTCTTCGCCTACAACATCAAGAAGAGCGGGAGCTGATCGTTCGTTTCCCAAGCGATCTGTTATGGTCACGCACAAGTAAGGAGCCCCCGAGCGAGCTGGGGGCTCCTTTGCATTGCAGCTGACGGCGCTTCATTGCGTCGACAACGCAACGTCAGATCTTTTCCAACTACACGCACGATATCCCCACGCCAGTCATGGCGCGCCAAGGACGCATCTGCGTTCGAAACGTGCTGCATCATTCCCCTGAAATCGATGAGGGTTTAAGGGATTATGCAGTAGCCTCCCGGTTGATTTTATGCAAAAGCCAGCGCTCCGGCCCTGGGTGTTACACCCGTCGGACGAAAGGAAACTTACCATTTTCGCCTATGTCCTGCGCCGCCTCGCCATCCTGATCCTGTCGCTGCTGATCGCCGCGGTGGTGCTGTTTGTGCTCCTGCGTCTGCTGCCGGGCGACCCGGCGAACGCCCTGCTTTCCGTCGGCGCCGATCAGCAGCAGATCGAGGCAGCGCGCGAACAGGTCGGCTCCAACTTACCGCTCTGGGAGCAGTTCCTGCGCTTCGTCGGCAGCCTTGCGCGCTTCGATCTCGGAACGTCCTTCGTCAGCGGCAAGCCCGTTGTCGAGGAAATCGCCGCCCGTCTAACCGTAACGGTGCCGCTGGCGCTGCTGGGCTTTGGGCTCGCCGTTATGATCGCCGTGCCGCTCGGGATCGTTTCGGCAGTCAAGGCCAACCGCTGGTACGGCGCGGCCATATCGACCGTGTCGCAGCTTGGCATCGCCATCCCGGTCTTCTGGGTCGGAATCCTGCTTGTCACCGTCTTTGCGGTCAATCTTCGGATCTTTCCGTCGGGCGGTTATCCCCGGCGCGGCTGGCAGAACGAGGGCCAGGTTCTCTATGCACTGGCTCTGCCGGTCCTAACGATCGGGCTGGTCATGGCTGCCTCGCTGATCCGCTACATCCGATCCGCAACCCAAGATGTTCTCGGCAGCGACTATCTGCGGACGGCGCGTGCGCTCGGCGCCAGTTTCTCGCAGGCGCTGATCCGGCACGGCATTCGCAATGGCGCCGTGCCGATCGTCTCGATCCTGGGCATCGAGCTTGCAACGACCCTGCTTGGCGCGGTCGTGGTCGAGCGGGTGTTCGCCCTGCCCGGCCTTGGCTCGATGCTGCTGCTGGCGATCGAACAGCGCGATTACCCCAACGTCCAGGGCGTGTTATTCATCTCGACCCTGCTGGTGCTGCTGATCGGCTTTGCCGCCGATCTGCTTCAGCGGATGATCGATCCCCGCTTGCGCGAACGGGCGACAGGAGCTGCGACGTGACCGCCCTTGACCTTTCGACAGATAAACCCGCCCGCCAACATTCGCTGTCGCTTTCCATCGGGCTTGCCCTCGTCGGCCTCAACGTCGCGGTCGCCATCGTCACTTTGTTCTGGACACCTTACGACCCGCTCAATGCCTCCGGCGGCCGGCTCGAAGCGCCGTCACTGCTGCACTGGGTCGGCACGGATCGACTCGGCCGCGATTACCTGACGCAAATCATGATCGGCGCGCGCACGGCGTTGATCGTCGGTACTGGCGCTGTTGCGATCGGCGCCTCGATCGGCGTGACGCTCGGCATTCTCGCCGCTTTCGCGACGCGCCTGCTCGACGATGTCATGGCCGCCACCCTGGATATTCTGATCGCGTTCCCGACGCTGCTGCTGGCGATGCTGGTGGTCGCGGCCAGCGACAGTGCTAGCCTGTGGTCGGCGACCCTGGCACTTGGCCTGGCGATTTCGGCGATCGTCGCCCGCTTGACGCGGATCCTTGCCAAGCGTGTGCTGCGCCAGGACTACATCGTCGCATCCCGGACCTCCGGCACCTCGTGGCCCGGCGTCGTCGTGCGCCATGTACTGCCCAACATCTGGCCGACGCTCTCGGTGAACTTCGCCTTGCAATTCGGCCTGGCAGTGATCGCGGAAGCGTCGCTCTCCTATCTCGGCCTGGGCGCACCGCCGCCGAACGCATCCTGGGGCAGGCTGCTGCAGGAGGCACAGGGTACGGTCTATACCGCCCCCGTCGGCGCGATTGCACCCGGCATTGCCCTCGTCGCACTGGTCATTGGCATGAACCTGCTTGCCGACGGCCTGCGGGACGTCGGCGACCCGACACGCGGGAGATCGCGATGAGCGCCTTGCTTTCCGTTCAGGGCCTGACCGTCCGCGCTAGCGGCAAGACATTGGTCTCGGACCTGTCGTTCTCCATCGGCTCCGGCGAGCGAATGGGGCTGATCGGCGAATCCGGCTCGGGCAAGTCGATGACCGCGATGGCGATTACCGGCCTGTTGCCGGCGAACATCTCCGTCACCGGCTCGATCGTGCTCGATGGCCAGGAGGTGGTCGGCACTGAAGACAAGCGCCTGAACCGGCTGCGCGGGGTCGCAACCGCCGTTGTCTTCCAGGAGCCGCTGACAGCCCTCGATCCGCTGATGAGAATCGGCAAGCAGATCGCCGAGCCGGTGCGCCGCAGGCTCGCGCGCGAACAGGGACGCGCGACGCGTTCAGCGGTCGACCGCGAAGTGCTCGACCTGCTCGACAAGGTCGCCCTGCCGCAACCGGAGCGCATTGCCAACGCCTATCCGCACGAAGTGTCGGGCGGCCAGCGCCAACGTGTTGCGATCGCCATGGCGCTTGCCTGCCGCCCAAAACTTCTGATCGCCGACGAGCCGACGACCGCGCTCGACGTCACCACCCAGGCCGAAATCCTCAAGCTGCTCGACGGGCTTGTGCGTGAAACGGGAATGGCGCTGCTCTTCATCAGCCATGACCTGCCTGTTGTTGCCGAAGTGGTCGAGCGTGTGATGGTGCTGCGCGACGGCATCGCGCTTGAAGAGGGCGCCGTTGTCGACGTGTTTAGCAACCCGTCGCACGACTATACGCAGACGCTTGTCGATGCCGCGCGCATGTTCGACGAGGCCCTTGGACGGACGGGATCGTGATGCTGGACCTGCAGAATGTGAACTTCGGCTATTCCCGTCACCGCAAGATTTTGAGCGACGTGTCGTTCAGCGTGCGCGCCGGCGCCAGCGTTGGACTGGTGGGCGAGTCCGGTTCGGGCAAGACGACACTGCTGCGGCTGCTGCTCGGTCTGGAGCGGCCCACGAGCGGCACGATCCGCTTCGGCGACGATGCACTCGATCCGGCCGATGGCGCGTTCATGCGCCGTTACCGGCGCGCGGTGCAGCCGGTGTTCCAGGACCCCTATTCGTCGCTCGATCCTCGCCAGAAGGTGCTCGACATCATCGCTGAGCCGCTGCAATCGCTGCGCATCGCCGGTCCACGCAAGGATGCGGTGGCGCAAGCCCTGGAGGCTGTGGGCCTGCCGCTCGATGCCATGCAGCGCTACCCGCACGAATTTTCCGGGGGACAGCGCCAGCGCATCGCGATTGCGCGCGCAATCGTCGCCCGTCCACAGATCATTCTTGCCGACGAAGCCGTCAGCGCGCTCGACCTGTCGACCCGCATCCGGATCGTCGAACTGTTCAAGACGCTGTCGGCAACGCTGACGCTGGTGTTCGTTTCGCACGACCTTGGTGTCGTCGCATCGCTTTGCGAAGAGATGGTCATCCTCGAAAAGGGACAGGTGGTCGAGAGCGGCAAGACGCGCGATATCCTGACGGCGCCCCAGCATCCCTATACACAGCGGTTGCTTGCCAGCATTCCGCGCATGCCGGCCTGAGCGCTTCGGTCACTCACGAATCTACCGTTAGCGACCCCCTCACCAACGAACAAAGTACCTTGATCTAGAACAACCCCCCGTCGAGCGGAGTTGCCCATAGTGCCGCCGGCCGCAGATTCCCTGCCGCCGCATGCCCTGAATGGCAATTTTCAACTTCTTCTGGGGGTCCGGAATCATGTCTACTCGCTCCATCCTTCCAACCGCCGCCGCACTCGTTTTGCTGGCGGCCTCGGTCACTGCGGCTCAAGCCGCGGACCTTACCGCGCCGAGCGAGGCCGCCGCTCAGCTACCGGCTGCAAGCGAGCAGAGCCCATGGATGATCCGCGCCCGCGCGCTTGCCGTTTTACCCCAAGACAAGGCATCGCTGCAGTTGAATGGCACGTCACTTGACGGCGAAAAAGTCGGCGTCAGCAACTCGGTCGTGCCCGAACTCGATATCACCTACTTCTTCACCGACAATCTTGCGGCGGAACTGGTCCTGGGCACGACCCCGCACAGCGCAAGGGGCAGCGGTTCGATCGCCGGTCTCGGCGAGATCGGCAAGGCCTGGTTGCTGCCGCCGACACTGACGCTGCAGTACCACGTCAATCTCACTGACACGATCAAGCCCTATGTCGGCGCCGGCGTGAACTACACCATCTTCTACAACGAAAAAGCCCAGGGCGACTTCTCCAGCTTCAACCTCAAGAATACCTTCGGCGTGGCCCTGCAGGCCGGTGTCGACATCAAGCTCGACGATCACTGGGGTATCAACTTCGACGTGAAGAAACTGTTCCTCGAGCCAGAGGTCAACGCGACCCTGCCGGGCGCCGGCACGGTGACGGGCAAGGTCAAACTCGATCCCTGGCTGATCGGCACAGGCATTACCTACCGCTTCTGACGTTTTTCGCCAGCGGATGACACCGCTTCAGGTCTACAGCGCCGCGCGCCATATTAGACGCGCAAAGGTCGCTGTAGCGCTTTGAATGGCTGCATGTTTTTATCCTTGAATCGAATAGGATTTAAGGAAACACGCAGTGGAAAATCTCCGCCCTCGCCGTTACACGGCGAGGTCAGCAACCAAACGGACAGTCGTACGTCATGCGTGATGGGCGGTGACGGCCTTGACCAATCCGGTCGTCAATTCACCGCTGCTCGCATGCGAAATATCGCCGAGCGACAACATGCCGACCATGCGCTTTTCGTCATCGATCACCGGCAGGCGCCGTACCTTCTTGCTCTCCATCAGGCGAACAGCCTCCTCGATCGTTTCGCTGGTGCGGCAGTAGACGATATCCCTTGTCATGACATCGCGCGCAGTCAGCAACGCAGCGTCGTCGTGCCCGTTTGCCCATGCCCGCAACGCAATGTCCCTGTCCGTCACCATGCCGATGAGGCGATCGTTTTCGCCGACCGGCAGAGCACCGATGTCTTCGTCACGCATGATCCTTGCCACGGTGCGCAAGTCCGTTTCAGGCGCTATCCAGCGCGCGCCGGGGTGCATCGCTTCCCACGTTCTCATTGCATCCTCCTACGGTTTGGAGGAATGACGATAGCCGAAGATCGTGGCCAATCATTGATCCTGACGACCGACTTGTTCGCCGAACGTCGCTTATCGCAACTCCAGCAGGAAGTAGGTCGTCGGGCCGGACGGGCCGTCGTTGCTCAGGCGAAATTTGACCGCACCGGCGCCATCGACGACAGGTGGGTGAACTGTTCCGTCAAGACCCACCGGTGAAATGCGCCACTTGGCCGCCGTCCTCGACAGGGAGAGATCGACAGTCCCCTGCCGGATCAACACCGGCAACCGGCCAAAACTCTCGATGACCTTCTCTTCACTGTCACGGAACGTCATGTCCGTGTTCTGGGCGTCGGTGGCAAAGATCAACAGGAAACGCCGGCTGCCGGACAGGGTTGCCGGAGGATCGAGCGCCGAGAGAGCGACAAGGCCGTTGCCGTCGGCGCGCTCCACCCGTAGCACACCGAGGTCGACCGGCTCGCGCAGGGACGCAAACGCCATCGCTTCCGTCGCCGGCGTCGCTACGCGCAGCTGCCTGGCGAAACGATCGAGAACGATTTCACCGGTGCTGCTTTGATAGATGCCAGCATCGACGGTCGTTGCGTTGTCCGGCTTCAACCTACTGCTCGCACGCAGCAGCGCCAGCACATTGTCGCTGCTTTCCCGCCGCGGCTGGGTAACCGCGATCGCATCACCCAATCGCTCGGCGCGTTCCAGACCGATACGACCGACCAGGGCAAGATCGGTCAGAGACTCCGGTTCGCGCGCCTGCATGTCGTCGGTCAGATCCTCCTCGCCGCGCACGGAAAATGGGATCGTCACATCCGAGGTCGCGACATCGCCGCGCCGATAGAGCAAGGCGGCCAAGGTTTCGCCCGCGCGCGCAACCGGATCGAGGGCGATCGCGTAGGGCAGCATCGCTTGCTTATGCGGAAACGGCTCCCCATAGGCGAGCGCGATCGGTCCATGGCCGTGGCGGCAAAGGGCGTCCCAGCCCTGAAGGGCGGCATAGGCCGGCATGGCAAGGCCACCCTCGTAGCGGTAGCGGTTCCAGAACAGGTGGTCGTATTCGCTGACGACAAACGGCTTTCCGAGCCAGCGCGATGCAGCGATCATCCTGATGTAGTTGACGCTGTCGGCGATTGAGCTGGTTTGAAGGAGTTTGCTGCCCGGCGTGTAGCCGCCGACCCAATCATGGTAGGTGTTCGCCGCGACGACCTGGAGATCGCGCCTGCTCAGAGCCATCTGGGTCGACGGCCAGTTGTTGTAGTTGGTGATCAGGCCCGTGTAGCCAAGGTCGCGCAGAACCTTGCTCATGCGCGCGGCGGAGGCTCGCTCGGTTTCGACGAAGAACGCCTGAAGATCGCGCAGACGCGGGCTGTCGATATAGCGGTCCCGAGGCAACCTGATCCCGCCTGTTTCCAGCACTTCCCCTGAACCAAGCGCCCCCCACGCCTTCGCCAGGCTCGCCGTCGTGCCGTAACGCTTCTTCAGCCAGAGATTGAACGGTTGCGCCAACCGGTCGTCATAGGGAGCCCGGCCGGGCCGATCATGAACCACCGTCTCGAACTCCAGGCCATTCTCATTGGCAAGAATGACCAGGGCCAGAGCATCGTCGCGGATCGGAGCTTCGCCTGTGTAAGGGTTCACGCGCCCGAGGACCGCCTGCTGCAACCGCCTCCAATGCTCAAAGGTCCGATCGTCGAGGTGAAGCATGAGTTTTACATCGCCGCCGGTGTCCCAGCGGTCATCGAAACCGCCATAGGCGCCACGCGGCGACGACAGGCCGTCGATAATCCAGTGGATGCCGTTGCGCTTCAGAGCCGCAAGCAGATACTGGATCCGATCGAGCGTTTCCGGGTCGAAATCGAAATCCCGATCACGCCCGAACATCAGACTTGCGTCGACGAAATGCAGGCGCGCGATGTTGTAGCCATGCATCGCCAGCTGGCGCGCATAACGATCGGCGCCTTCATGATCGGGGAAGCCGCCGGACGCGGGGCTCCAGGCAAGCGAGGCGCACAACATCCTGACCGGCGTATCCTGCGCTTTCGCATAGGCGAGACGCCCCTCCTTGCCGACGACCAGTCTGTGATCGCCATTGATCGGGCCGTTGGGCAGGATGGACGAGAAATCGAGCGGGCTGCCTGGTCTCAATTCGAGCGAGATCTCTTTCACCGGAACCCATTGATCCGCGGCGCGCGCAGGCACGCACATCACCGCAAGCGCCAGCACCGCAGCCAGACATCCCTGGCGCATCACGCTACCGCTCCAAGCAACTTGCTCTCGATCGGAACCTCCGGTCTTCGCCGTCGCCTGAAAAAGCCGACAGGCAGTGCAGCGGCGTGGAAGAACCACGCAACGACCGTGTACAGCCCCATGTTCAAGCTGCCTTTGCGAATGCTCATCAACACGATGACTGAGGCGAGGACAGCAAAGACGATGCCCAGGCCGACAGCCAGGCTCGGCGAGAACAAAAGCACACAGAGCGAGAGCGCCCACCACAGATAGACGAGACACCAGAGCTTCAGCTCGGGCAGCTCACGCAGCAGCTGGAAGAAATACGGCCGACCGAGCGACGCGCGCAGAAGTTCGCCGATACCGAAGAGATATTTGCTTTTCCAGCGTCGAACCAGCAGGCGATAGGAATTGACAGTATGTCCGAAGTGCTGGACGAAACGCCGGTCAAGGCGATGCAACCCCCATCCGGCGCTTCGCAGCCGGATGCCGAGATCGAATTCTTCGTATCCATGCAGGTTGCGATCGGAGAGGTAACCGACCGCTTCGATCGCATCGCGCCGGTAGAGCCCACCGCCGTTCATCCGGTCGATCGATCCGATCCGGTTTTCCGGCGAGTTGCGCTTGACGCGACGCGAGAACTCGAGATTAGACGTCAGCATCTCCTGGACATGGCCGGTAACGCCGGCAACCTCAGGATTGTCGGCGAGAAACGCCACGGCGACGGCGAGAAAATCACGGTCGAGCAACATGTCTCCGTCAAGCAGACAGAGATGGTCGCCTTTGGAGTATTGAAAGCCAAGCTGCGGGCCAATGCCGCAGCTCGGCCGCGCCGGCGGGCTGATCTGGGCGATGACGACGGGATATTGCGCGGCAATCTCGACCGTTCGGTCGGATGAGCCGCTGTCGGCGACGATGACTTCGCCACCTGTCGCTCCGAGGGCAGCAAGCGCACTTTCAATCGTGGCCGCTATTCGCTTCTCTTCGTTCAGCGTCTTGATGATGACGGATACTGACAAGCGCGCCTCCAAAATCACCGGGGCGTCTACAGCGCCGCGCGTCAAATATGACGCGCGAAGGACGCTGTAACGCTTGAATCCTGCTGCATAATTTTCTCCTTAAATCGATTCCGATTTAAGGAATTATGCAGTAGCCAAGCGTCCCGGCGCAGCCAGTTCTACCCGCGATACTTTGAGTTTTGGTTTATTTGCACCAGCAATTGCAGCAGACGCGACCGATTGCGGATAAGGACCCAACCCGAAGCCACGCCGCATGCACCGCCAAGCAATTTGATGGCGAGGTCCCCGATCCGGGCGTGACGGTCTGCCGACACCACCTGCAGCAATTCGAACCCGATGGCGGTGGCCAAAACGAGCCCGAGGACAAGCAGGAGCCGCCGGGGATAGGCAATTGCAAAGAGCAGCCCCATCAGCCCGAACGCGCCGAACCGCTCGACATGCACGAACGTGCCCATACGCGGGCGCAGATCGAGTGGTGATAGGGTCGAATAGGCGATCACGGCGAATATGAGCCAGCCAAATAGGCCAGCGGCGCGTTTGATATTCATACTGTTCTTGTCTCTCCGCACCGCACACAACACGGCAAAAATCAGCCCGACGGCAACAGGGATGTCGCGTGCGATTGCGCGCGATCTACTTTGCCACCAACGCGCTATACACCGCGACGGTCTTTTCCGCCACGCTTGTCCAGCTATAGGCGGCTTCGGCGTGCGCCGCACGGGCGCGCATCTCGCTTTCACTGGGCGGATTGGCAAGCTTCGCCGTCATGGCCGATGCCAGCGCCTCGACATCGCCGAGCGGGAAATATTCGTCGCTTGCAAGGCCAAGCTCGACATTGGCAACGATATCGCTCGCAAGAACCGGCAAGCCGTAGGCCATGGCCTCCAACAGCGCAATCGGCATGCCCTCGTGGCTGGAAGGCAGAACGAACAGGGCCGCATTGGCGAAAAGCTCTGCAAGCCGATCACCGGACTGAAAGCCCGTTAGAACGACACCTGCGATATCACCTGCCAGCCTTCTCACCTCCTCGGTGTAGGGCGTCTCGAATTCCGCACCGCCGGCCAGAACCAACCGGAACTCCGGAGTGGAACATTTGGCATAGGCGCGGATCAAATCGAGCTGGCGCTTCTCGGGCACGATCCGTGCGGCAAGCAGAATGTACCGCCGTGGCGCAAGGCCGAACTCGGCAAGAATGCCGGTCTCGCCCCTGGACGGCGTGACCGACACCCCGTTGGGCACAAGGGCCATGGACACATTGTGCCGCGCGCCCATGGTCTCAGCGATATCCTTCGAAATGGCGATCCGCCCGCTTGCAAAGCGCATGCCCAGGCGTTCACCGAGCTTCAGCGTACCCTTGGCAAGAGCACCCCATTTTTGCCGGTCGTAGTCATAGCCATGATGGGTCACGACCACCTTCAGGCCGAGCATTCTCGCAAGCGGGACGAACAGTGCTGGCCCGATCGCATGGATATGCAGCACGTCGGGACGCTGCCAGCCCGCGTAGCAAACACCCATGAAAGTGTGAACGATGGCTTCCAGCGCCATCCGGCGCGGCGCCCAGAAAGGAACGACACGAATGCCATTCCAGCTGAAGGGGACAGATGCCGGAAGATATCGGCGCCGCCCGATCACGTCGACGTCCCAGCCGTGCTTCGTGAGCTTGCCGGCAAGGATCTCGACATGCTTTTCGATGCCGCCCTGCACATCCGGAATTCCGCGCAGGCCCAGCATCATCACGCGCCGCCGTCCGGTTCGCGCGCTCAGCCGACGATCTTTGCCTGTCAGCTCGCGGTGATTGTGCACGAGGTGGACTCC
This sequence comes from Ensifer sp. Root127, assembly GCF_001425225.1. NCBI lineage: Bacteria > Pseudomonadati > Pseudomonadota > Alphaproteobacteria > Hyphomicrobiales > Rhizobiaceae > Ensifer > Ensifer sp. Root127. The sequence continues at coordinate 186,926 of NZ_LMDX01000051.1, forward strand.
ACGCTGGGCAGTACCGCCCTTCCCGTCGACGCCTTCCAATATTCCAGATTGTACAATCTCAGTGGAAACCGACGGCTGTTGCCGACGATCAACTTGCGAGACTCGTAACTTCCTGCCCATGGCGTGGCCTCAAAGATTGCGCACCCAAGGCCATTTACGTTAACAATACTTAATAAGATCGTAATTAAATCGTTAAATATCTAATTGTTCGATCAATAAACGAACATATTTAATGCCGCGGTAAGTATATTCGCAAGCCTTGGTTAATGACGCAAGGATAAATCTGCCAACTAGGTCGCCCCGAGCGCAGCGTAGAGATCAAGCGTTCTGTCGCGATAAGCATTGGCGGAGAAATCTCTGGATATCCACGCCCTGCCGGCAGCGCCCATGCGGGCGCGCGCTGTCGGCCCAAGAGCCGTCATGTCGGCCAGCGCCCTTGCCAGATCATCAGCGTCTCCCGACGTTGCCGTCATGCCCGTTTCCCCGACCTGGATCATTTCCGGAATGCCTCCGACGGCTGAACCGACCACCGGCCGTCCCAGAGCATAGGCTTCCAGCAAGCTGATGGGCGCATTTTCGTACCATTCCGACGGCAGTACGAGTGCCCTGGATGATCCGATCAATTTGTGCAGGCTCTCGCCTGAGAGATATCCGGTGAACGTCACGCCTGCATTAAGCTCGCTCGCGAGCCGACGAAGCGATGCCTCTTCGGGGCCTGTACCGGCGACGACCAACCGCTGTTTCGAAAGTGCCGCCGCCTTGATCAGCGTGGCGATGCCCTTTTCGGGTGCAAGCCGGCCTGCGAAAACGAAATAGTCGCCCTCGTCCCAGGCGCTGCTGTAATCGTCCACATCCACGAAGTTCGGAATGTGCACCATCTGCTCACGCGGCCAGCCCCATTCGACAAGCTTCTCCACGTAGAACCGGCTCGGAACGACGATCCGGTCGACCTTGTTGCGATAGAGGCCCAGCGTACGATGCAGCACCGTTTCTGCCAGCACGACACCGCTCAAGATCGCCGAGCCCTTGACGCAGCGGTGACGCAGGACGTTGTAGACCCGTCCGCCGCGACAGTCCTCGCAGATCTTGCCGTCGCGCAGCATCTTGTAGGAAGGACAGGCAAGTTTTAGGTCGTGAGCCGTCATGACAACCGGCACGCCCGCTGCCTTCAACGTCGAAAAGATCGCCGGCGACAGGTGGTGATAGACGTTGTGTGCATGGGCAACCGACGGACGCGCGCGGTCAATCAGCCTGGCGATGTTGCGCTGGCCTTCGCGCGAATAGATCACGCTTGCCGCCTGCTCTATTTTCCGCAGAAAGCTCGTTTGCCGACCAAATTCGATTTCGGAGACGAAATACTTGGACCATTCAGAGCGCTCGTTGTCCTCGTGCTCCATGGCAAAGGGCACGACATCCCAGCCAATATCGGCGAACATCTTCATATGGTCGAAGAACACCGCTTCGGCGCCGCCGCGTCGATAGAAGTAGTTGTTGATGGCGAGAAGTCGCTTGCCGGCGGCTATCGTGTTGAGCACATCGTTCTCCTCATCCGCCAAGCCGATCGAGTGCCTTGTCGACCGGCAGGACGGTGCATCCCTTCTCGACCGCATAGCGGACCAGATGCTCGAACATCTCCGGCGTGCAGCCATAAGGCGTCGGTCGTGGCGCGATGTCGTGCGTGAAAAAGACCAGCCATCCCGGCTGCGCGACGAGGTCATCGATCCAGCGGGTCAGCGCAAGAGCGTGCGCCTCGGGCTGGCGGATCTCGACCGCCTTCAACATCATTGGATCGACTGCACCGCGGTTGATCGCCTCCCCTGCGGCCCGGCACGTTCGGTAGCGCCGCCCCAATTCCCTGCGTGCCATCGGCCAGGCGGCGTTGTAGGGAAAGGCAAAGTTCCTTGCCGGCTCCGCGACGCCACTGGCTGCTAGATAGTCCGCATTTCGGTCGAGGTCGCGCGCAAGCGCCCCCCCGGTGAGACGTCTTATCTTGCTGTGGCTGAAGGTGTGGCAGCCGACTTCGTGTTCGCGCTTGGAGAGAGCCTCACAACCCGCAGCGGTGATCAAGGTTCGATCCGGCTCAACCCGCCCTTCGAGCCCCCCGGCAATGTAGAATGTGCCGCGGACGCCGTGCCGTTCAAGGATTTCGGCACCCTGGTGCAAGGCGCTGTCAGGCACATCGTCGAAGGTGAACGAGACGAGCGGAACGTCGGTCGCAACGGCGAGCTTCTTCTGAGCAAGGCGCCAGATCAGACGATTTGCCAGCCGGTCGACAAGGCCGTCAACCTTTTGCACAAACTCAAGCATAGGCCACGCCCCTTTTTTCGGCAGATTGCGACGGCAAGGCAAGGACCGCGCGGGCCTGCAAATGCAGACCGTAGAGCGAAAACAGGAAGGTGAACCACAGCAGGTTGCCGCCCTCGTAGAACAAGCTCTCAAGGCCGGCGTTGAAGATCGTATAGAGCCAGACGCGCGTAAAGAGCCGCGTGAGATGTGAATGCTGCTCGGCGGACGCCATGCGGGCAATATTGCGCAGCGGCAGGACGAGGATCCACAACACCGTGAGCAGCAGCCCGGGAAAGCCCGTCATCAAGGCGATGTCGAGATAGGAATTGTGGCCGTTGGCAGCCGCCACCGCCCAGGTCTCGATCGCTCCGCCGCTGTGGACCAGCTCTTCCGTTTGCCAGAATGCCTTGAAACCGTAGCCGGTGATAGGCTGCTCGGCGAGCGCGGTGAACGCGAAGCGCCAGATATCCGCCCGGTTGGTGAACGTCGCGTCGATGCCAAGTTCGGTGATGAACTCGCTGAGCGGCATGAATACGGCTGATCCGACGGCAAACAGATTGAACAGCCCGACGCCACCGATGACGATCGGGATGCGCAGGAGACGGATCTTCTCGAATATCCAGGCAAGCAACAGGATCGCCGGCAGCATCGCGGTCGAGGTCTTGCCGCCGGTATGGATGAGGAAGTTGAACGACAGCAGCACGATGGCGATCCCGGCCAATCGCGACCAGCTATTCATGACGAAAAGCCCGAAGAAGGCCGCGATCACCATCGCGGCGGCCGCACTGTTCTTGTGCGGGAAATGGCCGCGCCATAGACCCGCATTCATGGGCTCGCGCAGTTCTGACGCCTGATGAATAGAGAGCATCGGCTTAAAGGCGATGCCGTAATAGGCAACGCCGAGCATGATGAGCGTACCGATGCCCAGCATTTTGGCAAAATGCCGTTCGCTGGCGGGCAACAGCAGGTAGATGCTGGCATTGACCGTGACCATGATGGCAAGAACGGTGCCCTTGATCCCAAGCATTGGGTGGGCTGAGATCACCGATACGAAAAGGAACCAGGTAAACAGCACTGCAAGCAGCGGCCGCGGCTGCAGGATGATATTTCGCATCGGATGGCATAGGCCGTAACCGAGCATGCCCGTAAACAACAAAAGAGAAACGATCTGGTTCAATCGGTTCGAATTACCGGCCGACGGATCAAGCACTGCTGCTCCCGTCAGGTCGACGAACGGGGTGATCGATATCCAGAAGAACAGAAACGTCGTCATGAACAGGACGGTGCCGACACGCAGCCGCAGCGTTTCGGCGGCATTGGTTTCGGCGTAGGCGGCGCTCGTCATTGGCGCGCTCCCGTCAGGCAGTCGCCGGCTGCGGGCGGCGAATATATCTCCACAGGCCGAGGGCGATCGCTGCCGACACACCAAGGAAAAGGCCGAGCATAGCGCCGGCGACCAGCAGGATCACCGTACGTGGCGGCCACGTGCGTGCGTTGGGCGGCAACGCCCGCGAGATCACCCGCACATTGGTCGTATCGATCTGCTGCTGTTCGGTAATTTGCTGGGCGCGCGCAAGATGCGTCTCGTAAATCGCCGCTTTGGCACGGGCATCGCGCTCCAGATCGCGCAGTTGCACCTGAGACTCATTGTCGGTGAAGACATTCGACTTCTCGACGTTTGCCTTACCGCGCAAGGCTTCAAGCGCCTGCTGCTCGCGATCCATGTCCGCCTTGGCCCGCTCCAGAATGCGCCGGGCCTCGTCGGCAAGCGCACCCTCGATCGTCGCGCGCTCGGATCGAGCCGACACCAGACGGGGATGCCGTTCGCCGAACGTGCGCTGCATCGAGGCAATCTGCTGCTGGAGCAAGTTGTACTGCTCGCGCAGGTTCGTCATGTTTTCGGACTCGAACTCCGACGCGCTGGCGGTTCTCCCTTGAGCGATTGCCGCACTCATCTGGTTGTAGCGTGTCTCCGCCTGGATGAAGCGCTGCTGTGCGTCCAGGACCTGGGTGTTGAGTTCACCGGAAAGCTGGTTGCTGACCAATTGACCATTGGTCGACTGCAGGCCGTTGACCCTGCGGAAATCTTCCACCGCCCGCTCGGCATCGGTCACGTTGCGGCGCAATTCGTCCAGCCGGGCGTTGAGGTTCTTGGCGACACGCCCTGCACTTTCGGCCGCCGACTGAAACAGCTCCTGCTCGAAGGCATCGACGATCGCGTTCGAGAGGGTCACGGCCTTTGCCGGCTCCTCGCTCCAAACCTTCATGACGACGACGAAAGAACGCTCCTCGCGCCGCGCCTCCACGCGCTCCGAAAGCGCGCGCATGGCTGCAAGCTCGTTGTTGACCTCTTGTTCCTGCTTCGATGAAAACAGGTTGCGCAGCGATGCAAAGGATGCCGGCTTGACGAACTCGGGATCGCGCGTGAGCTGCAATTCGTCGATCACCCGCGCCAGCACATTGCGTGACGTCAGGATCCGGAGTTTGCTCTCCACCTCCAACAGCTGCGCGTCACGCTGCGGATTGCTTGTAAAAACATCGTCGCTGACAACGTTGAGATTGGACGGGTCGACGACGATATCCGTGTAGACGGTGTATCGAGGCGACGCAGTCATTGCATAGACAAGGGCCGCAAATGTGCAAATCGTCACTGCGGCGATGATCCAGAGCATACCGTCGCGCAGCCAGCGAATACCGTCGTCTACCCCGATCTGGCTGACGAGGTGAAGCCGCGGGAAGAACAGGCCACCGACATGCGGCGTCGGCTGCGTCTCGGTCTGTGCCCGCGCAACCACCTGGGAACGCCGGACTTCCGGCTCTCTTCGCGGCGCTTGCTTTTCTTCAAAAGGAGGGAGCGCGTCCTCGTCGTCTGTCGGCAGAAGGTTGAGCAACGAACCGCCGCCGACCATCGCACGTTGACCGTGCGCTGGCTGAGGCGACCTTTGTTGTCGGGGCTCGTTCGGCCTATACATCCGCATCCCTCACGCCCGCTTCAAGACGCAAAAATCGCCGGCTTGCGCGTCTCGTATCTCCAATGAAGGATTAGAGTTGTACGGTGAAAATTCCGTTAATCGGCCCGGCAGCCGTTTACCTTGACGCTTAGAAGTCCGTCAGCAACCGGCTCCAGCTTTCGGATGCCAGACCGCCGATATAGAGGTCGTTGCGCAATGCCGCGTCCTTGAGATCTCCATGGCGCGTTACCATGCAGAAATAGCCACGGTGGCGGAACGTCAGCCAGCGTTGGCGCGAGATCGCGTTCATCAGAAATGGTTGTGCGGCGCCTGTGGCCTGGGCGTAACCTTCGCGGTCGAGGCAGGCAAACATCTCGGCCGTCACCTCAAACTCCCGACCCGGTTGGCAAAGCACATTCAGAACCGTCGCAGTCCTGTTCGCCCTGCCAAGAAAGAGGAAAACGCCAATCGCTCTTCCATCCGCCGTTACTTGTCGGAAATGCACTTCACCGAGGCCTTGGTTCTTACCGGCGATCGCGACGAGCCAATCGAACTCCTCGGTTGACCAAACGGGCCTGACCGAAAACCGTTCCATCATCGGTCGGGCGCAACCGAGAAACTCGCCGGCCCCGATCACCTTCGTCATACATCCTGAAGCCGGGGTGGGTTTGACGGATGGTCTTCGCCAGCGCAACACCCTGTCGAATGCACCAAGGACACCGAGCACCAATTTCGAACCCAATGCCGGAAATTGACGGCTGGCACGAATGGCGCTGCTGGTAGCCGGTCGAAACGATCGCTGCCACTCCAGGCTTTGTATCGGAAGCACGACCCCGCCCCCGGCAACCCAATGGTCCGCACTCACCGGCGACGAATTATCCGAGAAGCACATGTCCTGGCGCGCGGAGCGCATCGTACGAGCGAGACATGCCGCACCAACGGCACCCGCCTTGCCGTCTGACATGAACGCGCAAAGAAGCTTGCCGACGGTATGGCGACCGTGGATCGAGAATTCCATCGGCAATGCCAGGATTGCGCTGGCGATGGTGCCGTCGCCGTCATCGTAGACGATACTGCCATGCTCGGGAGAGTAAAGCGGACTGCCGAAGAAGACCGCTTCAAGATACTGCCGGAGGTCACCACTTGGCTCAATGTCGCGCTTGCGGAAAATCTTGCTGAAGAGCGAGCTAACTGCAGGGATATCGCCCAGCTCCATCGGTCTCACGCGGCCCGGGTGCTGCATGCGATGCCCGATGGCTGTGGCAGTTTCCAGTTCCCTCACCTCAGCCTTCATGCGCCATCCTCGCCGGGACGACGCGCTCAACCGCTCCCTCCCTGTCGCGCCGGACGAAGCGCAGGAAGACACTCCAGGAAACGATGACCATCGCGATCTCGATCACATAGAAGGAGATGAACGTGCCCGCAGGTGGCGCATACCAAGTCGCCCACGCTGTCAACGCAGCGCCAAGGACGCTGCCAAGGCCCATGACAGAGGCACGCGCAGGGTGATGCCCGGATGCTCCGAGCGCTTCCATTGCGACCGACCACATGGCAATCGGCACGACGACCCAGCAGAGAATTCGAACGAAGGACACCAACGAGACATAGTCCTTGCCGAAGAGGTAAGGCAGGACCGGCGCAAGCACGAAGACCGCGATCGCCGCCGCAATACTGATCGAAGTGGCAGCAACGAGCACCTTGCGTACCCGCTCGAAGGCATGGTGCAGGCCGGAGGCCGTTGCCTTGGCCGAACCGGGATAAATCAACCGGTTCAGCGCCTCGACCGAGAGATAGCTGCTCTCCAGCATGCGCCGCGCGACGCTATAGCTCGACATCACTTCTGCGGAGGCAACGAGGCTCAGGACGAGCAGGTCGGCATTCTGGCGCACCGCGCGCAGAATGAAGGGGATGCTGAAGTAGAGCCCCTGCGGCAGCTCTTCGCGCACGATCCCATAGACGGGCCGGCCAAGGCCTTTTACGGCATACCAGCAACCGATGGCGACGAGCACATGGCATACGAACTGCCAGACCGCCCAGGAGGCAACGGTCGCCACGCCAAAGACGATACAGGCGAGCGCCGCGGCGATGGTGCGGGCGATGGCGAAGCCGACGACAACCTTGTTGGCAGGTGCGAAATTCGAGTGAGCGAGAAAGATTTGCTCCGTCAGCACGATGACGCGAACGAAGATGATGTTGGTGACCAGCATCAGCGTAATCACGGCAATGTTGGTAGCCGGGTCAGCTGACAGCGTGAAGAAGAACGGCAGCGCAATCGCGCCAAGCAAAACCAGAACGATGCCGCTGATGGCGGTCAAGATGACGTTGTGACCGAGCATGCGAGAGTACATGCTCCGGTCGCGTGCGACGCGGCGCACGAGGCACTCCATCGCCCCCAACCCGCAGAGATGCACGGCAATATTGGCAACCGCCGTGATCGCCACGAAGACACTGAACTCATGAACGCCGAGCCAACGTGCGAGGATCGCGAACGTCAGAAGCTGGGCAGCGGATCCAATGATGAGGCTGCCGCCCGAGGCGGCATAGGACATGATCATCGACAGGAACGGTTTGTGCGCGCCCGGTTCTCTGAGACCTTCCGATGCCATCCCGATCTGCCCTTGACAACAATCCGACGAAATGTGCGTCCGATGCCGGATGGGCGTTGCCGCAACAGCCGAGCACACGCTTCCGATCATCGCAAAGAATAGCACTTAGAAATGATTGCGCGGTTAACACTCCCGCTTCAATTGCATTTTAGCTTCCGTTTACCTGATTGCAGTAGTGTGGATCGTGCAGCCATCGATCGACGCATGAAGGAGAGGCCGTGCCGCAAAACAACAATCCCCTTCAGGATGATCAGGCAAGCGGCGTGGCGCCGCGTCTGCACCGTTTCATGGACGTCGAACTCGAACTGGCACCCGATGTCTTGGTGCCACGAGAAGAAACGGAGCTGCTCGGACGCACGGCTTCAAGGATCCTGCATGACCGGCCATCCGGCGCAACCGTCATCGACATGTGCTGCGGCTCCGGAAACCTGGCGCTCGGGCTTGCGGCCGATGTCGTTTCCGCCCGCGTCTGGGGTGCGGACTTGACCGATAGCACCGTTGCGCTGGCCCGCAGAAACGTCACTCGCCTGAACGTCGCCGATCGCGTCACCATACGACAGGGCGATCTGTTTGCTGCGCTGGCCGACGACAATCTCGAGGGCTCGGTCGACATGATCGTCTGCAACCCGCCCTATATTTCGACATCCAGGCTCGAAGGCGACAGCGCCCATCTGCTTGAAGCCGAGCCGCGGGAAGCTTTCGATGGCGGCCCATACGGCATCTCGATCCATCAGCGCCTTATCCGCGATGCTGTGGCGTTCCTGAAACCCGGTGGTTGGCTGCTCTTCGAGTTCGGCGCCGGCCAGGATCGGCAGGCATCCGCCCTTCTCGCCCGCACCAAGGCCTACGAGCCCGTCACCTTCGCCACCGATGCGGAAGGCAAGCCACGCGTCGCCATCGTCAGGAAACTTGTTGCTCAAGCATCCGTTGCGGCGGGTGCCGGGGACGAGGAACGATGAGTAACATCCGGCCGCTTGAACCCGCAGACATTCCTGCGATCGCTGGAATGTTCCAGAAGGTTTTCTGCAAGGATCAGACGGAGCCGCCAGCTGCGCTCGTCGACTATATGCGGCAGCTCTACCTGGACGCACCTGGTTGCGATCGCGAGATTCGGCCCCTCGTCCACGTCAACGGCGACGGCCGCATCTCCGGTTTCGTTGGCGTTAACGCGCTGCCGATGACGTTTAACGGGCGGCCGTTGCGAGCCGCCATATGCGGCTCCCTTATGGCCGAGGATCGTGAAAGCGATCCGATGGCGGGTGCACGGTTGCTGAAGGCCTTCCTCGCGGGTCCACAGGATCTGTCGTTCAGCGAGACCGCAAGCGAAGTATCGACTCAGATGTGGACGAAACTGCGCGGTATCGTACTGCCGCAATACAGTCTTGATTGGGTGCGTGTCATCCGGCCATCGGCATTCACGCTCAGCGTCGCCGAGCACCGGATCAAGCTCGCTCGGCTGGTCAATCCGCTCGCGCATGCGTTTGATCGTTTCTATCGCAACAGGATGGGTCGCGGGGAGCGGCGCTGGTCGGCCGTCCCCGAAAGCGGAACGGGACAGGCAAATTTTCGCGTTGGTGAAATCGACAGAAGCGGTTTCGCCGATCTCGTCGGTCCGCTCACTGCCCAATTCCCTTTGCGCCCGGATTGGGCGGAAGGGCAGCTCAACAACATCCTCGCAGACGCGGTGCAAAAACCTGATCAGGGTAGCGCAATCTTCGCATCCGTCACCGCGCGCACCGGAACCGTCGTCGGCGCCTTTGCCTATCACGCTCGCTCCGGCGATATCGGCCGCGTGCTGCAGATCCTCGCCCTTCCCGGACAGGCCGGCCCCGTCATCGATTGTTTGATCGACCACGCAGCCGCGCGCGGTGTCGCGGGTCTGCGTGGTCGGACGCAGCCAGCTCTCCTTGAGGCCATGCTCGGTCGTCGCATCGCCTTTGTGCACATGGCGTCAACCGTGATCCACTCGCGCGACGACGAACTCGTTCAGGCGTTCCGCCATTCGCAAGGATTTATAAACGGGTTGGCCGGCGAACATTGGAGCCGACTTATGGGCGGCCGCTTCGACTGACCGATGCGGCCGGATTGGCCATCGCACCCTATGCCAATCAGTCAGCAATCTCCTCAACGGTCTGGACGAGTCGCGGCCCGAGATGAAGGTAGCGCGTCGCCTTGCGTTTGGCGGCAATATCCGCCCAGACGCGATCGACCTGCGTTGCCGTCAAGCCCGCAGCCTGCGCAACCGCCTCGATCGCCAGTCCGTTGTTGAGGCCATAAAGGCATAGATCCATGCGGTCGTAGGGCAGCGAGAAATAGAACTCTTCCTGCGTCTGCTCCAACGAATAGGTATCCGTCGTCGGCGGGCGGCGGCGGATTTCCTCGGGAATGCCGAGAGAGGCCGCCAACGCGTAGACCTGCGATTTGTAGAGATGCGCTATCGGCTTGACGTCGGCGGCGCCATCGCCGTTCTTCACGAAGAAGCCTTGGTCGTATTCCAGCCGGTTCGGCGTGCCGAGGACGGCGAAATTCAGCCGGTCGGCATGGTAATATTCGATCTGCTTGCGCGTGCGCTGCTTCATGTTGGTGGCGGCAACGATACCGAGATAGACAGGCGGCGGCATGCGCAGCTTGGTCTGTTTGCCCTGTGGATCCTGGACCACCAGCGACGAGATGTTGTAGCCCTCACCTTCGAGCGCGTTGGCGATCACGATCTTCGATGCCCAGCCTTCGCCGTAGGCAGGAACAAGTTGGCGGATGAAGGCGTCGCGACGCTCGTAGCAGCCCATTGCCTGCAAGATCGGCCCGATATCCTCAACCACGGCATCGACGCCAAAGGTTTCGGCGACCAGACGGCCGAGCCTCAGGCTTTCCGGGTCGCTGTCGTTCTCGGGCATGAACAGACAAAAGACGTTCTTCGCACCCACAGCTCGCACAGCCAGGGCGACAGACACGCTGGAATCGATGCCGCCGGAAAGACCTAGCACGAGGCCGCGCTTCTTCATTCCACGCAGCTGCTCACGCAGCCCTGCCACGATGCGGTCGGTTTCAGCCGCATGGTCGATATCAAGCGTTTCGGCCGAAAACGCAGCCGTGTCCTGGGTCGGGCGAATGTTCATTCTGCAGGCTCCATCGTCTCGGCCGCAAGTCGGCGGCTAACCTTACCCGTGTCCGTCTTCGGCAACTCGATGCGAAATTCGACAACCTTCGGGACCATGAAGTCCTCCAGATGGCGCGAGCAATGACGGATGATGTCCTTGTCGCTGAGCGTCTGGTCCGAGCGCACGACAAGTGCCGCGATCGCGTGGCCGAGAACCGGGTCGGGCACACCAAGCACGACGGCTTCCGCAATGCCTGGATGGGAATGCAGGACCGTCTCGACTTCCTTCGGCGCAACTTTCTCGCCGCGGGTCTTGATGATATCGTCCTTGCGCCCGACGAAATAGAGGAAGCCCTCCGCATCGGCCTGAAACAGATCGCCGGTGTAGAGCACCTTCTCCCAAGGGTGCGGTCCCGGCCGAAGCATGCGTTCGGTCGAGGCATCGTTGCGCCAATAGCCCTGCATGACGTGCGGGCCACGGATGACGAGTTCGCCGGGCACGCCCGGCGGAACGCGCTTACCCTCATCGTCGACCACAAAGGCCTCGGTGTTGGGGATGGCGATGCCGACGGAGCCCGGCCGACGATCAAGTTCTTCGGGCGGCAGATAAGTGCAGCGCTTGCATTCCGTCAGCCCGTACATCGAGTAGAGCCGCGCGCCGGGAAAGAGTTCTCTTAGCCGGGCAATATGTGCCGGCGGCAGCGCCGCGGCAGTGTTGGAAAGATAGCGAAGGCTGGGTAGAAAACCCGGCTCCAGATCGCGCATCTGCAAGATCATCGCCGCCATCGTCGGCACGAGCGGAAATCCGGTGACACCCTCCTCGCGAATGCGCTCGAAGATCGCATGCGGAAACGCGAAGGACTTTTCGAGAACCAGCGTCGCTCCGAGCCGGACCGCCATCAGCAGCTGATAGAGGCCGTAGTCGAAGGCGAGCGGCAGGACGTTGAGGATGATGTCGTCGTGCTGGTTGCGCAGATAGGTGGTGATCGATCCGGACGCCGCATCGATATTGCGATGTGTCATCATCACGCCCTTCGGGCGCCCAGTGGAGCCGGAGGTATAGATCAGCATCGCCAGGTCAACATCGATCCCGCCGTGGACAACCGGCTGCGGCTCGCCTTCCAGGCATGTGTCGAATGCGGTGGCACCCGCAGGCACCTGGCCGTTGGGCGCCGCCGTGGAAGCAACGAACAGCATCGCATCGCCGGCAAGCGCACGGGCATCGCCCACGACCGGCATCAGTTTTGCCTGTGTGAGGATGGCGGCTGCCTCGCAATCGCCGATGATGTAGGCCAGCTTGTCTGCCTTGGTCGACGAATTGATCGGACTGAAGGTCGCGCCTGCCTTCAGCACGGCAAAGATCGAAACAGCGGCTTCCCAGCAATTGTCCATGAACACCAGCACGCGGTCATTGCGCTTGACACCGTTCCTGGAAAGCGAGGCCGCCAGTTGGCTCGAAAGCCGATCGAACTCGTCATACCGCAGCCGCTTGCGGTCGGTGATCAATGCTGTTTTCGCCGCATGCGCCGCGGCGTTGTCGATAAGGAATTGCTCGAACCGCATCTGCGTGGACCTCACCCGTTGTCGCTTACGCCGCTACCGTCGCGCCAGATTTGGCTTCGATGAAAGCCGAGATGCGCGCGAGCGAATCCAGGTTCGCCGGTACGATATCGGCGTCCGCCATGGCGATGCCGTAGTGATCCTCGATGAATGCGACCAGCTCCAGCACGCCGGTGGAGTCAATGATATCGTTCTCGATCAGCGATGCCGTGTCGGCAAGGTCGTAGGACGTGTCGCCGAACAAGAAGTTCTCGATGACAAAGGCCCTGACCTTGTCCTTGATCGTCTCCGTCATGTCTTTTCCTTTCCTTTCCTCAGTCGTTCAGGCCGCCTGGGCGGCGTGGATGCTCGTGCCAGTGAATGTCTTCAGCCATAGCTGTGTCGACAGGATTCCGACGAACGCTGCATTGTCGCGGAAGCCGGATACCGGTTGGGATTGGCACTTTTCGTAGAGTTTCGTGACCGCCTTCGGGTTGAAGAGACCACCCGCGGCAATTCTGTCTTGGCTCATTGCCTCGCGGACGTAATCGAGTTCACCGACGCCGGTGAACGAAAGGCTATCGGGTGCTCGATAGGGTTGCTTGGTGCGCTTGCCGATCGCTTCCGGCATCAGGTCCTTGGTTGCCTCGCGCAGGATGTGCTTTTCCACCAGCCCCTTGAGCTTCATCTCCGGCGGCAGACCGGACGCAAACTCGACCAGCCGATGATCGAGGAACGGGAAACGCCCTTCGATGCCATGCGCCATCGCCATGCGGTCGCCCTGGCTCGAAAGGATATAGCCGGGCAAAAGGAACCGACCCTCGAGATACTGAGCCTGATGCAAGGGATGCCAGCGGCCGAAATCCTGAGGCAGACGGCTCGCCAGCTCCTCTGCCGCGTCGTAGCCGGCAAGGCTGGCGCGCAGATCGGGCGAGAAGAAGATCTTCGTCGCCGCCGTGCTCTTGAAGCGGGGGCGATGGGAAAAGAGCGGATCGTCTAGCGCAACGTCTCCCGCCCCGAAGAACGCGGCGAGATATTCAGCCGACTGCTGCTGTAGGCCAGGGAGATAGGGATAAAGCTTGCGGAACAGATGCGGGCGGATGTGCGAGCCAGGCTGACGCCCGCAGAACCGACGCACGCGCGCTTCCTTGAAGATATCATAGCCGGCAAAGACCTCGTCGGCCCCCTCGCCGGTCAGTACGACCTTGAGCCCCTGTTCGCGCACCAGGCCCGAAAGCTGATAGAGCGGCGCCGGCGCCGTCCTGATGATCGGCCTTTCAGCAAAACGTACCACATCCGGGAACACCCTGGCGATATCGCCGGCACGGCAGGCAACGGTGCTGTGCTGCGTGCCGAGGGCCGCGGCCATCTGCATCTGGTAGGCGCTTTCGTCGTGCTCGACGCTGTCGAACGTGACGGAGAACGTGCGCAATCCTTGCGGCGCCATACCCGCCGCCAGCGCCGCGACGATGGAGGAATCAAGACCGCCCGACAGATAGGAGCCGACCGGCACATCGGCCCGCATGCGGATCCGCGTCGCGTCGCTCAACAGCGCCCGCAATTCGTCGGCGGCTTCGTCTTCATTGACGAAGCGTGAAGTGGCCTCGCGATCCGGATAGTCGAGACGCCAATAGGGCCTGATCGTCTGACGCCCCCGCTCGGCGATCATGAAATTTGCGGGTTCCAGCTCGTGGATATCACGAAAGCCTGTCCGCGGCGCGATCGGCGCCCAAAGCGTGAAGATCTGGTCGAGCGCGATCGGGTCGATCTCGGCTACGATGCCGGGCACCTGAAGCAGCGCCTTGATCTCGGATGCGAAGTAGAGTGTGCCGCCTCTGGTCGTATAGAAAAGTGGACGCACGCCCATGCGATCGCGAGCGAGCATCATTCGGTGGCGGCGGGCGTCCCAGATTGCAAAGGCAAAGTCGCCATTGAGGACGGACAGGCAGTCCTCGCCCATCTCATCGTAGAGATGGAGGATAACTTCGGTGTCGCTCGAAGTCCGGAAATGCCGGCCCTTGGCGCGCAGTTCCTCACGTAGTTCGACATAATTGAAGATCTCGCCGTTGAAGGCGATTGTTAGCTCGCCCGTCGCATCTGACATTGGCTGCTGGCCGTCACCAAGCCCGACGATCGAGAGCCTGACATGACCGAGGCCGGCTTCCGGCGCCACGAATGTGCCATGCTCGTCCGGTCCGCGATGCGCGATCGCGGTCACCATCCTCTTGAGAAGGGTTTCTGCTTCCCGGACCGAACCGAAATAGCCGCCAAAACCGCACATGTTCAGAACTTTCACACGGGTCAATCACAACCGAAACATAATCCGCATGAAGAGTTCATGGGTTAACCGCCGGCGTTTTCTGGTTGTATGGTAAATTCTCCAAGAAGACAAAAATACGTCATCAAAACATCACAGAAATACCTTTACCCCTGCGGAATTTTTCTTTTCGTTACAATTTTAAACATTAGATAGAAAATGAGCAGCGGCCAGAAAATACAGATCACAATGCCGGCGACACGATAGACATTCCAGGGCGCGTGCGCCTGCAGACCTTCCAGATAGGTCATCGCCAACAGGAAAAGCGCAGCGATACAATAGGTTGCGCCAACAAAATACATCCAGGACATCTGACCGCTCTCATGGCACAGCAGAAAAACCGAGGAATGAAAATAGAAACTAGCCGCTTATACCAGCAGAAGTAACATTCTTAAACCAAGAATTAACCTTGTTGCAGACGTGGTTAATTCGTGGACTCAGCGCCTTTCAGCTAAGTCCTGCTTCCACAAGGCATGTATTGGCTGCGGCCGTGGCTCAGAACGTCAGCGACTGTTTCTCTTCAGCGCGCATCGTTACGGGTCGCTGACCTTGCAACAAAGAGTAGATCGAACCCGCGGAATTCACGCCGGAAGGTGGATTTCTTGAGGGCAGTCCATATCGCTGATGGATTGTCGAGGCGGAAGCCGCGAAAGCTGCGCACGAGCCCGAGGGTGGCAACGACGGTGCGCAATGCCCTGACGATTGCCGGCCCGCTCAGTGACGCAAACAGGATCTGCGGATGAACGGCGAGCAAAACGCCCGTCGTCCGCGTGCGGTCGATATCCCGGAACTGGGCCAGGGAACGGTATTCGTAGCCTTCGATATCGATCTTGAAGCATAGCTTCTCGGTTCGCGCCAGCGACTGCAGTTCGGCAATCGTGATCGTTTTCGCCTTGATCGCCTGCCCCGTGTCGTCGGCGATCAGCGCCGAGGTCTCCGAGCTACCAAATCCGCCGACCGAGTTCAGCACCAGGACGTCATCCTCGGAAAGTGCAGCATTGATCAGCGCGACCTCCCCTTCGTTCTGCGGTTCCATTTCCTTGAGGATGCCGAAGCAGACGGGGTCGGGTTCGACCGTAATGACGTTGTCGGCTATCTGAGCTGCCCAATAGGGCGTCACGCCGATCCAGCCGCCGATATCGACAAAGGTCGTGTTGCCGTCGACCAGCCGCTCGATGTTTTGAAATGTGCACGGCTCCCACTCGCCGCTTTGAAGCCGCGCAAAGAAGCGCTTCTTCTCAGGCTTGTCAGGGAAATGGACGGTCTTGCAGAAGTAGGTGATCGCACGCATGGCGCTTCTCTAGCCCATATCCCGGTCAAGCGGAATCGTTTTTGCGAAGGTCTTCCATGCGGCCAGGACATGCCAACGACGGGCGCCGCCGGTTCGATTTCACGCTTCCATGCGCTCGTTTCGGCTGCGCGCTTCCGTAAGTTCGGCCGTCGTCTGGCTGAGGCGGTCAGCGAGCACGCGCATGATTTCCACCGCCATTTCGGGGAAGTCGGCCAGCAGCTTCAGGAAGTCGTCCTTGCGGATGCGCAGAGCTTCCAGCGGTGTCGTGGTGCGCACGGTCGCCGTGCGCGGGGTGTTACAGAGAATGGCGATTTCGCCGACGATCGAATTCTGTTCCACTTCCGCAAGCTTCAGCGGCCCGCTTGCAGTCGTCACCAGCACGTCGGCCTTGCCTGAGAGAATGACATAGGCGGCATCGCCAATATCGCCCTGATAGAAAAGGGCCTCCCCGGCGCTGTACATGACCCGGTCAGAGGTGAAGGCAAGGAGTTTCAATTTTGCAGGCGGCAATCCTGAAAACAGGGTTATCCGGCGCAGCATTTCGACTTCATCCTTGAGCAACATCACAATCCGTTTCTCCGAGTATCCAGCCGGGGCGACCTGCCTCCCGCGTTGCCGCGGGACCTTATGCTGGTGCCCTGACATTAATATTACATCAAGATGCCATTTCCTTATAGTCGGGTCCTTCGTTAGCCCCCACTTCCGTTTCGTTGTCGCGAACCAGTCGGCCATTTTCGAATACGGCGACACGATCGAACAGTTCCATCACCGCCGGATTTGCGACCACCCAGACGATTGCCGGATTGCGCCCGCCCTGCCGCAAGAGCCCAAAGACGTTTCGGACCACCTGCTCCTGGACCCGTTGGTCGAGCGCCAGCAGCGGTTGGTTGAAGATGTAGAAGTCGCAGATGCGGATGAGCGCGCGGGCCAGATCAAGCTTCTGGCGCTGGCCTGCGGTCAAGCGTTTGCCGCCGGCGCCGACATTGAATTCGAAGCCGAAGGCCAGCACCTCGTTATAGAGGCCAACGGCTTCGAAAAGATCGCGCACGATCGCCCGGATTTTCTCCGATCCATCGGCGTGCTTGTGACCGATGCGCCCGAAGAGCACGTTGTCGATGATGCTGCCGGACGCGATGTAGCGGTTCGGACGATAGTGCTCGATCATGCCGGCGAGGTCCGTCGGCAGGCCCTCGTCGAACTCGCGCCGGGCAGCTACGATCTTGGCCATCAGTTCGTCGGTCAGGAGACCAAAGCGGTGTCGAGGCTCGATGTAGCCGAAGCACAGCCGAATGATCTTGACTTGGTCATCCTCGGCAACGTCCGCGCGTGGTCGCCCACGGACCTTTTGCAGCAACGCCTCATAAACAGGAATTTCTTCGGCCGTCATGAATGTCAACTGCTGGAAGAACGGGTGATCCGGCGGCAGGTCGCGGAACAGTTCGACGACGTTCTCGGCGATTTCCAGCCCCATTTCGTAGAAGACGTCACGCAAGCCGACGCGCTGAAGCACGGTCTTGAAGAACGGGTGTCCCTCGAGCGCACCGTCCCACATCACCTGATCGGTAATCGTGCCGAAGAGCAAGTTTTCGCCGATGGTCGCTTCGATGTTGTACGAGCCGGGCTCGAAGAACACCACGAGATCGCTGAGCTTTTCCTGTTCAAGGCGCTCCCGAAGCGCGCTGCGCATCTCGACGATACCAGAGGCAAAGGCCGCATTGCGGTTCGGGTCTATGGTGGAGCGCACGGCAAGCGCCAGAACGTCATTGGTCAGGAGGACAGCATCAAGGACAGGCCTGATCTTGATCAGAAGATCGTCTGGCCCGGTCGCCCCGGCTGCCTGGTAATCGACCCAATCGCTGTTGACGTCGAAGGATGGATTGCCTGCAAGCTTGGCTTCGACCAGCTCCCACTTGCGATGGGCCGCCCTTTCGCCTTCATACCGGACCTCGGTCATTGGCGCGTGCTTCAAGCCGTAGAGCAGGTTGTCGCCAAGGCTGCCCTGAAACACATACACGTCTGAGGAGGCATAGGAAATCCGCCGGCCAGTGACCGACTCCGGCATCTCCAGTATATCCTGACCACCGATGACAACACGACCGCCAGCCGGCCAGATCAGTCGAGCGAAGGCCTCTGCCAGAACTTCCCCGCCGGCCTTGAGTGCGACCGCCTCGCCGGGCTGCACCTGCAGCGAGACGTGGTCGAGGAGTGTCACGCCACCATCATCGGTCACCGTCAGGTTGACGGCCGCGAGCGAGCCGTTCAGCGGCGCCGGACTTGCCGCTGCGAGGGCGTGGACCTTGGGATCGAGCAGCGGTTCGATGCTGAACTGCTCGACCACCTGGGCGTACTTCACCTGCACGTCCTGGCGCGCCTGGTCCCAATCGATGAGCTCTTTCAGCGGCCCGGGCAGGTCCTTGTAGGCGCCGATGACGGCGACAAGCTGGCCGATATCGAGGCGGCCCTGAAGCGCGAAATAGCCGCCGATCGAATAGAACATGAACGGCGTCACCTGGGCGAGAAAATTGTTGATGAACTTGACCAGGAATTTCCACTGATAGAGGTCGTAGCGGATCTTGAAGATGCGCGCGAGCCGCGACGCGATGTCGGCGCGCTCGAGATTGGAGGTGTCGTGGCCGCGGATCGTGCCGATGCCGTCAACGATTTCGCTCACCCGGCCAGACAATTCGCGCGCAGTCAGCTGGCGCTCGCGGCCAAGGACGAGCAACCGCTTGCGCATGCGCGGGATGATCACCGCCTGAACGGCGACGATAACAGAGGCGATCAGCCCGAGCCAGAAGCTCTGTAGCAGGATGAAGATCAGCGCCGTCAGCGCCTGACCGCCAAGCAGTGCGGGCGACACGAAGGCATCGCCGGTAAAGCCGCCGAGCGGCTCCACCTCGTCCTTGATCATCGTTGAGATCTCGGCCGGTTTCACCCGTTTGAAATGCGTCGGTGGAAACCTCAGAACGCGATCGACAAGCTCGAAGCGAATCCGCCGCAGGAGACGCTCGCCGAGCCGCCCCTTGAAGGTGTTGATATAGAATTTGAAGAGGCCGTTGACGACAACCAGCAGCAGGAACACGAGGCTCAGCGCCAGCAACATGCCTTCGCGACCGAGTTGGAAGCCGTCAAAAAGATTGATCGTCCCGAGATAGGGCAAGTCAAAGGAGATCGCCAGGAACGCCTGCGTCGCTTCCGGGCTGTCAAAACCGTCGCCCTGAATTGGTCCGTTGACGATCTGCTTGGGCAGATCGAAGGACAGGAAGTAGGGGACCATCGAGAACGCCACGACCAACAGGATCCAGAGCTGGTCCTTGCGCGTATGAGTCCAAATGTAGCGGGAGAGGCGTGGTTCCATGTTTCTGGCAACGAGACCTTATTGAACACTGCGTTGTTTGCGGCGCGGGCAGCCACCGATACCCGGCCACGATATGCTTGCTTGTGGTCCTTTCCGACTGAACTGCCACGGGCGGCCGGTCGCGAAGGCGTTTCGGCAAAAATCTGATCCGGTTTCGAATCCGGTTTATTAGATTATGCAGGAGCGCGAGAAAACCGCAATGGACGCCTGAACGCACCTTCAAGATCGGCGCTCATGCCTCCCTGCGGCGGATCAAGGCGTGGGGAACGAAAAATGCCCATATTGCACTCGATTGTCTGCCAGCTTACAACGAGTGCATGAAACACACCAGCCATCCCCCTACTCCTGCGAGCGACTGGTACGAAAACGCTTTCGACCTGACGCGCGGTATCGCCGCCTATACCGGAAGCCCGCTGATCGATGGCATCGCCAAGGTGATTGCCAGACACCCTGACGCCGATATAGCCAATGCCTTCAATCATAGGCAGGTTGCCTGCAAGCTCTGGGCTCGCGACACGCTGCTGCAAGCGGCGGGCAAGTCTTATAAGCGGATCGTCGTTCTCGGCGGGTGGTACGGCATCCTTTCGGCGATGTTGCTTGAGGATTGTCGCTTCGAAATCGCAATGGCTGAGAGCTACGACATTGACGCCTCCGTCGAGGCTGTCGCCCGCACCCTCAACGCGACCTTTGCCGATCGTTTCCGGGCCATCACGGCCGACATGTACGCGATCGACTACGCAAGCCTCGACGCCGACCTGATCGTCAACACGAGTTGCGAGCACATCGCCGATCTGCGGAGCTGGCTTGCGCTGATCCCATCAGGCACACGTGTTCTCCTGCAGTCGAACGATTACTTCAGCGAACCGACGCACATCAACTGCGTCGAGTCCGTCGATGCTTTCGCCGACCAGGCGAAACTCGCGACGCTCGATTTCGTCGGTGCGTTGCCGACGAAGAAATATACAAGGTTCATGCTGATCGGGACGGTTTGACCGCCACTTGCGAAAGCCGCTCACGCAGGATCGCCGCCGTGTGGGCGGCGCCTTCGAGGTCGAGCGGCGGCATCGTGGGCTTGGCCCGTGCGAGCTGCGTTTCAACGTCGCGCGCCAATCGGGCCGGCGTTACCTCGCTCTCCGGCAGGACACCGGCAAGCCCGAGCTTTTCCAGTCGAACCGCACGCGTTGATTGCTCCGTTTCCCCGCCCGCCGTGAACGGGATCAGCAGCGACGCACAACCGGCGCGAATGATGTCACACACCGTATTGTAGCCGGCCTGCGAGACGGAAAGCCGCGCACCCGAAAGCAGACTGGCAAAATCCTGCCGGAAACGGAACAGCTTCACATTGCCAGGCGCGGCGGCCTCGAATGCGTCATAGTCGACCTGCGGAAGGTTTGGCCCGGTAATCATGCACCATTGCAGCCCCGGCGGCAGGAGCTTCGCAGATTCCAGACCGGCGCCAATCAGCTCCTTGCCGACTGCGCCGCCACCGGCCGAGACCAGCACATCGAAACGCTCCAACGGCGGCGCCGGCGGATCGCCCGCGACCAGACCGGTATAGGCAACCTTGTCGGCGATCTCCTGCGCGTAAGGGAAGGTCTCTTCAAGCCGAGCGAAGGCGGGATCCCCATGCACGAGTACAAGGTCAAAATGCTCCTGTACCAGATCCAGCATCTCCTCGGCACGGCCGGGCTTCGTCCGCTCCTGCAGGATATCGCGAAGGGATGTCGCCACCAGTGGGCGCGGGCTCGATGCCTCGATGAGGTCGAGCAGCGGCATCAGTTCAAACCGCATCTGGCGGCGACCGAACGGAAACGCCTCGAAGATCACGACATCCGGGTCGCAGGTGCGAAAAGCGTCAAGCAACATCTTCCGTCGGCGGTCCTTGAAGTCATCATCGACCGGATTTCCGGTTTCGTCCGCCAGGCCGGAGAACCCCTTGTCGCCGGCAACAACCGGCGGCAGGGCTACGTGTTTGAGGTCGGCGCTTGGAAAGCCGGGAACGGCCGTGCCTCCGGTGACAACCGTGACGTCGAAACCATCGGCGGCAAGTGCGCTGGCAATGCGGCTTGCCCGCGCGAGGTGGCCGATCCCCAGCAGATGCTGGACATAAAAGAAGACCCGCCGCTGCCGCATCACGCCGCTTTCCATTCGTTTGCAAACAGGGTCGTCAGTTGTTCGATGCTGGAGTGGTGGTCAAAGTGCGCCCTCACCCGTTTCTCGGCGGCAGCGCCCAGCCGGCGGCGACCCTCTGGGTCGCGGATCAGCTGTTCCAAGGCGAGAGACAGTGCCTTCGCGTCCTCGGAGAGCACGATACGACCGTTTTCTCCGTCGACCAGGAGTTCCGGCACGCCCGAGATTGCCGTAGACACACAGGCGAGCCGCTGGCTCGACGCTTCGACCAACACGTTCGGCAGTCCGTCACGGTCGCCATCTGCCGTCACCCGGCAGGCGAGCGCAAAGATATCGCTGGTGCGATAGTGGGCGAGCACGTCGGTCTGATCGAGCGCACCCTTCCAGGCAATTCTGTCCGAGATACCGAGCTCGCTACCCAGGACCTTGAGCTTTGCTGTCAATTCGCCGGCGCCGATATGCTCGAAGCGCCAGTGAAGATCCTCAGGCAAGAGGGCTAGAGCTTGAAGGAGAACATCGTAGCCCTTCTTGCCCACCGCCCTGCCGACACTGACGATGCGCACCGGGTCTGCCTCATCGGAACCGTCGCGGCTCGAATGTTCGCCGTCGAAACGCGGGAAACGCTCGAGATCGAGGCCGTGATAGCTCAGATGCACTCTGGCCTTTTGTGAGGTCAGGCTCTGCAGATGCTCGTAGCCGGTCCGGGTGCAGGTCACCGTCCAGCGCGCGCGGCCGAGCTTTTCGGAAAGCTCCCAGTCGGGCGATGTCCAGATATCCTTCGCATGCGCCGAGCACGTCCAGGGCGTACCGGCGATGACGCTGGCATAAGCTGTGACGGAAGCCGGCGTGTGGATGAAGTGGGCATGCAGCCAGCGCGGATCGCCCGGCCATTCCGATGCCAGAACCAGCGCCTGCCCGAAACGGCGGAAGCGATTGCGCGTCAGGTCCCTGCCCAGATCTTTCACAAACAGCCCAAGCGCCTTCCAGAATCCGGGCTTCGGCAGCGAACGCACCAGACCCTTGAGGACACGCAATGGCTCCTCGTGCAGGTACTCCGGCAGATAGTGCACGTCGGCGCGGATCTCGTCATGCACGGGATGGCGCTTGCCGTCGGTCGGGCGCCTCAGCGCGATCAGGACCAGCTCATGCCCCGCTTTCTCAAGTCCGAGCAATTCCTGCGCAATGAAGGTTTCCGAAAGGCGCGGATATCCCTTCAGAATGACGGCAATCTTGCGGTCCGTTGGCAATGCTTCAGCTCGATTTCTTGACAATACTCAGGTGCTCACTCGACTGCTCGTCGAGCCACCCGCCTACGATTTCGGAGATATGCACCAGCCCCTCGAGCCGCAGGCCGTTGGCACAACTTTTCGACGGCGGCGCGCGTTGCGGCAAAGCCTTCAACGCGGCGGCGAAACGCAAGGGATCCACCGCCTCGTCGGGCAGCAGCATGTCGATGAGACCCCACTCGGCGGCACGACGTGCACGGATCAGTTGCTCCTCGCGCGGCTGAATCCGCGGGACGATCAGCGCCGGTTTATCGAAAGACAGGATCTCGCAATAGGTGTTGTAACCGCCCATCGCCACCACGCCCTTGGCGCCGGCAATCAGCTCTTCCATGCGATTATCGAACTCGATGATCTTGATGAAAGGGATCTTGCTTCCTTTTTTGATCAGCTTTTCGCGCTTCTTGACCGGCATATAGGGGCCAAGGACCACAAGCGCCTTATGCGTCAACTCCGGATCCTGCTGGTAGGCGTGAATAAAATCGTGGATCAGGTCGGCACCATCGCCGCCACCGCCGGTGGTGACGAGAATATAGTCGCCTTCCGGCTTGTGACCGGGCAATTCCTCGCGCGGTACGCTCCTCTGCAGGAAGCCGACGAAGTTCATGCGCTCGCGCACGGCGGGCGGCACCTCGAGTTCCGTCAGCGGGTCGTAGAAGTCGGGCGGCCCATAAACCCAGATCGTATCGTAATACTGCTCGATCTTGCGCATGGTGTCGCGGCGTTTCCATTCCGCTTCGAGCAGATGCGGCGCATCCATCACCTCGCGCAGGCCGAGAACGAGCGTCGTGCCATGGGCCTTGAGATAGGTGAGCGTCTCCTCGACCTCGCCTCGCAACCCCATCGGCTCCTTGTCGACGATAAAGATGTCTGGCTTGAAGGTTTCCGCCGTGTGACGGATGATCGACTGGCGCATCTTCAACGTCTCGTCCAACTCGATATGGCGATCGAGAGACGTGTAGTCGCCGTTGTGCAGCTTGATGACGCTCGGAATCTTCACGAAATCGACGCGCGCGCGATAATCGAAGGCGCCGGCAATCGTCGCACCCGATATGATCAGGATATTCAAACCCCGATAATCTTCCACCAGCGAATGCGCAATCGTGCGGCATCGGCGCAGGTGGCCGAGCCCGAAAGTGTCATGGCTGTACATGAGTATCCGGGCATCTTCTAAGCGCCGCGTCATGCCAGAAACCTTTCGCTCAGGAAAAAACGAATCAAAACTCGCGACGCCGGCTTGCGGCCGGCGTCGAAACGAACCTCATTTGTAGGGATCGGCGGCATCGCGCAACCCGTCTCCCAAGAAGTTGAACGCCAAAATCACAAAAATGACCGGGATCGTTGGGAATAGCAGCCAGGGGTAGAAGGCGATGACGCTCACGCTTTTCGCCTCCGTCAGCAGGATGCCCCAGCTGGTGATCGGGGGGCGCAGCCCCAATCCGAGGAAGCTCAGCGCCGTTTCGCCGAGGATCATCCCTGGAATGGAAATGGTCGCAGTGGCGATGAGATGGGACATGAAGCCCGGAACCAGGTGTCGACCGATGATGCGGCCGCTCTTTGCGCCCATCAATTGCGCGGCAAGAACGTAGTCCTCCTCGCGCAGCGCAAGCAGTTTCGAACGCACCGCTCGGGCAAGCCCGGTCCAGTCGAGAAGCCCGAGGATGATCGTGATACCCAGATAAATCAGGATCGGGCTCCAGGTCGCAGGCATGATTGCGGCCAGCGACAGCCAGAGCGGAATGCTCGGGATCGATTGCAGCACTTCGATGATGCGCTGGACGATGAGATCGAAGACACCGCCGTGGTAGCCGGCGAGACCGCCGATGACGATGCCGAGCACGAAGCTCACCGTAATGCCGAGAAGGCCGATCGTCAGTGAAATCCGCGCACCATAGATGATGCGCGACAGGACATCGCGGCCGAGCCGGTCGGTGCCGAGCAGGAAGAGCTGACCGTCCTTTGCCGGGCATGCCAGGTGCACATTGCTTTCGAACAGGCCCCAGAAGCGGTAGCTGTCACCGCGGCAGAAGAAGCGGATCGGCTCGACGTCCTGCAGGTTGTCGGTGTAGTTGCGCTTCAGCGTCTCCATATCGAGTTCCATCGTCCGCCCGTAGACGAACGGGCCAACGAACTTGCCCTCGTGGAACAGGTGCACAGACTGCGGCGGCGCATAGATGAAATCCACATTGCGCGTGTGCAGATTGTAGGGTGCGAGGAACTCGCAGATCGCGATCATCAGGTAGAGCGCGACCAGGAAAATGCCTGATATCAGCGCCAGCTTGTGCCGGCGGAACTTCCACCACATTAGCCGCAGCTGCGAAGCCTGGTTAACCCGCACCTGTTCTTCCGTCATCGCTTCGACGGAATAGGGATCGAATGGTGCTGTCGATACGTAGTGCGGCAGCGGTTCGCCGGGCGCCGGAAGGAATGACGTCACTTGGTGCTCCTGCCTTGCAGCCGTATCCGAGGATCAAGAATGGCGAGCGCGAGATCGGAAATCAGCACGCCGATGACGGTCAGAAATGCGAGGAACATCAGGAACGAGCCGGCCAAGTACATGTCCTGGCTCTGCAACGCCTTGATCAACATCGGGCCGGTCGTTTCGAGAGACAGTACGATCGCAGTGATTTCCGCGCCGGAAATGATCGCCGGCAGGATGGAACCGATATCCGAGATGAAGAAGTTCAGCGCCATCCTGAGCGGATACTTGAGCAGCGTGCGCATTGGCGAAAGCCCCTTTGCGCGGGCGGTCACGACATACTGCTTCTGCAATTCGTCAAGCAGGTTGGCGCGCAGACGCCGGATCATGCCGGCGGTCCCCGCCGCACCAACAATGATGACCGGTATCCAGATATGTTCGAGGATCGATTTCGCCTTCGCCCAACTCATGGGCTCTGCCAGATATTTCTGATCCATGAGATGGCCGATCGAGATGCCGAACCAGATATTGGCAAAGTACATCAGGATCAGCGCCAGCATGAAGTTCGGAATGGCGATGCCAATCAGCCCCACCAGCGACAGCCCATAATCGCCCCAGCTATACTGGTGCGTGGCGGAGTAGATGCCGATCGGGAAGGCGATCAGCCAGGTAAAGATGATGGTGACGAACGAGACGAGGATCGTCAGCCACATCCTGTCGCCGACGACGGCGCTGACCGGCAGTTCGTACTCGAAGGAGTAGCCGAAATCGCCCTGCAGCATGCCGCCGAGCCAATGAACATATCTCAGCAGCGGCGGCTGATCGAAGCCGTATTCCTTCCGGAGAGCCTCGATCTGCTCCATGTTGACGCCTTCGCCCTGCGCCCTGATCTCGGCGACGTAACTCTCGAAGTAGTCGCCGGGCGGCAGCTCAATGATGGTGAAGACGAGCGCTGAAATGATGAGCAAGGTCGGGACCATCGCCGCGATGCGCCAGAGGATGTATCGCAGCATGTCAGCCTTCCTGCTCGATCCAGAACGTATCGGGTTTGTAGACGCCGAAATAGCTCGTCGGATCGAATCCGTAGAGCCCTGCTTCCGGGACATTCTTGATCTTGTTGGCAACGAGAATTGGCTGCAGGGAGGCATTCACGATGCCGATCGAGAAGACCTGGTCGGTGTAGATCGACAGCATCCTCTCCCAGACCTCGGTGCGCTCGGCATCCTCGGCCGAGTGCCGCCAACGCTGCAGAAGCTCGGTTAGCTCAACGACGGCCGGAAGATCGGGCGCCTGCCCCATCTCACCATGCGAGAGATAGTTGAGCCCCCAAACCGGCCATTGCAGCTGATCGTCCGCAGTCGGCGCCAATTGGCCTGGGTTCATGTCCGCAGTCGGCACACCATTGTCGAGTCCGAACCACATGGACATGACGATCTCACCGCCGACGGCACGGCTGCGGAAGGTGTCGCGTTGCGACGTGCGGATGAAGAGCGAAATGCCGATCTTCTGCCAGTAGTCGGTGATCAACTGCAGGACATCGGTCTCCAGGGTGCTTTCGCCTGCGGTCTCAACGACGATCTGAGCGGCACGGCCGTCAGGGAGAATACGAATGCCATCGCTGCCGCGGTTCGTCAGGCCAGCCTCATCCAGCAACGCATTGGCCTGCACCGGGTCGTAGGCGATCCAGGCGGAGGCGAACTCCGGCCGGAACAGCGGGCTGTCCGGCAGGACAGTGTCGGCGCTCTCCTTGGTCAGTCCGTAGAAGACGGCCTTGTTGATTTCAGAACGATCGATCGCCAGCGACAGCGCCCGGCGGACGCGCACATCCTGCAGCAACGACCGCCAGACCGCATCGGAGCAATTGAGATTGGGAAGCAGCGCGACCCGTGAGCCTTGCGTCTTCTTCCAGAGGAGAACCTTCACCGGATAGCGCTTTTCCGCATCTTTCAGGAAGGTGTAGTCGATAAAGTCGATATTTGTCGCCTGCAGGTCGCTCTCGCCGGTGCCGGCCTTCGCCGGGATCAGCGCCGGAGAACTGACGTTGAGCACGAACTTGTCGATGTAGGGGAGCTGCAACCCGTTCTCATCGACCCGATGATAGAAGGCGTTACGCTCGAAGACAAACTGCTCGGCCGGCAAGGATGTTGTGTTGCGCCACGGGTCAAGCGTCGGCAGATCGGGATTTTCCGGGCGGTAGGAACGGGCCATGCGCATATGCAGCTGGTTCCACTTCTTGACCCTTTGCTCCTTCAGAAGCGCCTTGAGTTTGTCCTCATCCTGATATTTATCGTGGAACTGCTTGAGGTACGTCGCCGGCATCACCAGCACCAAGGGCTGTGGTGCGGCGAGCTTTTGCAGAAAATCAGGATTGGGCGTGGACCAGGTGTAGCGCACGGTCCGCTCGTCGAGCACCTCGAACTTTGCCGCCTCGCCGTCGATCACCAGCGCCATCGGCAGGCCCGCCGGGCTCAGTTTCTCGTTGAGCAGAACATCTTCCCAGCAGTAGCGGAAATCGTCCGTCGTAAGCGGGCTTCCGTCCGACCACTTGTGTCCCTCGCGCAGATGGAACGTGAAGATCCGGTCCTCGACTGTCTCGAAGCTTTCCAGCACGTCCGGCTGCAGTTCGAGTTCTTCGTCGTAGCCGACCAGGCGTGAGTAGCCGTAAACGGTCATCAACCGTATGTCTTTCGCGCTGCCGATCAGGCTCTGCACGGTGCCGCCGTGTTTGCCTGGCTGGCGTCCCATGGCCGCAACGTTGATGACGCGCGGGGTCTTCGGCAACCGTTCATTGACGGGCGGCAGCTTTCCCTCGGCGACAAGCGCCTCAAAAAATTTCGGCTCGCTTGCCGCTGCAAGAAGGTACTTGGGAAACGCCACTGTTGCGAGCAGGGCGAGCGCAGTTCGGCGAGTGATCATGGCCGTAACTCCCTTGCATCCACTGACTTGCGCGCGAGAACATAGTGGTCGCCACCAAGGTCAGCAGGAAAAAGCGCACCTTCCTCGCCGTCGTCGCTGAACTGCGGTCCCCAGCGCCGCATGTCCGACCCCTCAATGGCCTTGAGCAGATCGAAATCCAGCGGACGATCGAGATCCGGATAGGGGACGGCAGCGAGCAGCGACTTCGTGTAGGGATGCACCGGTTTGCGCATCAGAACTTCGCGCGGCGCGAGTTCGACGATGCGCCCCGCACACATCACCGCGATCCGATCGGCCATATAGTCGACCACCGCGAGGTTGTGCGAGATGAACAGGCATGTAAGCCCAAGTTCTTTCTGCAGATCCTTGAGCAGGTTGAGGATCTGGGCCTGGACGGAAACGTCGAGCGCCGATACCGGCTCGTCACAGATCAGCAGTTGCGGGACCAGAGCGAGCGCCCGCGCTATACCTATGCGCTGGCGCTGGCCGCCGGAAAAACTATGCGGATAGCGGTTGACGAACCGCTGGTCGAGCCCGACGGCCTGCAGCAGCAAGCGCACCGTCTCGACACGCGACTTCGCCGTTCCGCGCCCGTGGATTTCGAGCGGCTCGCTCAGGATATTCCTGACAGTCATGCGTGGCGAGAGTGACGACACCGGATCCTGAAAAACCATCTGGATCTTCGAGCGCAGCGTCTTCAGCTCATCACCTTCCGCCTTGAGCACGTCGATCGGACCTTCGCCGTCATCGAAGCTGACGCTGCCGCCATCAGGCGTGATGGCCCGCATCAAAATCTTGCTGACCGTCGTCTTGCCGCAGCCGCTCTCGCCGACCAGACCCAGACACTCGCCACGACGGATATCGAAGCTGACATCGTCCACCGCGCGATGGCGAGACGGGTCCTTCTTGCCGAACCACGAGGTCTTGCGCGTTCCATAGGTCTTGGAAAGGTTGCGTACGGACAGGAGAACGTCGGGGCCAACCGCCCTAGTGGAGGCCTTGGCACCCAGCAGTGTCCCAGCCTTGACCGGCACCTCCCGCAATGCCTTCAACCGCTCGCCCGGCTTCATGTCGAAATGCGGGACCGCGGCCATCAGGCCCTTGAGATAGGGATGCTGCGGATTGCGGAAGATCGCATCGACCGGACCTGCTTCGACAATCTGGCCGTGATAGATCACCACGACTTCGTCAGCCATATTGGCAACCACGCCGAGGTCGTGGGTGATCAACAGCATCGCCATGTTGAGCTTGACCTGCAACTCGCGCAGCAACTGCAGGATTTGCGCCTGCACCGTCACATCGAGCGCAGTCGTCGGCTCGTCGGCGATCAACAGCGCCGGTCGGCAGATCAGCGCCATGGCGATCATGGCACGCTGGCGCATGCCGCCGGAGAGCTCGAAAGGATACATATCATAGGCACGCTTCGGGTTCGAAAACCCGACATAACCAAGAAGCTCTTCCGTTCTGGCGCGCCTTTCGGCTTTTTCCGCATCCGTATGAATTTTCAAGACTTCGGAGATCTGGTTGCCGATCGTGTGGAGCGGCGACAGCGACGTCATCGGTTCCTGGAAGATCTTGCTGATGCGGGTACCGCGCAAGGCACGTATTTCTTCACCTTCGCGCTCCAGCGAGAGCAGGTCGATCGGCTTGCCCTTGGCCGCCGGATCGTTGAACAGGACATGTCCACCGACCCGCGCGACATTCGGCAGGATACCCATGACGGCCTGACTGATGGCCGATTTCCCGGAACCGGACTCGCCGACGAGGGCGGTCACCTTTCCTGGCAAAATTCTGAAATTCGCTTCCTTGACGGCTTCAACTTCACCGCCGAGCACCGAGAATGTGATCCGCAGACCTTCAACTCGAAGCAGGTCCGCCCCTGATGTCATCACAACACACTTCCCTCATTGCCCTTGTATCCGCCGCCTCTAAAAAAAGACTATCGCAGCTTCAGGGGGCTGTCTAGCTTAGCCCCTTGCAACCACAGCATAGTTTACGGTCGCGTCGCGATCTCAGGGAAGAGGGCAAGTTTCTTGGGGCAGCACGTCGGCGCAGCGCGGCGATCGACGGAAATCGTCATAATAGAGCGTCCAGTCGGTCGCATCGGCCGCGCGATAGGGGCCGAACTTGAAATACTGATTACGGCCGAGCCCCTTGTCAGCATGCCCGACATGGCCCTTGACCGTGATGATCGGCTTACCATTGGCAAAGAGCTCGATATGGCCGGTGCCGTCGGCGCCCGGCTTCGTATAAATCGCGAAATCGATCCAGCCCGACTTCGGATCGGGCAATGGATTGCCGTGGTTCGTCACCGTAATCGCATCTGTGCAGGCGTTGAACAGATTGCCGTCATCCGCCTTCCACGCGGAATCAGCGGCCACAAGCATGCGCATCTGGTTGACGCCCGGGCGTCCCCATACCGGCACTTCACCCGGCATGCAGGCGGCGGCGACCCCGTCCGGCCCGGTGGAAACCGGCGCGATATAATTGGTCTCGATAGTTGCGAACAACTTGCCGAAGTTCATGCGGAGCGCCAGGAACGGGCTGAAATCGCCTTCAGCACCCGGGTCGATCTCGCGTTTCCATTGCGCCACGAGATAACGATGATCACCTGAGGGGATCGGGTCGGCAAACTTCATGGAGAACCCGTACCAAATACCCTGGTCGTAGGGCACCCGCAGCGCCGTCTTCTCCCAGATTTCCGCTCTCTCACTGCAGCCGTCGAGCGAATCCGGACAGATCGGCACGACGCTCAGCTTGAGTCCGCCATTGCCGTTGCGCTTGACGATGCTCTGAAACTCGGCCGTCCCCGCGCTCTGCTCGAAATTCTCCCGGTAGTAGAGCCCGCCGTCCGGCGAGAAATCCTTTCCCTCGAACCCGTCGAAAAGCTTGGTTTCCCACGGCTGCGCTGCTGCAACGCCAGTGATGAAGAAGCTCGCGACGATGAGGGCTGCTCGGAACATTGAGGTCCTTACTGAAGCATCTTGTCGATAAGGCCACGCGGCGGTTGCAGCGGGCGGGTGTTGCGATGGAGCAGCATGACATGCTCTGCTTCCGAAAGTCCATCCTGCAAAACATCATCGAGGCGCTCATCCGGCTTTGGCAGAAGCGCTGCCTCATTCGGGTAGAGAATGGTGAATTTCTGGCGCACGCCGCGCAGCTTTTCCTGCCCGAGCGCGGTCCAGTCGCCGCCGCAATAATTGGCGAAAGCCTCGCTGGCGACAACGCTGTGGGCGTATTTCTTCGTCAGGTTCTGCAGCCGCTGCACCTCGTTGACCGCCGAGCCGAAGGCCGAGAACGTTAACCGGTCGCGAAGGCCGACATTGCCGAACATTACATTGCCGACATGAAGCCCGACGCCATAGCCGATCGGGTCACGCCCTTGCTTGCGCCGCTCGGAATTGAGCAATTCCATGCGTGCGGTTGCGGCGCGCACCGCGCCGAACGCCTCGCGCGCGGCAAATTCGGAAGGTTCCTTGTGCCGGCCGCAGGGATAGACTGCCAGGAAACCATCACCGACAAAGCTGAGGATATGGCCGCCGTTGCGGTTGAACGGCGCAGCAATCGCATCGAAGTAACCGTTCAGCGTTTCGATATAGGATTGGCGGCCCTCCTTTTCGGCAAGCATGGTCGAGCGGCGCATATCCGCCATGACAAGGATCGCACGTACCGTCTCTCCGTCACCGCGCCGGACCTGCCCGCTCATCACGCGGCGGCCGGCGCTCGAGCCGAGATAGGTGGTCAGCATGTTGTCGGCGAGCTTGCCGAGAACGGCCATCTTGGCCGCAACAGCGAGATGGTTCTGCAGGCGCAACAGCGCGCCGATGACGTCATCGGTGAAGCCGCCGTGGCGGTCCGTCGTCCAGGAGCCGACCATACCGTGGCCGGAATCGGCGCCGAGCGACTGCATGAAGGCGATGTAGTCGGTCGCCCCCTGTTCCTTCAACTCGTCGAAGATCGGGAACTCGGACGGCGTATCCTTGTAGAGGCGCCGGCGGACATGCTCGAGATTGTTGTTGAGCAGGTAATAGTAGGGGCTGCGCAGGAACCGCTCCGGATTGAGCGCGAGTTCCTCGTGCCGCAGGCCGCTGACCTCGACGCCCTTGCCGCGCACCCAGGTGAAGCCGAGCGCATCATAGAGCGGATGCAGCATGGAAAAGGAAAGGTGCACGCGCATTAACGGCAGGCCGGCAGCTGCCAGCCGCTCGCAGAAGCCCTTGACGATCGTCTCCAGCGGCTCGTCGCTGAGCGACGTCCGCATGAGCCAGTCCGCGACCTTGTCGATCAGGATTTCAGATACGTTATCGTTTACCGGGCCCATTTCGCGTCCTCACCGTGACAGACAGTCCAGCACCATGCCCAATTGCGATGGGCGAACGGCCCGACGATGTGTCGGCGTTCGCTCGCGGCGGCTGATGATGATACGTGCCCGTTAAGAAAATGCTCCAACCGATTCCGGCGTCGATGACGTGCAGGCACCCGGAATGCGGCACTTATATACTGCAGATATTGATGGCCCTCTGCAATTTCCAGAGGCGCGCGAATTTTTTGTTTCGCGCCGCGGCCACACGAAGATTTGATGGCACGCCAATGCACCGCAGTCAGGGGAAGGCATCCGCGCCACGCTTGACTTGTACCTTGTTTCTATCCAACAAACCACGACATGTCGCCAGGCTGGCGCCTCCCGTTCACAAAAGCTGGAACCGAAAATTGACCTCACCCCATCACGAAAGGCTGCTGGCGTCGATTTCGGCTCGCACGGCCCATGTCGGCGTCATCGGACTTGGTTATGTCGGCCTGCCGCTCGCAGTTGCGGCGGCACGCGCGGGCTTTTCGGTGACCGGATTCGACATCGACCCGGCAAAGATCGTCGCGCTCGACGCGCACAAATCCTATATCGCAGCCGTACCGGACGCCGTGCTGGCCGAGCAGGCGACAGCCGGGCGCTTCAGCTCCACCACCAATTTCGGACAGCTGGGCAGTTGCGATGTCATCGTCATCTGCGTGCCAACGCCCCTGACGAAACACCGCGATCCCGACCTTTCCTTCGTTGAGAATACGGCACGTGCGATTGCAGCAACGCTCAGGGCCAGCCAGCTCGTGGTGCTCGAATCGACCACTTACCCGGGAACGACCGACGGCGTCGTGCGCACGATCCTCGAGGAGACCGGCCTCAGGTCGGGCGTTGATTTCTTTGTCGGCTTTTCACCCGAACGCGAAGACCCCGGCAACCCGGTCTACGAGACGACCAGCATTCCGAAAGTCGTGGCAGGCGACGGGCCGCTCGCCGCAAGCCTGATGGAACGCTTCTATGCCGCGGTGGTCAAAACGGTCGTACCGGTATCGTCCAACGCCACCGCCGAAGCGGTCAAGCTGACCGAGAACATCTTCCGCTCGGTCAACATCGCCCTCGTCAACGAGCTGAAGATTGTCTTCGAGGCGATGGGCATCGACGTCTGGGAAGTGATCGAGGCGGCGAAGACCAAGCCGTTCGGCTACATGCCGTTTTATCCCGGGCCTGGGCTCGGCGGGCATTGCATCCCGATCGATCCCTTCTACCTCACCTGGAAGTCGCGCGAATACGAATTGCCGACCCGGTTCATCGAGTTGGCCGGAGAGATCAATTCGGCAATGCCACGCCACGTGGTCAGCCGGATCGCCGAGGCGCTCGATCGCCATGCGGGCAAGGCGCTCAGCCGTTCGAAGGTCCTTGTCATCGGCCTCGCCTACAAGAAGAACGTGCCCGATATTCGCGAAAGCCCTTCGCTGAAATTGATCGAACTGATCGAGGAACGCGGCGGTCGGTGCGAGTACCACGACCCCTATGTCGCCGAGATCCCATCGACGCGCGAATACAGCGCTCTGAAGGGCAGACGGTCCGTGACGCTCGACGAGCAGTCGATCCGGCAGTTCGATGTCGTGCTGGTGGCAACCGACCACGACCAGGTCGACTACGCCGCCCTTGCTAGCGCCTCACCGCTTATCGTCGATACGCGCAACGTGTTTCACCGCCACGGCCTGACCGGCGCGCACATCGTCAAGGCCTAGCCAAGGCCGCCTTCAGCTTGCTGGCGGCAACCGCATAGCCGCCTGAGGCTCCGTCCACGAAATGCATGTGATCCCGGCTCATCGGGGTGGGCACGATGCAGGTCATCAATGCAGAGTCCTGTTCGTGCAGGCCGTAGCGGCCGACGCCGGCCGCCTCGGCCCGACGAAGCCGCGCCTCGATCAAGGCGAGGCGCGCGGCGCTGATATCGATCGTCATCTTGAGGCCGTCATCGAATTTGCGGAAATCGGTGTTGTTGGCGAGATCGCGCCGATAACGGGTCGTATCGAACGTGCCGAGGTTCCAACCCATGCGAAAACAGATGAACAGCGCCAATGTCTGCAGCGTGATCCAAAGGCGCGCCAGAAGCCGCCCTCCCCGCGGCGCCCTCGCCCGCGCCTCGGCTTCGATGCCTTGAGTGGAAAAGCGTGGTTCAGGCCCGAGCTCGGGAACTGGATGCGCGTGTCGCTCTTCCTCGTCGGCAAGAGCAACGATGTCGGCGATCAGCGCCTGAAATTCCGGTCCGCTGCCTTTTTCGCCGGGCACTGTAATGATC
Source organism: Ensifer sp. Root127 (assembly GCF_001425225.1). NCBI lineage: Bacteria > Pseudomonadati > Pseudomonadota > Alphaproteobacteria > Hyphomicrobiales > Rhizobiaceae > Ensifer > Ensifer sp. Root127. The sequence goes on from NZ_LMDX01000051.1 coordinate 221,721, forward strand.
GACGCGATCGAGCCGTGTCGTGACTGGATTGGGTTCCATCGGCACGATAGACCTGTGAGATCGGGTCGCGTGCCCGACGGTGCCGCCTCCACCTGGTAACGCCCCGCCTTCATGGCCGCTTCCGCCCAGCTTGCACCGCCGCCGGCAAACATCGCGTAGGAGACCTCCTCGCTCGCCTTGAAGCGGGCGACGCGCATGTCGAGGCCATCCGCCCTGATGTCCCTGACCGGCACCAGTGCCGCGCGCAACTCGAGCCCGAATTCTTCGAGGACCCACGTTTTCACCGCGGCAAGCGCCGCTTTCGCGCGCTCCGCCATCGATGCTGGCAGGACCGCCAGCGCCCCGTCGCCTCCGAAAACAAACGGCATGGATTTCTCGTCAAGACCGTTCATCAGCGCGGAGATGACGCTTGCGCCGGCCATGTTCACGGTCTTGTAGCGGCCCTCGGCGATCGCACCGGTTGAATTGACGATATCGGCGAGCGCGAGCATCCAGTCGTCCGGCAAGGCACGATAATTCGTTTCGTCGGCAACCCCTTCGAACGCGTCAAAGAGCGGCACGCTGTCGTAGAATCGTGTTTCACTCGTCTGTGCCATCGATGCTCCGAGCTTTTACCTACTGGCTATGTCGATAGATGTTCCACGCGAGACCGCAAGAAAAAGTTTCAAATCCCGATACCCGTGTTCAGGGAACCTGCGACGACCCCGGCAACGCCAGAGGCCCGCGAAGCGGGTTTCAGCATCAGCCGTCAAAGACCTTGGCAACTGGACGTAACGCCTTGGCAACAATCCTCGATTGTCCGAGTTTCCTCCTAAAATTTGACGGTTGTCAGGTCTCGGCACCCGTGGCCCTCGCCGCCGGTGACGACCCCGCTGCCGGAGGTCGTGACGCCGGAAGTGGTCCTCGTACCGCCTGGACCTGGCGCTACGCCCCCTTCAGAGGATGCCACGCCAGTAACCCCCGAGGTGGTGGTTGTGACGATAGACGGTACGCCGACAGCTGTGGAAGTCGTTCCACTCTACCGTGTCGAGGTACCTACCTACGCGGCCGTGCCGCCCGTTGCCCAGTATCTTGCCCTCTCCAGCCTCGGCACGTTCCACGAACGTCGCGGCGAGCAGGCATTGCTTGACGGCGCAGGTGCGCTGCCGACAAGTTGGGCGCGTGTTTTCGGCCAGAACACCGAAATGGAGTGGGATGGAACTGTCGCGCCGGGATTCGATGGCAACCTGTTCGGCTTTCAGGCCGGTCAGGACCTTTTCGGATGGGAAACCGATACGGGCCATCATGACCGCGTCGGTCTTTTCCTCAGCCACGTCCGCGCCGACGGCGACATCACCGGCCAGGCGCTCGGCTGGAACAATCTGAGCGTCGGCGACATCGAGGTCGACGCAAACAGCTTCGGCGGATATTGGACCCATATCGGCCCCAATGACTGGTATCTCGATGCCGTTTTGATGGGTACCTGGTTCGATGGAGATGCGAACTCCAACGGCGGCACCGGCATCGGGGTTGACGGAACCGGCATTACGGCATCGCTGGAGGGCGGCTATCCGATAGCCTTGACCGAGAGCTGGACGCTCGAACCGCAGGCACAGTTGATTTGGCAACATCTCTCGCTGGACGAGCAACGGGATGCATTCTCGACGACGTCCTTCGACAGCGAGGACGCTGTTACCGGCCGTTTGGGCTTTCGGTTGCAAGGCGACATTCCGACAGAGACGGCAACGCTTCATCCCTACGTCAAAGCCAATATCTGGCACGGCTTCGATGCGGACCAGCGCATAAATTTCGGCTCAGACGCGATCGTCACCAAAGTCGGCGGCACCGCTTTGGAAATCGGCGGTGGTCTCGTTGCAAAATTATCGGAATCGACCAGCCTCTTCGCGACGGCGGACTACACGACCAACCTCGGCGGAGACAAAACGCAAGTGCTGGAGGGGAATATCGGCATCAGCATAAAATGGTGACATCGTGACCAGACGCTGCCGCAAACGTCATGGGTAGAGGCAGAAGCAACGCTTGGGATGTGCCGCTTCATATCCGCTGGCGATTGCAAGAATTCGCTGCATCAGCTTGAGGAGGAGCAACAGCTGCGACGGTCAAATGGCCGGATAAGCTCCCGAAAAGCCTGACGATTGTTGCAAACGGCCGTTGATCGCTGCCCGCGACAAGGCTTCGGCCCACCCGACACAACATCAAATATGCCATCGTCATTTGTGGGCATTGATAAGGTTAATGTCTAAACAATAACCCATGCCATTGCAGGGGGGTGGTCATATGTGCTTGTCTATCAGTTAAGCGCAGGCAACTAGGCTTGCGCGGACAGCGTGAAGCCGAAACAGGAATGCAAGAAGACAATTTTCGAGTGCGGTTCTGGGGCGTAAGAGGGAGTTTGCCGGTATCCGGCGAGCAGTTCCTGCGCTATGGGGGGAATACATCCTGCATCGAAATTCGATGCGGCAAGGAAGTGTTGCTCTTCGATGCAGGATCAGGATTACGCGAAGCGGGCGCCTCTTTGATTGCCGAAGGCGTCGATAATTACGACCTCTTCTTTACGCACAGCCACTACGACCACATCATCGGCCTTCCGTATTTCAAGCCAATCTACAAGTGTCAGTCGTCGGTGCGGTTCTGGTCGGGGCATCTGCACGGCTTGATGACGACCAAGGAAATGATCCGCGATTTCATGCGGCCGCCATGGTTCCCCGTCGATCCGGATATCTGTCAGGCAAGCCTTGAAGGCGTCGACTTCAAGCCCGGAGACGTCCTGACCCCGCGCGAGGGCGTGACGATCCGCACGACGAGCCTTACCCATCCCGGCGGCTGCGTCGGCTATCGCGTCGAATGGAACGGCCGCGCAGTGGCGCTCGTCTACGACACCGAACACGAACCCGGCATCCTCGACCCGGCGGTCCTTGAGCTCATCGCCGCCGCCGAATTGGTGATCTACGACTGCACTTATCTCGAAAGCGAGATGACGCATTTTCGCGGTTTTGGTCATTCGACCGGGATGCATGGCGCGCGCCTTGCGATGGCCGCCGGCGTCAAGCGCTTGGCAATGTTCCATCACGACCCCGCGCGAACAGACGCACAGCTGGACGCGATGGAAATCGACGTACAGTCCATGTTTGCCGGTGCGTTCGCTGCCCGTGACGGTCAGATCATCGATCTATGAGGTCTTTCGCCTGACGCCACTGGCAACCGGGGTGCCCGGCCGTGACGGTGAAGAGCTTCTCGAGAAAATCCCAGACGGCCTCGTCGTGCACGAGGTGATGGGTCAAGAGACCGACCGTGCGGCCCGACTGATGCTCCTTGCCCTCTATGTCGCCGCTGACCTGCCGCGTGCGCGAGACAATATCGGCAATGATAATCCCGTGGTCCCGACATCCGCGCGTACCGCGCCAATCCATGACGTCAACATGAGTGTTGACCAGCGGGAAAGGCGACGGCTTCTCCGGTCCGAAAACCGAAAGGGCGGCAAATCCAGCCTCGGGCAGTCGTTGCAGCAGGGCCGGATCGATCCGGTTCCACGGCGGGACGAGCATCGGAATGAAATGTTCGGGAAAGAGCGTTTGCAGGCGCTCGACGCCGCATCGCAATTCATCGAGGATCATGACGTGCGGCCGATGGGCACCGAGTTCCTGCTTTTTCTCGCCAGGCGGCGCGTGATTGCGGTGTGCCCAGCCATGCACCGTCACGCAGACATCGGCAAGGCCCGCGAGACGCCGCGCCAGCGCTTCGGTCGCCGGCGCAGGCGGCACGGCGAGCGTCACCGGCACCGCATGGCTTGCCGCAAGCGATAGAAGCCGGTCGAGCGGAGCGCTCGGCTCGGTGGCATCGTCGTCCCTCAGCCAGAAGTCGACCTTTCGTCCCCGCACGTGTGCGCGATCGAGTTCATCGACGAGTAAGTGCCAGTCGGCATCAACGGTCACGCGGGCTCCTCCAGAAATCCTTCGAAAATCTCGCCCAATCGCCGTGCTGCGGCGGGGAAGGACCGCTCTTCGTGGACGAAACGTCGGGCATTTTCGCCAAACCGTTGGCGGGTCTCTGGGGTGTTGATCAGACAGCGGATCGCTGCCGCATAGGCATCGACGTCGCCCTCGGGTGTCAACAGCCCGGTCTCGCCATCCCGCACCACCTCGGGCACGCCCGCTGTGCGCTGCGCAACGACGGGCAGTCCGGCCGCCTGTGCCTCGAGATAGGCCAGCCCATAGGCTTCACCGCGGCCCGGCCAAAGATAAATCGCGCTTTCGCCGAGGATGCCCGGGATGTCGCTCGCATCTTTTTCGCCAAGCCAAATCAATCGGTCTGCCGGCAAAGCGGAAAAAACGTCGTGAACATCCTGCCGGCACGGCCCGTCACCCACAACGGTCATTGTCCACGGCCGATCGACAACCAGCGACAGGGATCTGGCAAGCATACGATAGCTCTCCATCTTGTCGCCGCTGCGCATCATCGCCACGGTGACGAGGCGACAACCATCCGCAGCACTGCGGAATGCCCGTGTAAACGGAGCCGTATCGATGAAGGGGGGAAGCATCGCCTGCCGGCAGGTGGGTGCTGCCTCGACCAGGCCATCGCGATCCCGCTGCGTCAGGCAAATATTGACCGCGGCCTGTTCAATGGCGCGCAGTACATGGCGTTGCGCAACGGCGCGCACGCCTTCATTGCGGCGGAATGAATAGGAGGCCTCGGCTGTGACGTAGGGAATGGAAAACTCGGCCGCAAGCCCTGGCCCGATCAGATCCGGCGCCTTGTAATAGGGGTGATAGCAAAACCAGACATCAGGTGGCGTTAGGGACTGCCAAAGCGTGCGAAGACGCGCCGTTTCGCTGGCCGCGGCTGCCGCCATCGACGCGAACTGTACCTCGCTGGCATCCGCCATGAAGCTGCGCAACTCGCTGGCAATCCACACTTCATGTCCCGCCTGCCGCAGCGCGTCGATCAACAGGCGCGCCATCAGCCGGTCACCGGATGGAACGTGGTGGCTGGGGGATTTCAGCGGTGCGTAGAAGGCGATTTTCATGCAGATCGAGCTATCGCGTCTTCGTTTGACACTGTCAACGGCAGCGGCAGTGCAAGCCGGCCTTCGGGCCGCACACGGACCTTAACCGGATCAATTGACAGGTATGTCGAAATAATCCCTTCGAACAAGCCTGAGCGAGCGATCCGGCTGGATAATGTATGTCTCTTTGACGAAGCTGCTGCCGCTCACAAAAGTATGCGGCACCATGCTGCCCACCGGCGCCTTCGTCAGCTTCGTCCTCGGCTGCCCGCCATAGGTGATGCTTCCCGGTATCGGCTCCAGATCCGGAGTGGTGCAGCCGGCCAGAGCAAGGCCCAACACTGCGAGCAGTACCAATGGCCCGCAGGGACGGAACGCGCGTCTCGATACAACCATCACCAAAACCTCCTTCGGGCCGGCCCCGGACGAGGCGCTCGTGACCCAGTATCCAACGCCTCAAAAACGATACGTCATGGTCGCCGCAACATTTCACACTCGCCCAAAAATGCCTTCATCCGATTGATTGAAGGCATCATTCAATAGGCCGGTCGGCGCCATCAGGTCCAGCTGGCTTTCGGGTCTCCGTCGTCAATAAGGGCGCGGGCCACTCAAGACGACGTGATGCAAATCTACTGCGCACTGGCATTGGCAGTGGCCGAGGATTTTATTGTGGTGGCTTCCTGAGCCTGCTCCGCCAGCAACCCGTAGGCAACGTAGTATTTGTAGATATTGCTGACATATTGAACCGTCTCGCGCCCAACGATCGCGGCCGCGGCATTTTCGACATTGCCGAACCACAAATTCGGATCGAGGCCCATGTCCTTTGCCTTTGCACGGAACTTGTGCAAATTGCCGGGGCCGGCGTTATAGGCCGCGAAGGCGAAGAGCATGCGGTTGCGCGGCGTGACCGCCGGGTCATCAATATAGGTATCGATCAGGTGCCTCAGATACTTCGATCCGGCCTCGACATTCAGGTTCTGGTCCTTGTCGATGCCATGGATGCCGACGGCCTTGTCGGCGGCGGTGGACGGCAGAAGCTGCATGATGCCGACTGCACCGCGCGGGCTGCGCCGGGACTGTTCAAGCTGCGATTCCTGATAGCCTTGCGCCATCAGCATCAGATAGTCGAAGGAATAGGTACCGCCGTGCTTGCGGAAAATCTCGACCAGTTGCTGGAAGCGCTCCATGTCCTCAGGCGCATAGGCACGCTTCAGCATCTTGTCGCTCTTGTAGTAGGTGTTCTTCAGGATGTTGCCGAAGGTGGTGCCGACCCGGTGGGTCTTGACGAAGGCGTCGAGCGCGGTCTTGAGCTGAGGGTTCTCCTTGCGGATCGCCCAGGCAACCTGCCCGTGATCAGATACGACGATATCGTCACGCATCTTGATATCCGTGAACACCGTAGCCCAAATGCTGCCTTTGTATCTGTCGACCACCGCCCAGGGCAAAAGACCGGCATTCACCATCTCGAGAATGTCCTCGTCCTCGAGATTGTCGTCCATCTCCTTGATCGTGATCGGCGCGCGCCCAGCCTTGACGAAACCGTCGCTCAGCGCGACCAGATGCTCGTGGTAGCTGCTGGACGTGCGAACACGGACTTCCCGGCCGCTTAGATCGTCCAGATTGGCGATCGCCGGCGCCGACGGCCCCGTAACCAGCACTTCCTTGGCCTCGTTGAACAACGGATCGGTGAAGTCGACCTTGGCCAGCCGCGCCTCGGTGATCGTGAGGTTTCCCATGACGATGTCGCCAAGGCCCTCCTCAAGCGCCGTCAGCAGGCGCCCACGTGCCATCGGCACGAATGCGACCCTTATCTTTTCGATCTCCTTTTTTCGCCCGGCGTTCAGCTCTTTTTCGAGCGCCGTTCCGAACTCGACTGCTGTGCCGAGCTGCCGACCGCGATCGATAAAGTAGATTGTCTTGCTGAAGGGCACGATGATCCGCACCAGCCGCCGCTTCTCCATGACGTCGAGATCACCCATATGCGGGGCGATGATCGGCTGGAATGTACTTTCGTCCGATTGAGCCCATAGATGTCCGGTCCCCGCCACGGCGAAGAACAGCAGAAACAATGCGAGGCGTCTCATTTATGGCCTCCCCAGCCAGAGAAAACCCTATTCCGGTGGTGCACCCTCGGCGAGCGCTGCCGCTGCATTCTTCTTGGCGATCGCATCGCGCGTCGCGGCTGCCGCAGCCGCGTTCTGTTCGTCGCCGGCCACGTGCATTGTCGGCGAAGCGAAGGAGATGCCGTTCTTGTCAAAGGCCTCCTTGATCATCGCCTGTGCCCGGCGCCGGACCTGTGTCTGATGTCCCGGCTTGGTCGTCATCGCAAAACTCAAGGTGATGCCGTAGTCACCGAAGCTCTCGACGCCCTTCATCTTCACCGTCTCGATAATCGTCGGCCCCAATTCGGGATCATCGAGAAGCGCCGCGCCAATGCCCTTCACCACCTTCTTCACCTTGGCGATGTCGGCCTCGTAGGACACATTGATCATGAACTTGTCGATCACCCAGTCGCGACTCATGTTCTGAACAGCACCAAGAGACCCGAACGGCACGGTGAAGACCGGACCGCGATGATGCCGCAGCTTCACCGAGCGTATGCTGAAGGATTCCACCGTCCCCTTGTAGCTGCCGCTTTGAATGTACTCGCCAATGCGGAAGGCGTCATCCATCATGTAGAAGATCCCGCTGATCACATCCTTGACCAGGGTTTGCGAACCAAAACCGATGGCGACGCCAAAAACGCCGGCACCGGCAATCAGCGGGCCGATCTGAACGCCAAGGCCGGAAAGCACCATCAGCAGCGCCACCACGAGGATGAAGGCCGCAAGGAAATTACGCAGGATCGGCATCAGCGTCAGCAAGCGGGTGTTGCGTGCACGTTCGGAGGGGTCAGTCGTTTGGACGGTAGCGTGCTTGACGCGAAGGCTGATCAGGCTCTTCGTCAACTGCCATATCAAGTCAGCCGCGAGCAGAATGACGACACCGGCAAGCACACCACGGAAAATCCGATTGAAAACGTCGTCCTGGACCATCATCGCTGCGTTGACGCGGAAGACAAGCGCGAGCCATCCGGCCGCCAAGGCAATGATCGCCAATCTGGCGCCGCGTTCGATCAGCACATTGCGCATGACGCGCATATCGTCGTCCGCCGATACATCCAGCATCGTGCGGGCAAAGGCACTGGTGAAGCGCAGGAGCGGTGGCAAGCCGATGATGTAAAGGCCGATCCAGAACAGAACCCTCATGTCGGCCACCCACAGCACCCAAAGCAGCACCAGGAAGGAGACCAGCAGAATGTTGCCGACAACACGGCGCGATCCTGTGGTTGCGGCTGGTCTCCTCAGCACGGTGAGGATTGCAAGTGCAAGCACGATAAGACCGAGCGCGGCCGCCACAAGGTTGCGAACGTCGGGGGCGACAGAAAGGGCCTGCATGGCGTCGCCGATACCCCAGATGGCGGCGGCGGCACAAATGATTGCCACTGACGAGCGGTACCAAAAATGCGCATCCTCAGCCGTCAGCGAGAGATAGCCGGCTCGACCGGATGGATCGGTCGCATCGACCGCTCCACCAGACATTACTGCGGCCCCATTGGTGATCAGCAAGCGGGCTCCGATCCAGGCAACCAGGAGCGGCGCGATGGTTTCTTCAAGCCGCGATGGCCACTCAGCGACGGCGAGCACGGCGGTCGTGGCAATAGCGAACACCAGGAGCGGCAGCACCTTGACCAGAATCGTGCGCGCCGCCCCGGTCAAGGCCGCCGAACGCAACGTCCGCCTCAAAAAATAGCGTAGCGCGTATTCGGCGCCGTACCCGACCAGCAAGATCAAGAGGAATCCCTTGAGGATCGGGGCGGAGCCATGGTTTTCCATGTCTCCAGCGAGGCGGCTGCGCGCCGCGTCGAATTCGGGGCCAATGCGCGGCACCGCGTTGGTAATACCGGTCAGATGGTGGCGGATCTCAGCCGTCCAGCGGGCCGCAAATCCGGGCTCCGGCTTGGCATCGGTCGATGTCGTTGCCGCCGGCGCGGTCGCACCGGGCGCCGCCGGCTGCTTGGTGGCCAACCATTGCCGCACTTCCGGATCATCGAGCAGCTCGATCAGTTGCTGAACCTTGGCCGGCTCCGCGCCGGGCGTGGCGGTTTGGTTCTGCGCCTGGCTTGCGGACGCAAGTCCTAGGAACACCATCAAGAAAGCGAGAACGCGGGCCATCGGCCCCCAGAATCCACGCAACGAACTGACACCGACCATGCTGACCATACCCCCAACGACCGGCGAGAGCCGATCGATTCCTGTTCTCATTTGCGCAAACGCTAACACAGTCCCCGACGTTTATACCAACTTCCGTTTTCGGTGCACATTTCTGCGGTCAACGGCGCCGGAAACCACCACCACCGCCACCGTGGAAGCCACCACCTCCGTGAAAACCACCGCCGCCGGAGAATCCGCCTCCGCCATGGAAGCCGCCGCCACCAAATCCGCCGCCGCCACCGCCAAATCCGCCGGGGCGATCGAACCCGCCCCCTCCGAAGCCGCCGCCGCTCGGGAAATTCAGCGGCCGCTGGTCGAAGGACTGATGTTCGAATGAACGCTGATTGCCGATCTGGCGACCCGCGCGGTCGATTGCCAGATGGTCGGGTGCACGGTCACCAATCGCGCTGCCGTCGCCGACCTGACCGCGATTGTCTATGCGCTTGTTCAGGTTCTGCGTCGCATCCGGGTGCTGGGTCGCGAACTGCTGGCCGGCTTTCTTCGCATCCTGAATCGATGGCTTTTGAACCGGTTGCCATCCGTCGGGCGTATGCTTCTGCCATTGGCCATCGTCGCGGCGATAGACATTGCCGTCGCGTCCGGCATAGACGTCGCCGCCCTTGCCGCCTGCGACAAATCCGTGGTTGCCATCGGACGTGCGCCAATGCGCACCGGCGCCGCCAGCGGTCGACCCGCCGCTGATACGGGCGAAGTCCGAGCCATGCTTGACGGCGGCCGTCCCCCAGCTGCCGTAAACATTGTTCCCGCCGCGCGCGATTGCAGCGTTGCCGGTACGGGGATTATAGGCTGCGACAAAGCCGCGTTCACCCGCAGGTCCATAGCCTGCCGCTCCACGGATATATGTGCCAGTGCGTGGATTGTAGGCAGCGCCGGCAGCGATGCCGCGATAGGGGCCATAGGCGTAGCCGTAACGACCGAATGTGCCTACCGCCGGATTGTAGAATGCGCCGACGCCATAGGTTACCGGGCGCGGATAATAGGGCCAATAGCCGCCACCGGCCCAACCGTAGTCCCAGTAGTCGTCATAGTACCAGCCGGTGCCGTAGACGAACGTGTCCCAGGCAAGATACGCGCCGAGATACCCCATGGTATATCCGAACCAAACTGCGTCCGGCTCGGTCTCGTAGATCCGGACATAGGTGGCATTGTAGACAGGCGACGACGGCGGGATCGTGTAGACTTCGTCCGGAACGGCCTTCGCAACGGTGAACGGCCCGGTCGGCGTATCGCCGACAAACCACACTCCATCCTTCAGCACGAAATACTTGTCGGCAACCTTGATGACCGTCTCATTGGTGTTGACGGCGTAGGTGAGCGACGTTCCGTCGATTTTCTCGAATTTCGGGTCTCCGCTATAGGCGACGTCAACCTTGACCGAGCCGTCCAACGAAACGCGAGCCTTTTCGGGGATGCTCGCCTTCAGTCGCGCTTCCGCATTCTCCGAGGTGCCGGGAACCGAAGAGCGGACCGTATAATAGGAGGCATCCTCCGGAATATTCTGGAAATCCTGTGGAAGGTTGGGCGTGGCGAAGGTCCAGGGACCATCAAGCGACGCGGCGGAGAACCAGCGGCCGGAAACGAGAACGTACCAGTTCGAATCCGCGGGCAGATAGAAGACATCGCTCTCGGTGTTCGTCGCAATCTTCAGGCCGGTCCCGGGCACCGCCTCGAGCTTCGGTTCACCGTTGAAGACGAGCAATTCTGACGGCTTGTCGGAATAGATGACCTTTGGCGTCACGCCCTCACCGGTGGCAAGCGGGATTGCCGCCCTGGCGTCCTTCCAGTTGTCATCATCCGGCAACTTGCCGAAGATATCCGGCAGCGACGTTGCGGCCTGCCAGCCGCTCGACAGGTCTTTCGACTGCAGCCACGCCTTTTCGTTGCGAAGATAGTAGGTGCTGTCGGCGTCGAGTTTGAACAGGTCCCAATTGGTATTGACGGCGAAGGAAAGACTCTGGACGCCCTTGACCGGCGCAAACACAGCCTTGCCGTCGGTCTGGACAAGCACCGCCGGCTCCTTGCTGACATAGATCGGCGGTGGATCTGCTTTCAGCCCTTCGACATTGCCGAGCCGCTCATAGTCGGCAAGGCTCGCGGTCAGCTTGTCCTCCGACAGCGTTATCGTGCCTACAGGCATCATCTTGCCGACTTCCAGTGCCAGGTCGGCGAGTTCCGGACGATCGAGAACCGAGAAGTTGATCTCGTTGACCTTGATATCGGAGACGACGACCTCGTCCGAGCCACTGTCCGTCACGGTCTTGCCGGTGACGCCGATGACGCCGAAAATCGGCTTGGCATCGTCGGACTGCTTGTATTCGGCGGCGATCAGGGCGTCGAGATCGACGAAATTCTTCCAGGCGTTCACCTGTGGCTGGTAGAGTGTGATCGTCGCTCCCTTGTCGGTCTTGTAGGCGCGTGGCCAGCCAAGGGCTTTCGGATCGGCAGCGTTCAGATACTTGCCGCTGATGAAACCGTCCTTCCCCTCAAAGCTGACGGCGCACCAGGTGCCGGAATCGTCACATTCCTTGACGTCGACCTGTCCGCCCTCGTCTATCTTCCCCATGCTGTCGAAGCCGGTGCCGGGGCCTGCCCGAAAATTGACCGATGCCGTCGTCGTGGCCGGACCAGCCAACGCCGGCGCAGCGGCTATGGAAAGTAGCGTCAAGGTCAAGGTTATTCCGCGCATCTCGCATCTCCGACGTTGCCGAAATGGACTTCGTTGCAGGCGGGCATGGCCCACATTGCTCAACAGCAACCCGCTGCCCCGGCCGGGCGCAAGTACGTAACAGTAACAACGGCCGTAACGCCTGCCATCCAATGGGGAATGAGTCGTGCCATACAGCGCAATTATCCGTGTTTTGGCGCGTAGTGATTGCATCGAGTCATTTATTCGAGCAAACTCATATGTATGATTTGGTCACGCCTACATGCGGAGGAAACACACGTGAACACAAAAGCACCCAGCCAGATTGATGTCTTTGTCGGTTCCCGCGTCAGGATGCGTCGGTTGATGGCCGGGTTGAGCCAGGAAAAGCTCGCAGACGGCCTCGGAATTACGTTCCAGCAGGTCCAGAAGTACGAAAAGGGCACGAATCGCATCGGTGCCAGCCGGCTGCAAGCCATCGCCGACGTTCTCGGCGTTAATCCGAGCTTCTTCTTCCAGGAAGGCGAAGAGGGTGCATCCCCGAGGGCAGGCCTCGGCGATGTCCGCGAGCCGAACGAGATCTCGTCCTTCGTCTCGTCAAAGGAGGGCATTGCGCTCAATCGGGCCTTCCTGAAGATTACCGATCCGGTCCTGCGCAAGAAAATCATCTCGCTGGTGGCTGCCGTCGCACAGACACCCGAGGCGGAAACAGTCGCAGCCCACGGCAGCACTGCGCCCGCCCCAGACCTGCATGGATAGCCGCCACAGGTTGCCGATGAGATAGCCAGATGAAATTTAGATTGCAGACCCTCGGGCGATTACGTCTCGTTGACGAAGACGACTGCGATGTCGCTTTCCCTGAGAAGGGTCTGCTCATTCTCGCTCAGGCGATTGCCGGCGGCCATCGCGAGCAATCCCGAAACGATGTCGCCAAGCTCTTGTGGAACGAAGTCGTTCCGAGCCAGGCCTTGGTCAATCTGCGCAAGACAATCTCCCGCATCACGTCGCGTCAGGAAGAACTCGGCCACACGTTCCTCAGTTTTTCGCCATCGACTGTTCGGATGCAGCCGGATTCGATTGCGAGCGACCTCGACGACATCGGCCGGAACGCCGAGCAGGACGCGCTATCGCGCTTCCAATGGGCCGGGGAGAAATTCCGTGACGATTTTCTCAAGGATTTGAAGTCGCAGGGCCGAGCGCTTCACGACTGGATCGAGCAACGGCGCGCCGATCACGCAGCCCTGCTGCGCGAGTGCCTGATCAATGCGGCCGAGATTGCGACCGGCCCGGATCGAAAGCTCGTCAGGTCCGCTGCCGTCAAGCTTCTAGAGAAGAACCCCGACGACGACGAGGTTCGCAAAATCCTCAAGACCGTCCTGACGCTGGAGGGCCGGCACTATGACACACGCCTTCTTTCGGGCGGCGGACTGGTGGCCGCAACCGCCAAGGCGGCACCACCGTCTAGCTTGACCAACACTCAGCTGCTGGAGACCATGGGCGAAACCCGTCCGCCGCGTGTGGTACTGCTGCCGCCGGGTGCCGGCAATGCCGACGCTGCTGCCACGCTGTTTGCTCACTCCCTGATCGAGGACGTGACCATCGGCCTTTGCGCGCTCCGCTCGGTTTCGGTGATAGCGCCCTACACGGCAGCGCAGATCAGCCTGCAGGCGGACAAGGCCAGCACCTACGAACAACACGCCATCAGCTATATCCTTGATACGCGCCTGACGAACGAAGGCAGCCGACAGACACTGTTCACGCAGCTGATCTTCTTTGCCAACGACGAAGTGATCTGGGCCGATCGTTTTACACTCGATGACGATGGCTTGATGAGGTCACGCCAGGAGATTGCGCGACAGATCGCGTTTGCCATTGCCAGCCAGGTCGAGCGCAACGAGACCATGCGCAAGACCTATGAAAGCAACGGCAGTTCCTATCGCAGCTACCTGCTCGGCCAGCGTTATCTCAAGCAACTCAACCTGCCCGAGGTCCGTCGCGCCCGGAAGAGCTTCCGCGAGGCGCTCAGCCAGAATGCGGATCTGGCTCCGGCGATGAGTGGACTTGCGCGAAGCTATTTCGTTGAGTGGCTTTTGACCGCCCGCGGCGACAGCGAACTTCTGGCGCTTGCCGAACAGCACGCCCGTGATGCGATCGCCATCGACGATACGCTTGCGGCGGGCTACCGTGAGCTCGGTGTCGTCAAACTCTACAGCCGGCAATTCGACGAAAGCATCGAATTCCATGAGAGGGCCGAAGCGCTCAGCCCGCAGCATGCCAATGTGATTGCCAGCTACGCCGATACGCTTGTACAGGCCTCGCGCCCGGATGGCGGCCTGCGCAAGATCGAAGCGGCGATCAATCTCAACCCGATGGCTCCGGACGAATATTTCTGGACCGCCGCCGGCGCCTGCTACTCACTTTCGCAATATGATCAAGCACTTGACTATATCGAGCGCATGCGCGATCCCACCCCGGCCGATCGTCTCGCCGCGGCGAGTTGGGGTATGCTCGGCAATCGCAAGAAGGCAGGACAATACGTGCGCAAGACGTTTGAGGTCCACCCGGACTTCAACCTGGACAAATGGATTGCGATCGTTCCGTTCCGCGAGGAATGGCAGCGAACCCATTACTGCGAAGGCCTGCGCAAGGCCGGATTCTAAGTATCATCACCACATGAGGGACAAGGGGAAAGATGATGACGACGACTCAGGTAGTTGTATTTGGCGTTGAGGGCGACGATGGCCTGTGGCTGGCCGATCTCGGGACGGGAACTGTCTCACGCATTGTAGATCCGCTCACGGGCGCCCTGGCTTCGGCCAATGAGCACAGAAATGCCGGCGCCACGGTGGTCAAGGGTGTCAACTTGGCCGTGCGTGCCAACTCCGCGGGCTCCGTGTCCGGCGGGTTCATGGACGGCTAAGTCTCGGCGCGCTTGCGCATGGCTTCGGACACACATTCAGATCGGGCGAGCGAAAGCCGCCCGATTTCGGACAATCCTTACATTGCAGATCATTACTCCGACCGTGTCTGCGCGCCCGAAGAGACCTTCGCGCGCGTCGCTCCTCTGTTGCCCTCATTCGGCATCAGCAGGCTTGCCCGTCTGACCGGGCTCGATAGCATCGGCATACCCGTCTGGAACGCCGTTTCGCCGAATGCGAGGTCGATCGTCATCAACCAGGGCAAAGGCATCACCGATATCGACGCGAAGGTATCGGCGGCGATGGAAGCGCTGGAGCGCGCGGTCGCCTGCAACCCATCAGCACCAACAACGCACGCGACGCGGCGTGCATTGCTGGAAAAGGGCGAAAGAGCGCTCACCCTTCCGGGCCTTGTAGCGGCCGGCGAAGCCGATCTTGACGATGACGAAGCAACGGCGTGGCTGCGCGGCTTCGACCTTCTCGATCAACAGGCGACCTTCGTTCCACTTCAGGCGGTACTGCTCGATCGCACGCTCGAGCGCTGTCGCTACTGGCAGTCGTCGGATGGGCTTGCCTCCGGCAACACCGAAAGCGAGGCGGTTCTGCACGGCCTGCTGGAGCGGATCGAACGCGATGCCGAGACCCTGTGGCGGCTGCTGTCCCTGACGGCGCGACTGCGCACCTGCATCGACGCCGATCTGCTCGACGATCCCATCATTAACGACATGACGCGCCGCATTGCGGCAGCGGGCCTGACGTTCCGCCTGTTCGACATGACCAGTGACATCGGCATCCCATGCCTGACCGCCGTTATCTCGGATGCGGGCGTTCTGGCGGCGAAAGAGCCGCGTTACCATGACGTCACCGTCGGGCATGGCGCCCATCCCGATCCGCGACGCGCCGCAATCCGCGCCATCACAGAGGCGGCGCAATCGCGTCTCACGTATATTAGTGGCGCACGCGACGATGTTTTTCCGGAAACCTTCACACGCAGGCTGCCGCGCGAGACGCAGCAACTGTTCGAGGCAGCGCCGGGCGCACGCAACCCCCTCGCCTCGGTCGCTGGCAACGGAGCCAACTCGCTGCTCAAGCACGTGCTCGAAGCGCTGAAGCACGCCGGTATCGGGACTGTCGTTGCGGTTCCACTACTCGCCGCGCCGCTACCGTTCTCCGTGATAAAAATCTTCGTACCGGAACTCGAAAATCCGGACGGAGCACGCAAGCGCCGTTTTGGCGCAAGGGCACTGTCGCGCGCGCTGGAGGTCGCATGAAGATCCTCTTTGCCGGCCCGACCTTGCCGGACGCGCAAGCGCTCATCGGCACCGACATCGTGTTGCGCCCGCCAGCCGTACAGGGCGACATCCTGCGCGCCACGCAGGACGGCGCCACTGTCATCGGGCTCGTCGACGGTCACTTCGAACAGGTCGCACCCGTGTGGCACAAGGAGATCCTGTTCGCGTTATCCGAAGGTGTGCGCATCTACGGCGCCGCCAGTATGGGCGCGCTTCGCGCCGCCGAATGCGCGACCTTCGGCATGATCGGCGTCGGCAGGATCTATCAGCAATATGCGACGGGCGAGCTTGAGGACGATGCCGATGTCGCCCTTCTCCATGGCCCGGCGGAACTGGGCTATCTGCCCTTGACCCTGCCGCTGGTCAATGTCGTGGCGACCCTTGAAGATTTGCGCGCACGCCAACAGATCGACGCGGCGTCTGCCGCGCAACTGCGGATGGCGTCCGCCGAGATCTTTTACAAGCACCGCAACTGGTCGGCGATCGTGGCGCGTGCCAACCTTCCACCCACCACGGATTTGAAACGGATAGAGGCGCTTCTCACAACCGGCTCGGTAGACCAAAAGCGCCTCGATGCCCTCGATCTGCTCGACATTATGCGCTCCGCCCCCGCCCAAAAGACGAAGGCCCCGGGAGGCTGGGCATTCAATTCTACAAGCCTTTGGAAGCGGTTGCTCAATCAACTTGTCGCTTCATCCTAAGAATGCAGATTTCCCATGCAACGTGTGTCACGCTGATGTCACGCGCATCAATAAAAAGTCACGCTATGATTTGTCATGTTGAAGCGGATCGGGCCGATCCGTAGGGAACTGGGGAAAATCATGCAATCTTCGATCGCCATGTCCTTTGAACCTGAAGACAAGGAGAAGGAGCTGCTCGCGCTGGCCCGCCTTGTCACCTACGCGCGCGATTCTTCGCGCACACTGAATGTCGAAGGTGTTCAATATTGCCTCGAGCTGGCGCTCGCCGCGCTGCTTAAGGAAGTCGAGGAATGCGGCGACAAGACCGCACTGCTGACCAACGAACTCATGAGCCGCGCCAGCCTCGGAAACTGCTGAGCAGACGAGGTCGACTTCAATTTCGCTGGTGGCACAGAAAAGGGCCCTGCTTCGCGCTCCCGCAAAGCAGGGCTTTTCATTTTAATCGGCCTGGCAATCCCACCAGAAGCGCGAAAAGTTCAGGTCCCAGCTCTGCATCGGGATATAGGCGTAACCCTGCAGGCATTTGCTTGCTGCATAACGCTGAGACTCCACCGTCAGGAATACATCGGCCTGTGCATCGGCGACCTTGCGCTGTATCTCCTTATAAAGATCGTTTTGCGTGGCGGGGTCCAGCGTCTCGCGTGACTTGTCAATCAGGGCGTCGATCTCAGGATCCTGCAGCCATTCCATCGAGGCCCAAGTGCCTTTCGCCTTGGAGTGATACTGCACATAGAAGACGCTGTCGGGTGACGGATAAGTCGGGCCGTAGAAGACCTGCGTGGTCGCCGGCGTCGTCTCGACCTTGGCCGCCAGTTCGGTGATGCGGTTCCACGGTTCCGGCTTGATGTCGAGTTCGATGCCGATCTGCTCCAGATTGGCCTGCATTAGCAGCGCCATATCTTCTTCGAAGGCCAAGCCCGTGACATAGGTATGGCTGAGCTTGATCGGCCCCTTGCCGGCATATTTCGACTTGGCGAGTTCTTCCTTCGCCTTCTCCAGGTTGTACTCCGGGGCAGGAAGGTCGTTGAGATAGGCGTCCTTGAACACGGATGCCAGCGGTCCGTTCATCGGTTCGCCGGGATGAATGACGTTGCGCACCGTTTCATAGTCGGTTGCGAGCGCAATCGCACGCCTGACGTGAATATCATCCGTCGGCGGCACCTTGGTGTTCATCTTGATGTAGAAGCCGGTTGCCGTCGTGCCGCGCAGGATCTTGTAGCCCGGCATCTTCTCGATCGCCTCGAAGGTCTCGTTTGCCTGGGCGCGCGCCGACATGCCGAGTTCGCCCTTGGCCGCGAGCGCCTTCACCGTTGCTTCGTCATGGGTGATGACGAAACGCATCTCGTCGATCGGCTTACCCTTGCTCCAGCCGCCGTGATAGCCCTCGTAGCGATTGACGACCATCTGCGAAGAACGCTGCCAGGATGAGAGCATGTAAGGCCCGGCGCCGGCCGGGTGATCGGCCAGATAGCCCGTCCCCCACTCTTCCTTGCTGTTTTCCCTGATCAGCTTTTCGTTGAGAACAAGGATCAGTGGCGTGTTGCTGATGAACGGCGCGTAGACTTTCTTCAGCCCGATCTCGACGGTCCGGTCGTCGACGACCTTCAGCTTGGCCGGGTCGACGATATCGGTGAAAAGGTAGGACGGGCCTTCGTTGATCGCCAGCAGGCGCTTGACGGTGTAGACGACATCGGAGGCCTTGACCGGCGAGCCATCCTGGAATGTCGCACCTTCCTTCAGCTTGAAGGTATAGGTCTTGTCGTCGTCTGAAACGCTCCAGCTTTCGGCAAGCTCCGGCACCACGGAGCCATCAGGGTTGACTGTCGTCAGGCCCGAATAGAGGTTCACGGCGGCCATGTATTCCGTGTAGTCGTTGATCTTGCCGGGATCGATGGTGCCGAATTCCTGCGTCGCATTAACGACGATCGACACCTTCTCCTGAGCCGCGGCCGGGGCGGTGAGTGCCGTTGTCTGCACCAGCCCCAGAAGCAGCCCTGTGATCAGTGTTCTCTTCATGTCTCAGTTCCCTTTTCGTTGATTGTCGTTGTTTTCGAATCAGTCGCCCTTAGGCGGCCGGATTGAGCGCCTCGACCGGCTCGTAGGCATGGTCGTAGCCAAAGTAGCCGGGGCCGGCGAGTTCGAGCCCCTTGGCCGTCCGCCACTGGCGATCGCAGGGAAGTCCGGTGAACTCGACCGTCAGGCCATAGCGCAACTGCTCGGTGGTAACGGGCAGCCCGCCATCGGCGTCGAGCGCGCAGATGAGGTCCGGCGTCGAGGCGATGACCTGTCCCCCATCGCCGCGGGCAACCAAGAACTCGTTCTGAAACGCGACTTCGAAGGTGCGGCCGGCAAAACCGTCGATGCCCTTGAGCAGGGCCCTCCCCCGCGCAAAACCGCCGGTCGTCGCCCGGTCGACATCGACGACGCGGCCGGTAAACAGATGCCGACCGTCGAACTGCTCGCGAAGCGCAATGCCGGGATGGCGCTTGGCGGCGCGCTCGGCCGCGATCGTCTCGCCGATACCCTTGATGAGACTGAGCGTGCCGCGCAGGATCCCGGCCTTCATCTGCGCGCCTGTCATCGGATAGGCGGCGACAAGGCTGGCGCCGCCCATCTGGATCGCCTGGACGCGGGCCAGCCGTTCGGTCCACAGGTTCGAGACCGCATTGATGATCGAGCTGTTGCCCTTGTCATCGGCATGAACCAGCGGCGTGGCGCTGATGTCATGCATGGTAAAGCTCACCATTTGCAGCTCGGGAAAGGCGCGGCCCATGCCGTCCCCGTCGATCAGCGGCAAGCCGGTTGCGGCGGCCACGGCAAACGGGATGGTCGAGTTCAATCCGCCGGCTTCCACGCAGATCAGGGCATCGGCCTTGCGTCCGAGAAACCTTTCGAGCTGGCGCAGCGCCTCCAGCGCCTCGTCGCCGCGTGGCAGTTTTTCCACCATTACCGTCGGCGCACCCATCATGAAGACGGGGACGCAGAGCGCATCATCGGCGATGGCATCGGGCTGAACCACGCGAACCGGACCGTTCGCCTCGATTGCAGTTCGGGCCATCAGCTTGCCGATATAGGGATCGCCGCCGCCGCCGGTGCCGAGATAGGCACCGCCGATGGCGATCGCTTCCAAGTCGGCAGCCGTAATGAGCCGCTCGCTCATGCCTGCATCTCCTCGATCGGCCGGAAGGTGATGTCGTCGAAGCCGAAGGCTTTCGGGCCGACCACCTCAAGCGCTGCAGCCGAGCGCAGCAGCGAATGGCAGGGCAATGCCACGATCGCGACGCGCTGGCCGTAGCGCAGCATTTCGGTGGTGATCGCGTTGCCGCTGTCGACATCCAGAACGATGATCAGATCCGGCACCGACACTTCGACTTCGCCGTTGCGGCTGAAAACGAGGTTTTCGTTCTGGATCATCACCGAGGCCGTATCGCCGTTGAAGGCATCGATGCCGGCAAGCTTGGCTTCACCGATGACGAAACCGCCACGCAGATGGCGTTCGAGATCGACGATCTTGCCGGAGAAAACCTGACGGCCGTTTTCCTGGGCGCAGATGGCCGCAACCGGATCGGCATGCTCGCGCCGCGCCTTCAGCACTGCCCGCCCGAGCGAGACCGCTTGGGTGTAGGAATGCGGGATCGAGTACTTCTTGAGGAAGGCACCCGTCATCGGCGCCGAGGCGAGTGTCGATGCGCCCCCTTGCGAAACGACGCAGGCGCGCGCCATGCGTTCGTGCCAGAGTTCGGATGCCGCGTGCTGGAACAGGACGACATTGCCGTGCAGGTCGCACATGACGCTCGGGGTCGAGCGATGACCGTAGATCGAGAAGGTGGTCATCTGCATTTCCGGGAAGGCGCGCCCCATGCCGTCGCAATCAACGACCGGCAGGCCGGCAAAGGCGGCCGCGATCAGCGGCTCCATCGAATTGGCTCCGCCGATCTCTTCGCAGACGATCGCGTCGATGGCGATACCGAGATGCTCTTCGAGTGCGCGAACACAACGCAGGCCTTCGCGCCCTTCCTTCAGGCGCTCATAGGCAACGACCGGTGCACCGATCCCGCCGAGCGAGATGCAGCGCGCATCGTCCGCCAGCCGGTCGAGCGGCAGGATCGACAGGTTGTAGCCGCTGCGCATCGCAAGCCGCGCTCGCAGCTTGCCGATATAGGGGTTGCCGCCGCCGCCGGTGCCGAGAATGCCGGCACCGATTTCCAGCGCCTCCAGGTCCTCTTCGTCGAGCACCCAGAGATCGGACGGATCGTAGTTCAGGGCCTTCAGTGCACGCTCAGCCATGGAAGCCTCCCATTTCGCCGACAACCTTGACGTGGATGCGGGTGGCATTCCCCGGCAGATAGGCAAGCGGCACGTCCTCCCGCTCGATGACCTGGATCGTTTCGGCGATGGCGCCGGCCGAAAGCGCACGTTCCGTCGCTTCCTGCTCAGCCTGCTTCAGGCAGATTTCGCGCGTCAAACCCTTTTCGAGCGCAAAGACGCGATCGACTTCGCCGCTGATCTGGGCGATGGCCGCACCGACCGCATTGGCGACGGCGAAATTCTCAGGTCGGATGACCTCCAGATCCCCAAGCCTGTCCGGCATCAGGATCGAACCGCCGCCAACCGCGATGACCGGGATCGGATCGGACGAGACGCGGCTGCGCTCCACCGAGTTTTCCAGCATCGACACGATCCGGGCATGAGCCTTTTCGGCGAGAGCCCGGTCGAGATGCGCGACCTTGGACGCATCACCGATATCGGCCTTGCCGAGTGCGACGGCGATATCCGTCGTCGTCAGGGTCTGGCCGCCGAAGACCAGCGCCTCCTTGGCGATGCGATAACCGACCGATTGCGGGCCGACCGTAACCTCGCCATTGGCAAGTTCGCGCACCAGCGAGCCGCCGCCAAGCCCGATCGAGAACACATCGGGCATGCGGAAGTTGGTGCGCACGCCGCCGACGTCGACAATTGTCGCCGCCTGGCGCGGGAAGCCGTGGTGCAACGCGCCGACGTCGGAGGTCGTGCCGCCAATGTCGACGACGATCGCCTCCTTGCGGCCGGTCAGGAAGGCTGCGCCGCGCATCGAATTGGTCGGGCCGGAGGCGAAGGTCAGGACAGGAAAGCTTCTGACCGTGGCAGCCGCCATCAGCGTGCCGTCGTTCTGGGTGATGAAGAACGGGCAGGAAAGCCCGGCATCCTTCAGCGCCTTGGCGAAGGCGTCCACCGTCTTGGCCGCAAGCGACAACAGGCTCGCGTTCATGATGGCGGCGCTTTCACGCTCGAGGAGCCCGATGCGGCCGATGTCGCCGGAGACGACGATCGGAAGGCCAGGGCAATGTTTTTCGATGACAGCCTTGGCCCGCTGCTCCATCTCGGCATTGATGGGGCTGAAGACGCAAGTGATGGCGGCGGCCTTGACATTCTTGAGGCGAATGTCGGCGGCGATGCGGATCAGTTCCTCTTCGTCGAGCGGCGCGATGGCACGGCCGTCGAATTCATAGCCGCCGCGCACGAGATGGGTGTGATGGCCAACGGCCTCGGCGAGATCGTTCGGCCAGTCGACCATCGGCGGCAGGCAGGCGGTTGCCGGGAGGCCGAGCCGGATGGCGGCGACATGGTTGATGTGCTTGCGCTCGATCACCGCATTGGTGAAATGCGTCGTGCCGATCATCACGGTGCTGATCTTGGAGCGATCGATGCCGGCCTTGGCGATCGCACCTTCCAGCGCTTCGATGACGCCTGACGTCACGTCTTCCGTCGTCGACGCCTTGACGCCCGACAGCACACTCCGTCCTTCCATGATGACGGCGTCGGTGTTCGTACCCCCGACATCTATTCCCAATCGATACACGGACAGTCTCCTTGTTGGCGGGCCTTCGGCCCTGTTTACTCGTTCGGCCTCAGGCCGTTGATCTCACCAGGAAGCGCGCTCTCTCCTCGACGCTTACCGTTGGTTTCAATGCTTCCTCCTCGTCGCTCATCACCGGAATCGCCGAGATGAGCGCGCGGGTATAGGGATGCTTGGGGTCGGCAAAGACATCCGCCGTGCGCCCCTCCTCGACGATCTCGCCCTTCAGCATGATGGCGATGCGGCTGCAGAAATTGCGCATCAGCGAAAGGTCATGGGAGATGAAGAAATACGTCAACCCAAGCTCGTCCCTGAGGCGTTGCAGCAGGGCGATGACCTGCTTCTGCACCGAGACGTCGAGCGCCGACGTCGGTTCGTCGAGAACGATGATCTTCGGCTCGGCCGCAAGCGCCCGGGCGATCGCCACGCGCTGCTTCTGCCCGCCCGAAAGCTCGTGCGGATATTTCGAGAGGTGGGCGGACGGCAGATTGACCAGCGCCATCAGTTCCTCCATCCGCACTGTCGCTGCCTTGCCGCGAAGACCGACATGGCTGAGCGGTACGGCCAAGGTCTGCGTCACGGTGCGTTTGGGGTTCAGCGACGTGCCGGGATTCTGATAGACGATCTGGGTCAGCCGTTGCGACGCGCTTGCCTGCGCAGGCGAGCCAACGCTGATCGTGCCGGAACTCGGCGCAATCAGCCCCATCACCATGCGGGCAATGGTGGTCTTTCCGGAACCGGATTCGCCGGCGAGGCCAAAGATCTCGCCCTCGGGCACCGACAGCGTCACCGGCTTGACCGCCTCGTGGCGCTTCATGCGGCCGAGGAAGGGCTTTTCGACATAGACCTTCCCGGCCCCTTCGAGCGTGATGATCGGCGCATTCGACGAAACCGGCTGATCAACCACCTTTGACCCGTAAAGCGGCGGGATCGCATCGATCAGATCGATCGTGTAGCGCTGCCGCGGCGCTTGGAAGATCTGGCGCAGATTGCCGCTTTCGACGATCTCGCCATGACGCATGACGAAGACGCGATCCGCCGTTTGCCGGACCACACCAAGATTGTGCGTGATCATCAGCAGGGAAAGGCCCTCGC
This sequence comes from Ensifer sp. Root127, assembly GCF_001425225.1. Classification (NCBI taxonomy): domain Bacteria; kingdom Pseudomonadati; phylum Pseudomonadota; class Alphaproteobacteria; order Hyphomicrobiales; family Rhizobiaceae; genus Ensifer; species Ensifer sp. Root127. Next base: position 245,486 of record NZ_LMDX01000051.1, read on the forward strand.
TGTCGACCAGCCGGTTGATCAGCTTCAGGATTTCGTCCTGAGTGGTCACATCAAGCGCCGTGCCGGGTTCATCGGCGATCAGCAGTTGCGGTTGATGCAGGAGCGCAAGGCCGATCAGCACGCGCTGGCGCATGCCGCCGGAAAGCTGCGAGGGATAGGCGTCGAAGACCCGTTCCGGATCCTGGAGCTGCACGCGGCGAAGGACCTCGAAAATGCGCTGCTTGCGGTCTTTCGCCGAGCTTCGGACGCCATCGCGCCGATCGGCGTAATACATGACGTCGTCGAGGTGCCGGCCGATCCGGAACACCGGATTGAACGAAGACAACGGGTCCTGCATGATGATCGAGAACGCCGTGCCCTTCAGCGCTTCGCGCTCGCGGCCAGGCATATCGAGCACCCGTCTGCCGTCATATTCGATGTTGCCGCTTTCGATGCGGGCATTGTCCGGAAGCGTACCGAGGATCGCCTTTGAGGTGACCGACTTGCCCGAACCGGTCTCGCCGATCAGCGCCACGCGCTCGCCCCGGCCGATCGCGAAGGAAACATCCTTCAGGATATGCTGGCGGCGGCCATAGGTGGTGAAGGCGATATTGAGGTCTTCGACCTTGAGGAGAGGAGTGCTCATCGTCTCAGGCCTCCACATCGAACATGTCGCGCAGCCCGTCGCCGAGCAGGTTGAAGCCGAGCGTGGCGTAGAAGATCGCAAAGCCCGGGGCCAGAACCTCCCACCACTTCTCCGGCAGGAACTGCCGGCCGTCGGCAACCATCGAGCCGAGGTCCGGTGTCGGCGGTTTCACGCCGAGGCCGAGGAAGGAGAGCGTCGCGCCGAAGAGGATGACGAAGGCAGCATCAAGCGTCGTCTTCACCGAGATGACCGAGATGCAGTTCGGCAGGATCTCCTTGGCGAGGATGTGCAGGTGGCTGGCGCCGGCGAGCCGCGCTGCCTCGATATAGTCTTCCGCCGCGATCGACTTCGTGACGCGATAGACAAGGCGGGCATGCCAGGTCCACCAGAGCAGGGTGATCGCCAGCATGGCATTGACCAGATTGGGCTCAAGCACGTTGCCGATCGCCAGGGCCATCACCAGCGGAGGGATCGCCAGCATGATATCGGTAAAGCCGGTTAAGAGCCGCTCCGTCAGGCCGCCGGCATAACCGGCGATCATGCCCAGCGCCGAGCCGATCGGCACTGCCACGCCAAGCACGCCGATGACGAGCAGCAGCGACACGCGGAAGCCGAAGACCGTGCGCGAAAAGATGTCGCGACCGGCCTTGTCGGTGCCGAACCAGTTGTCGACATCCGGCGGCATATGACGGTTGCGGAAGTCGACGACGGCGCCGACATGTTCGGGAAAACGCGCAATCAGCGGCGCGAAGATGGCCGTGGCGATGACCGAGAGCACGATCAGCGCGCCGATCACGGCGGCCGGATTTCGGCTGAACCGGTACCAGGTCATGTAGCCGGCGGACAGGCGGGTCGTATCCTGCATCAGCGGGCCTCCTTGAAGCGAAGCCGCGGATCAAGGATGCTGATGATCAGGTCGATGACGAGATTGGCGGCGATGAAGAAAATACCCGAGACGAGGACCACCGCCATGACGGCGTTGAGGTCTTTCTGCAGGATGGCGTCGAGACCGTAGGAGGCAAAGCCGCCCCAGGAGAAGACCATTTCGACGACGAAGGCGTTGCCGATCAGCGAGGCAAATTCGAGCCCCATGATCGTCAATGGCGCGATCGACGAAAGCTTCAGCAGATAGCGAAACACGATGACGCGGTCCGGCACGCCGAAGGACTTCAACGTCAGCACATGATCGCGACGCTGATGATCGATCATGGCCGAGCGGGTGATGCGGGTGATCTGGCCGATACCGGCCATTGCCAGCGCCAGCGCCGGGAAGACCAGATGCTGAAGCGCGCTCAGAAACACATCCGGGCGGCCGGCAAGCAGGCTGTCGACCAACAGGAAGCCTGTCGGGCCAGCGGGCGCGCCGAGCTGGAAATCGACCCGGCCGAGAGTGGGCCAGGAAGGGAAATGATCCGCGGCAATGATCTGCAGGGTAACCGCGAAGAGAAAGCTCGGAATGGTGACGCCGATGAGCGAGAAGAAGCGGCCGCTATTGTCGATCCAGCTGTTTCTGTAGCGCGCCGTCAATACGCCAAGTGGCACGGCCACTGCGAAGATGATGACGATGGTGGCGATCACAAGCTCCAGCGTCGCCGGCAGGAAGGTGGCGATATCGGCGCTGACTTCCCGATCGGATACGATCGAGCGCCCGAGATCGCCGGTCACCGCATGGCTGACATAGCTCACATACTGGGTGACCAGTGGCTCATCGAGCCCCATGCGCTGCCGGAGCTGGTCGACCTGCTCCTGGGTTGCGCTCGGACCGAGCGCCATGCGCGCCGGATCGCCCGGCACGATGCGGGCGAGGACGAAAATCATCAGCGACAACACGAACAGCACCATGAGGAAGCCGACCGCGCGCCGCGCAAACAATGCGACGTAATAATTGCCCATTGGCAACCCTTTCCCCTCGGCCGGTTATCGCCCGGCCTGTCTGCCGCTTTTTGCGGTCGAGGGCAGTTTCAAGCCGAAAGGGTCGTTTGCACAACGGCTTGAAAGGATAGGTTTTGACAAGAAAGGTATAGGTTTTGTTCTGGCCCACGCGAAGGAATGGCGCATATCATGCCGGCTGCAACCTGGTCAGGAAATGACGCCGAGTGCCTTTGCCGCGGTAATCGCTTCGCGCCGACGACCGCAGCCAAGCTTGCGATAGAGATTGCCGAGATGGAATTTCACCGTCGCTTCGCTCAAGCCCAAAGCATGGGCGATGAACTTGTTCGACGCTCCCTCCGCAATCATCAGCAGCAGACGCGTCTCGCGTCGAGTCAGGCCATTCTTTTCGCCGAGCGTCGTGTTGGGCAGGCCGGTATCGCGCAGGCGCCGCATGATCTGCTGCGCGGTGGGCGTCGTCTGCAGGAAATCGCTGATGCGCCGGTCGCCCGTCAGCTCGCGCAGGAATTGGCGCTCCTCCGAGAGTGGCGCGATGGTGCCGAGCCGGGCTGCATTCTCGAAGGTCTTCTGCAGGATGGAGCGCGCACTTGTCAGATTGCGCCGGCGGCGGGCGACATAGGCCTGCCAGACTTCGATGCACAATCGCTGACGGCCGGTCAGGTTGAGATTGCTGGCCATAGCGGAGAGCTGTCGGTCGAGATGGACGCGACCCGGCATTTCGAAGACGATGTGGCGCAGCCAGACGACGGCCAGCGCGATCTCGTCGCGGTCCTGCAGGCGGGTCAGTTCGTCGACGGCCGCCTCCACCCAGGTTCTGTTGATGCGAGCCTGCACGGAAGCGAGCTTTTCCGCAGCCTCCTGCCAGCGGTTGCCGTTTTGAAGAATGACGGCGTCCCGGACCTCGATCATCAGGCGGAACTGCCTGTTGTAGACCTGATAGGCACGCCAGCGATCGAGGAAGCCTCGTGCCGCAATCATCGAAAAATGCTCGCTCAGCGCCTGGCTGCCGTATTGAAGCGCGAATTCGATCAGGCTCGGCCAGATCTCCCCATGCGAGAAATCATCCATCTCGGAGGTCAGGAAGCGCGCCAGCGGCTCGGGCTTGCCGTCCTCATATTCCACACAGGCCTCCAGCAGTGCCAGCAGTCGTTTGTCCATGGGGCTGTCGAACGGTACGCGCGACATCTGTTCAGCGGCATCGACAGCATTCTTGCGCGCCCGCACCGCGTCACCGCTCATCAGATGCATCATCGCCTGGTGCAGGTTGATGTAGAAACACAGGAGGGGCACGCCAGCACGCTCATAGTGGAAGAGCGCACGGTCGGCGATGTCCTGCGCGACAGCGAACCGCCGTCGCCGGATGTAGAACTCCAGGATCGAATTGTAGATGCTGCCGCGCTCCAGATCGGCGTCGAGCGGAAATTCCGACAGAAGCGTGGTCGATTGCTCCAGCAGGTCGTCGCCAAGCACGACATCCTCGTAAATGAGCATCACCAGGCGGAAGGAGCGGAAGGCCGCCGAGAACGCTGCGCGGTCGCTCAGCACCTTCAGCACATTGTTGGCGCGCGATCCGTAACAATCGGCAAGCAACCGCTGCGCGCGCAGGACCTCGCCGCGCTTCAGCGCCTGCATGGCAAGCGCCGTCACGATGCCTTCGTTCTGCGCCGCCAGCTCGGCCGGAAACCCGGCGAGAACCCGGTCGAACGCCTCGGAACCGTGGAAAAAGATGTAATACCGCCCGAAGGCCGCAACGAAGGCGCGAACTGCCAGTTCGTGAAGCCCGGCGCGCTGCAAGACAAGGATCGCTTCCGTCTGCATGCCGTGCGCGGAATAGGCCGCCGAGATCACTGGTACGCGGGCGCTATCCTTGAGCCGTTCGGCCAGCACCATGTCAAGGGCTGCGGCAAGCACACCGCCGATGCCGGTTGCCTGCAGATAGGCAGGCACCGCTTCTTCCGCGCTGGCCAACGGCTTTGGCGCCTGCTGGGCAAGGCTGAGCTGGACGAGCTCGGAATCTGCCATTTCGCGCAGGACATCGTCTGCCAGAAAGCGAATGACCGCCGCCTCGTCTCGCGATTGCCGGCCCAGCAGCCCAACCAGAAACGGCCATCCTCCCGTTTCGGCCAGCAGCCGGGCCGCCTCGGTCTTACCATAAGACGTCTCGAGTTCGTCGAGCGAGAAGCAGAGGTCGTCAGTACCGAGGCAGAGCGCCTTGCCATAGGCAATCGCTCGATCGAGGCCGAGAAGCCGGGTTCGCGGTCGTTTGGCAATCACGACACGTCGGCCCCCGTCCTGCCAGCCGGCAGCAACTTCGGCCTCATGGACGTCCGACGGCACGTCCCAGAGCAGCACCTCGCCGAAGGTGTCTTCGCCAGGCGGAAGCACCGATCGCCATATGGGACATTGAAGCTTCGACGCCAGCTGAGACAACAGCGTCGATTTCCCCATGCCCGCAACGGCGTCCAGAACAACGATCGGCTCCGCTGCCGTTGCGATGCGCCGCAGGAGGTCATCTCGCCGGATGTCGATCGCTTCGTGGGACGTATCAGCCATTCATTATCTGCCCGTCGGGATCTGGCCCCGGTTATCGCCGAAACCTAGTCAATGATGCTCGGGTTAGAAAGACCGAATGGACCGGGCGACTTGCGTCGCGACCGCTTTATCCGCCACGCCGTTTCAGAAATCGCGAAAACAATCGACCAATGCGTCGACCGCGATGCGCAAGCGCGGGGTCGTGCCGAGCCGGTGCGGCCAGAGCGCGTAGACGGGAAGAGGTGTCGGCGCATAGGCTTCGAGGACGGGAGCCAGACGACCATCTGAGATCGCGTCGGCAACGATCCAGCCCGGCAATTGCACCAACCCGTGTCCACGGCAGGCGGCGTCCGCCATCAATGCGTGATCAGCGACGCTGAGGGTGCTGCGCACGTTGATGTGCCTCGTCTGCCCGGACTCAGTAAACCGCCAGCTCTCGGCTACAGGCCCTCGGGATTGTGTTACGCAGAGATGCGCAGCGAGCTCCGAGGGGCGCGACGGCGTCCCGTGCCTTGCCAGATAGTCCGGCGCGCCGCAAACCGTCAGGCGTTGCTGGCCGAGCTTCCTGACCATCAGGTCACCCCCACCAGCGAGCTCGCCGACGCGCACGCATAGATCGATATTCTCCTCGACCAGATCCACAAGCCGGTTGGTAAAGGCAATATCGAGTTCCAGCTTCGGATAGTCGACTGCCAACGCGATCAGACTAGGCGCGGCAATGCGCCGACCGAGCAGCTCCGGCAAGCTCACTTTGAGCCGGCCGGCCGGCTCCTCCATGCGCGAGGCGAGCGCCGCCTCGACGGCGGCCAGTTCCGCCGCGGCGCGTTCGCAACCCTCCAGGAACACCCTGCCCTCTTCGGTCAGCGCAAGGTGACGTGTGCTGCGCTGGAAGAGCCGCACGCCCAACCGCCCCTCGAGCCGCGAAACCGCCTTGCCCACCGTAGAGGTGGAAAGGCCGAGCCGCTCCGCGGCTTCTGAAAAGCTCGAGGACCGCGAGGCCTGCATGAAGGCCCTGACAGCACTGAGATGATCGCCGGGAAGCATGGCACGCTCCAGAATTTAAATCTCAGGTACTGCGAGAAGTGTTCTCATAAGCGATTTTTGATCGCGGATATAGTGCCACCCAGTCATTCACATCTCAGGGATCCGACAGAATGAGAAAGCAGAGAGTAGCAATCATCGGCGGCAGTTCCGGTATCGGCCTGCGTGTTGCCGAGCGCGCCATCGACCTTGGCGCAGAGGTGGTCATTGGCGGGCGCGATCCGGAAAGGTTGCAGCGCGCAACGATCAAGCTCGGTCCGAAGAGCCGCGCCGTCGTTGTCGACAATATCGATCAGGACTCCTTGCGCCGTTTCTTCGAACAATCCGGCCCGATCAATCATCTCTTCACACCCGGCGCATCCTATTCGCGCGGCCGAATCGACAAGGCGTCCGACGACGTCGCCGAAAGCTCCTTCCGATCGAAGTTCTGGGGCCAGTATTACGCGGTGAAGCACGCCCTGCCCTATCTCGACAAGAACGGGTCCGTCACCTTGATGGCGGGCGCCTATAGCGTCAGGCCGGCGGCAGAAGGTGCCGCCTATGGCGCCTGCAATGCCGCGATCGAAGGTCTCGGGCGGGCGCTCGCCGTCGAGTTGGCGCCGATCCGGGTGAACGTCATTTCACCAGGGACGATCGATAGCGACCTATGGCGCCGCCAGCCCGACGCCATCAGGGAGGCCTCGTTCTCGAGCTACGCCGAGGCCGCGCTGCTGAAACGGGTCGGCACCACCGACGAGGTGGCGCATACCGTCATCTACCTCATGGAGAATGGTTTCATGAACGGCTCGACGCTCTATCCCGACGGTGGCTTTGCGTTGCGTTGACGAAGCCGCCGGGAGCAGCCGCTGATTGGCTGCTCCCAGCACGCCAACACCATTCCCACAATGATGCGACTGAAGAGAACTGCCGCCCTCTCCACACTCCACCACGGCCGAGGTCGCATTTTTCGCTTGTCCACCGCGCCCGGCGCATGGCGATCGCAGTGATCAATGCCGGTCATGAGGCATCAATGCGACGGCCGGCGTTCCCCCAGAAATCCGGAGCAGAATAGAAATTCTCGCAAATGGGACTGTTGCCCAAATGCTTCTGCGCCTGCGGCTCCGTATTTAGTCTAGATTTTCAATAGACAATATTGAATAACCGGCGCCGACAGGTAAGCTTCCCTCAGCATCTGCGGCCTGCCATTTCAGCGCCGTGTCGGCTTCACACAGGAGAAGACGGCATCGCCACCCGCCGCAGCCTAGAAAATGAAGGGAGCCACCATTGACCGACGCCAACTCATCCTTGCCCATTCTCGATTTGCAACGCTTTGCGGCGGGCCATCCCGAGCGGGCGACGGCGCTTGAAGAATTGCGCAGCGTCGCCCGCTCGGTGGGCTTTTTCTACCTCGAGGGACACGGCATCCCGCAGGAACAGATCGATGGCGTCCTCGATCTCTCGCGCCGTTTCTTCACCCTGCCGGAACAGGACAAGCTGGCGATCGAGATGCGCAAGTCGCCGCACTTTCGCGGCTACAATCGCGCCGGCCTGGAATATACCCGCGGGACGCAGGATTGGCGCGAGCAGGTGGATTTCGGACCACAGCGCGCCCCCCTCGCGATCCACGCAAACGATGCACCGTGGAAGCGCCTGGTCGGCCCCAACCAGTTTCCGGACGCCTTGCCCGAACTGAAGCCGGCGATCCTCGCCTGGATCGAGGCGGTGACCCGACTTGGCATCCGCCTGATCGAGGTTTTCGCCGAGGCGCTCGGACAGCGCGCCGACGTGTTCGAGCCGATCTATCGCGACGGCCCCAACCAGCTGTTGAAGATCATCCGCTATCCCGGTCGCGACAAGACCGAAAGCGACCAGGGCGTCGGCGCACACAAGGACGGCGGTTTCGTAACCATCCTGCTTCAGGATGAAGTCGGCGGCCTTCAGGTCGATGACGGCAAGGGTGGCTGGATCGATGCGCCGCCGAAGCGCGGCACCTTCGTCATCAATGTCGGTGAACTGCTGGAACTGGCATCGAACGGCTACCTGCTCGCCAATATCCACCGCGTCATCACGCCGCCCGCCGGCGGCGATCGCCGCTCGGTCGCCTTCTTCCTTGGCGCCAACCTCGCCTCGACCATCCCGGTGCTCGATCTGCCGACCGAACTTGCGGCCGAGGTTCGCGGCGTGACGCAGGACCCGCTCAACCCGCTGTTCCACGAGGTCGGGCGCAATGTCCTGAAATCACGCCTCAGGTCGCACCCCGACGTCGCCGCTGCCCACCATGCCGATCTTGTCGAGCAGCTGAAGGCGCCGGTGCCGGCCTGATCCATCCCATTGCAACCACTCGAACGCTGAAGGAAGCAATCCATGACGATCCATCAAAAGCCTGAGGAGCCTGCAGTCGAAATCAAGGCTCCGAGCGGCCTGCGCGATACGTCGCGACCGCTTCAGCCCGAAACGCTGGCGCTTCATGGCGGCAGCTACCGTTTCGATCCGGTGAGCGGCGCCGTCGCCGTGCCGATCTACCAGACGACGTCCTATCAGCTGCCGGGCACCGATGGCGCAGACAAGCTGTTTGCGCTTGAGGCGGCCGGCCATCTCTACACCCGCGTGTCCAATCCGACGCAGGACGCATTCGAACAGCGCCTCGCCGAAATCGAGGGTGGTGCCGCCGCCCTCGCGCTTGGCTCCGGCCAGGCGGCGTCGGCCTTCGCCGTGCTCAACCTTGCCCGATCCGGCGACAATATCGTCAGTGCCGCCGGGCTCTACGGCGGCACCTGGGCGCTCTTTGCCTCAACGCTGAAGAGTTTCGGCATCGAGGTGCGTTTCGTCGATGCGTCCGATCCGGAGGCATTTGCGAAGGCGACCGACGAGAGGACACGGGCCTATTACGCGGAGTCGCTTCCCAATCCGAGCCTCGAAGTCTTCCCGATCGGCGAAGTCGCCGAGATCGGCCGTCGGTTCGGCATTCCGCTGATTATCGACAACACGGCGGCGCCCCTGACCATCCGCCCCTTCGATCACGGGGCCGCTATCGTCGTCTATTCCACCACGAAATATATCGGCGGACACGGCACCTCCATCGGCGGCGCCATCATCGATGGCGGCACTTTTCCGTGGCACGAACACGCCGAGCGCCATCCCAATCTGCACGAGCCGGATGCGAGCTATCAGGGCAAGACCTGGCTGGAAAAAGCCGCCGCCATCGACTTTCACCCCTATATCTTGCGTGCCCGCGCCGTTCTCCTGCGCGACCTCGGCGCTGCCATCAGCCCGCAGAATGTGTTCCAGTTCATTCAGGGGCTGGAAACCTTGCCGCTGCGCATCCGCCAGCACAGCGAAAACGCCATCAAGGTCGCGGATTTCCTCCGTGCGCACCCAAAAGTGGCGCGTGTGATCTTTCCGAAGTTTCAGGACGGCGACGCCAAGGCACGCGGCGAGAAATACCTGCGCAACGGCCACTATGGTGCACTGGTCGGCTTCGAGTTGAAGGAGGGACGCGAGGCCGGACGCCGCTTCATCGACGGACTACAATTGCTCTACCACGTCGCCAACATCGGTGACGCGCGGTCGCTGGCGATCCACCCGGCAACGACCACCCACTCGCAGCTCTCCGAGGTGGACCAGCTCAGAACCGGTGTCACCCCCGGCTATGTCAGACTGTCTGTTGGCATCGAGCATCCTGACGACATTATCGCCGACCTGAAGCAGGCGATCGACGCGGCGTAACCCGGCGAAATCAACAATGGGTTCAATGGCCCAACCGTCGGCAACGGTTGGGCCATTGTCATATTCGATGATCGGCCAAAGCTTCGAAAGTTCGGCACCGAGCCCAGGGCCAGAAGTCGCGGCTTGCCGTCTTGAGTGACGCCCGCGAAGGTAGCCAACCAGAAACATCTTACCCGCTACGCTGCCACAGAGCGCATGCGCCAGCGGCGGAAGGAAATGCCATGACCTCCGAAAACACCCAGATCCTTCTTGCCTCCCGCCCGGACGGCAAGCCGACACAAGACAATTTCAGGATCGGTCATTCCGCGATCCCGGAACCTGCCGATGGCCAGGTCCTGCTGAAGATCGTCTACCTGTCGCTCGATCCCTATATGCGCGGTCGCATGAATGCCGGGAAATCCTATGCCAGGCCCGTCGAGATCGGCGATGTGATGGAGGGTGGGACGGTAGCCCGCGTCGTGCGCTCGCGTCACCCGGATTTCGCCGAGGGCGATTTCGTGCTTTCTCATTCCGGCTGGCAGGCTTACGCCGTTTCCGATGGCGCAGCCCTGCGCAGGCTCGACCCATCGGCGGCCCCGCTGTCAACCGCTCTCGGGGTCCTGGGCATGCCCGGCTTTACCGCCTATTCCGGCCTGCTGACGATCGGCAAGCCGAAGGCGGGCGAAACAGTCGTGGTTGCGGCGGCAAGCGGCGCTGTCGGTTCGGCGGTCGGGCAGATCGCCCGCATCAAAGGCGCGCGAGCCGTCGGGATCGCAGGGGGTGCCGCAAAATGCGCTTTCGTTCGCGACGAACTCGGCTTTGACGCGGTGATCGATCACCACGCAGCCGATTTTCCCGAACAACTGGCAGCCGCCTGCCCTGGCGGGATCGACGTCTATTTCGAGAATGTCGGCGGGCATGTTTGGGATGCGGTATTTCCGCTGCTGAATGATTTCGCCCGCATTCCCGTCTGCGGATTGATCGCACAATACAACAGCCGCCCCGGCGAACAGACGGGCGGCGACCGCCTGCCCCTCGTCATGCGTGACGTCTTGAGCAAGAGCCTGCAAATTCGCGGCTTCATCCAAAGGGAATTTGTCGACCAGCGCCCCGACTTCTATCGGGAAATGGCCGGTTGGATTACATCGGGCCAGATCCGCTACCGGGAAGACATCGTCGACGGCCTCGATAATGCGCCGACAGCCTTCATTGGGCTGCTGGAGGGCCACAACTTCGGCAAGCTCGTCATTCGCGTCGCCGACGAGAACTAACGCCTGGCGCGGCGGCCAGGCTTGGTCGCCGCCTACACCGCCGCGCGTCTTTCAGACGCGCAAAGGTCGCTGTAGCGCTTTGAATTTCTGCATGTTTTTGTCCATAAATCGGGTACGATTTAAGGAAACATGCAGTAGAGCGTGTCGCGCAAAGGTTTGCCCCGGTTTTGCGATAACGACATGCGTAGAAACAAGAACTTAAAGTGCAGCAAGCGAATCTGAAAGATCGCGACGCGCTTTAGGGATTTTCGGCCGGGCGGACACCGGCCTTGCCGAGGCCGTCTTCGATCATCGCTGCCAGTTCCGGCGCATAGCTCCTTGTCACCGGTTTCGCCAAAAGCGAAATATCCGCAGGTCCCGTCGGCGCGCGCACCTCGTCAAGAGCGCTGGCCGCCTCCTGCGTCAATCCGAGCTGGCCGGCGACGGCCAGGCGCAGCAGGTTGACGGCCAGGTCCGATGTGTTTGCAAGCTGGCGCACACGAAGCAGGGCCTCCTCGTAACGGCGCCCGCGATAGGCGTCGAGCGCCAGCGTCAGCGCTGCATCGTGATGCACATACTCCCCATTCGCCTCCGCCAGCCGCGCCAATCTTACACCTTCGGACCAGTGGCCGGAGATGTACTGCAACAGCCCCAACCTCGCCGGAATGGCCTCGTCCAGCGGATTGAGCGCGCTGGCGCGCTGCCCTGAAAGAAAGGCCGCCTCCGTATCCCCCGCCGCAAAGCGCGCCATCATCTGCGCCACATAGCTCTGGCTTGCCTGGGGGGCGAGCGCGACTGCCTTGTCTGCCAGCTTCAACGCCCTGTTGCCAGCGATCGGCGAAGTATCCGCTTCGCCCGTCACCACCAGGATCATTGCCAGGCTTGCCGATACATCCGCGTCGTTTGCATTGTAGGCAAGCGACCGCTCGAGGCAGGCAAGCGCGCTTGCGAGATTTTCGGGGTCGGTTCGTGCCAAAGCCATATCGGCCTGCAACACGCAGCCATAACCGAGGGATGGCGCACTGACCTGGCGTGCAGCCTCCAGGCTGGTGATGACGCCGTCTTCGCCCGCAAGTGCGCGCGCAAGTCTCACCAGAAGCGTTTGTTGAATCTGGTGGGCATTACCGCTCTCTAGTGGCAGCTTCGAGACACCGGAGCGCAAAGCCTCGCTACTCTGTGGGTCCACCACCTGCCAGGCGAGCTCGTGAGCATCGTTCGCCATGCTGTAGCTGATCGACAGTCTATATTCCTTGCTGCCGGCAAGGCGGACAGCCGGTCTGGGTGCAACCCAACCTGTCACCGATGCGACGTCGATGCCGGCAGGCTGCTCCTGCGCCAGCGTCCGTACCGACGAGAACTGCGACAGGGCATGCACCAGATAGTCGCCAATCTTCCTCTGCTCTTCGCCGTCTTTCACCCGTTGCGGCTGCACGTCGACAACGACGGTCGGCTTTTCGGACAGGATCGGTTTCCACGGGAAATGGTCGGCCATCGAAACGTAGAACGCTGCAGCCATCGCCAAAACCCCGGCGCTCGCAATGGCAACATTCGCCATGGAGATGCGGCGCCCGACGGCGACGGCCGAAGGCGATGGCGGCGGTGGCTCGGCGGCATCAGGCGCTATCGTCGGTGGAGCGAGGACGGCTTGTGACGGTTTTCCGTCAGCCCTGACGAAGAGCGGGACGTAGTTGCCCTTGGGGAGTTCGATGCGCAGGGCGGCTTCATCGCCAAGCGCCTCGTAATATTGTGCCAGGGCCGCTCGAAGCCGCGACGCCTCGACGCGCACGATCGGATCGGTCGCCGGGTCGAAGGAGCTCGGCCGGGCGAAGACATCGATCGCGATTGTATAGGCCTTCACCGAGGCTGAACGACCGGCGAAGAACTCGTCAACCAGGTATCGCAAGAGCTTGCGGTGTCGCTCTGTCCCATGAAAGCGCGGGTCGCCCAACATACGGTCGAGTTCGGCTCGCGCCGGGCGCTCGGCAACTGGGCAGTAAGCCGCTCGGTCCGCGTCTTCTCTTGTGTTCATAGCGCGCCCCCATTTACCTACAACCCGAGAGAGAGTGCAAATGCGAGGTGAACTCTAGATCACAGAGCCGGGAGCGGAAAGAGAAATGTAGGGCAGTCACAAAACATTTTTCTAACAAATGCCGTAGCCCCAAAATGAAACGGCCAGTGAACTGGAAATCCAATAAGATTACAGGGGCTGCGTGATAGAAACCGAAAATTCCAGACCAACGAACAACTGATCACTATGGATTAGATTCACTGCTTGCACTGGAGAGGCAGATGGAAATCACCTCCTCTTCGATCTCTAGACAGATCAGTTCGTACTCTGCCACCATCGATGCATCCTGCGGATCACACCGACGCTGCCGATCCAGCATGGAGGTCGCCTCGTCATATGCCTCGCAAAGGCTTGCGAGCGGCATGTTCTTGGCGCTCAGCAGTTGCAACTGGCCGCGCAACGCCGGAAGCTTGAGCATCAGCTTCAAAAGTCCCCGTTGTTTGGCTTCGTTGGGCATTGTGCTCTATCCGCTTGAACGACGATCGATGCTTCATGCCACGCCTGCGCGCGAAAATAGCGTTCGCGCGCCTCAGTACAGATCCGGAATGCCACCGGTACTCTGATTGCCAGCGTCTCGTTGAGATATGCCTACCTGACGGGTGCAGCCTCGGGTCAGCTAAACGACCAACTTCTACCTATCCCTCTCCTGCCCCCGCAAAATCGCAGGAACCGTCCGTTTCCGGAAGTACGTAACAGTAACATTGCCGCCGCTGGCTTGACGGCGAAGCGATCCCGTCCCCGAAAACGCACCGATGACACCTCGTCGGATCCGGCATTGATAGCCAGGCCAGGGCACGTTAATCGCAACCGCCACTCCCCAGGCCAGCGACGTGCAGCTTACCGTAATCGCGACGGCTTGCTTGGCATGGGCATTGCGCTACAGTTGGCTTCCACGGGGTGACACAGCTGACATATTGCACTTCTCTACAGCGGTTCATCGCCGATTGTAACTGTTACGTACTTCGATGCGGAATACTGCGATGTTTAGAATGCCTACGATGACATTCGGCGACAGGCCGTATCGCGTGCTGAGTACAACGGAGAGATTTCCATGCGATCCTTGGACAAGACATCTCATTGCGGACGTTTGGTAGCGTTCCTTTCTGCAGGGATCGCCGCGACCGGTCTGACGCTGCTGAGCACCGAGCTTGCGGCAAGCGACGACAAATTGAGCGGCCTGCCCTCACTCGTCCTTGGTGGGCTGACGGCGACAGCGCAGACACTCCAGTTCGAGACGCCTTTCAACAATCTCATCAATGCCGGCTCGCTCCCGATCACGCTCGAGAAGACGACACTCGACGAGGTCAAGGCCACGTTCGGAGGCAATATCCGCAGCCGGACGGTGGAGGGCATGACGGTCGGCTGGCTGTGCTACGAGCTTGCGACCGGAGATCTGCCGCGGCGGATCTGGTTCGTCGCCAACGACAGATCTGACGCAGCCACGCCTGCCCAGAAACCGGTGACATTCATCTCCACCGAAGAAGTTGCCGACGAAGCCGATAAATGTGACACCCCAACCGTTGCGCTCGCGCCGCTGTTGCTTCCGGTTCCGACCTTGAAGGACGGCACGGAAGCCCTGGAGGAACGCTTCGGCGCAGCTCCGAAGCAAGGCATGGTGCGTTACACCCACCAGCAACAGGGCGAACAGAACACGACGGTCATGCAAATGCTTGTCTATCGGCTAAAAGGCGGCCACATCGATGGCATCGCCTTCACGCAGATTACATCGAAATAGCGGGTATAATTGACATCCCTCGCGGCCGTGCTGGCGGCGAGTGATGTCCCCGGCACACTGTCTATTTCTCGAAGGCGTAGATCCTGTTCCAGTCGGCTTTCATGTCGATGAGAAGCCATTTCCGCTGCTCCGCCTCGTTCATCGCCTTGTCGAGCTTGCCGACATGCGACTGGCGGTCATACGCCCATTCCCGCTCGCCGTCGGTGTGGTGCACGATCATCCCGAAGCTCGGCCCTGCGCCAGAGGTAACCCACCGCAGCATCTCGTAGTCGCCGTCGGAATTGCCGGCGACAAAGATCGGGCGGCGACCAATGAACTTGTTGATGCCGACCGGCTTGCCGGGGCCATCGTCGATGAAATCCACCTTCGGTTCGCGCATGAGCACCGGGGTGTCACCCTGAAGTTCATACTTGGTGGTTATGGTGCTGCCGACAACCTGTTCCGGCGGTATCCCGTACATCTGCTCGGTCATCGGCCGCATGAATTCGATGCCGCCGCCCGAAACGATATAGGTCTTGAAGCCGTTTTCCCGCAGATAATCCAATACCTCCCTCATCGGCAGGTAGGTAATCTCGTTATAGGGCCGGTCGAAACGCGGGTGTTTCGCGGTTGCGAACCAATCCTTGACGATCTTCGTGAATTCGTCCGTCGTCATCCCTGCATGTGTCGCCATCGCGAGCTCGACAAGACCTTTCTCGCCGGCCGCAGCCACGCCGGCCATATCGCCCTTCAGCAGCGATGCGAACGGCTCCTTGTCCTTCCATTCCGGGTGATCCGGGGCCATAGCCTTGATGCGATCGTTGATGAACATGCCCTGGAAATACATCGGCTGCTCGGTCCAGAGCGTACCGTCGTTGTCAAACACGGCGATACGGTCCACTTCAGTGACATAATCAGGGCCGCCTTCGGTCGTCACCCGCGTCACGAAGTCGATGATTGCCGATTTCGCCAAACCGTCGTTCCAGGAAGGAAGGCCAGCCGGAGGTGCATCAGCGGCCACCACAAGCGCCGGCGCGGCCAGCATCAATGCGAATGATGCCGCAACTCCCATGAAGGTCCGCCACCAGCCCTTCCGATGCGTATCCACATCAATCGACGCGAACTCTCCTGCCCTCAAAATCATCGGGTGTCCTCCTCAACTGAAACAAGACTGTCGGTGTTAGACGTCTACGGCCGGCGAATGCAGCGAAAGCCGATATGGGTCGTTGCCGCATTTTCCTCATGCGCGTGACGGGCCGCGGGGCGATAGCGACGGCAATAGTTCGGCGCGCAGAGATGCGATCCGCCCTTCACCACCCGCCGCGCGATCAGGATCTCCGGCTGCCGCGGGTCGTAACTTGCCTCAGCCCCGCCGCCGCGCGGATTGGAGGGGATGCAGCAGCTTTTTTGCGCAGGCCCCGGGTGGTTGCTCGACCAGTAGTCGCTTGTCCATTCCCAGACATTGCCGATCATGTCGTAAAGGCCATAGCCGTTGGGCGGGAAGCTGGCGACCGGCGACGTCCGCTCGAAGCCGTCAGGGCGCAGGTTCTCGGTCGGGAAGGTGCCGTGCCAGGTGTTGGCCATGAAACGGCCCTCAGGGACAAGTTCGGCGCCCCACGCATATTCCGCGTCATTCGGGCCGCCCTTGGCGGCATACTCCCACTCGGCTTCCGTCGGCAGATCCTTGCCGGCCCATTTCGCATAGGCCATGGCATCGACATAGGAAATCTGCACGACGGGATGGTCGAGCTTGCCGCGAATGTTGCTCTGCCGGCCATATGGCCTTTTCCAGTCGGCACCGAACTTGAAGTTCCACCATTGCGAGGGGTCACGGCTGGTGACGCGCTTCGGCGGATCGAAAATCACCGACCCCGGCCGCATCATTTCCGGCAGGGCGCCCGGATAATCCTTCGGGTCGGGCGCCTTCTCGGCAACGGTGACGTAGCCGGTCGCCTCGACGAACGCGCCGAATTGCCGATTGGTGACAGGCGTGACGTCGATCCAGAATCCGTCGACCTTCACCGGGTGAGCCGGTGCCTCTTCGGGGTAATGATTGTCGGACCCCATCGTGAAGGTGCCGCCTTCGATCCAGATCGGCTCGCGCGCGCTGATCGCCATTGGCGTTTCGTCGAGGGTCGGCCTGGTGGATAGTGTTTGCATACGGCTTCGATCTCCCGGGCGGATGTCGCGTCCATCCTGATAGCCCGAAGTCTAGACGCAAACTTTCCGACTCCAAAGTACGTAACTGTTACGACGGCGCACGAATCGAATTCGGGCGCCGTTTGCCCCGCCCGTGGATTGATCGAGAACCACAATCGCCCGCTTCGTTACTGTTACGTTCTTTCCAACGGGCCGCATGTCACCTTAATCTCCCCTCAGAGTTCACAAATGAGAGTTCACAAGGGTTGGCGCCGCCGGGCCGGCGGGAGGGGCTAAATCTCAATGGGTACACGTGACGACATCGAACAGCTCGGCAAGCGGATCGGCGAAGCCATTGTCGGCCAACAGGGCATGATCGAACGCCTGCTGCTCGGCCTCCTGAGCAACGGCCACCTGCTGGTCGAAGGCCTGCCCGGGCTTGCCAAGACGCGGGCCATCAAGAGCATGGCGAAGAACCTCGACGCCGAGCTGTCACGCATCCAGTTCACACCGGACCTTTTACCCTCCGACATCACCGGCTCGGAGGTCTATTTCACCGAAGGCGGCAAGGGCGAGTTCCGCTTTCAGCAGGGTCCGATCTTCGCCAATCTCATCCTTGCCGACGAAGTCAACCGCGCACCGGCGAAAGTGCAGTCCGCCCTGCTCGAAGCGATGGAGGAGCGGCAAGTGACTGTCGGTGGCGACAGTCACGAGCTTCCCGAGCTCTTCATGGTGATGGCAACGCAAAACCCGATCGAGCAGGAAGGCACCTACCCCTTGCCTGAGGCGCAGCTCGATCGTTTCCTCATGCACATCCAGGTCGATTATCCCGACGCCAAGTCGGAGGCCGAGATCATGCGGCTGGTGCGGTCGGAAGAAACGGCTGCCGCCTCGAAAGTGAAGTCCAACGAAAAGCTGGCTCAGGATGCGGTGTTTACGGCACGAAAGGAAATCTCGGCAGTGACCGTCTCGAGCGCGATCGAGGACTATATCGTCGCCCTGGTTATGGCGACACGCTACCCGGACAAGCTCGACAAGGACGTGGCCAAATGGATCCAGGTGGGCATCAGTCCGCGCGGCGTCATCGGTCTCGACAAGGTCTCGCGCGCCCATGCCTGGCTGAAGGGAAGAGACTTCGTGACGCCGGATGACGTGCAAGCGACAGTACACGACGTCTTCCGCCACCGGCTCGTCCTCTCCTATGAAGCCCATGCCGGCGGCACGACGGCCAACCAGGTCATAGACCGGATCGTGCAGCAGGTCGCTGTCGCCTGAGAGATGGAGAGGCCCGATGGCAATATCCCTGTCCGCATTCGCCCGGTCGAAGGGCATTGCCCATCCTCCGAAGGTGGAGGCATCGGGCGCCTACACCTCCGTCGACGAACTGGTCGGCCTTGAGGCGACAGCCCGTGACCTGACCTTCCTGCGTAAGGCGCCGGTCCGGCGATTGCTGGCAGGACGCCATGAATCGCGCATGCGTGGTCGTGGGCTTTCCTTCGAGGAGCTTCGCGAATACCTGCCTGGCGACGATATCCGCACCATCGATTGGAGGGTGACGGCGCGGACCGGCAAACCGGTCGTGCGGGTTTATGACGAGGAGAAGGATCGGCCGGCGCTTGTGATCGTCGACCAGCGCATCAACATGTTCTTCGGCAGCCGCCGCGCCATGAAGTCGGTTGCCGCGGCGGAAGTGGCCGCCCTCTGCGCCTGGCGCATCACGGCGCTTGGCGATCGGGTCGGCGGCTTTGTATTCGGAGATGAGACCGTCGACGAAATCAGGCCCTACCGCAGCCGCGAGGCCGTCATTCGGTTTGCCGACGTCATCGTTCGCCACAACATCGCACTCTCCGCAACCTCCAAGGTTGCAAGAGGCGACGAGCAACTGGACATCGTGCTTTCGGCCGTTGCCAACATCGCCAAACATGACCATCTGATCATCGTCATCAGCGATTTCGACGGCCACGGCCTGGAAACGCGCGACATGCTGCTCAAGCTCTCTGCCCATAATGACGTGATCGCCATCCTGATCTACGACCCCTTCATGCTGGAATTGCCGCGCAAGGGCGACATCGTCGTCAGCGGCGGCGCGCAACAGGCAGAGCTTCAATTCGGTCATGCAAACGTCCGCGAGGCGATCGACAGCTTCGCGCGCAAGCGCGGCCGCGCGCTTCAGGCATGGCAGGAGGACCTGGGGCTGCCGATGCTGCCGATTTCCTCGGCGGAAGAGATTGCACCGCAATTGCGCACCATGCTCGGCCAGTTGGCCTGGCGTCAGCGGAGACGGTAGCGATGGAAGGGACCACGCCAGCGGTCGATCCCGGCCTCGCTGCCGCGCTCCGCGGCCTTGCCGATATCGCCTTGCCACCGCCCGTCTCGATGCTGCCGCAGACCTGGGCCTGGGCGGTGCTCGCCGGACTTGTTCTGCTGGCAATCGCCTTCGCGCTCCGGCGCTGGTATCGCCACCGCGAGCTCAATCGTTACCGCCGCGAGGCGCTTGGCGAGCTTCGCCAGATAGAACAGCGCATTGGTGCTGCTCAAACACGTGGCGATGCGCTCGCTGCCCTGCCCGCCCTTCTCAAGCGCACCGCGCTTGCGGTCTGGCCACGCGAGACGATCGCCAATCTGAGCGGCAAGGGCTGGACCGGCTTCCTCGACGCCCATTCCGGTGGCCCTGTATTTCCCACAACCGCGGCGCATTTCTTCGAAGAGGCTGAGTACCGCGGGCCGGTGGTTTTGGCATCTGTTCCCGAGGCCGAAGCGAAAGCCCATGTTGCGGCGGCACGATATTGGATCGAGGCGCACCATGTACGTCCTTGATCATTCCTGGCTGCTCGTCCTGCTGCCACTTCCGGCCGTCATCTGGTGGCTGCTTCCGGCCTATCGCGAGCAATCGGCGGCGATCCGGATCCCATTTTTCAAGGACATCACCGCAGCGGCGGGCATCGGCGCGACCGAAGGATCGGTCGTGCCCAAGTCGAACTTTGGGCAGAAGCTGATTGCGCCGATCTGCTGGGGCCTGATCGTACTGGCACTGGCGCGGCCGCAATATATCGAGCCGCCGATCGAAAAGACCGAACCGCAACGCGATCTCATGCTGGCAATCGACCTGTCGCAATCGATGGATACGCGCGACTTTCACGATCCGGCCGGCAATCTGCAGGCCCGGGTCGATGCCGTGCACACGGTCGTCGCCGATTTTATCGACAAGCGCCCCGAAGACCGTCTCGGCCTCATCGCCTTTGGCGATGCCCCCTACCCGCTCGTGCCGTTCACGCTCGACCACAAGACGGTCAAGGCGATGCTGGCCGACAGCCTGCCGGGAATGGCGGGTCCACGCACCGCGATCGGCGATGCGATCGGCCTTGCGATCAAGATGTTCGACCAAAGCACGGCACCGGACAAGGTGCTGATCCTACTGACCGATGGCAACGACACCGCGAGCAAGATGCCGCCCGACAAGGCCGCCGGCATTGCCGCCGAAAAACACATCGTCATCCACACGGTCGGCATCGGCGATCCCAATGCGCAAGGGGAACAGAAGCTCGACACGTCAGTCTTGCAACAGATCGCGACGGCGACGCATGGACGATATTTCTTCGGCCAGGACCAGGCCTCGCTGCAGAATATCTACGAGCTTCTCGATCAGTTGACGCCGGAAAACCAAAAGACCCTGTCCTGGCGGCCGCGCATCGAACTGTTCCACTATCCGCTGGGCGCGGCGTTGATCCTCGTCCTCGTCTATCACGCGATCATGTGGCTGCTGTCGGCCCGCGCAGACCGGCGTCGCGAAAGGGAGGCGGGAGCATGATCACCGACTTCCATTTCCTCCGGCCGCTCTGGCTGCTGGCGCTGCTAGCCGCCCCCCTGCTTGTGATGTTGATCGGCCGACGCACCGACGTGCGCTCGCAATGGCAGAACATGATCGCGCCGCATCTTCTCGACCACCTGCTGATCGAGAAAGGCGGAAGGCGATGGCTGCAACCGGTTCACCTGACGGCCGTGCTGATCGTGATTGCCGCGATCGCGGCGGCCGGACCGACATGGCAGCGTGAAAAGCCGCCCTTCGTCGAGGATACGGCGCCGCTGGCGATCGCGATCGACCTGACCGAAACGATGAATGCCACTGATGTCTCGCCGACGCGGCTCGAGCGAGCCAAGTTGAAGGTGCAGGATATCCTTTCTCTGCGAAAGGGCGCGCGTACTGCCCTGTTTGCCTATGCCGGCACAGCACACATGGTGCTGCCGCTCACCGACGATGCAAACCTCATAAAGACCTATCTGGCCGCCCTCTCGCCGAGCATCATGCCGGTAACCGGCCGAGACACCGGCAGGGCGCTGCAGGTCGCCGAGGATGCGCTTTCCAGCGAGACCGTACCGGGCACGATCCTGTTCATGACCGATGGCGTCGAGCGCACGGCATTCGACGCCTTTGCGCGATATCAGGGCCGCAACGACCTGATGGTGCTCGGCATCGGCACCGCCGATGGCGGCCCGGTGAAGACGGCCGATGGCCAGTTCCTCACCGACGCGACGGGCGCGCGGGTCCGTGCCAAACTCGACGTCGATGCGCTGAAGGCATTGCAAGCGGCGTCGAAAGCGCAGGTCGCGACGGTCACGCCCGACGACAGCGACGTGCGCTGGATCATCAGGCGGATCCAGAGCAGCTTCGCGCAAAGGACCGCCGAAGGCCTGACGCGCTGGTACGATGCCGGCTGGTGGCTGACCATCCCGATCGCACTCCTTGCCGCGTTGTGGTTCCGCCGCGGCTGGACAATCCGTTGGGCGGTCTATCTGGTAGCCGTCGGCACGGTGCTGCCAGGGGTAAAGGCCGAGGCAGCCGATCGCAGCTTTGCCGATCTCTGGTTCACCCCGGACCAGCAGGGCCAGCGGGCCATCGATCGCGGCGATTTCCAGGGAGCGGCCGGCGATTTCCAGGACCCGGCCTGGCAGGGCGTCGCCCTCTTTCGTATCGGACGCTATCAGGATGCCATCGATGCCTTTGCGCAGGGCGATACGGCCGAAAGCTACTATAACCAAGGCAACGCCCTGATGCATCTCGACAAGGCCGAGGAGGCGATTGCCGCCTACCAGCAGGCGCTCAAACGCCGCCCGGACTGGCCCGAAGCCAGGCAGAACCTGGCAGTGGCCGAGAAACGCAAGGCAGACAATGACAAGCAGGATCAGGATGCCCAGCAGGAGGCGGCCGGGCTCGATCCGGATCAGATCCAGTTCGACGACAAGGGCAAGAAGGGCAAGGAGGGCACGGTGGCGGGAGCGCCGCAGACCGCTGAGATGTGGATGCGCAATATCCAGGTTTCCCCGGCCGATCTGCTGGCACGGAAATTCGCGATCGAAGCGAAGGATGCAGTGCCGTGAACCGACGTATCCAGCCCATTCTTCTTGCGCTCGCCGCCTTCTGGCTGTCGCTGGCGAACGTCGCGCTGGCAGCCGATCCATTCGCCCGCGCCACGCTCGCCACCAAGGGAACGATCTACGCCGGACAGCAGGTTGAGGTCGACGTCGACGTTTTCGCGCCGAACTACTTTCTGTCGCCGCCACAGTTTCCGCTGTTCGACCTTCCCGGCACCATCGTGACGATGCCAGACGATCGCGGCCTGAACCTCAACGAGACAATCGATGGCGTCGATTTCTCCGGTATCCGCAAGACCTACGTCATCACACCGCAGGCGGCGGGAGACTACACTTTACCGCCTGTCGATATCCCGTTCGGTTATGCGGCCGTTCCCGGCAAAACCACGCAAGGGCGAGTGAAATTGCCGACGCTGCGGCTGACAGTGACGGAGGTGCCCGGCGGCGCTGACGGCAAGGCCGGCGTCACCGCCGAGAAAGTGACGATCACGCAAGTCTTTGATCGTGATCCGGCAAGCCTGCGTGCCGGCGACGCTCTGGTTCGCACCGTTACCTTCGAAGCGGATGGACTGGCGGCGATGATGATCCCGGAGCCGTCCTTCGAAGCACCCGCGGGTGTCAAAGTCTATGTCCACGACCCCTTGCTCTCCGAGCATAGGTCGGATCGCGGCGTGTTCCTGGGCGGCGTCCGCAAGGACACGGCCACCTATGTCTTCGCGAAAGCCGGTACCTACACGATCCCCGCAATCAGCCTACAGTGGTTCAATCCGTCGCTCGGCAAGACGCAAACGGCCGAAGCGCCGTTGGCCAAGGTTTCGGTTGCGGCAGCACCTGCAGATGCGACCGCCCTTGCCCCGCCGCACCCGCCGCCTGAGAATGCGCCATTCGACTGGCAGTGGTGGGTCGGCGCAGGCCTGGTGGTGGTGGCACTGGCGCTCCTGATCCACTTTGCCGCCGTTATGGCCGGCCGTATCCAGGCATGGTTTGACGAAATACGGACGCGCAAGGCGCAGTCCGAGGCAACGGCTTTCCATCGCGTCGACGAGGGATGCCGCAGCGGCGACGCAGAGCGGTTCGAGGCGGCGATCGACGCATGGTCGCGCAAGACGGGGAATGTTCCAATGACCCAGTGGCTCGATCGCTTCGCCGACCCGGAGACAAGGGCCGCCTTCGCCAACCACCAGCAGTCGCTTTATCGAGACCAGCAGGACGCGGCGCAGAAGCCGAATCTCCTGCCGCTTAGAGCCGGCCTTGGCAAAGCCAGAAGCCGCTGGCTCGAGCAAATCTTCGACGACGAGCCGGTGCCGGCCAATGAACTCCCCGATCTCAATCCGGCGTTCGACGCCGATTTACCAACCAGTCGCTAGCGCTGCCGGACCGGGCGTTACGATCCTTCGTAACTGTTACGTACTTGCCCGTAACACCCGCCTCAACCCAAAGTTCAACGGTACGTTCCGAGACTTTGCCTACCTGACTAAAAGCAATCCATCGTGCCTCGAGGAGACATGAGATGCCCATTGATATGAAGAATGCCATCGGACTGCTGGCTGCTTCAGCAGTTCGAAGGTCCATCAAGCCGAAAGCGCTTGCGCTTGCGGGCACCGTGCTGATGTCGACGCTATCGGCATCGGTCATGCCAGCAATGGCCCAGGATGCGGCCAAGCCCAATATCCTCGTCATCTTCGGCGACGATATCGGCCAGACCAACATCAGCGCCTATTCCATGGGTGTCATGGGCTACAAGACGCCCAATATCGACCGGCTTGCCTCTGAAGGCATGATGTTTACGGACTACTACGCCGAGAACAGCTGCACCGCCGGCCGCTCCACTTTCATCACCGGCCAGTCGGTGCTTCGTACCGGCATGTCGAAGGTCGGCGTTCCCGGAGCGCCCGTCGGCATCCAGGACCGAGACGTAACGATCGCCCAGGCGCTGAAGCCGCTCGGCTATGCGACGGGCCAGTTCGGCAAGAACCACCTGGGCGACCAGGATCGTTTCCTCCCGACAGCGCACGGTTTCGACGAATTCTTCGGCAACCTCTATCACCTCAATGCCGAGGAAGAGCCGGAGCGCCCCTACTGGCCGAAGGATCCCAATGATCCCTTCGTCAAGGCGGCCACGCCCCGCGGCGTGCTGCATTCGTTCGCCGACGGCAAGATTGAGGATACCGGCGCACTCAACACCAAGCGCATGGAAACGATCGACGACGAGACCACGGCAGCAGCCATCGGCTTCATGGAAAAGCAGGTCAAGGAAGGCAAGCCCTTCTTCACCTGGATGAACACGACGCGCATGCATCTGTTCACCCATATCCGGCCGGAATATAAGGGACAGAGCGGCATGCCGGGCAATGACTATGCCGACGGCATGATCGAGCACGACAACGATGTCGGCAAGCTGTTGAAGGCACTCGACGACCTGAAGATCGCCGAGAACACCATCGTCGTTTACGCCACCGACAACGGGCCCAATCAGTTCTCCTGGCCGGACGCGGCGACAACCCCGTTCCGCAGCGAGAAGGACACCAACTGGGAAGGCGCCTTCCGCGTGCCGGCGATGGTGCGCTGGCCGGGCAAGATCAAGCCCGGTGTTTCCAACGAGATGGTTTCCGGTCTCGACTGGTTCCCGACCTTGCTTGCCGCTGCCGGTGACAAGGACGTCAAGGAGCGGCTGTTGACGGGCACCAAGCTCGGCGACAAGGACTTCAAGGTTCACCTCGACGGCTACAACCAGCTTCCCTACCTTCTAGGCGAGCAGCCGAAGGGCGCGCGCAACGAGTTCTTCTACTTCAACGACGACGCCAAGCTCGTGGCCATTCGCTGGGACAACTGGAAAGCGGTCTTCTGCGAAATGCGCAAGCCCGGTGGCTTCGACGTCTGGCAGGATCCGTTCACCTGCCTGCGTGTGCCGAAGATCTTCAACCTGCGCATGGACCCCTATGAGCGGGCCGACATCGTCTCCGACCAGTACGACGACTGGAGGACCAAGAACGTCTATCTTGCAGGGATAGCCACCATGAAGGCCGCAAGCTTCCTGGAAACCTTCATCGAGTATCCGCCGAGCCAGAAGCCGGCGAGCTTCTCGGTCGACCAGGTCGAGGAAGGCGTGCATGCGAAGATCGACGAAATCATGAAAAAGGCCCCGGCCGCCCAATAAGCTGACGAAGGCGGCGCTCACCCGAGCGCCGCCTTTTCTTTCTTTGCATTTAGAATCTATGGTGAGCCGGATTGACCGCAAAGAGTTCCGCGCCCGTACGCTCGGTCGATGTCGACGGGGCTAACGAGAGACAGGGCATGCAGCAACGGGCCTTTGCCATCAGCCCCGCAATGGCCGGGTTCATGCTTTTCCTTTCCGGCGCGGCCGCGCTGATCTTTCAGGTTCTCTGGATCAAGCAACTCTCGCTCGTCACCGGTGTCGATGTGCATGCGGTCAGCGCCGGCGTCAGCGCCTTCTTTCTCGGCCTTGCCCTCGGCAGCTTCGCCATTGGTCGCTTCGGTGATCGTGCCCGCCGTCCCTTGCGCCTCTATGCGCTGCTTGAGACCGGCGTCGCCCTGCTCGGCGTTGTCGCCACATTTGCACTGGCGCGGATCGCGCCTCTCTTCGTCTCGATCGAGTCGAGCTTGCCTGTTGTCGCGTGGGGGATGCTGATCCTGCTCGTCGCCACACCAGCCTTTCTGATGGGCGGCACGCTGCCTGTTCTTCTGCGCGGCCTGCAGTCGGCTCCCGGCGGGATCGGGACCAAAGGCGGACGCCTCTACGCTGCCAATACGCTTGGCGCGATCGTCGGCTGCCTCGCCGTCTCCTTCGTCATCATTCCAGCGCTTGGGGTCCAGGCCACCGGCCTTGCCGCCGCCGCTCTCGGGCTAACCGCCGCTGCTATCGGCTTCTTGCGCAGTTCGGCTTTCGCCGTCTCCGCGCCGGACGCATCGCCGGCATCGTCCACTGGCGAAGGTGGGTCTCGCCTGGCGCTTGTTCTCTACGCGCTCGCCGGCGGCGTCGCGCTCGGCTACGAGGTCGCCTGGTCGCAGGCGATCGTGCAATTTATCTCCACCCGCTCCTTTGCCTTCTCCGTTGTGCTTGCCACCTACCTTGCCGGCCTTGCGCTGGGCGCAGCACTCTTTGCGCGGCGGACCGATCGGCTTGCCGATCCCTGGACCGCGTTCGGCCTGCTGATTACCGCCGCCGGCCTCGTCGCCCTTTTCGAACTGGCTGTGCTCGGCACCTGGCTCACCGCCTGGCAGACGAATGCCGAAGCTACGGTCGCAGCCATGACGGGCAGCATCTTTGCCGGCATGAGCGCGCGGTTTGTCGTGGCGGCGCTGAGCATCGTTTTCGTTCCGACGCTGATCCTCGGTGCTGCCTTTCCAGTCGCGTTGCGCCTTGCGGTCAACCCCGCCCATGTCGGGCGCGATACCGGCCGTGTGCTGGCGTTCAACACGCTCGGCGGCATCGCAGGAACCCTGGTCACGGGCTTTCTGCTGATCCCGGCACTCGGCATCATCCGCAGCTTTGCCATATTGGCGGTCGTCGCCGCCGTGATCGGCCTTGTCGCAATCTTCAGGGGCAAAGGCAGCGTGCTTGCCGGCTCTCGCCTGGTCGTGCCCGTGCTCGGCGCCCTCACGCTTTTGCTTGCGGTCCTCGTGCCATCGGACCGGCTCGCCACTCTGCTGACGAAGTCGCGCAGCGACGGTAGAATCATTTCCTACGAAGAGGGCCTCGGCGCCACGGTCGCGGTTATCGAGCAGGGGCAAGCCGACCGCCGCTTCCGCCGGCTCTATATCCAGGGTGTTTCCAACACCGGCGATGCCATGCCGTCGCTGCGCTACATGCGGCTGCAGGCTTTGTTGCCGCTCCTCATCCACAAGGGCGAACCGAAGTCGGCGCTGGTGATCGGGCTTGGAACCGGCATTACCGCCGGCTCGCTGCTCGCCTATCCCGGGCTGGAACGCCGCGTGGCAGCGGAGCTATTGCCCTCCGTTGCGCGTGCAACAAGCCTGTTCAAGGGCAATTATGACGCAGCCAAGGATCCCCGACTTGAGGTCCGGCTGCGCGACGGGCGCCGCGAACTGCTGCGCAGCCAGGAACGCTACGACCTCATCACCCTGGAGCCGCCGCCGCCATCGGCGGCCGGCGTCGTCAATCTCTACTCGTCGGACTTCTACCGCCTCGCGCGCGACCGCCTGGCTGAGAATGGCATGGTCGCGCAATGGCTGCCGATCGCAACCCAGAACGACGAAGACACCCGCTCCCTCGTCAGGAGCTTCCTCGACACCTTCCCCGAAGCTACGCTCTGGTCGACGGAACTGCACGAGATGCTGCTCATCGGCTCGCTCGAACCGCAACAGCTCGACGCGACACGAATTGCCGACCGGATGAAAGAGCGCTCGATTGCCGCAGCCCTCGGCGAGGTCGGCATATCCAGCCCGGCCGATCTGCTGGCGACCTGGATGATGGACCGCACGGGGCTGGAACGTTACGCGGGTTCTGCACTTCCGGTGACCGACGACCAGCCTCGGATCGAATATGCAAGCTGGGTGCGCCCCGACGAGTTGCAGCGCATCCTTCCGGCGCTGATCGCCCTGCGGACGGAACTTCCGCTTGTTGCCGCCGACCCCACGACGAAAGCGTCGATTGCCGAGGCGCACAACCGGTTGCTGCTCTTCTACCAGGCCTCGCTCAATGCCTATGCCGGCTACCGCGCCGAATGGGCTCGCGACATGGAACTGCTGATGCAGGTCGAGCCGGCCAATCCCTATTACAAATGGTTCGTTTCAAGCAGTCAGCGATAACGGATTGGCTGACGTCATCGCTGAGGCCGCAATGGCTTTACACCGACATCTGCAGGCCGCGCGGCCAACCGCAACCGGCCAAGAATAATTCCGCGAAAAATACAGCCGGGCGCGAAATATTTGCGCAACGGCCCTTGTGAATGGCACGGATTTGCAACCCTGTCTCCGCGGTCACGGTGTATCCTGTCCCTCAATCGAACCAACCATCTGTTGGACAGGGAGGCAGGGTTTTTTCATGACAGACCAGGACAAGGCGGCAAGCGCCACGACATCGCGCGCGGCGATGGAAGGCGAGTTGGGCATTCTCGCACGACGGCGCATCGAGGCCGGCATTATCGCGCCGATCTATGAGGCAATGCGCGAAGAGATCGGCGAGGAGCGCGCCCAGGCTATTCTCGACAAGGCCGTCAGCAGCGCCGCCATCGAGGCCGGCAAGGCGTTTGCGGCGAAAACGCCTGGCGGCACCAACTTGCGGACGTTCCAGGAATTGCAGGATCTCTGGACGCAGGACGATGCCCTGACGATCGAGGTGACGAAGGCGACCGACGACGAATTCCACTACAACGTCAAGCGCTGTCGCTACGCCGAGACCTATCGCGAGATGGGGCTCGGCCATATCGGCCACCTGCTTTCCTGCAACCGCGACGGCGTGTTCTGCACCGGCTACGATCCGCGCATCACGCTCGAGCGCACGCAAACGGTGATGCAGGGCGCGTCCCATTGCGATTTCCGCTACCGCTTGAATACTGAGGCCGGAGAGCAGAAATGACCGCGGCGGGCCAGCCACGCAAAACCCCTGCCGCCGGCAGCAACATGCCCCGGATCAACGGCGACCGGCTATGGGCTGATATCGTCGCGACCGCTCGCTTCGGTGGCACCGACAAGGGCGGCGTCACCCGGTTGACGCTGACGGAAGAGGACCGGCAGGTCCGCGACTGGTTCGTCGCCGAATGCCGCTCGCTTGGTTGCACGATCGACGTCGACGGGATCGGCAATATCTTCGCCACCTACCCCGGCGAAGATCCATCACTGCCGCCTATCGCCGTCGGCAGCCACCTTGATACCCAGCCGCAGGGCGGCAGGTTCGATGGCATCCTCGGCGTTCTTGCCGGGGTCGAACTGATCCGCACGCTAAAGGAGACCGGCACAGTGCTGCGGCATGGCCTGACCGTCGTCAACTGGACGAACGAGGAAGGCTCGCGCTTCTCGCCGGCGATGATGGGGTCCGGCGTCTTTTCCGGCGCATCCTGCCTGGAAGCGATCGAGGCCCTGACTGACCGGGACGGGACGACCGTGAAGACGGCGCTCGAAACGATCGGCTATCGCGGCGAAATCCCTGTCGGACATGTGGGCTTTGCCGCCTATGTCGAACTCCACATCGAGCAGGGCCCGCTCCTGGAAGCGGCGGCGACGGAAATCGGCATCGTCACCGGCGTGCAGGGCGTGCGCTGGTTCGACGTCTCCATTACCGGGACGGAGGCGCATGCGGGCAGCACCCCGATGGCGCAGCGCGACGACGCGCTGGTCGCGGCTTCAGAGATCGTGCTTGCCGTGCGCGACATCGCCCGCCGTCATTCGCCCGGTGTCGGGACAACAGGCTTTGCCACGGTCGGCCCCAATTCCCGCAATGTCGTGCCGGGCACAGTGCAATTGCAGATCGATATGCGTCACCCTTCGGAAGCAGGCCTGAACCAAATGCAGGCCGCGCTGGAGCAGGCTGTCGCAGCGATCGATGCCGAGATCGGGCTCAAACACATCTGGTCGAAGCAGCCGGTCGTCTTCGAACCCGCCACTGTCGAAGCAGTGCGTGCCAGCGCCGAGGCACTCAGCTATTCCGCAACCGAAGTGGTCTCCGGTGCCGGTCACGATGCAGCCCATATCGCCGGCATCTGCCCGACGGCCATGATCTTCGTGCCTTCCAAGGACGGGCTGTCGCACAACGAGGCGGAATATTCCTCGCCTGAGGAATGCGCGCGCGGTACCGACGTCCTGCTGCAGACGGTACTGCAGATCGACCTGAAATAGCGACAGATGTCGCCGGCAGGGATTTTCCCGCCGGCGACGTTTTCTCAGTGCGTGCTGGTTCAGCCGCGGGCTGAATCCAATTGCTCGTGCTCTTTCTCGACCTGCTGTGCCTTCAGGTAGCTTTCGATCAGCAACTGATATTCCGGGAAGATCTTGGTGTAGATCTCGGCCCATTGCTGCGCATCGTCACGATGCCAGGTGCGCTGAAGCTCGGAAGCGACGGCCGCCGTGTCCATCGGGACAACGCCCGCCTGGACGACGCGGGCAAGCGTGATCTCCTGCGCCATTTTCGAGTAGGTACCCGAAGCATCGACCACGGCGAAGACCTTGTAGCCTTCATGGACGGCGCTGATCGCCGGGAATGCCATGCAGACGCTGGTGATGGTGCCGGCAATGATCAGCGTCTTGCGACCGGTCGCCTTGACAGCCGCCACGAAGTCCGGATTGTCCCAGGCGTTGATCTCGCCGCGACGCGCAATGTACGTGGCATGCGGCGCATTCGCATGGATTTCGGGGATCAGCGGACCATTCGGCCCCTGCGGCACCGACGCCGTGGTGATGACAGGCATCTTCGTCAGCGTCGCCATGCTTGCAAGGGCTGCCGCATGGGCGCGCAGCTTCGGCATCGGCATGTCGTTGACGGTCTGGAACAGCCCGCTCTGGTGATCGATCAGAAGCATGGCCGCATCATCGGGATCGATGACCGGGCGAGCGCCGTTGAAGTTGGCGACATTGTTGACGTTCGTCATGGGTATTCTCCTGTTGCCAGACCGCAATTAGCGGGAAGCCTTGGTGGTGGTGTAGCTGCTGATCAGGTTGCGGTAGTCGGGGATATGGTTGGAGAACAGCGTTCCCAGCCCCTCGACGTCGTTGCGCCAATCGCGATGCAGTTCGCAGGCGAGACCAAACCAGGTCATCAGTTGGGCGCCGGCTTGCGACATGCGATCCCAGGCCGAATGGCGGGTGATTTCGTTGAACGTGCCTGACGCGTCAGTGACGACGAAGACGTCAAAACCTTCCTCGAGGGCGGACAGGGCTGGGAAGGCAACGCAGACCTCGGTGACGACGCCGGCAATGATCAGCTGCTTCTTGCCGGTGGCCTTGATCGCCTTGACGAAGTCTTCATTGTCCCAGGCATTGATCTGGCCGGGGCGCGGGATGAACGGCGCATCCGGGAACATTTCCTTCAGTTCCGGCACGATCGGGCCGTTCGGGCCATCCTCGAAGCTGGTCGTCAGAACCGTCGGCAGCTTGAAGTATTTCGCGAGGTCCGCGAGCGCCAGAACGTTGTTCTTGAACTTGTCGGGGTCGATATCCCTGACCAGCGAGAGCAGACCCGCTTGGTGGTCGACGAGCAGAACCGCAGCCTGATCCTTGTCGAGACGCTTGTAGGTTTTTGCCATAGTGAAGACTCCTTCATCTTTTGTCTTGTCCGCGTGCTCGGGCCGTTGATCGGCCGTCATGGGCTCGGCGCGGAGTTCCGAGCCCACGAGAACTCAAAGTGCCGGTGCGGCAACGGCGCCAAAGCTGCCGTTCTGGAAGTCGGCGAAGGCCTGACGGATTTCGTCGGCCGTGTTCATCACGAAGGGGCCGTGCATGACCACGGGTTCATCGATCGGCTCGCCGCTCAAGACGAGAACGGTCGCATCGGAACTGGCGTCGAGCGTAATGGCGCCGCCTTCGCGGCCGAGGAGGCCGAACTGGGCTTCGCCGATCAGATCGCTGCCGTTCACCAGCACGGTGCCGTGTAGCACCGCCAGGCCGACCGAATGGCTCTCAGGCAGGTCGAGTGCAAGAGAGCCACCCCGTTTCAGGCGGAGGTCCCAAAGATTGATCGGGGTAAATGTCTTCGCAGGTCCATTGCGACCGTCGAACGCGCCGGCGATCACCCGCAGCGTCCCGGCATCCTCCGGCAGCGTCACCGTCGGAATGTCGCCGTTGACCAGCGTCTGGTAACCAGGCTTTGCGGATTTGGCGCGCGCCGGCAGGTTGACCCAGAGCTGGACCATCTCCAGCGTCCCGCCCTGTTTGGTGAAGGCGTCGGAATGGTATTCTTCGTGAAGGATGCCGGCGGCGGCCGTCATCCATTGCACGTCGCCGGGACCGATATGGCCGCCATTGCCTGCCGAGTCGCGATGATCCACTTCGCCGCGATAGACGATGGTCACCGTCTCGAAGCCGCGATGCGGATGCACGCCGACGCCACGCGGCCGGCTGGCCGGTGCAAATTCTGCTGGACCGGCATAGTCGAGCAGCAGGAACGGGCTTGCATGTTCGCCGACGCTGTCATGGGACAGCAGCGAACGGACCGGAAAACCATCGCCAACCCAGTGCTGCCGGACGTTTCCAAAAATGCCGAGTATCTTGCGCATTGGTGTTTCTCCTTGTGCATCGCCTTGCAAGCGATGACGTTGGGAGGAACATATTCTCGCGACAAATCTGGCGGTAGACAGCCAAATCGGACTATAGTGTCCTATCAATAGGACAATCATCCGCCATGCAGGACCTGAACGATCTTAAGCTTTTCGTCGATGTCGTCGAGCAGAACGGTTTTGCTGCGGCCGCGCGCAAGCTCAATATGCCGCGTTCGCGGCTGAGCCGCCGCATCGGCTTGCTGGAAGAACAGCTTGGCGTCCGCCTTGTTCAGCGTTCGACGCGCCACTTCGTCGTGACGGATATCGGCAGGGAGTACTATCGCCATTGTGTGGCGATGCTGGTCGAGGCGGAAGCCGCGCAGGAGGTGATCGACCGTATGCGCTCCGAACCGCAGGGCGTCGTGCATGTCAGTTGTCCCTCCTCGGTCCTCTATTTCCAGGTCGGCGAGATGATTGCCCGCTTCATGGCCGGCTGCCCGAAGGTCGAGGTGGTGCTCGAAAAAAGCACCAATAGGCAAGTGGATGTGCTGCGCGAAGGCATAGACGTGGCCATCCGCGTTCGTTTTCCACCGCTCGAGGAGAGCGATCTCGTGATCAAGAGGCTGGCTGAAAGCGGGCAGCGCCTGGTCGCCAGCCCCGGACTGCTCGGTCAGGATGCACGACCGCTGAAGCCCGCCGATCTCACGGCCCTTCCGAGCCTGGCATGGAATTCCAACCGGCAGGAGCATGAGTGGTGTCTGGACGGTCCTGATGGTGCCAATGCCATTGTCCGCCATCACCCGCGGCTTGTCACCGAAGATATGGTGGCCCTGCGCCTCGCCGCCCTGAAAGGCGTCGGCGTCACCCAGCTGCCGACCATGGTCGTCAGGCAGGACCTGAAGGACGGAACGCTGGTCGACGTGCTGCCCGACTGGGCGCCCCGATCAGGCATCATTCACGCAGCCTTTCCATCGCGGCGCGGCCTGCTTCCCTCGGTCAGGGCTCTGCTCGACTTTCTCGCGGCCGAATATGCCGAACTTGCACGCCTTGACGAGCCGGGGACCTGATCGGCGCCGATGACGCGCCGCAAGCCGCAGCCTCAGGAATGGTCGGCGGCGCGGGTCTTCAGGATTGCCGAAAAGCGCGGGTCAAATGTGCGGCTGATCGGCTCGGCGGCAGCGCCGATCGCGACCGCCCAGGGATCGGTGAAGCCGACCTGCAGGCGCGGCAGACTGCGATCACGGCGATCGGCGAGTGACGGAAGCAGCGGTTGCATCGCATCCGTGACCAGCCGCGCCAGGCCGGGCGGAAGCCCGCCGCACAGGATCACCGTCTGCGGGTCGAAGATGGTTTCGAGTGCCTGGACAGCCGCGCGCAGTTCGTAGACGGCCGCATCGAGCCAACCGGGCAACCTGATATCTTCACTCTCCACGGCCGCATCAATGTGGGCATAGAGGTCCGGATCGGCAGGATCGAGCGCGAGTAGCTTGCACAGAGAGGCTATCGACGCGCGGTATTCAAGCGGGGTGCGCTCATGCTCGGCAGCACCGCGCGGCAGACTGAGAATCATGCCGATCTCGCCGGCATTGCCATTGGCACCGCGATAAAGCTCGCCGTTGAGGATCAGCCCGGCGCCAAGGCCGTAGCCGAGATAGATGCAGATCGCGTGATCGACGCCATGGGCGGCGCCGACCAGGCGCTCGGCCGTCGCTGCAGCGGCCGAGTCGTTCTGCAGGCCGACATCGAGACCTGTGCCTGCAGCAAGCGTTTCGAGCAGCGGGAAATTCTGCCACGCCGCCATCATCCAGGGATCGTCAGCGTCGGCGTCGATACCGAAGGGACCGGGCATCGCCGCACCGAGCCCGACGAGGCGATCCTCCGATTGCGGCGCGATCGACGCCAGGTCGCTTCGGGTCTTTTCGATCAGGTCGAGAATGGTTTTCACGCCGGTCGCCGGCCCGCCCGCCGGAAGGTTGGCCTCCCGGCGCGCCAGGACCGTACCCACCAGGTCGACGGCGATGGTGCGTGTGACATGCCTGTCGATCTGCAGGCCGATCGCGAAGGCGCCCTCGGCAACCAGACGATAGGGCGTCGACGGCTGTCCCCGGCCGCTGCGAACGACTGCCAGCGACTGAACCAGCCCGTCACGTTCAAGCTCTTCGATGATGTTTGAAACCGTCTGCTTCGTCAGCGCCGTCGCACGGGCAAGATCGGCGCGGGACAGCTGCCCGTTCAACCGCAACGCGTCGATCATGACACGACGGTTGTGGGCGCTCGCCCCTTCCTGGTTGGTGCCGCTCTTTGCCCGGATCGGGCGTAAATCATTCATCCTCAAAACCCTCTTGACACTGTTAGAATATTGAACAAGAAATAAGTCAAGACAATTGACTTAATTGAGAGCCGCAAAGAGCTCCAGGGGAACGAAGGTCATGGCCAAAGGTCGTCACCAGCGCTCCGATAGATATGTCGACGGCCGTCCGCAAGCGGGCGGATTTCTTATATTCGGTGCACCGGGGAGGTGTATCGGCAAAACTGAACCGCTCAGTTATTGGAGGCAGGAATGTTGAAATCCATTAAAACCACGTTGCTCAGCGCAACCTTGCTCGGCTTGTCCTTTGCCGGCCACGCCTATGCTGAAACCACACTCAATGCGCTGTTCATGGCGCAGGCGGCCTATAGCGAAGCCGACGTGCGCGCCATGACCGAGGCCTTCACCAAGGCCAATCCCGACGTGAAGGTGAACCTCGAATTCGTTCCCTACGAAGGCCTGCATGACAAGACCGTGCTGGCGCAGGGCTCCGGCGGCGGCTACGACGTCGTGCTCTTCGACGTGATCTGGCCGGCCGAATACGCCGCCAACAAGGTGCTGGTCGACGTCTCCGACCGGATCACCGACGAGATGAAATCCGGCGTGCTGCCGGGCGCCTGGACGACGGTCGAATATGACGCCAAGCGCTACGGCATGCCTTGGATCCTCGACACAAAATACCTGTTCTACAACAAGGAAATCCTTGAAAAGGCCGGCATCAAGGCGCCGCCGAAAACCTGGGACGAACTGACGGAACAGGCCAAGATCATCAAGGACAAGGGGTTGCTCGCAACGCCGATCGCCTGGAGCTGGTCGCAGGCCGAAGCCGCGATCTGCGACTACACCACGCTTGTCAGCGCCTATGGCGGCAAGTTCATCGACGGCGGCAAGCCTGCCTTCACGTCCGGCGGCGGTCTCGACGCGCTCAACTACATGGTCACGAGCTATTCGTCGGGCCTGACCAATCCGAACTCGAAGGAATTCCTCGAGGAAGACGTTCGCAAGGTCTTCCAGAACGGTGAAGCCGCCTTCGCGCTCAACTGGACCTACATGTACAACCTCGCCAACGACCCCAAGGAAAGCAAGGTTGCCGGCAAGGTCGGCGTCGTGCCGGCACCGGGTGTTGCGGGCAAGAGCGAGGTGTCGGCCGTCAACGGGTCGATGGGCCTCGGCATCACCTCGACCAGCAAGCACCCGGACGAAGCGTGGAAGTACATCGTCCACATGACATCGCAGCCGACGCAGAATGCCTATGCCAAGCTGAGCCTGCCGATCTGGGCCTCGTCCTATGAAGACGCCAATGTCACCAAGGGCCAGGAAGAGCTGATCGCCGCCGCCAAGCTCGGCCTTGCCGCCATGTATCCTCGCCCGACGACGCCGAAGTACCAGGAGCTTTCGACAGCCCTGCAGCAGGCGATCCAGGAAGCGTTGCTTGGACAGGCCTCCGCCGAGGATGCACTCAAGACCGCCGCCGAAAACAGCGGTCTCTGACCCCACGGCTTCGACCTCCCGGGTGGCCCTGCCGCCCGGGACTTGCCGGAACGGTTTCACCGGCAATAGCATGAGCCCACGGCATAATTCCTTGAATCGGAATCGACTTAAGGAATTATGCCGCAGGTTTAAAGCGCTACAGCGTGCTTTGCGCGTCATATCTGATGCGCGGCGCTGTAGATGGCCTAAAAGGTTTCCATCCCATGTCCGGTACCTGGATAACAACACGCGCGTGGCTGCTGATGCTGCCGCTGCTCGCAGTCATGATCGCTGTCATCGGTTGGCCGTTGGTCGACACCGTCAGGCTTTCGTTCACTGACGCAAAGCTCGTCGGCACCGAAGGCAGCTTCGTCGGCCTCGACAACTATGCCAAGGTGCTCGGCGGTTCGAACTTCATGCGGGCCTTGGTCACGACCACATGGTTTGCGGTTGTCTCGGTGACCGCCGAAATGGTGATCGGCGTGCTGGCGGCCCTGCTGCTCAATCAGCAATTCCGCGGCCGCACGGCATTGCGCGCCTTGATGATCCTGCCCTGGGCGCTGCCGACGGTCGTCAACGCGACGCTGTGGCGGCTGATCTACAATCCGGAATATGGTGCACTGAACGCGGCCCTGATGCAGATCGGCCTGATCGACAGCTATCGCTCCTGGCTCGGCGAGCCCAGCTCGGCGCTGACAGCCCTGATCGTCGCCGACTGCTGGAAGAACTTTCCGCTCGTTGCCCTGATCGCGCTTGCAGCTCTCCAGGCGGTGCCGCGCGACATCACGGCCGCCTCGCTCGTCGATGGCGCAGGCCCGTTCAACCGCTTCCGCTATGTCATCATGCCCTATCTCGCCGGCCCTCTGCTCGTGGCGCTGGTGCTGCGCACAATCGAAGCCTTCAAGGTCTTCGACCTCATCTGGGTGATGACACGCGGCGGCCCGGCCAACAGCACGCGCACGCTGTCGATCCTCGTCTATCAGGAAGCTTTCTCGTTTCAGCGGGCAGGGTCCGGCGCCTCGCTGGCGCTGATCGTCACACTGCTGGTGACCGTACTTGCGGTCGCCTATGCCGCACTTGTGCGCAAAGCCGCGGGAGCCACCTGATGGAACGCCAGAGCCCACTGTTCACTGCCTTCATCTACGCCTGCGCCCTGTTGCTGACGGCCGTCATCCTGGCGCCTGTTGTGTGGCTCTTCGTCATGAGCATCTCGTCTGCGGCCGACCTTTCGGCAAAGCCGCTCAACTGGTGGCCTGATGAGATCGATCTGTCGCGCTATGGGCTGCTGCTGACCACGCTCGAAAACACCGCCGGCGCGGCCTTCGTCGCTTCGCTCTTCAATAGCCTGAAGGTCGCCGGCATGGCGACGCTTGCCGCCATCGCCGTTGCCATTCCCTCGGCCTGGGCCGTGTCGCGCACGCCCACCGTCTCCTGGTCGCTTTACGCGGTGATCGCCACCTACATGCTGCCGCCGGTGGCGCTGGCGGTGCCGCTCTATATGGGCCTTGCCACTCTCGGCCTGTTGAATTCGGTCTTCGGCCTTGCACTCGTCTATCTCACCATCCTTGCGCCCTTCACCACCTGGCTGCTGAAGTCCGGCTTCGATTCCATTCCCAAGGAGATCGAGAGCGCTGCCATGATCGACGGCGCCAGGCTGGATCAGATCCTCAGGCTGATCACCCTGCCGCTCGCCGCCCCCGTGATGGCGACCTCGGCACTCTTTGCCTTTCTGCTTGCCTGGGACGAATTCTTCTATGCGCTGCTGTTCACCTCGGACCTGCGCGCAAAAACCCTGACGGTCGCCATCGCCGATCTCGCCGGCGGCCGCGTTTCCGACTACGGACTGATTGCGACCGCCGGCGTGCTAGCCGCCCTGCCTCCGGTGCTGATCGGCCTCATCATGCAAAAAGCCCTGATCTCCGGGCTCACCAGCGGCGGCGTCAAGGGATGACCATGAGCGATACCACAAACCGCCCGGCCGGGCTCATTGCAATAGACCGCGAAATGGCCCGTCAGGCCGCTGACGCCGTCGCCTCGTTCCACGCCGCACAGGCGCTCAACGGCAGGATCGCTGCATCGCTCAGATCGACCGGCAAGCTGTTACTGCTCGGAATGGGCGGCTCGCATGCGGTTGGTCGCGCGCTCGAACCGCTCTACCGGGCCCACGGCATCGACGCGATCGCGCTGCCGCTGTCCGAACAGCTGGGCCAGCCGCTGGCGATCGAAGGCAAGACGATCCTCGTCACGTCGCAGTCCGGTGAAAGTGCGGAGGTTCTGCGCTGGTTCGCCGAGACCAATGGGGCGACCGGCGACACCTTCGGCCTGACCCTCGAAGAGGGATCCTTCTTGGCCCGCAGCGCCCCATCGCTGGTCGGCGTCGGTGGCACCGAAAAGGCATTTGCCGCGACACGCAGCCTGACGATCAGCTTCGCGCTGCACCTCTCGATCCTTGCCGCCCTCGGAGACGACGCATCTGCGGCATTGCAGGCGATCGAAGCGCCTCAGGCGCCCGACACGACTTCGGCGCTCGCAGCGCTTGCGGATGTCCGCGCCGTGGTAACGTCCGGCCGCCAACTTCAGGGACTTGCCGAAGCGATCGGGCTCGGTCTGACCGAGTTGTCCCGGCTGCCCTGCTTCTCGCTCGAAGGCGGGCAGCTGCGGCACGGGCCAATGGAAATGCTCGGCCCGTCGGTCGGCGTCGTCTTGTTTCGCGCCGCCGATGCAACTGCCGGCCTCGTCAGCGTCATGGCGGTTTCCGCAGCCGAAGCCGGTTCTCCGGTTGTCGTCTTTGATGCCTCCGGCGAGGCACCAATCCCTGGCGTGACCACGCTTTCCTTCAAACCGGCCGCCGGCATGGCCGCGATCTTTGCGATGCTGCCTGTGGCGCAGTTGTTCATGATCGCCTTTGCCGAGGCGCGTGTCGTCGATGCCGGAACGCCGGTCCGATCGACCAAGATTACCCGGAGCGAATGAAGCATGCGTCCTCTTGTCGTCATCGGCAACGTCAACGTCGATCTGATCCTCGGGCCGGCCGCACCCTGGCCAAAGGCCGGCACCGAAATCATCGTCGATCACGATGAGCTGCGCGTCGGCGGCTGCGCCGGCAACAGCGCGCTTGCCTGGGATTCGCTTGGGGTCGATTATGCGATCGCCGCCAACATCGGTAACGATCAGTTCGGCACCTGGCTGAAAGACGCCTTTGCCGAGCGGGCCAGTGGCTGGCCGGTCGAAAACGTCGGCACGACGCTGTCGGTCGGCATTACCCATCCGGACGGCGAGCGCACCTTCTTCACCACCCGTGGACACCTACCGCTCTTAAATTTCGACGAAATCCGGACAATGCTCGACGGCGAGCACCTGCGTGGCGGTCTGGCGCTGCTTGCCGGCTCCTTCCTCACCGACGCGCTGACCGCCGCCTATGACGATGTCTTCGACTGGGCCGAGGCGCATGACATCGCCGTGGCACTCGACACCGGCTGGCCGCTCGACGGCTGGACGGATGCCAACTGCGCGGCGACGATCGGCTGGCTGAAACGCTGTCGGCTCGCGCTCTTCAACGAGGTCGAGACGACGACGCTGACGGGCCTTGTCGATGCGGCAGAGGCAGCGCGCGCGCTCAAGTCCCACATGCCGGCCGACGCGATCGTCGTCGTCAAGCGCGGGCCGAACGGCGCCCTTGCCCTCGGCCCGACCGGAGACATCGTCTCCGTCGTCGCGCCCACGGTCAAAGTGATCGACACGATCGGCGCGGGCGACGTGTTCAACGCCGGGTTCCTTGCAGCCCTTGCCGCCGGAATGCCGCTGGAAAACTGCCTTCGCACCGGCGTCACCATCGCCTCTGAGGCAATCTCGACGCTGCCGCGCAGCTATGGAAAACCCTTGTCCGCCTTTCTTCAGGAGACGATCGCATGAGCGCGCTTGAGATCCACAACATCCACAAGCGCTACGGCGAAGTCGAAACGCTGAAGGGCATCGACATCGCGCTGGAAAGCGGCGAGTTTCTCGTGCTGCTCGGCTCTTCGGGCTGCGGCAAGTCGACCCTGCTCAATATCATCGCCGGCCTTGCCGAGCCGAGCGGTGGCGATATCCGCATCGGGCCTCGGTCGATCATCGGGATGCACCCAAAGGATCGCGACATCGCCATGGTGTTCCAATCCTATGCGCTCTACCCAAACATGAGCGTTGCCCGCAACATCGGTTTCGGCCTCGAAATGCGTAAAGTTCCGGCGCCGGAACGGGAAAAGGCGGTCATTGAGACAGCGAAGCTGCTGCAGATCGAAAACCTGCTTGAGCGCAAGCCGAGCCAGCTCTCTGGCGGCCAGCGACAGCGCGTCGCCATCGGCCGGGCGCTCGTGCGAAACCCGCAGGTTTTCCTCTTCGACGAGCCGCTGTCGAACCTCGATGCCAAGCTGCGCATGGAGATGCGCACCGAGCTGAAGCGCCTGCACCAATTGCTGAAGACGACGGTTGTTTATGTCACCCATGACCAGATCGAGGCGATGACGCTTGCAACCCGCATCGCCGTCATGCGCGACGGCCGCATCGAACAGCTCGGCACGCCGGAAGAGATCTACGATCGCCCGGCCACGCTTTATGTCGCGGGCTTCGTCGGCTCGCCGCCGATGAACATTTTTGAGGCTGAAGTATCAGACAGCAGTTTGCGCGTGGAAGGCGGCGACCAGCCGATCGCCCTGCCGGCGCGTTTTCATGGCAAGGTGCAGAATGGCCAACGCGTCAAGGTCGGCATCCGCCCGGAGGCGCTGCGGCTGGCAACGGACGAGTCCAATGCACTGCGGCTGACGGCGCGCGTCGAGGTTGTCGAGCTGACCGGCCCGGAACTGGTGGTGACGGCGCGCATCGGCGACCAGCGCATCACCGCCTGCCTGCCGCCGCGCACGCAGCTGGCCATCGATGCGGAGCGAACATTCGCTTTCGACGAGGGCGCCTTGCATCTGTTCGACCCGGAAACCGGTCGGTCCTTGCTTTCCGGTTGATGCGGAAAGGGGCTCGCTCGGTCCCGGCGCCTATCGCGTACCCAAAGCGAGTGGCGAAGTGACGTTCGATATGTCGACCTGCGGCGGAGGCGCCGCAAGCACTGTTCCGCGGCCCTCATGCCCGGATGCCACGACCGCCCCTACCAACGGTATTTGTGCATCAGTTGAACGACGAGGTTTTCAGGAATTCGGCCAGGCGCTCGGTCTGCGGCTTCAGGAACATCTCCCGCGGATTGCCCTCTTCGCCGATGCGCCCCTGGTTCATGAAGATCACCCGGGAAGACACCTCGTAGGCAAACCGCATCTCGTGCGTCACGAGCAACATGCTCATCCCGTCCTCCGCCAGCCCCTTGATCACCTGCAGCACCTCGTTGACAAGCTCCGGATCGAGCGCAGAGGTCACCTCGTCGAACAGCATCAGCTTCGGGTTCATGGCAATCGCCCGGGCGATCGCTACGCGCTGCTGCTGACCGCCCGAAAGCTGGCCGGGATAATGATCCCTGTGCGAGAGCAACCCCACCCGGTCGAGCCATTTCTCGGCCACCGACAGTGCTTCGTCCCGCCCCATGCCGCGCACCTTGATAAGGCCGAGCATGACGTTCTTCGCCGCGCTCATGTGCGGAAAGAGGTTGAACTGCTGGAACGCCATGCCGGTCATTGCCCGCTGGCGGGCGATTTCCTTTTCCCGCTTGCGCCGCCTGACGCCGGCGACGGTGTCATAGCCGATCTCTTGGCCGTCAATGCGGATCGACCCGCCCTGGAACTCCTCCAGCATGTTGATGCAGCGCAGCATCGTCGTCTTGCCCGAGCCGCTGGAGCCGATGATCGAAATGACCTCGCCCTGCGCCATTGTGCAATCGACGCCCTTCAGCACCTCGACGGGGCCATAACGCTTGTGGAGGTCGCGGATTTCAAGAAGTGCCTGGGTCATCGGATCCGGTGCCTCACGATGGGACGGCTGTCTTGCGCTCGACGTAACGGCCGAAGCGCTCGATGCTGTAGTTGATGACAAAATAGAGGAAGCCGGCGAAGAAATAGAACTCGAGGCTCATGAAAGTGCGCGAGATCAGCTCCTGCGTGCGCAGCAAAAGCTCGGCGACGCCGATGATCGACAGCAGCGTCGAAGCCTTGACCATTTCGGCGGCGGTATTCACCCAGGCCGGCAAGGCCTGCCGCAAAGCCTGAGGACCAAGGATATAGGCAAAAGTCTGCGGGAATGTCAGGCCGATCGCCTTGGCCGCCTCCGTCTGTCCCTTGGGGATCGCCTGAAGCGCGCCGCGGACCAGTTCACCCACATGCGAGCTGCAGAAAACCGAAAGGGCAAGGATGCCGGCCTGGAACGGCCCGAGATCAATGCCGATGGTGCTGAGCACGTAGTAGCTGGCGAGAACCAGCACCAGTACCGGCGTGCCGCGGATGAAGTCGGTATAGCCGCGCACGATGAAGCGCACGGGTTTGTAGCCGTAGGTCAGGGCGAGACCGACGAAGACGCCGAGCACCGTCCCGACAACGATGGACAGGAAAGAAATGGAAACCGATACGCCGAGACCCTTGAGAAGGGGGATGCGGGCGATCCAGAGCTGGTCGAGGAATGCCGAAAGATCCATGGCGATCACCTCGGCACGGCAAGTCGGCGCTCGACCGCGCGCATCAATGCGGCGAGAAGCGAACAGGTGGCGACATAGAGGCAGCTGGCGACGATCCACGTCTCAATCACCCGGAAGCTTTCGACATTGATCTTGCGCGCCTCGAAGGTCAGTTCGGGAACGGCGATCGCGGCTGCAAGCGAGGTATCCTTGAACAGGGAGATCATCGTGCTGCCGAGCGAGGGAAGTACATTGCGCAGCATCAGCGGCAGGATAATCGAGGTGCGGATCTGCATTTCCGTGAGCCCGATCGCCAGTCCCGCCTCCCTTTGGCCAGGAGGCACGGAAAGCAACCCGCCGCGGAACACCTCGGCGAGATAGGCGCCGGAATAGATCGCCAGCGTCAGCACGAAACTCTCGATCTTGCCGAGCCTGACGCCAAGCTGCGGCAGGGCAAAGTAGCTGAACAGCACCAGCACCAGGATCGGCGTGTTGCGGATCGCGGTCACATAGAAGCCGGCCGGCTTGCGTAGAACCATGGACTTCGACACCAGCCCGAAGGCGGTGACGAGGCCGATGAGACAACCGGCGAGGATCGCCGCGAAGGCGAGGCCGAGACTGAGAGCCAGACCTTCGAGCAGAAGGTCGAAAGACCGCCAGACTGCGGCGAAATTCAACTGATAACCCATGTCTTCAGCCATCCATGCCGACGGGACAGGCGTCGATCCCGCACGAGTACGGGATCGACCGAACGGAGGGGCTTACTTGAATTCGACCGGAAAGCCGATCTGCGGCGGCGTCAGGTCCTTGCCGAACCAGGTCTTGAACGACTTCGCATAGAAATCGAATTCCACCCCGGTCATGGCTTCGTGCAACGCGGTGTTGACGAAGTTCAGCCAGTCCTGATCCCCGCGCTTGACGCCGCAGGCATAGGTCTGCGGATTCCAGCCATAGCCGGCGTCCTTGTAGCGATCGGGGTTCTGGGTCATATACCAGGCGAGCGACGACTGGTCGGTGGCCACCGTATCGGCGCGGCCGGATTCGAGCGCCTGATAGATGAGGTCGACGGATTCATACTGATCGACGGTCGCTTCCGGCAATGCCGCATGCACCATCGCCTCGGCATAGACATTCTGCAGCACCGACACGGTCACCGAGGAGCCGGCAGCCTTCAGCGCCGCATAGTCGGCATATTTGCCGTCCGACTTCAGCATCAGGCCGACGCCTTCGCGATAATAGGGGATGGTGAAGGCAATCTGCTGGGCGCGCTCGCCGGTCACAGTCATGAACTGGCAGGTGATGTCCACCTTGTTGGTGGTAATGTTCGGGATACGGGCGTCTGATGACTGGTTGACGTATTCGATCTTTTCCGGGTCGCCGAACAGCGCCTTGGCGATGATCCGGCCCATGTCGACATCGAAGCCCTGCAGCTTGTCTTCGGCGCTCTTGAAGTGCCACGGCGCATTGGTGCTGCCGGTGCCGAGCACCAGATGACCGCGCGCGAGAACTTCGTCGAGTTTGCTCGCTGGCTGCTGCGCCTGTGCCGGCAAGGTAATGGAGGCGGCTGCGATGGCGGCAGCCGCGAGAACTGTCTTGATCATCTGCATTCTCCCATTTTTGGGTTCCCGTCATTGTTCCATTATACAGTATTACAATCCTGAATAATGGATTGACGTATGAAATGCCGACGGTCATAACTTGTCAAGGGTGGATGATGTAGCTTCCCCGTGTGCCGCGCCCAACAAAAGGAAGTGATGAGCGATGCCCCTGCCGATCGAAACGCCCGCCGTGCTGGTCGATATCGAGATCGCCAAGCGCAACATCCGCACGTTCCAGGACTACGCGGACATCAACGGCATCCGCGTTCGGCCGCATATCAAGACCCACAAGTTGCCGCAGATGGCTGAGTTGCAG
Organism: Ensifer sp. Root127; assembly: GCF_001425225.1. NCBI lineage: Bacteria > Pseudomonadati > Pseudomonadota > Alphaproteobacteria > Hyphomicrobiales > Rhizobiaceae > Ensifer > Ensifer sp. Root127. Next base: position 290,240 of record NZ_LMDX01000051.1, read on the forward strand.
CTCGACGCCGGCGCCATCGGCATCACCTGCCAGAAGGTGACCGAAGCTGAAGCGATGGTGGACGGTAGTGCGCGGATCAACGATGTCCTCATCACCTACAACATTCTCGGAACGCCCAAGCTCGACCGGCTCGAGCGCCTTAACGGACGCATCGCGCTGGCCGTTGTCGCCGACAACGAGACGGTCATCAATGGACTTTCCGGTCACTTCTCGACCAAGGGCAAGCCGCTTCGGGTGTTCGTCGAATGCAACACCGGCGCGGACCGTTGTGGCGTCGCTTCGCCCGTGGAAGCCGCCCGTCTGGCCCGCCTGATCAATGATGCCAAGGGTATCGAATTCGCCGGCCTGATGACCTACCCGCCGATTGCGGGCGAGGCAAAGGTTCAGGCCTTCATGAGCGAGGCCAAGCGCCTGATTGAGGCGGACGGCCTGACCGTGCCTGCGATCACCTCAGGCGGCACGCCGAGCATGATGCATGCTGCCGGCGCGCCTGTTGCAACCGAATATCGACCCGGCACCTATATCTACAACGACCGTTCCCTCGTTTCGCGCGGCGCGGCAACCTGGGACGATTGCGCCCTCACGGTGCTGGCGACCGTCGTCTCGGTGCCGTCGGAGCACCGCGCGATCATCGATGCCGGCAGTAAGGTCCTGACCGCCGACCTCCTGGGTCTCACCGGCTATGGCCATGTGCTCGGCCGCGACGACATCCGCATAGACCAGCTCTCCGAGGAGCACGGCAGGCTGGTGAGCGACGGGCCGATCGGTCTGACGGTCGGTCAGCAGCTGCGCATCGTTCCCAATCACGCCTGCGTCGTGACCAACATGGTCGACGCCGTGCATATCGTCGAAGGCGACGAGCCCAAGGCTATCTGGCCGATTGTCGCCCGCGGCCACGTGCTCTAGCCAACTGACCTCAACTGCCACAACCGCCATCTGGCTGAACTTTCCAAGGCCCGCTTCTCGCTCGCTAGGTCGCATCCCAGGCGATCGCATCGTCGAGGGCGTGCAGACGCGGCCGACCGATCGCATTGCTCATCCGCAATTTTGATGTGCGCTTCACAAGGCTCATGCTATCCTCCGGCCGGCTCGCCAACGGCAGGAAATCGGCGGCCAAGCAGGCGTTGGGCAAACCGTTCCTTAAAAAGGCACAACAACGATAGGACTTTTCCCGATAGCCACCTCCCGCATCATCAGTTTGCGTTGAAGCAGTCGATTAAATTGATAGTTTTATCTGGTAACCGATGGAGGTCGAGATGGGCTTTGGACGAATTACCGGAATTGTGGGACTGGCAATTGTAGTCGGAGGCCTGCAGCTTGGTGCTGCAAGTGTGGCTTTTGCCGACACGACGATCCTGAACGTGTCCTATGACCCGACACGTGAACTTTACAAGGACTTCAACGCCGCCTTCGCTGAAAAGTGGAAGGCGGACACCGGCGAAACCGTGACGATCCAGACATCGCATGGCGGCTCCGGCAAGCAGGCCCGCTCCGTGATCGACGGACTGCAGGCCGACGTCGTGACGCTGGCGCTTGAGGCGGACATCGACGCGATCGCCAAGGAAACCGGAAAGATCCCGGCAGACTGGAAGACCAAGTTCGAAAATAACAGCGCACCCTACACGTCGACGATCGTCTTCCTGGTGCGCAAGGGCAACCCGAAAGGCATCAAGGACTGGGGCGATCTTGTCAAGGACGACATCCAGGTGATCACGCCGAACCCGAAGACCTCGGGCGGCGCACGCTGGAACTTCCTGGCAGCCTGGGCCTACGCACGTGCGGCCAATGGCGGCGACGATGCCAAGGCGCAGGCATTCGTTACCGATCTGTTCAAGCATGTGCCGGTGCTCGATACCGGTGCGCGCGGCTCGACCACGACCTTCGTCCAGCGCGGCCTTGGCGACGTGCTGCTCGCCTGGGAAAACGAAGCCTATCTTTCGCTCGAGGAACTCGGCCCGGATAATTTCGACATCGTCACCCCGTCGATCTCGATCAAGGCCGAGCCGCCGGTCGCGCTGGTTGACGGCAATGTCGATGCCAAGGGTACGCGCAAAGTCGCCGAGGCCTATCTCGGTTACCTCTACAGCGACGCCGGCCAGAAAATCGCGGCGAAGCATTACTATCGCCCGTTCAAGCCGGCGGCTGCCGACCCCAAGGATGTCGCTCGCTTCGGTGATCTCAAGCTGGTGACGATCGAGGACTTTGGCGGCTGGAAGGAAGCGCAACCGAAGTTCTTCGGCGACGGTGGTGTGTTCGACCAGATCTACAAGCCGGGGCAATAATCGACCCTGTTCATGACACGAGAAGATCGGCCGGACCATTCGATCCGGCCGATCGCGTGCTACAGCGCCGCGCGTCAAATATGACGCGCAAAGGGACGCTGTAGCGCTTTGAACTTGCTGCAAATTTCCTCGTAAAACCGTTTCCGATTTGAGGAGGAAATTGTGCAGTGGGCCCACATGGGGATTGCGGGCATTATTGAGGACCGCCTGGGTTTTTTACCTGGCGCATGAGAGGTGAGTTGGATTTGAGAGAGCGTGGCCACAACAGGCGCTGGCGGTTTCGCCAGCCGAGCGTGCTTCCGGGGTTCGGTCTGGCGCTCGGCGTCACGCTATTCTGGCTGGTGCTGATCATCCTCATTCCTTTGTCGGGGCTGATCTGGCGCTCGAGCGGCCTTGGCTGGTCGCAGTTCATGACGCTGGCGCTCGACACCCGCACGCTCAATGCACTCAGGATCAGTTTCGGCACGGCCTTTGTCGCCGCCATCGTCAATCTGATCTTCGGCGTCATCCTCGCCTGGGTGCTGGTGCGCTATCGTTTCCCCGGCAAGCGGGTGATCGACGCCATGGTCGCGGCAACCCGCACGCTCAATGCACTCAGGATCAGTTTCGGCACGGCCTTTGTCGCCGCCATCGTCAATCTGATCTTCGGCGTCATCCTCGCCTGGGTGCTGGTGCGCTATCGTTTCCCCGGCAAGCGGGTGATCGACGCCATGGTCGACCTGCCGTTYGCGCTGCCGACGGCGGTCGCCGGCATTGCGCTGGCGACRCTSTATGCCCCGAATGGCTGGATCGGCGCGCTGCTGGCCCCRCTTGGCATCAAGATCGCCTTCACCCCCATCGGCATCGTCATCGCGCTGATCTTCGTCGGCCTGCCYTTCGTCGTCCGGACCGTGCAGCCGATCATGGAGGAGATCGACAAGGAAGTGGAGGAGGCCGCCGCCACGCTCGGCGCCAGCCGCTTCCAGACGATCCGCCGGGTGCTGTTGCCGGGRCTGCTGCCGGCTGGGCTGACCGGCTTTGCGCTCGCCTTTGCCCGCGGCGTCGGYGAATACGGYTCGGTGATCTTCATCGCCGGCAACCTGCCCTACGTCTCCGAGATCGCCCCGCTYYTGATCGTCATCCGGCTGGAAGAGTTTAATTATCCCGCCGCCACCGCCATTGCCGCGGTGATGCTGGTGATCTCCTTTGCCATGCTGCTCGTCATCAACTCGATCCAGGCCTGGAGCCGGCGGAGATATGTCTATGTCGCCTGATCTGACTACAGCCGCCCATCACGTGCGTGC
>NZ_LMDX01000051.1:293819-295174 GCF_001425225.1 Ensifer sp. Root127
GTCGCGGCCATCGCCGTGCCGCTCAACCTCGTCTTCTGTCGCGGCCATCGCCGTGCCGCTCAACCTCGTCTTCGGCGTCGCCGCCGCCTGGGCGATCGCCAAGTTCGAGTTCATCGGCAAGGCCTTCCTGACGACGYTGATCGACCTGCCGTTCTCGGTCTCGCCGGTGATCTCCGGTCTGGTCTTCGTGCTTCTGTTCGGCTCGCACAGCCTCATCGGSCCGTGGCTGCAGAGCCATGGCATCCAGATCCTGTTTGCCGTGCCGGGRCTGGTGCTGGCCACCGTCTTCGTCACCTTCCCCTTCGTTGCCCGCGAACTGATCCCGCTGATGCAGGAACAGGGCACCAGCGACGAGGAGGCGGCGCTGTCCTTGGGCGCRTCCGGCTGGCAGACSTTYTGGCATGTGACGCTGCCCAACATCAAATGGGGGCTGCTYTACGGCGTGCTCCTGTGCAACGCCCGCGCCATGGGCGAGTTCGGCGCGGTGTCGGTGGTYTCGGGCCATATYCGTGGCCAGACCAACACCATGCCGTTGCAGGTGGAAATCCTCTATAATGAATATAACTTCGTCGCCGCCTTTGCGGTTGCGACGTTGCTGGCGCTGCTGGCGCTGGTCACCCTCGTCTTGAAAACGGCGCTCGAGCTTCGCTACAGCGCCGAGATCGCCGCCAGCCGCAGGCATTGAAAGGTCCGGATCGTCATGGAAGTCCGCGTTCAGAACATACGCAAGGAATTCGGCCGCTTTCCGGCGCTCGACGAYGTCTCGCTCGACATCCGCTCGGGCGAGCTGATCGCGCTCTTGGGCCCCTCCGGCTCGGGCAAGACGACGCTGTTGCGGCTGGTCGCCGGTCTCGAAAGCCCGACCGACGGCACGATCTTCTTCGGCGACGAGGATGCCTCGCAAAAGACCGTGCAAGAGCGCAACATCGGCTTCGTGTTCCAGCACTATGCCCTGTTCCGTCACATGACGGTGCTCGACAATGTCGCCTTCGGCCTCAAGGTGCGTCCGGCCAACCGCCGGCCACCGGCGGCCGACATCCGCAAGCGCGCGCTCGATCTCATCGATCTCGTCCAGCTCTCCGGGCTKGAGAAGCGTTATCCGGCGCAGCTGTCGGGCGGCCAGCGCCAGCGCGTGGCGCTYGCCCGCGCCATGGCGGTCGAGCCSAACGTGCTTCTGCTCGACGAGCCCTTCGGCGCACTCGATGCCCAGGTGAGGAAGGAACTCAGGCGCTGGCTGCGCGAGATCCACGACCGCACCGGCCACACCACCATCTTCGTCACCCATGACCAGGAAGAGGCGCTGGAGCTTGCCGACCGGGTGGTGGTGATGAGCAAGGGCACGATCGAACAGGTTG
>NZ_LMDX01000052.1:0-285559 GCF_001425225.1 Ensifer sp. Root127
TCCCGACCAATCAGCATCCGCCAATCAAGGAAACCTTAAAACGAAGGACATCGTCGCCAGCAGCGCCGCCGCCCTCGTTCAGTGATCGGGCTTATAGACCCCACTCACCGAACACGTCAACAGGCATTCGCAAAAAATCGACAAGATCGAACAACACATTGAAAATACAAACGAATTGGAAGCGAGAGTTATCAACAGCCCGCTCCGCATCACCAGACCAGCAAAACCAAAACCAGAATCATTGGCCAATCGGTCAAAAAGCGTTGCCAAGAGCCAGGGAACCGCGGAAGGGATCTGGCCGGCAGCCGATTATGGCCGCAGCGCCAGACCACCTGGCACCACCGCCAACACTCGCTCGCGGCTGAAACACCCCCGGTTCTCCCGCACGATCTGCGTCAGAAACTCGCGCACCGCCCTCACCCGCGGCACGGCAATCAAGTCGCGGTGGCAGATCATCCAATAGGTCCGCTTCAACTCGATCTCGTCGGGCAGCACGATCTCAATGTCCTTTTCGTCGCGCGCCATAAAATGCGGCAGCACACAGAGGCCAAGCCCTTGGCGTACGGCCTTCAGCTGCGTGAGGATGCTGGAACTCTGAAAATGCGCCCTGAGGCCCGGCTGGATCTCGCCGAGATAATCGAGCCCGGGCGCGAAGATCATGTCTTCGATGTAACCCACGAAACGATGGGCAGCGAGATCGTTGCGGCTCCTGATCGGCGGATGACTGGCGAGATAGCTGCGGGAACCATAGACATGCAGCGTATAGGGTGTCAGCACCTCTGAATGGTAAGGGCCGGCCTTTGGCGCCGTCAGCGCCACCGACAGATCCGCCTCCTTGCGCGACAGCGACATGATCTGCTGGATCGCCACCAGCTCCAGCGAAATGTTGGGGTAGGTCGCGGCGAAGCTCGAAAGCCTGTCCGACAGGAAGAAGTTACCGAAACCTTCGAGTGTGCTCAGCTTGACGACGCCGCGCTGCGCCGTCAGGCCGTCGCTGATATCGAGCTGCAGCTGCTCGGTCTCGCGCTCGATGCGCTCGGCGGTCTCGACGAACCGCTGGCCGATCGCCGTCAGCACGTAGCCGCGCGGATTGCGCTCGAACAGCTTGACCTTGAGCGCAAATTCCAGCCGGTCGATCCGACGGGAAACCGTCGCGTGGCTGGTGCGCAACCGCCTTGCCGCGGTCGACAATTGCCCGGTGCGGGCGACCGCCAGAAAGAACTGCAGGTCGTCCCAGGTGAAGTTCGGATTCATCTCGCTGCCCCCATCTGTTCGAAAATGAACAGACCCTGTTTGCAATTTACGGGCAGCAGCGCTTGCGTCCAAGCGAATTTTTCCGGATTGTATCGTCGGAGCCGACATCTGAGGAGCATGTCTGGCCAAATTTGAACAGAACGGGACCGATGGTCCGGCAACGCCATGCGCTTGCCGGAGCCGAGCGGGATTTCGCATGGTTTGTGCCGGACTGATGACCCTTGGAGGAGGACACGATGACGAAGAAACTGCTTACCGCATTTGCCATGATGCTTGCCAGCAGCACCGCGGCGCTCGCCGATGCATCCGACGGCAAGGTCAAGATCGGCATCTTGAACGACCAGTCCGGCGTCTATGCCGATTTCGGCGGCAAATCCTCCTACGAGGCAGCGCTGATGGCGGTCGAGGATTTCGGCGGCAAGGTTCTGGGTGTGCCGGTGGAAGTGATTACCGCCGACCACCAGAACAAGGCCGACATCGCCTCCAACATCGCCCGGCAATGGTACGACACCGAGCAGGTCGACAGCATCATGGAGCTGACGAGTTCTTCGGTCGGCCTCGCCGTCCAGGCACTGTCGAAGGAAAAGAAGAAGATCACCATCAATACCGGCGCTGCCACCACAGAGCTTACCGGCAAGCAATGCTCGCCCTATGGTTTCCACTGGGCCTATGACACCCATGCGCTTGCGGTCGGCACCGGTGGCGCGCTGGTCAAGCAGGGCGGCGACAGCTGGTTCTTCCTGACCGCCGACTACGCCTTCGGTTACTCGCTCGAGGAAAACACCGGCAACTACGTCAAGGAAAACGGCGGCACCGTCGTCGGCTCGGTTCGCCATCCGCTGGCGACCACCGACTTCTCATCCTTCCTGTTGCAGGCGCAGTCTTCCGGCGCCAAGGTCATCGGCCTCGCCAATGCCGGCCTCGATACCTCCAACGCCATCAAGCAGGCCGCCGAATTCGGCATCGTCCAGGGCGGCCAGCGCCTGGCGGCCTTGCTCTTCACGCTCGCGGAAGTCCATGGCCTCGGCCTTGAAGCGGCACAGGGGTTGACGCTGACCGAAGGCTTCTACTGGAACCGCAACGAGGAAACGGCAAAATTCGGCAAGCGCTTCATGGAGCGCACCGGCAAGATGCCGAACATGGTCCATGCCGGCACCTATTCCGCCGTGCTTTCCTATCTGAAGGCGATCGAAAAGGCCGGCAGCGATGACGGCGATGCCGTTTCGAAGGAACTGCGTGCGCTGCCCGTCAACGACGTCTTTGCCGAAAACGGCAAGGTCGCCGAGAACGGCCGCATGATCCACGACATGTATCTCTTGGAAGTGAAAAAGCCGGACGAAAGCAAGGAGCCCTGGGACTATTTCAAAGTGCTCGCCACCATCCCCGGTTCCGACGCCTTCATCGATCCGGCCAAGAGCGGCTGCGACCTCGTGAAGTCGTGAGCGGTCGGATCGCGATGACCGCTGTCTTGCCAGAACAGAATGGAGCGCCGCGGGTGGTTTTGTCCGCCCGCGGTCTCCGTCGCGATTTCGGCGGTTTCACCGCCGTCAACAACGTCAACCTCGACGTCCACGATGCACGGGTCCACGCACTGATCGGTCCGAACGGCGCCGGCAAGACGACCGTCTTCAACCTTCTGACCAAGTTCCTGCAGCCGACCGACGGCACGATCACGCTGCTCGGCGAAGACATCACCCGCATGGCGCCGGACAAGGTGGCGCGCATGGGGCTGGTGCGCTCGTTCCAGATCTCGGCGGTGTTTCCGCATATGAGCGTGCTCGAAAATGTGCGGGTGGCGCTGCAGCGGCCGAACGGACTTGCCACCCAGTTCTGGAAGCCGATGTCGGCGCTCGACGGGCTGACGGCAAAGGCCGATCATCTCATCCGCTCCGTTGGTCTCGATAAGGAAAGAAACGCGGTTGCCGCCGATCTTTCCTATGGCCGCAAGCGGGTGCTGGAGATCGCCACCACGCTGGCGCTCGACCCGAAGGTTCTCTTGCTCGACGAGCCGATGGCCGGCATGGGCCACGAGGATGTCGGCATGGTGGCCGAGATCATCCGCGAGGTGGCGCGCGAACGCGCCGTGCTGATGGTCGAGCACAATCTTTCCGTCGTCTCGACCCTTTGCCACCACGTCACCGTGCTGCAGCGGGGAGAAATCCTCGCCGAGGGCGACTATGCAGAAGTGTCGGCCGACCCGCGGGTGCGCACCGCCTACATGGGCACCGAGGAGGCTTGAGATGAAACCGCTGCTGAAAGTCTCCGGCCTCAACGCCTGGTACGGCGAAAGCCACATCCTGCACGGCGTCGACATGACGGTCGGCGAAGGCGAGATGGTCACCCTGCTCGGGCGCAACGGCGTCGGCAAGACCACCACCCTGCGCTCGATCATGGGAATCGTGCGCAATCGCAAGGGCGCGATCGATTTTTCTGGCGAGGACCTGATCAAGGTTCCGCTGCACCGGGTCGCCCATCGCGGCCTCGGCTTCATCCCCGAGGAGCGCGGCATCTTCTCGACGCTCTCGGTCTATGAAAACCTGCTGCTGCCGCCGGCCGTGGCCAAGGGCGGCATGACGGTCGACGAAATCTTCGAGCTTTTTCCCAATCTGCACGAGCGCCGCAACAGCCCGGGCACCAAGCTTTCCGGCGGCGAACAGCAGATGCTGGCGATTGCCCGGATCTTGAGAACCGGCGTGCGCATGATGCTGCTCGACGAACCGACCGAGGGACTCGCCCCGGTCATCGTCCAGCGCATCGGCGACGTGCTCAAGACATTGAAGGAGCGCGGCATGACCGTTCTTCTGGTCGAACAGAACTTCCGCTTCGCCAGCAAGGTTGCCGACCGTTTCTACCTGATGGATCATGGCCGCATGGTCGGCGAGTTTCCGGTCTCGGAGCTCTCCGATCGCATGGGCATGCTGCATGACGTGCTGGGGGTCTGAGCCATGACCATGATCTTTGGAATTCCACTGCAAGCCTTCCTCGGCCAACTGCTGATCGGCCTGATCAACGGCTCGTTCTATGCACTCCTGAGCCTCGGCCTTGCGATCATCTTCGGCCTCTTGCGCGTCATCAACTTCGCTCACGGCGCGCAATACATGCTCGGCGCCTTCTTCGCCTGGATGCTGCTTTCCTATTTCGGCATCGGCTACTGGCCGGCGCTGATCGTGGCACCGCTTGCCGTCGGGCTTGTCGGCGCCGTCATCGAGCGCACGATGCTGAGAAGGCTCTACACGCTCGATCCGCTTTATGGCCTGCTCTTCACCTTCGGCCTGGCGCTGACGATCGAAGGCACCTTTCGCTATCTCTATGGCGCTTCGGGCCAGCCCTATGCCACGCCGGCAGCCCTTGCCGGCGGCACCAATCTCGGCTTCATGTTCCTGCCCGTCTATCGCGGCTGGGTGATCGCCTTCTCGCTCGTCGTCTGCATCGGCACCTGGCTGGTGATCGAAAAGACCAAGCTCGGCTCCTATCTGCGGGCGGCGACAGAAAACCCTATTCTCGTCCAGTCCTTCGGCATCAACGTGCCGTTCCTGTTGACGCTCACCTACGCGCTGGGGGCTGCACTTGCCGCCCTTGCCGGGGTGCTTGCGGCGCCGATCTACCAGGTCTCGCCGTTGATGGGATCGAACATCATTATCGTCGTCTTCGCCGTGGTGGTGGTCGGCGGTATGGGCTCGATCATGGGAGCAATCATCACCGGCTATCTGCTTGGCGTTGCCGAGGGGTTGACCAAGGTGTTCTACCCCGAAGCCTCCAACATCGTGATCTTCGTGATCATGGCCATCGTTCTCCTGATACGGCCGGCAGGCCTCTTCGGCCGGGATGTTTGATATGACACTGACACTCGATATCGATAAGCCCAGGGAAAAGAAGCCGGTCGTCGCACAAACGATCTTCCTGGCGGCGGGTCTTGCGCTGCTGGTGCTCGCCCCTCTGTTCTTCTATCCCGTATTCCTGATGAAGCTGCTGTGCTTCGCGCTCTTTGCCTGCGCCTTCAACCTGCTGCTCGGTTACACCGGCCTCTTGTCCTTCGGACACGCGGCCTTCTTCGGCGGCGCCGCCTATTTCACCGCCCATGCGGTGAAGGAATGGGGGCTGCCGCCGGAACTCGGCATTCTCGTCGGTGTCGCAGGAGCCGCGTTTCTTGGCGCGATCATCGGTTTCCTCGCTATCCGCAGGCAGGGCATCTACTTCGCCATGATCACGCTGGCGCTGGCGCAGATGTTCTATTTCTTCTGCCTGCAGGCCGAGTTTACCAAGGGCGAGGACGGCATCCAGTCCGTGCCGCGCGGCCATCTCTTCGGCTTCATCGATCTCAGCCAGTCGGCGAACATGTATTACTTCGTGCTCGGAGTCTTCATCATCGGCGTGGCGATCATCTGGCGGATCATTCACTCGCCCTTCGGCATGATCCTGAAATCGATCAGGGAGAACGAGACGCGCGCCGTGTCGCTCGGCTACTCCGTGCGCAACTACAAGCTTGCGGCCTTCGTCATGTCGGCGGCACTCACCGGCCTTGCCGGCGGCGTGAAGGCGCTGGTCTTCCAGTTCGCGACGCTGACCGACGTCAGCTGGCAGATGTCCGGTGAGGTCATCCTCATGACGCTGCTCGGCGGTATCGGCACGCTGATCGGACCGCTGTTCGGCGCCGGCCTGGTCGTGACCTTGCAGAACTATCTCGCGACCTCCGAATTCCCGGTCACCATCATTACCGGCCTGGTCTTCATGGTCTGCGTGCTGCTCTTCCGGCGCGGTATCGTCGGCGAGTTCTATAATTCGAGGCTCGGCCGCAAGCTCGGCTTTGAACATCGACACTGAGCATTTCCAGGAAAAGTGCGAAGCGGTTTTCCGTCAGGAAATGCGTAAAAACAGAGAGCTAGAGCGTTTCCGCGACGCCGTTTAACCGGAAACGCTCTCTAGACAGGTCGGAGACATTGGCTCACGGCCGGACCGGGCATCGACAAGAGAGTGATGAGCCCATGGACACGTTCGACTATATCGTCGTCGGAGCGGGTAGCGCCGGTTGCGTTCTGGCCAACCGCCTTTCCGAAAACCCGGATCGCCGCGTCCTGCTGCTCGAGGCCGGCGGCAGCGACAACTATCACTGGATCCACATTCCGGTCGGCTATCTCTATTGCATCAACAACCCCCGCACCGACTGGTGTTTCACCACAGCTGCAGAGGAAGGGTTGAACGGTCGTGCTCTCGGCTACCCGCGTGGCAAGGCGCTCGGCGGCTGCTCGTCGATCAACGGCATGATCTACATGCGTGGCCAGGCGCGCGACTACGATCACTGGCGCCAGCTCCGGTGCACCGGTTGGGGCTGGGATGACGTCCTTCCGCACTTCCGCAAATCGGAAGACCACTATCGCGGCGCCGACGAAATGCATGGCGCCGGCGGCGAGTGGCGGGTAGAGAAGGCGCGCGTTCGCTGGGCCGTGCTTGACGCTTTCCAGAAGGCAGCGACCGAGGCCGGCATCCCGGAAACGCCCGATTTCAACCGCGGCAATAATGAAGGCTCCGGCTATTTCGACGTCAACCAGCGTTCCGGCATCCGCTGGAACACGGCAAAGGCGTTTCTGCGGCCCGCACGCGGCCGGAGCAATCTCACCATTCTGACCAAGGCGCATGTCCGGCGGCTGGTGATCGAGGAAGGTCGCATCGCCGGCGTCGAATTCCAGCACGATGGTTTGGTCAAGCGTGTTCGTTGTCGCCGCGAAACCGTTCTTTCGGCGGGCGCCATCGGCTCGCCGCAGATCTTGGAGCTTTCCGGTGTTGGCCGGGGCAATGTCCTGAGGGATAATGGGATCGAGGTCCGGCACGAGTTGGCCGGCGTCGGCGAAAACCTGCAGGATCATCTGCAACTGCGCCTCGCCTACAAGGTGACCGGGGTGCCGACCCTGAACGAGAAGGCAAGCACGTTTCTCGGCAAGGCGGCGATCGGCCTCGAATATCTCGCCAGGCGCTCAGGCCCGATGGCCATGGCACCGAGCCAGCTCGGCATCTTCACCCGTTCCGGCCCCGAGAAGGAAACGCCGGACCTGCAATATCACGTCCAGCCGGTGACGCTCGAAAAGTTCGGCGAGCCGGTTCATCCCTTTCCGGCGATTACCGCCAGCGTCTGCAATCTTCGCCCCGAAAGCCGGGGGTCGGTGCATCTCAAAGGGCCCGATTTCGCCGCAGCACCCGACATTCGCCCGCGCTATCTGACGGCAGAGGCCGACCGCGATGTCGCGGTCCGTTCCATTCGCCTGACGCGTCGCATCGTCAGCCAGCCATCCTTCGCCCGTTTCAACCCGACCGAGTTCAAGCCGGGACCTTCCTATGAGAGCGACGAGGATCTGCGGCGTGCTGCCGGCGATATCGGCACGACGATCTTCCACCCGGTCGGCACCTGCCGGATGGGCGCGGATCCGGAAAGCGTCGTCGACCCGGAATTGCGGCTGCGTGGCCTGCAAGGCCTGCGGATTGCCGATGCCTCGATCATGCCGACAATCACCTCGGGCAACACCAATTCGCCGACGATCATGATCGCCGAAAAAGCGGCGACGATGATCCTGGAAGCCAACCGCTGAGGGCTTTTCCGGGCCGATTTCACCGTCGGGATTACGGTAAACCAGGCCAAAAGCGACTCGAAAACCTTAAATTCCGGGACCGGAACCTCTATATGAGCCCGTGAAGGCCTCATGGGCCCAAGCACAATACAAGGGGTTTGAATGGCAATGCAGCGTTTTGGACGAGCTCTGGCGATGATGGCGATCGGTCTCACTGTCGCGCTCACGGTTGTGGATGTCGCCGAGGCCCGGCGCTCGGGCGGCGGCTTCGGCAGCCGTGGCACGCGCACCTTTTCGCAGCCGCCAGCCACCCGCACCGCGCCGACAAACGCGGCACCGATCGACCGCACGATGACGCCGCGCCAGGACGCCGGCCCAACGACGACCAATCCCGGGGCAGCTCAGACGCGCCCCGCCGGCGCCAACACGCCCAACGCACGGCCCGGCTTCTTCAGCGGCTTCGGTGGTTCGCTCCTCGGTGGCCTCATGGTCGGCGGCCTGATCGGCATGCTGATGGGCGGCGGCTTCGGCGGTGCTGCCGGCTTCCTCGGCCTGATCGTGCAGATGCTGTTGATCGGTGGCGTGATCATGCTCGCTATGCGCTTCTTCGGCCGCAACCGCCAGCCGGCCTATGCCGGTCCGTCCGAGCGTTCGTCGGCCCACTCGCCTTCGACTGGCGTACCGTCGTTCAAGATCCCGAGCATCGGCGGTGGCCAGGCAGGCGGCCAATCGAATGCACGCCCGACCGTCGTACCGACACCAGCCCCCGTCACCGACGGCCCGGCCGATGAAATCGGTGTCGGCCAGTCCGATCTCGAACAGTTCGAGAAGATGCTGAAGGACGTTCAAGCAGCCTATGCGGCAGAGGACTACGGCACCCTGCGTCGTTTGACGACGCCGGAAGCCATGTCCTACCTGGCCGAAGAACTCAGCGACAACGCCACCAGCGGCGTCAAGAACGACGTCACCGAAGTCCATCTCGTCCAGGGCGATGTCGCCGAGGCCTGGTCGGAAAACGGCACCGACTTCGCGACCGTCGCCATGCGCTACGAGAGCATCGACGTCATGCGCGACCGTACGACCGGCAAGGTGATCAGCGGCGATCCGGACAACCTGACCGAAGCCGTCGAGCTTTGGACCTTCGTACGCAAGCCCGAAGGCGAATGGCAGGTGTCGGCGATCCAGGGCGTCGGGCACGCCTGATAGCGCCAACAATCCAAAACCTTTGAGACCCGGCCGGCCCATCCGACCGGGTCTTTTTTTGCGCTTGCGACACCGCCCGACTCTAGCGCGCGACGGGGTGAAGCGCAGGCCCACCTGGTTCGTGCAAGGACGCAGACGAGTGATAACTCCGCATCAGCCCGCAACCGGCTCCTCATCGCCGAGAAGGCGCTCGATCAGCGTCCGCAACCAGCGATGCCCCAGATCGCCGTCGCGACGACGATGCCAGATCTGCTCGAAGTCGAACAGCGGAATGGCAAAGGGCGGCTCGAAGACGACCAGCCCGTGACCGTCCCCCTGTGGAAGGATGCGGCGCGCCACGGTCAGGACAAGATCCGTGCCGCGCACCAAGCCCGGTGCGACGCTCCAATGCGGAACCGCAAGACAGATGCGGCGCGTCTTGCCGGTCGCCGCGAGCGCAAGATCGATCTCGTTGCCGGCGTCGCCACGCAATGACACCAGCACATGCGGTCGGGCGAGATAGTCACCAAGATCGATGGCCAGCGATCCGCCAAGCTGTGACGCGTCGGCAAGGCAGGCAAAGCTTTCCCGAAAGAGCAACGATGATCGGATGCCTCCGCCGTGCGTCGGGAACACGCCCAGCGCCAGATCGATCTCGCCGTCCACCACCTGCGACGCCATGACCTCGCGGCTCGCCTGGCTGACGATCAGATCGATATATGGTGCCTCGGCCCGCAGGGTCGCCATCAGCTTCGGCAGCAGAACGGCAGCCCCGTAATCCGACATTGCCAATCGGAACACATGCCGCTCCGTTGCGGGATCAAAACCTGCGGGCGCAAGCAACGACCGCACGCGACCCATGGCCTCCACGAGCCGTGGCGCGAGCTCAAGCGCCCGTATGGTCGGCTCCAGCCGCCCGCCGTGGCGCACCAGCAGGGGATCATCGAAGAGTTCGCGCAAGCGCGCCAGCGCATGGCTGACCGCAGGCTGGCTCTTGTTCAGACGGACTGCCGCACGCGAGACATGGCGCTCAGTCAGCAACGCATCGAGCACGACCAGCAGGTTCAGATCGATTCCAGTCAGATTATTCATTCAACGAATATAGATCGTGCGAACTGCGAATTTCCATTCTTCATTTGGATGATGAACCATCGGGCGGTCAAACAGATCGGAATATTGTCATGCCAAATGCCGGATCACTCCTCCTCATCCTCGCCGCTGTCTTCGCCGGAGCCGTCGTGCCGTTCCAGCCCGGCGCCAACGCCATGCTTGGCCGGTTAATCGGTCATCCCCTCTGGGCGACGGTCGTTTCGCTCGGCGCCAGCCTCGCCCTCATCATTCCCATCATGATCGCCGTTCGCGTACCGATGCCAACGCTCGGTGAGACACTGAAGGGTCCCTGGTGGATCTGGATCGGCGGCCGTCATCTACATCACTGCCGCACTGCTGCTCGCCCCAAAACTCGGCGCCGCCAGTTTCATTGTCGCGGTGATCGCCGGACAGATGGCGGTCTCTGTCGTCATCGATCATTTCGGCCTGATGGGCTTTCCGGAAAAGCCGGTCAGCCTCGCCCGCCTCGTCGGCGTTGCGCTGATCATCGGCGGTATGGTCATCACGCAAATTGCAAGCACCATGCCCGCGCTGGCAAGCCAGGCCCGGTGAGCATGCACGCCTCCAACCACAATTCTTGTCGCTGACCCCGCAAGCATGTTAACACACGGTCATGTCGACCGAACCACACCTGATGGCGTGACGAGCCCCGCAAGGCGGGGCTTGCAGCAGCGAGCCCAAAGTCGCCCGCGTCTCACGGGCTGGTCTTCGTTGATTCGATTGATCTCCTTCTCCTAGATCGACGGCACGGCCCAACGACAGGTCGCCACGATGATCGGGAGCGCGAGGCAATCGACTGCCATTCGGGCTCGTTATGACATCGCCATCCCCCTGGAAATCGGCCGACTTCCGGCGCGTCGGGTTCGCTCTCGCCTTTTATTCCTTCTGCTCGTGGATGCTGGTCGCAGCACTGCCACTTCTCGTCGCCCAACGGTTCGGCACCGGCACAGACCTTGTCGGCAGCCTTGCGCTGCGGCTCGCACCGCGCATCCTGTTTGCCCCGGCTGCCGCCAGCCTGATCCGCCGCGCGGGCTCTCGGCTGCCCGTTGGTGCGGGGCTGATCGTCACTGCATTGTGCCTCTTCGCCCTTGCCGGCGTCGAACACGCAGGCACGCTTCAGATGGTGGTTCTGACAATCGGCTTTGCAGACACGATTGTCGTTCCAGGCCTGCTGGCGTTGCGCGCCGCCGCCGTGCCTTCCGGCCGCAATATGGAAGCCAACACGACGTTTCAGACGATCGATCGTCTCGCCAAAATCTTTGGCCCGCCGACGGCAGGTCTCATGCTGACGGTTATATCCCCTGCCCTCACCTTCCTTGCGCTTGCAGCCGGCCACCTCGTGGCCGCGTTCGCCCTTTGCCGGGGCGTTGCAACACCGGAGCAGATGCGGGTCAAACGGGAGCCAGCCGCTCGATCCGGTCTTTTCCGAGAGGCCGCGGCGACCATGCGCGAGAACCCGGTTCTTTGGGTACTCGTCCTGCCTGCTCTCGGCTACATGATTTCTCTCGGCGCGCTGCAGCCCTTCCTGTTCTGGCTCAATCACGACCAGTTCGGGCTTGGCGCCGCCACGTGGACCGTGCTGCTTGCAGCGCAAGGGACGGGTGCCGTCATCGGCGCGCTGGTCTCAAACCGCCTGGCGCGAACGCTGATCGATACACACTCGCTGCTGATGGCCTATCTCGTCGCAAGCCTTCTCGAAGGCGTGACGACGCTTGCGCTGGTCTTCGCCCCGACCCATGCGTTGGCGACGGTGGTGCTGATCATCGGCGGCATACCGGAGATGGTGGCTTTTGCCGCCTATTTCACGCTGCTCCAGCAGCGGCTGAACCTTGAGCGCCAGGCCGTCTTCTATGCGCTGAGCCTGCCGTTGATGGATCTGTTCATGGTGGCGGGCGTCCTCGCCGGCACCTTGCACAGCGGCGGCTGGATGACGCTTCGGCAGTTCTGGTTCGTCGCCAGTGCCGGCGCTATCCTTCCCGTTCTTCCGTTTCTTGCCTTCAGACCTTGCCGAAGATCGTAAGGGCCTGAACCGAAAGCGACATGGCCCAGAAAAAGTATGGCCGGCGGCTGGCGCGATCGCCACCGTGCGGGTCATACTCTCCCGGGCTGAAATGAGGGCACGGGCATGCGAGACAAACTATTCATTGACGGAAAATGGGAGAAACCCCGCCGCGGCGGTATGCTCGACGTGATCGATCCGGCAACGGAGGAGGTCATCCACCGCGTGCCGGCCGCCACCTACGACGATATCGACCGCGCCGTCAAAGCTGCCCGCATCGCCTTCGACAGCGGCCCATGGCCGAAGCTTACCGGCACGGAGCGGGCCGTCTATCTCCGCGCGATTGCCGAGAAGATCGAGGAAAGACGCCATGCGCTGGCGCATCTCGAAGTCACCGATAACGGCAAGCCGCTGCCGGAAGCACTGTGGGATATCGACGATGCCGCCGGGTGCTTCCGCTACTATGCCGGGCTTGCCGAGGAACTCGACGCCAACCCGGAGGAAACGATCGCCGTCGGCGACACCAGGTTCAGAGCCCGTGCCATCCGCGAACCCCTCGGCATCGTCGGCGCGATCACGCCCTGGAACTATCCGTTGCTGATGGTTTCCTGGAAGGTGGCGCCGGCGCTTGCCGCCGGCTGCACCATGGTGCTGAAACCGTCCGAGCTGACGCCGCTGACGGCTCTGGAACTGGGCGCAATCGCCGAGGAGGTCGAGCTTCCGCCCGGCGTGCTCAACATCGTCACCGGCACCGGCCAGGATGCCGGCCAGCCGCTGACCGAGCACCCGCTGGTCGACAAACTCGCCTTTACCGGCTCGGTACCGACAGGGCGAAAGGTGATGATGGCCGGCGCCCAGGACATCAAGAACATCAGCCTCGAGCTTGGCGGCAAATCGCCCTTCGTGGTCTTTGCCGACAGCGATATCGAAAAGGCCGTCGAATGGATCATGTTCGGCATCTTTTGGAACCAGGGGCAGGTCTGCTCGGCAACCTCGCGCGTGCTCATCGAGGAACCGATCTACGATACCGTCGTCAAAAGGCTCTGCGAAGAGGCGGGCAAGATCACCATCGGCAACGGCCTCGACGAGGGCACATTGCTCGGGCCAATCGTTTCCAAGGGACAATATGACAAGATCCTGACCGCGATCGACCGCGCCCGCCAGGACGGCGCCACCATCGCGGCGGGCGGCGGCAGGCCCGCCGGTTTCAACAGCGGTTACTTCATCGAGCCGACCGTTTTGACCGACATGAGCGAAGACAGCTATGTCTGGCGCGAGGAGATCTTCGGGCCTGTCGTCTGCGTCAAGCCGTTCGCGGACGAGGCCGATGCGGTGCGCATGGCCAACGACAGCCGCTTCGGCCTTGCCGCGGCGGTCATGTCCGAGGACAAGGAGCGCTGCGAACGCGTCGCCCGGGCGCTACGCGCTGGCATCATCTGGATCAACTGCTCGCAACCGACCTTCCCCGAGGCGCCCTGGGGCGGCTACAAGCAATCGGGTATCGGTCGCGAACTCGGTCGCTGGGGCCTTTCCAACTATCTGGAGACCAAGCAGATCACCAGCTTCGATACCGACGAGCCGTGGGGCTGGTACATCAAGGCGTAGAGCGCCCCGCAGCACGGCGTCGGCCGCCAAGGACAGCGTCAAATTCCCTTCATGCGGCTATGGAATAAGCCAGATGACGGCAGCATCATGCCGCGGGGCTGCCGCATTGCGCGATTTGCGCGCTGGAGGGATGCGATGAACAGATCAACTGGCGACTTCGAAGGACAGGATTGGCTCGAGGCGGAACTCGCCGATACGCTCGATGAAGACTATGAACTCGAGCTTTCCGAGCCGGCGCTTTCGGAAGAGATCCGCAAGATCTACCGCAAGAGCCACCCGCCGTCGCTGCCACGCATCGACTATTTCCGCGCTCTGATCGCGCTGCAGTCCGAGCTGATCAAGCTGCAGGACTGGGTCGTGCACCACAAGGAAAAGGTCGTGGTGATCTTCGAGGGGCGCGATTCCGCCGGCAAGGGCGGCGTGATCAAGCGCATCACCCAGCGGCTCAATCCGCGTGTCGTCAGGGTCGCGGCCTTGCCCGCCCCATCGGACCGCGAAAAGACCCAGTGGTATTTCCAGCGCTACGTGCCGCATCTACCGGCCGGCGGCGAGATCGTGCTGTTCGACCGCTCCTGGTACAATCGCTCCGGCGTCGAGCGCGTCATGGGCTTTGCCAGCGAAGACCAGGTCGAGCAGTTCTTCAACGACGTGCCGGAGTTCGAGCGCATGCTGGTGCGCTCCGGCATCCGGCTGGTCAAATACTGGTTCTCGATCACCGACGAGGAGCAGCAGATGCGCTTCCTGGTGCGCATCCACGACCCGCTGAAGCAGTGGAAGCTGTCACCGATGGATCTGCAATCGCGCGTGCGCTGGGAGGCCTATACCAAGGCCAAGGAAGAGACCTTCGCCAGAACGAACATCCCCGAGGCGCCGTGGCACATCGTCGAAGGCAACGACAAGAAGCGGGCGCGGCTGAACTGTATGGACCACCTGCTGCAGCAGATCCCCTATGAGGATGTGCCGCACGAGGAGATCACCCTGCCGGAGCGGGTGTTCAACCCGGACTACGAACGCAAGGTGCTGCCGCCTGAACTCTACGTGCCGTCAAAATACTAAGGCGACGTCAACGCGAAATGGCGCAGGCCTGGCTTTCCGGGCCTGCGCACTTGCAAACACCCCGTGGAAATCGGACAGTCCGTGAAACGACAGTTTCATGGAATTGGCAATGAGTCCCAAAGAGCGATCCTTCCTCACTCGCGTTCGTCAGGTCCTGCCGGAACTCCATCCGGCAGAGCGACGCCTTGGAGACTTTCTCTGCGACTTTCCCGGCGAGGTCGCCAGCTATTCCGCCCAGGAGCTGGCGGCACTGGCGCATGTGTCGAAGGCCACCGTATCGCGTTTCATCCAGCGGCTCGGCTATGAAAACTACGAAGAGGCGCGCCGCCATGCGCGCGCCGACAAGCAGACGGGATCACGGCTCTTCCTGGCGACAAGCGCCGATACGGCCGGCGAGCAATCCGTTACCGCCCATGTGGCCCAAGGGGTCGCCAATATCGAGGCGACCTTCCTTGCGATATCGGAAACACAGATCAACGCTGCGTCGGCAGCGCTGTTGAAGGCACGCAAGGTCTGGGTCATCGGCTTTCGTGCCAGCCACTCCTTCGCCACCTATCTGCAATGGCAGCTGACGCAGGTGATCGAGAACATCTCGGCCATTCCCGGAGGCGGCCAGACGCTGGGCGAACATCTCGTCAGCTTCACGCCCGACGACGTCGTCATCGTCTTCGGCCTGCGCCGCCGCATCGCCCTGATGGATGCGCTCATCAACCAGGTGGAAAAATCCGGTGCCCGCCTGCTTTATATCACCGACGAGGGCGTGCCCTTCCTCAGCCAGGCCGAGTGGCATTTCCGCTGCCAGACGCTGGCACCCGGGCCGCTCTTCAACCACGTCTCGGTCATGGCGCTCTGCCATCTGCTGACGACGCGTTGCATCGAAACGGCAGGCATCAGCGGCCGCAACCGTCTGCGCGGCATCGAAGCGTTAAACGACGCGCTCGAAGAGCTGTGATCGTTGTTTGGGCATCTGCCTGAAACAGCAGTGCATTATTCGATCACAAGAAACCACAGTTTCAAGTCGTAGATACCGACCAACGGCGCTCCATATCTTTGATTGAAAAGGAGAAACTGTAGTTTCTAACCTTTTGGCATGAAACCTGCATTCCTCAATGGCGTTGTTTCGAAGGTGAATTGTGCTGTCCGGCAAGAGCGCCCGTCAGGCGCGAAACGTCCGGCTCATCCGTTTCGGAGCAAGATTCTTGTATGAAACTGTGATTTCTTGATATAGCATCATGAAACTAAGTTTTCACGCCAGTTAAGCCATAAAGGGGAACAAACCATGGCAGCGGAAAATATGGTGCCGTCCGGCAAGTCTTCGCCGGTCATTCGACAATTGGAATCAGCCTTCACCAAGATCGGCGTCACCGGCGCCCACAAACAGATCATCGCCCTGGTTCTGATCGGCTGCCTGTTCGACAGTTTCGAGCAGAACACCATCGGCGTCGCCGGCCCGATCCTCAAGGAACATTGGGGCCTGACCGGCACGGATATCGGCTTCCTCAACACCATCACCTTCGGCAGCGCCGCTCTCGGCCGGTTGCTGTCGGGCATTCTCGGCGATCGCTACGGCCGCCGCGTGATGCTGACGATCAACCTTCTGCTCTTCACCATCGGCTCGGCCGCCTGCGCACTCGCGCCGAATTTCGCAGCGCTGTGCTTTGCCCGCGCCATTGTCGGCTTCGGCGTCGGCGGCGAAATCTCGACCGCGGTGACGATGCTGTCGGAATTCTGCTCGCCGAAATTCCGCGGGACGGCGGCCGGCCTCGTCAATGTTGGCGCCGGCGGCTTCGGCAACTTCCTTGCCCCCGCCTTCGGCCTGTTGATCTTCACGCTCTTTCCCGGTGAAAACAGCTGGCGCTGGCTTTTCGCCTCGCTGGCATTGCCCGCGCTGCTCGTGGTCTTCTATCGCCGGTTTGTGCCGGAGACACCGCGCTTCCTTGCTTCGCAGGGAAAGATCGACGAGGCCAACAAGGTGCTGTCGATTCTGGCCTCCGGATCACTGCGGCCCCGCAATCTGAAGGTTCAGGAATACCTGACCAAGGATCATCTCCAGGACGAAGCACCTGCCAAGAGCGACTGGAAGGAGCTTTTCCGGGCACCGTTCATCGGCAGAACCATTCCCGTCGCAATCGCCATCCTGATGAGCTACGGCGCCCAGCTATCGGTGCTCACATTGATGCCGATCATCTTCGTGTCGATGGGCTACACCCTGCAGGGCAGCCTGCTCTACAGCATGATCATCCAGAGCGGCAGCGTGCTCGGCGCCATCGCCGCCTCGATGTTCGGCTATTATTTCCCGCGCAAGAAAGTGCTGACGTTCGGTGCGGTCTTCGCGTGCCTGGCGGCCATTTCGATCGCCTATCTCGGAACCAACATCTACCTCGTCCTGATGTTTGGAGCGATCTTCCAGTTCTTCGTGCTTTTGCTCAACACCTCGATCTGGATCTACGCGCCGGAGCTCTTCCCGACACGCATTCGCGCCTTCGGCGTAGCACTTATCCTGGCGACAGGGTCGGCCGCGGGCTCCTTCGTGCCAACGATCTCCGGCATGCTGTTCGACACCTATGGCATGGTCGGGGTGTTCGGGCTGGCAGCCGGCATGTACGCAGTCTTCGCATTCTGCATCCAGCTCGGTCCCGAGACCTATGGCATGTCGATGGAAGATCTGGACCAGCCGGCGGACGCCGACCTCGCCAAGGCTGAGCCCAAACAGGTCAATGTCGGCATGGAAGTCAGAACGTGACCGCACATATCCTGTTGATCAACCCGAACAGCTCGCAGGCAACAAGCAGCATGATGCTCGCCATCGCTGAGCGGGCTGTAACCGGACGCACGGCCGTGGCAGTCGCCACGGCCGTGCGGAACCCGCAGATGATCGTCACGCCGCAGCAGCTGACCGCTGCGGCCGGCGAGGTCATCGAGATCGGCGCGGCCCATGGCGCCGGTTGCCTCGGCATCATCGTCAGTGCCTTCGGCGATCCCGGCCTTGCTACCCTCAGGGACCGTGTCGACATCCCCGTCGTCGGCATCTGCGAGGCATCGATGATCGAAGCCGCGCTGAGCGGCCGCAAGTTCGGCGTCGCAACCACGACGCCGGACCTGATCGAGGCCATCGACGACCGCGCCCGCGACCTCGGCCTTGCCGGCCAATATACCGGCATCCGCTGTACGCCCGGCGATCCGCTCGCGCTTGCCGGCGACGAAAAGCTGCTGCGGGAAGCACTCGACGAGGCGGTGCGGCAATGCATCGAGCTTGATGGCGCCGAGGCCGTCATCATCGGCGGCGGCCCGCTCGGCCAGGCGGCCGAACAGTTGCAGCCGCATTTCACCACGCCGATCATCGCCCCCATCCCTTGTGCGGTGGAGCGCGTGCTCGATCTGATGCGGGTCAACGCCTGACCCGCATCAGATCGATATATCGACCGTCAGAACTGGAAAACCGCTTCGCGCTTTTCCTGGTAGTGCTCTAAGCAAACGCCTCGCCCCCCGCTCCTTGCCGGGCGATTGACCTTGTTGACGGCAAGGACTCTGTGATATTTTCGAACATTCTTACATGCAAAACCGAAGCTGGGGCGGAGGTGGCGCTATGAACTATGTTTGTGCTTCGGTCGCCGGGCTAGCGTTTTTCACCTCGGCGGCTTTTGCGGGTCCCTTGCATGACGCGGCAAGAGACGGCGACGTCAAGCGCGTCACGCTGTTGCTGGATCAGGGTACCGACATCACCGAGCCGGATACGGCCGGCGAGCCGGCATTGCTGGTCGCGTCCCTTGCCGGACGGCCGGATGTCGTCGCCCTGCTGCTCGATCGCGGCTGCGACATCGAGATCCGCAACAAGGGCGGGCTGACCGCCCTGCACGCCGCGGCCTATGGCGGCAATCTCGACACCGTCAAGCTGCTGCTCGCCAAGGGCGCCGACGTCAACGACACCAAGAACTTCTACAAGATGTCGCCGCTTCATGCCGCAGCCGAGGAGGGTCACGCCGATGTCGTGGCTGTGCTGCTTACCCAAAAGGCCGAGGTCGAGGCGAAGGAACGCAACGGCTACACGCCACTGACACAGGCCGGCTGGCGCTCGCACTGGGACGCCGCCGAGCTTCTGCTGAAAGCGGGCGCCACCTGCCAGAAGGCCGACCTCGTCGGCGACTGGCTTTATACCGAATGCACGAAGCGGAAGTGACGCCAGAGCGTGCGCCAGCCGCATCCGGAATCGGAGAAGAGGAATGTTTTACAATCGATACGCATGCGCCGTCGGCCTCGCTGCGACGGCGTTTCTGGCACTGTCCGGGCCGATAATGGCGGAAGACCTCGTCAACACCGGCTACTTCGGCGATGTCGCCATCAAGGGCTACGACCCGGTCGCCTATTTCACCGAGAGCAAGGCGCTCGAAGGCTCGCCGCAATTTTCCTACCGCTGGCTCGGAGCGAACTGGCAGTTTGCCAGCGCCGAGAACCGTGAGCTTTTCATCCGCGAACCCACCCGCTACGCCCCGCAATATGGCGGCTACTGCGCCGACGGTGTGTCGTTTGGCACGGTGACCACCAATATCGATCCGAAGGCCTGGCGCATCATCGAGGGCAAGCTGTTCCTGAGCTACGATCCGGGTGCGGCAGAAGGCTTCGAGAAGAACCCGAACAAGCTGGTCGATTCGAAGAAGCACTGGTCTGAAGTGGAGAACACGCTCATTTCGGAAAAGCTCGGCACGACCTGGCAGGCGGCGCGCTGACCGGATAGCGATCACTGCTCGATCGAGAAGAATTTTAGCGCCTGCGGCGTCACGTGGATGAAGTCTGCGCCGCTCTCGCCCTTGGCCGTGTTGCGATAGACATAGCCGCAGACCATGCGGTCGAGGAAATATCCGTCGAATTTCTCGCAGAGCTGGTTGCCCTTCACCTCGGCGCGCCCGGTGATGTTTGTGTTGGCGCTGCGATAGGCGGTGTTGCCGGCCTTATCGAAGAATTGCACGAAGCTCGTGCCATTCTTGTGCTGCCCGGCCCAGGTCTTGTCTTGGGTCAGCGTGCCAAGTTCCGCCGGCCCGAGCCTGTCCGCCGCCGCCCCGACGAAGCCGAAGGGCCACTCCGGAATGCCGGCAGTGCGCAGTCCGTAGAGGTGGCGATTGAGGTCCTCTTCGCGCCAGTAATCATAGAGGTAGCTGTAATAGGTGAGGTTGGTGTCGGGAAAGAGCTGAAGCAGCTTTGCGCCCTCTGCCACCGCGCGCGCCCGATCGCCGCGCTGGGCATAGGCCGAGGCCAGATACTCCCGTGCAGCCTCCGCATTCGGTAGGGCCTCGCCGGCTGCTTCGATCAGCGGGATCGCCCGGTCGGTGTCGCGTGCGGTGTAGTAGACGATGCCCGCCAGCAGCCGGAAACTCGGAGACGGTGACGGATCGAGCCTCAATGCCCGTTCCAGATCGGCGATTGCCTGTTCGTGTTCGCCGGTTTGCGCCAGGATCAGCGCCAGGTTGGCAAAGGCCTCTGGATCGCTCGGCTGCGCCGTGACCGCCCTGGCGGCAGATTCCCGCGCCTCCGTTTCGCGACCGTCGACGAGCTGCAGCAATGCCAGCACTGTGTGCGCGCGCGCATTGTTGGCGTCGAGCTTCAGGGCCTGGCCGGCAGCGTCATAAGCGATCTTGCGGGCAACGGCCGCCGACCAGAGATAATTGTAGTCATTGCGCCAGACGTCGACGGCGACCCGCGCGATCCCCGCATGGGCATCGGCGAAACGCGGATCGAGATCGATCGCCTTCTGATAGAAGGCCAGCGTCTGGCGATAGGTATCGACATCGCTATAGATGAGCCCCTGCTGCTCGGCCCGCATGTAGTAGTCGTAGGCTTCGAGATTGTCGGTCGGGATGCGCGCCAGCTGGTCGCGTTCGCCTTCGCTGAGTTTGACCTCCAGCGCCGCGATGATCTTGCCGATGACGTCGTCCTGGACCGCGAAGAGATCGGCATATTGCCGGTCATAGCGCTCCGCCCAGAGCGATAGACCGCTCATCGCATCGATCAGCTTGACGTTGATGCGCAGCCGCTGGTCGGCCCGTTGCAACGTGCCCTCCAGAATGTAGTGAACGCCAAGCTCCGCTGCCACGTCCTGGATCTTCGAAGCGTTGTCCTTCATCGCGAACACCGAATGGCGAGCGATTACGAACAGGCCGGACACCTTCGAAAGCTCGGTGATCAGGTCGTCGGTCAACCCTTCGGCCAGATGGTCATGATCCCGGTCGCCGCTGACATTGATGAACGGCAGGACTGCGACGGATGGCTGGTCCGGCAGGGGATAGGCAAAGCGCTCGGTCGGCGTCTCCGGCAGGATGAGCGTCCACGGCTGCCACCAGGCGGCGACAAATGCGAGGAGCAACATGAGGGCGCCGGCAATGAGCATGCTCCTTCGCGCAAAATGCTGCTGCGTATCCTTGACGATGGTCTTGCCAGCGTCATCAGGGTCGAGAAGCACGTGATAGACGCGGATCGGTTCGGCCATCCCCCGGACCGTCTGCTCGCCGAGCGAGGCGTAGCCGACACTAAGCTTCAATCGAACCTGGTCGTAGGCCGTACCCGATATCGCGATGCCACCGGGCTCGGCCAGCCCCTGCACCCGATCGGCGGTGTTGACGCCATCGCCGTGAATGTCGTCGCCTTCAACGATGATGTCGCCGAGATTGATGCCGATGCGGAAATCGAGCCGCCGGTCAGTTGTGACCTTGTCGGCCTGTTCGGCCTTGCGCTGTTGGATCTCCACCGCGCAGCGGAGTGCATCGACGACGCTGCGGAATTCCACCAGCAGCCCGTCACCCATGGTCTTGACCAGCCGGCCGTGATGTTCGGCAAACTGCGGCTCCAGAATGTCATGCAGGTCGCTCTGGAAATTGGCGCGCGTTCCCTCCTCGTCGAGCCGGCTCAGGCGACTGTATCCGGCGACGTCGGCGATCAGGACGGCTGCGAGGCGGCGCTCCATCGACGGTCTCTTCACGTGCGATGTATTCCAGCGACGATGTTACCGCAGGTCGTCAGGCGCCGCCATCGCGTCGGCAGCGAACGGCACCAGCACCGTAGTAACTGTTACGTACTTGCGGTTTTCCGCCCATCGCGCACCATCGAAGCATTGCTGGCCCCGCACGGCTTTGCGCATGCCGTCGGATTGTCCTTCGGTTATCTGCTTTGCGCGCTCATCCGGAGGATTTTGCCATGATTAAACGACGGACCATTCTGATGTACGGCGCGCTTGCTACCGCGCTTCCCCATGTGACAGCCTTGCCGTCCTTCGCCGCAGATGCGGCCCTCACGCCTGATGACGCGCGGGCGATCGCCAAGGAGGCAACGATCTACGGATTTCCGCTGGTCGACAATTACCGCGTGCAACATTCCTATTTCGTCGACGCCGGCGGGCCGGAGTTCAAGGCGCCGTGGAACACGCTGTTCAACAATGCCCGGGTCTATACGCCGGACGACAAGGCGATCCAGACGCCGAATTCAGACACGCCCTACTCCTATGTCGGCGCGGATCTCAGGGCCGAACCGTTGGTGTTCACCGTGCCGGCAATCGAGAAGGAACGGTACTACTCGCTTCAGTTCATCGAACAGTACACCTTCAACTTCGCCTATGTCGGCAGCCGCGCGACAGGCAACGATGCCGGCAGCTACCTGCTTGCCGGGCCGAACTGGAAGGGCGAAACCCCTCCCGGCATCAAGGACGTCATCCGCTCGGAAACGGAGTTTGCCTTCGTGCTCTACCGCACGCAGCTCTTCAATCCTGGCGATATCGAGAACGTCAAGAAGATCCAGGCCGGCTACAAGGTCGAGCCCTTGTCGGCATTTCTCGGAAAGCCGGCGCCTGCGCCCGCCCCCGCCGTCGACTTCTTCACGCCGCTCAGTGCGGAGGAGGAAAAGACGTCGCCCGAGGTCTTCAGCGAACTCAACTTCATTCTGCAGTTCTGCCCGACCGATCCTTCGGAAAAGGAGCTGATGGCACGCTTTTCCGAGCTCAACATCGGTGCTGGCAAGACATTCGACTTCACGGCCTTCCCGCCGGATATCCAGAAGGCGATCACCGACGGCATGGCCGACGGCTGGGCGGCCTTTAAGGAACACAAGGAAACCATGATCGATACCGGCAAGCTCTCGAGCGCCGACTGCTTCGGAACCCGAGCCTTCCTGAAGAACGACTACATGCAGCGCATGTCCGGTGCTGTGCTCGGCATCTACGGCAACTCCAAGGAAGAGGCGATCTATCCTGCCTATTTCATCGACGATCAGAAGCAACCGCTCTCCGGCGCGAGCAAATATGCGTTGCGCTTCGAACACGGCCAACTGCCCCCCGTCAATGCCTTCTGGTCGCTGACGCTCTACGAACTGCCGGCAAGCCTGCTCTACGCCAATCCGCTCAACCGTTATCTCATCAATTCGCCGATGCTCCCGAGCCTGAAGCAGGATGCCGACGGCGGCCTGACGCTTCATGTCCAGAACGAGAGCCCAGGCGCAGATCGGGAGAGCAATTGGCTACCGGCTCCCAAGGGCCCGTTCTTCGTGGTGATGCGCCTCTACTGGCCAAAACCCGATGCCCTCGACGGCAAATGGAAAGCCCCGCCACTGAAATCTGCGACATGAGCAGAGAGGATGACCAGCATGAATACATTTCGAACCACTGTTGCTCTCGCGGCGACCCTTGCCTTGATCGGCATCCTGCCGGCCACCGCCGCAGATCCTGTAATCGTCGGAGTCGACAATTTCATCCGCGCCGAGAGCGACATGTATGCCGCGGCCATGGTCAAGGACGGGGCGCTGGGCAAGTTCCTGCACCGCCGCGAGCCCGCCTCGATCGACAACCAGACGGTCATACGCCTCAACCGCGACACGCTCTATTCCTCGGCGGTGTTCGACCTTGATGCCGGTCCTGTCACCATCACGCTGCCCGATGCAGGAAAGCGCTTCATGTCGATGCAGGTGATCAACGAGGATCACTACGTGCCCGAGGTCGTCTACGATGCCGGAGAGCACACGCTGACGAAGGAGGGTGTCGGCACGCGCTATGTCGTCGTGGCAATTCGCACGCTCGTCGACCCGGCCGACGCCAAGGATATCGAAGCGGTCCATGCCTTGCAGGACGCGATCAAGGCCAGTCAGGCGAAGAGCGGCAGCTTCGAGGTCCCCGCCTGGGATCCGGCGAGCCAGAAGACGGTGCGCGAGGCATTGCTCGTGCTCGGCGCGACGATGCCCGACTTCAAGAAAGCCTTCGGGACCAAGGAGCAAGTCGATCCCGTTCGCCATCTGATCGGCACGGCGTCGGGCTGGGGCGGGAATCCGGATAAGGATGCGGTTTATCTCAACATCACGCCGACCAAAAATGACGGCGCGACTGTGTACAAGCTCGATGTGAAAGACGTGCCCGTCGACGCATTCTGGTCGGTGAGCGTCTACAATGCTGCCGGGTATTTCGAGAAGAACAAGTATGATGCCTACACGGTCAACGATATCACCGCGAAGAAGGGCGATGATGGCACGGTGGCGATCCAGTTCGGCGGTTGCGACGGCAAGATCGCCAACTGCCTGCCGACAACCAAGGGCTGGAACTACGCGGTGCGTCTCTATCGGCCGCGGCAGGAAATACTGGATGGAAAGTGGCAGTTTCCTGAGCCGAGCGCGGTCAACTAGCCCGGCGTTGGAACCAACTGCACAAACATTGCCTAGCCGCGCGTCGAGTGGGATGCGCGGCGGGCGGACGATCTATCAAGGAGGTTATGTCGGGCTTGGTTGGCAGAACATTGCCGGGCAATGGCTGCGCCCGGCCGATGAGCGCAATCAGGCGCTCGTGCGCTTGCGTGCCGGCTGGCGCTTGGGCGCCGGGGCCACGGGTTCGGCGTCAGCCTCCTGCAACAACCGCTGAGCCTTGAGCTTTTCGGTCTTCTTCTCGCGCGCCAGCTTTTCCGCCGCAACGATACCGCGGGCCGTATGGTCGGTCGCCGCAGCCTTGTCGGCTGCCGACAAACGCTCAGGCTTGA
Source organism: Ensifer sp. Root127 (assembly GCF_001425225.1). Classification (NCBI taxonomy): domain Bacteria; kingdom Pseudomonadati; phylum Pseudomonadota; class Alphaproteobacteria; order Hyphomicrobiales; family Rhizobiaceae; genus Ensifer; species Ensifer sp. Root127. Next base: position 24,756 of record NZ_LMDX01000052.1, read on the forward strand.
AAAGATCTTTCTTCGTCGACGTCATGCGTACCTCCTCGCTCGGGCGTGGACCGATGCCGAAATCGGCATCGGTACCTCAGATTTAGCGGGTGCGGACAGCCTTCTTCGGTGCCGGCAGCAGGCCTTCGCGCTGAAGCTTCTTGCGCGCGAGCTTGCGCTGGCGACGAACGGCTTCGGCCTTTTCGCGAACGCGCTTTTCCGACGGCTTTTCATAGGCGCTGCGCGCCTTGAATTCGCGGAACAGTCCCTCGCGCTGCATTTTCTTCTTCAGAATGCGGAGTGCCTGGTCGACGTTGTTGTCTCTGACGAGTACCTGCAAGATGTATCCTTCCCTTTGGTTGGGGCCGCACATCGGCGGACCGAGATTGCTGTAGCTATCTTCCGATCCGGATGCGCGACGGTTTCAGCCAGGGTTCACCCTTGGCAATGATGCGCGACGGTCCCTCTTCGATGGGAGAGGCCGCCTCAGTGGTCTCGACGTCGCTTGCAACGATGCGACGTTCGAAGTTCTCGCCGTCGAAACGGACGCGATATTGGGTCTCGCCGTGGTCGGCGGGCAGAACACCGATGATCCGGCACGTCCTGACGGCGGGTGCCAGCTTGGTGAAATCGGCCCTTACGGTCACCGTGTCGCCAACGGCACAAATTCTGCGGGTCATGATAGTTTCCTTCCCCGGAATGTGCAGGGTCCGGACGCAAAAAGGCCGGGCTTCACCCGACCTCTTCCCGTCAATCAAACGTCCCCAGCCAGTACATCCGTGGTCGGGGGAGGCAGATGACGATTCATTCCGCCCGGAGATTGTCGGCAGAGTTCTTGCCGGTCTTGCGGTCGCGGACGATGTCGTAGGTGACCTTCTGGCCTTCCGCCAGCGAGCCCATGCCTGCACGCTCTACAGCGGAAACATGAACAAACACGTCGGTCGTACCGTCATCCGGCTGGATGAAGCCAAAACCCTTGGTGCCATTGAACCACTTTACAGTGCCTGAATTCATAACGATCTCCTTTCAATCGTTGATTTCGCTCGACGGGTATTCGCCGAGCCGTGTCGATGTTGAGAGGAAATCTGACAACGCTTTTCAGCGCTTTGACAAAGGTCGCAAGCAATATTCGATTGCACCCATATAATTCTTTTTTCGGGATTTTCAATGTTTCATTTGGAATACGGCCCGAAATGCAGCGGCACTGCCGAAAAACAACGTTGAATCACGTTCGTTTCGATTGGAATCCTTTCGGAATTTCCATCCCATTATTTTTGGGCGCCTCAAGAAATATATTGGCGCTACCGACCATAAACGACGAATACAGAGCAATAGCCCAGTTCAGGAAAGCATAGAGGCTTCAAGAAATCGGCAAGTGCCGGCATCGCCAAGCGCTCGGCGCAGTTTCATCTTGGATTGAGGCAAGTGGGAAAGACGGTTTCGCCGCATGGCCGGCCTTGCAGACCGCCTCGCTTCAAGCGCGAGACTGACGGGCATGATTGCCCGCCAGCACTATTGTTGGATTCCCGAGATTACTCGGCTGCCTCTGCTTCGGGCATCGGCACGTAGTTGAGGATCGGGGACAGCCAGCGTTCGACCTCGCGCACCGGCATACGCTTGCGCCCCGCATAATCCTCCACCTGATCCCGCTCGACCTTGGCGACACCGAAATAATAGGCCTCGGGATGGCCGACATAGAGACCGGAGACGGACGAACCGGGCCACATCGCAAAGCTCTCGGTCAAGGTCACGCCGATCGCCTTTTCGGCGTCGAGCAACCGGAACAGCGTTTCCTTTTCCGTATGGTCGGGCTGAGCCGGATAGCCAGGTGCCGGGCGAATACCGGCATAGGGCTCACCGACCAGGTCCTGCGGCGAGAATGTCTCGTCCGCAGCATAACCCCAGAGTTCCTTGCGCACGTATTCATGCATGCGCTCGGCAAAGGCTTCGGCGAACCGGTCGGCCAGTGCTTTGACCATGATCGACGAATAGTCGTCGTTGGCGCGCTCGAAGCGCTCGGCGATCGCCACTTCCTCGATACCGGCCGTGACGACGAAGCCGCCGAGATAATCTCTGCTGCCGCTGTCGACAGGTGCGACGAAATCCGACAGCGCCACGTTCGGTCGCCCGTCGCGCTTGCTCAGCTGCTGACGCAGCGTGAAGAAGGTGCCGAGCGTCTCGCCGCGCGTTTCCTCGGTAAACAGCCGGATGTCGTCGCCGACGGTTCCGGCCGGCCAGAAGCCGACGACCGCCTTCGGGGCAAACCATTTCTCGGCGATGATCTTGGCAAGCATGGCCTGCGCATCCTCGAACAGCTGACGTGCGGCCTGCCCTTGCTTCTCGTCATCGAGGATTTTGGGATAGACGCCCTTCAGTTCCCAGGTCTGGAAGAACGGCGTCCAGTCGATGTAGCGCGCCAGCTCGTCCAGCTCCCACCCCTGAAACACCCGCGTACCGAGAAACGAGGGAGCCTTGGCCTGATAGCCGCTCCAGTCGATCTTGTGAGCATTGGCGCGCGCCTGCGATAGCGGCAGGCGGCGCTTTTCCGCCTCGTTGCGAGCATGGGCGTCGGCAACCTTGCGATATTCAGCGCGGATCGTCTCGACGTAAGAGCCCTTGGCTTCCGACGACAACAGGCTGGAGACGACCCCGACCGCACGGCTCGCATCGGTGACGTAGACCGTCTGGCCGCGGTCGTAGCGCGGATTGATCTTGACCGCCGTATGCACCCGGCTCGTCGTCGCGCCGCCGATCAACAGCGGGATATCAAAACCTTCGCGCTCGAGCTCCGAGGCAACATGCACCATCTCGTCGAGCGATGGCGTGATCAGGCCGGAAAGGCCGATGATGTCGACCTTCTGCGCCTTGGCCACCTCGAGGATCTTGGCGGATGGCACCATGACGCCGAGATCGATGATCTCGTAATTGTTGCAGGCAAGCACGACGCCGACGATGTTCTTGCCGATGTCGTGCACGTCGCCCTTGACCGTCGCCATCAGGATCTTGCCGGCGCTCTGGCGCTCGCCTTCGCCACCGGCGGCCAGCCGCTCGGCTTCCATGTGCGGAAGCAGAACGGCAACCGCCTGCTTCATCACGCGCGCCGATTTCACCACCTGCGGCAGGAACATCTTGCCCGAGCCGAAAAGATCGCCGACGACATTCATGCCGGCCATCAACGGACCTTCGATGACATGCAGCGGCCGGGCGCTCGAAAGCCGCGCCTCGTCGGTATCGGCCTCGATATATTCGGTGATGCCGTTGACCAGCGCGTGCTCGAGTCGCTTTTCGACCGGCCATTCACGCCAGGAAAGATCTTTCTCCTTGGCCTGGGCGCCGCCCTGTCCGCGATAGCGCTCGGCAATCTCCAGCATGCGTTCGGTCGAATCGGCGCGGCGGTTCAGGACCACGTCTTCGCAGGCCTCGCGCAGCTCGGCATCGATGCCGTCATAGACGGCAAGCTGGCCGGCATTGACGATGCCCATGTCCATGCCCGCCTGGATGGCATGGTAGAGGAACACGGCGTGCATCGCCTCGCGCACCGGTTCGTTGCCGCGGAAGGAGAACGACAGGTTGGAGACCCCGCCGGAGATGTGCACATGCGGCAGCGTCGCAATGATTTCGCGCGTTGCTTCGATGAAGTCGACGCCGTAGTTGTTGTGTTCCTCGATGCCGGTCGCGACGGCAAAGATGTTCGGGTCGAAGATGATGTCTTCGGGCGGGAAGCCGGCTTCTTCGGTCAGCAGTTTGTAGGCGCGGGTGCAGATCTCGACCTTGCGCGCCTTGGTATCTGCCTGCCCAACCTCGTCGAAGGCCATGATGACGACGGCAGCGCCATAGGCGCGGCAAAGCCTGGCGTGATGCAGAAACGCCTCTTCGCCTTCCTTCATCGAGATCGAGTTGACCAGCGGCTTGCCCTGGACACATTTCAATCCGGCCTCGATCACCTCCCACTTCGACGAATCGATCATGACGGGCACGCGGGCGATATCAGGTTCGGAAGCGATAAGGTTGAGGAACTCGACCATCGCCTGCTTCGAATCGATCAGGCCCTCGTCCATGTTGATGTCGATGATCTGCGCGCCGTTGGCGACCTGATCGCGGGCGACATCGAGCGCTGCGGAATAGTCGCCGGCGGTGATCAGCTTGCGGAACTTGGCCGAGCCGGTGACGTTGGTGCGCTCGCCGACATTGACGAAGGGAATGTCTGAGGTGAGCGTGAAGGGCTCGAGGCCCGAGAGCCGCATCAGCGGCGCGACATCGGGGATCAGGCGTGGCGGGTGTTTGGCAACCGCCTTGGCGATCGCGCTGATATGGGCGGGCGTCGAGCCGCAGCAGCCGCCGACGATGTTGAGGAGACCGTCGCGGGCAAAGGCTTCGACCTGGGCTGCCATCTGGTCCGGGGTCTCGTCATATCGCCCGAATTCGTTTGGCAGGCCGGCGTTCGGATAGGCGCAGACGAAGGTGTCGGCGACACTCGAAAGTTCGTCGATGTGCGCGCGCATGGCATTGGCGCCGAGCGCACAGTTGAGCCCGATGGTGAAAGGCTCGGCATGGCGCACGGAATGCCAGAACGCCGTCGGCGTCTGGCCCGACAGCGTACGGCCGGAAAGATCGGTGATCGTGCCGGAGATCATCACCGGCAGTTCGATACCCTTCTCTGCGAACACTTCCTTGGTGGCGAAGATCGCCGCCTTGGCGTTGAGCGTATCGAAGATCGTCTCGATCAGGATGATATCGGCGCCGCCGTCGATCAGGCCGCGGATCTGTTCGGCATAGGCGATCCTGAGATCGTCGAAGGTCACCGCCCGGTAGCCCGGATTGTTGACGTCAGGCGAAATCGACGCGGTCCTATTCGTCGGGCCGAGCGCTCCGGCGACGAACCGGCGACGGCCGTCATGCGCTTCGGCGCGCCTTGCCGCCCGGCGCGCCAGGCGGGCGCCGTCACGATTGAGGTCGTAGACCATGTCTTCCATGCCGTAGTCGGCCTGGGCAATGCGGGTCGAGGAGAACGTGTTCGTTTCCAGGATGTCGGCGCCGGCGATGGCGTAGGAATAGTGGATGTCCTCGATCGCCTTCGGCTGCGTCAGGGTCAACAGGTCGTTGTTGCCCTGCTGATGGCAGGCACAACCGCCGAAGCGATCGCCACGGAAGTGATCCTCGACGAAACCCAGCTGCTGGATTTCCGTGCCCATTGCACCATCCATGATCAGGATGCGCTCGCTGGCCGCCTGCTTCAGCGCCCGCATGACTTCGGAGCCATCCGGCTTGGAGGAAAGGTCGCCGAAAAGGGCGTCGATGGCGGACATGGGAAATCTCCCGTTCTGAAAACGACAAGCAATAGTCAAGTCAATCACATAAAGACATCTTTATGTCAACATATGAACGGATTTAATTTGCCGCAATGACGTTGGCTTGGTAGCCTTGGCGCATGCGGTTTCAGTCTGCGCACAGGAGCGACAGAAAGGCGATTCCGCCTTTTGGGTGAACGCCACGGCAAAGAAAATGGCCCGCCGCGACCGCAGCGAGCCATGCGAATGCCATCAGAAGACAAACTCAGAGCGTTTCTGGCTTAAATTGAGCCGCGGAAACGCTCTGTCGCTTCGTTTTTCCGCATTTCCTGACGGAAAACCGCTTCGCACTTTTCCTGGAAATGCTCTAAAGACGGCCGAGGCAATCCTGCGTTTCATAGATGGCGCAGAGAATATGGTAGAAACTGCTCGCCGGCACCGGTTCGTCGACGAAACTGCCATCTGGTTTCTGCTTGTCGCGCCACAGCCCGGCCACCGGTGTCTCCAGGAACAGGTTGAGTGCCGAAGCCGCCCGCGCCGCCGAGGCGAGATAGCGCTCACGCTCCGCGCCTTCTGTGAGGGCTGCAAAACGAACCGAAGCCTTCAGCCATTCCGTCTGCGGCCAAAGCCGTGCGATCGGGTCGGCGACCGAGAAATCGTCGAAGAGCGTCATGACCGCGACATTGCGGGTCGGGCAGATGCCGTGCGCCTCGCCGATCGCAAACAGCCGCCGCGCCTTGACGATCGCCTCGGCATTGCCGCGCCGCTCGGCCCAGCGCAGCAACAGCCACGCCCATTCGAACAGATGGCCGGGCTCGACGATACGCCCCTTGTCACCCGGGAACGGCGCCCAGTCGTGGTCGAAGAACTCCCGCAACGCGCCGGTACCGCCGTCGATGAAATGATCCATCGCCAGATGCGCGATCTCGTCTGCAAGGTTGAACCAGGCGACGCGATCAAAGCCGACGACCTCCTCGCTCGCCAGGCACGCTTCGAACAGATGCATGTGCGGATTGGAGCAGAGCGGCAGCCGCGACGGATCGTCCTCTTCAAAGCCGATGAGCGGGTGCTTGCAGTGGGCCTCGATGCGTTGGCGCAAACCGTTGCTGCGCTCGATCATTTCCGGCCTGCGCTCGGGGAAGACCTCGGCCAGATAGGCAAAGGCCAGCAACGCGAAAGCCTGATTGTAGAGGTCGAAGGCGGCATCGATGAGGTTGCCGTCGGCATCCGCAAGCGCGCCGTAAAAGCCCGTCGGCTGCAGATAGACCCGATCGAAATAGGCAAGCCCGCCCTCGGCGGCACTCTTCCAGTCGCCCGCCCAGCCGCGCCTGCCGGCCTCGGCGAAACAGTAGACCTGACGCGGCTGCACCCGCGCCCGGCGATTGGCCCGCGTTGGCTCGCCGGCCATGTCGATGGTTTCGGCGAAACCGCCGCCCGTGGCATCGACGCCCTTTTCGCGCCAGAGCGGCAGGGCCCTTTCGGCCAGCCACGCCGACAAGATAGCGGATTGCGAGAAAATATCCTGCGGCAACGGTTCAGCCCTCGAGCTTCAGTTCATCATGGTTCTTGCCGAGCAGCTCGGCCAGCGCCTCGACCACCATGTTGTGGTCCTCGCGCTGCGGCAGGCCGGACACGGTCACCGCACCGATGCAGCCCGTGCCCTTGACGACGATCGGGAAACTGCCGCCATGGGCCGCATATTCGGCATCCGGAAGCCCGAGCTTCGCCTGCAGATTGGTCTGCTGCTTCAACAGCCCGAGGCCGGTCGAGTAGCTGCTCTTGAAAAGGCGAAAAACGGTGTTGCGCTTGCGGCGCACCCAGTTCGGATTGTCAGGCGTCGCGCCCTCAAGCGCGGTATAAAACACCTGCATCGAAAACAGCGTGACATCGATGACGACGCCGAGCTTGCGTTCGGCGGCCATGCGGCGCAACGTCGTGCCCAGTTGCCATGCCATTTCCAGGTCGAAACTGTCGAATTGCAGCTCGCGCTCCTGTTGGCCGATGCGCTTGAGATCATTGTCGATATTCATGAAGCCTCCGCTCAATCCTTCCAGAGCCAAGCCGCGCCGCGCACGCCGGAACTGTCCCCGTGCATCGCCTTGCGAACAGGCGTTTCGAAACTGTCGCCAAAGAGGTAGTTGACCACCCGCGGCGGCACATCCTCATAGATCTCGTCGACATTCGACATGCCCCCGCCGAGCACGAAGACATCCGGGTCGACGATGTTGGTCAAAAGCGCAAGGCTGCGCGCCAGCCGGTCGACGAAACGATTGTAGACGCCTGTTGACGCCGGATCGCCGGCCCGCTTCGCCTCGATGATATCGCGACCACGCTTTTCGACGCCGGTGGTCAGGCGATAGTCGAGCTCGACCCCGGTGCCGCAGGCGTACATGTCGAGGCAGCCGTGTTTGCCGCACCAGCATTTGTGGCCGGGATACTCGTCCTTGGTCATCCATGGCAGCGGATAGTGGCCGATTTCGGCGGCGACGCCCTGGTAGCCGGCATGCACCTTCTTGCCGATCGCCAGCCCGCCGCCATGGCCGGTGCCGACAATCACGCCGAACACTGTCTGCGCGTCCTTGCCGGCACCGTCGACTGCCTCCGACACCGCCAGGCAATTGGCGTCGTTGGCGAGCCGCACCTTGCGGCCGAGCGCCTGTTCGAGGTCGCGCCCGAGCGGCTTGCCGTTGATCAGCACAGCGTTGGAGTTGCGCACGATACCGGTGCGCGGATTGGGACTGCCGGGAATGCCGATGCCGATCGATCCTTGTTCGCCCGCCGTCTTTTCGGCGGCGGCAACAAGGCCGTGAACGGCCAGAATGCAGTCGTCATAGCCGCTGGTCGGGGTCGCGACGCGGTGGCGGGCGCGCGTTTCACCATCGCGATCAAGCGCGATGACTTCCATTTTCGTGCCGCCCCAATCAATTCCGATGAACATGTCTGGATCAGGTCTCTGGGTGAAGGTCGCATGAAGGAGCGCCAGCCTCCTCAAGCCGGCGCTGATCACTGCTTAGCATCCGAAAGACGGGAAACACCAGCCCCCGATTTCGGCACGCCTCGGTAGAGGAGGAAACCGGATTGGACAGGCGCCTTCCGCAATCCCCTGCATTCCCGGCACCGCACGCCATGCCCTATTTCGCGAAGGCACCGCGCAAAAACACTTGGCGAAGAGGCCTTGCTTTTGTATGGGTGCTATCCGAGTGGTCCCGTAGCTCAGCAGGATAGAGCACCAGATTCCTAATCTGGGGGTCGCGCGTTCGAATCGCGCCGGGATCACCATCCTTCTCGTCAGCAGGACAAATCACAGGCGCGACGCTCCGCCGAGCCGGCTCTTGCGATGCCGATGCACCCGATGCCGATGTAAGCGATCATGGTTCAGCTGCTTGTGACCTACATGGAAATGCGCACTCGGCCGACTGGCGAGCCTTTGCTGCCGCCTGTCGAGGGCACGGCGTTTGCGCCTGAGCGCTTGGCAGCAGAGGAATTCCTCTCGCTCTACCGCGCAGTCGCCGAACCTTTGCGCTGGGATCAGCGACTGCGCATGCCTGCCGATGAGCTCGATGCCTTTTTGCGCAGCCCGTCGACCGCGCTCTATATCCTGCGGGTGGAAGGCAGTGCCGTCGGGCTCTGCGAATTCGAGCGCGCTGACACTTCCGATGTCGAACTCACCCATTTCGGCCTGATCCCGCAAGCGCAGGGAAGAAGGCTGGGGCCGTTTCTTCTCGATGGCTCACTGCGTGCCATCTGGGATCGGGCACCGGATCGCGTCTGGCTGCACACGGATACCTGGGATCACGCCAAGGCACAGGACACCTATCGCCGCGCCGGCTTCGGCATTTTCATGCAGAGGCTCGAAGAGTTCAGCGTCTAGCCAACCGATTGCCGCGCATTCACGAAGCCGTGAGTTTCTGCCCGTTCTCCGGCACAAAACATGCCCTCATCCATTTCCCCAATGAAAGGAAATGGTGAAGCCAATGAAAAAGCTGGCAATTGTTGCGCTTTCGCTGGCAACGGCCTTCTCCAGCGCAGCCCCGGTACAGGCATTCCCGTCGGTAACACCCATGAAGGCAGGCATCTCCGACGTCGAGACCGTGCAGTACTATCACCGCCGCTGGTATCGCGGATACGATGGCTACCGATGGCGGGGCGATCGGCGCTATTACCGTCACCGCCACTGGGATGACGACGACGACGATGACAATGTAGGCGCGATCATCGGCGGCCTTGCCGCCGGCGCCATCATCGGCGGGCTGATGGCCCAGCCGAGACGGTACTATGGCGGCAACGCCCATACGAGCTGGTGCTACAGTCGATACAGCTCCTACCGGGCATGGGACAATACCTTCCAGCCCTATTATGGCGCCCGCCGCGCCTGCTACTCGCCTTATCGGTAAACCTGCGATGAAGGCCCTGCCGCCCGTCTGGGCGGCGGGTGAAAGCATAACCTGATGTAAGGCAAGCACTTTCCTGAGCGCAGGACAGCCGATTTCGTCGTGTTCAAGCGTCGAGCAGCGCGCTCCGCTTGATCAATGCGTGCCCGCCCAAAGCGAAAAGTGCTCCCTCATCGATCCCTCCCCTGACTGATCAGCGTCGCCGGCCCCGCTGCCATGATGACCGTCGGTTTTGGCTGCGGCTTGACATTTCCGTAAGGCTGACCTTATCATTCCAATATAAAGTATCTTAGTACATAACTATGATATAACTATAAGAGAGGAACATAAGATGAAATCAGCAAGGATTGCACTGCTTCTGGGAACGGCACTCATCGCCTCCTCGTCCTTCGCCTTCGCGCAGGAAAAGGGCGGCGTCATCAACGTCGCCACGGTCGGCGAGCCGCCGACGCTCGACCCTATGGCTTCGACGGCCGACCTGGTCGGCATCGTCTCGCAGCATATGTTCGAGACGCTCTACACCTTCGACAAGGATTGGAAGCCGACGCCGCTTCTGGCTGTGGCCATGCCGGAAATCAGCGCCGACGGCAAAACCTACACGATCAAGCTGCGCTCCGGCGTCAAGTTCCATGACGGCACCGACATGGATGCGACCGACGTCGTCGCCTCGCTCGAGCGCTGGACGAAGACCGCCTCGCGCGGCAAGCAGACGGCAACGACGATCGCCGGCATCGAGGCCGTCGACCCGACCACGGTCAAGATCTCGCTCAACACCCCCTATGCGCCGCTGGTCTCGCTGCTCGCCTTCAACAATTCCGCGGCAATCGTACTGCCTTCGGAAAAGCAGGCTGAGCCGATGGTCGATTTCGTCGGCACCGGCCCCTACAAGCTCAAGGAGCGCAAGGCCGACCAGTACATCCAGCTTGAGCGTTACGACGGCTATGTCTCGCCCGAGGGCGAAAGCAACGGTTATGGCGGCGCGCGTCACCAGTATGCCGACGAGATCCGCTTCGTGCCGGTTCCCGACCCGAACACCCGTGTCGAGGCCGCCGTCTCCGGTCAGTACGACTACGTCGATTCGCTGCCGGTCGAATCCTTCGAACGGGTGAAAGGCTCGAGCGCTTCCGAACCTGTGATGCTGCAGCCTTTCGGCTGGCCTGTCTTTGTCCTCAACTCAGGCAACGGCATGACCAAGAATCTGGAACTGCGCAAGGCGATCCGCGCCGCACTCAGCATGGAAGACATGATGGCGGCCGCCTTCGGCAGCACCGACTTCTACGCGCTCGATGCCGCCCTCTACCCGGCGCAGTATGTCTGGCGCACCGAAGCCGGCACGGAAGGCGGCTACAATGTCGCCGATCCGGAAAAGGCAGGCGAACTCTTGAAGGCTACCGGCTACAAGGGTGAGCCGCTGCGCATCCTGACCAGCCGCCAGTACGAGTTCCACTACAAAATGGCACAGGTCGCCGCCGAGTATCTGAAGCTCGCGGGCTTCACCGTCGATCTGCAGGTGGTCGACTGGGCAACGCTCACCCAGCGCCGCGCCGACCCGACACTCTGGGATATCTATATCACCCACAGCCCGTTCCTGCCGGAACCGGCGCTGATCGGCATGATGTCGACCAAGGCGCCCGGAAACTGGGATACGCCGGCCCGCGCCAAGGCCGTCGATGCCTTCAACGCCGAATCGGATGCTGGCAAGCGCGTCACACTCTGGGCCGACGTCCAGAAGGTGATCTACGAGGAAGTGCCGTTCATCAAGATCGGCGACTTCAACGCCCTGTCGGCAAAGACCAAGACGCTTGACGGCGTCTCCCCCGCGCCGTGGCCCTACTTCTGGAACGCTTCGATCAAGAAGTAAGCTTTCATCCACTTGAAGCCTTCGGCGGGCGGTCTTTCCCTTCACGGATTGCTGCCCGCCGGATAGCCCGGCGCTGCCTTGCCAGTGCCCGTGCGGAAGAAGTTCGAGGCACCCATGATACGCTATATTCTCCAGCGCCTGTTCGGCATGATCGTAGTCATGGCGCTCGTCGTCACCATTGTCTTCGTCATCGTCCGCGTGACACCCGGCGATCCCGCCGCCGTCATGCTCGGACCGGAAGCGACGCAGCAAGACATCGCCGAATTGCGCACCAAGCTTGGTCTCGACCAGTCGCTCGGCCTGCAATATGTCTACTATATCGGGCAGCTGCTGCAGGGCGATCTCGGCCAGTCGATCTTCCTCAACCAGCCGGTCACTTCGGCGCTTGCCGAGCGTGCCGAGCCGACCTTCTTCCTGACCCTGTTCTCGATTCTGATCGCCAGCGGCATTGCGCTGCCGATCGGCATCTACGCCGCCTACCGCCGCGGCTCCTTCGTCGACCAGGCGGCCACCACGCTGGCGATGCTTGCCGCCAGCATTCCGAGCTTCTGGCTCGGCCTGATCCTCATCCAGTTCCTCGCGGTCCGCCTCGGCTGGTTCCCGGTTTCGGGTTACGGCGGGCCGGGTTCATCCTTCGCAGAGCGCATGTACCATCTGACCTTGCCGGCCATTGCGCTCGGGGTCGTCTCCTCGGCGCTGATCCTGCGCTTTACCCGCGCCTCGATGCTCGATGTGCTCGGCGACGACTTCATCCGCACCGCCCGCGCCAAGGGTCTCGGCGAACGCAAGGTGGTAATGAAACACGCGCTGAAGAATGCCCTCATCCCGATCCTGACCATCATCGGTCTCACCGCCGCGGTTCTGATCTCCGGCGCCGTCGTCACAGAAACCGTCTTCGGCCTTCCGGGCGTCGGCAATCTCGTCGTCTCCGCCGTGCTCAGGCGCGACTACCCTGTGATCCAGGGCGCGCTGCTCGTCATCGCCGCTCTTTACGTGCTGATCAATTTCGCGATCGACATGCTCTATCTCCTCGTTGATCCAAGGGTTCGCTACTGATGACCGCCACCGTATCAACCCCTGTCGCAAGCGAGCGTGCCAAGTTCCTGCGCCGCCTGCTCAAGCGCAAGACCGTTGCCTTCGGTCTCTTCGTTCTCGTCGTCTTCGTGCTCCTGGCCGTCTTCGCGCCGCTGATCGCGCCCTATGCGCCCGGCAAGCTGTCGATCGTCAACCGCCTGTCGCCGCCGAGCCTGCAATGGTTCTTCGGCACTGACGAATTCGGGCGCGACGTGTTTTCGCGCACGCTCTATGCCGGCCGGCTTTCGCTGCTCGTCGGCGCCGCCGTCGTCACGCTCGCAACGATCGTCGGTGTCGTCATGGGCCTCGTCGCCGGCTTCTTTCCGAAGCTCGACGCGCCGATCGCCCGCCTGATCGACGCGATGATGGCCTTTCCCGATATCCTGCTGGCGATCGCGCTCGTCGCCGCCCTCGGCCCGTCGCTGACGACGGTGATCGTCGCGCTCAGCGTCGTCTACGCGCCGCGGCTGGCGCGGGTGGTGCGCGCCTCGACGCTGGTGATCCGCGAGCTGCCCTATGTCGAGGCGGCTCGCGCGCTCGGCATCTCGACGCCGCACATCATGACGCGGCATGTGCTGCGCAACCTGCTCTCGCCGATCCTGGTGCAGGGCACGTTCCTGTTTGCCCATGCCATGCTGGCCGAAGCCGGGCTTTCCTTCCTCGGCGTCGGCGTCAGTCCTGAGATCCCGACCTGGGGCACGATGATCGCCTCGGGCCGGCAATATATCGGACAGGCCGATTGGGTGACGCTGTTTCCCGGCATCGCCATCGTGCTTTCGGTTCTGTCCCTGCAGATGGTTGGCGATGGTTTGCGCGACATGCTCGACCCCCGCCTCAGAAAGGACCTGTGATCCATGCCCACCGCAACCCGTAGCACCAGCCCCGTGCTGATCAGCAACGTGAAGCCCGTCGCCTTCGGCATGGCGGCACCGAGCGAAACCGTCGACATCCTGATCGGTGGCGACGGCACCATTGCCCGCATCGGCAGCCAGTTGTCGGCGCCTGAAGGCACCCAGCGCATCGACGGCAAGGGTGCCTGGATTTCGCCCGGCTGGATCGATCTGCACGCCCATGTCTGGCATGGCGGCACCGACATTTCGGTCCGGCCGCAACTCTGCGGCATGGAGCGCGGCGTCACCACCATCGTCGACGCCGGTTCGGCCGGCGAAGCCAACTTCCATGGTTTTCGCGAATACATCATCGAGCCGGCGCGCGAGCGCATCAAGGCCTTCCTCAATCTCGGCTCGATCGGCCTCGTCGCCTGCAACCGCGTCAGCGAGCTCAGCGACATCCGCTCGATTGACATCGACCGCATCATCGCCTGCTACCAGGAAAACCGCGAGCATATCGTCGGCCTGAAAGTGCGCGCCAGCCACGTGATCACCGGCTCCTGGGGCGTAACCCCGGTCAAGCTCGGCAAGAAGATCGCCAAGATCCTCAAGATCCCGATGATGGTGCATGTTGGCGAACCGCCGGCGCTCTATGACGAAGTGCTTGAAATCCTCGGCCCCGGCGACATCGTCACCCATTGCTTCAACGGCAAGGCCGGCAGTAGCATCATCGAGGACGAAGACCTGTTCGAGCTTGCCGAGCGCTGCGCCGGCGAAGGCATCCGGCTCGACATCGGCCATGGCGGCGCGTCGTTTTCGTTCCGCGTCGCGGAAGTCGCCATTGCCCGCGGCCTGCTGCCCTTCTCGATCTCCACCGATGTGCACCTGCGCAGCATGAACCAGTCAGTCTGGGACCTCGGCACCACCATGTCGAAGCTCTTGAGCGTCGGCATGCAGTTCGAAAAGGTCGTCGAGGCCGTGACGCAGGCTCCGGCCTCGGTCATTCGCCTGCCGATGGACGGGCTTCTGACCGTCGGCGCGCGCGCCGAGTTCACCCTCTTCGATCTCGTCGATTCCGAACTGCGCGTCTTCGATTCACTTGGAGCCGAAGCGCATCTCAACCGCCTCTTCGAGCCGCGATATGCGCTCATGGGCACGGACGTCGTGGCGGCAAACAGATACCAGCCGCAGCATGTCGAATGCCCCGACCACAGCCACGGCTTCAGCTACCGTTGAACCATCACAGAACACAGAAACTGGCAGGATATCGCGTGAACAGTTTGGACCATAAGACCAAGGGCCGTGTGCCGGCTTCGCCCTACCAGAGGCTTGCAGCCCTCGGCATCGACCTGCCCCCGGCACCGCCGCCGATCGCCAACTTCGTCACCCATGTTCAGGAGGGCAACATTCTCTACCTCTCCGGACAGGGCCCGCGCGAGGTCGACGGCCACCTGCATGCCGGCAAGGTCGGCGCCGACGTCGACGTTGAAAGCGCCTATGAGCACGCGCGGCTGACGGGCATCAATCTGCTGGCGGTGATGCATGATGCGCTCGGCGATCTCGGCCGCGTCAAGCGCATCGTCAAGCTCCTCGGCATGGTCAACGCCGTACCGGACTTCGCCGATCATCCGCAGGTGATCAATGGTTGCTCCGACCTGCTGATCGACGTCTTCGGCGAAGCGGGGCAGCATGCCCGCTCGGCCGTCGGTTTCGGATCGCTTCCCGGCAACATCACCGTCGAGATCGAAGCGATCGTCTCGCTTCACGAGTGACGGTTTAAGGGAGGTCGGATCAATGGCTGCGCCAGCCCATCATCTTCTCGATCCGCTCGGCGGAAACCCTGACGTGATCGGCGTAGAAGTTGCGATCGTCGACGATCTTCTGTTCGGGCAGAACGATGGAGATGGTCGCGACGCAACTGCCCTTGTCGTCGAGGATCGGGGCGGCGACGCAGGCGACCGCATAGTCGGATTCACCGGCCTGGATCGAAAGCTTGGCGGCAAGCGCCGTCTCGGCCTGGCTCGACAGTGCGGCCGGATCTACATCGGCCCGGCCCGTCGGCGATGTGCGGGCGCAACGGCGGAACAGCTCCAACCTCTCGTCGGAGGGCAGATGGCCGACCAGCAATCGTCCGGAGGCCGTCCAGTTAAGCGGCACCCGGGTGCCGACCCTGGATGTCACCTGGAAATGGCCGGGGCCGTCCGCCATGGCGAGCACCTGCATGTAGTCGCCGTCGCGACCGCAGAGCTGGATGGTTTCGGCAACCTCGCGACCGAGATCATGCATCTCCCGCGTCGCCACGCCGAGGAAATCGAGCGAGCGCGCATAGGCGAGACCGTAATGGTAGAGCCTGTCACCGAGCCAGACCTGGCCGTCGGCATCGCGGCTGAGCAGGTTCTTTTCCACCATGTCGTCGACGATGACATAGGCCGTCGACAGCGGCGCGCCGACCGCTTTGGCAATCGCGTAGACGCCGCTCGGAGAACCGGTCTCGTAGAGGAAGTCGAGCACCTGCAATGCCCGATCCATGCCGCTTACGCGCGAACGGCGGGTCTTGCCGGTCGGCTCCATGTCGTCGCCGGCTTCGGCGGCAATCGTCGTCTTGTCCAAGGGTCTACTCCCATGCAATTCGAAATTCGCATCAGATGGGCGGTCAGCAACGGCTTTCCGTCTCACCCGCGACAACGGCCGGTTCGGCGATCCGAAACGGCCCGTTCATATCTCATTACTATGGTAGATATTCCGCGAAAACGGAATAGCTTAACCTGTTCCGACTGCCAGAAAATCATATGGAGACCACCATGCCTGACCGCGACATCCGCGAAGCTCTCGGACTTCGGCCCGTTATCAACGTATCCGGCACGATGACCAGCCTCGGCGCATCGATCGTGGTTCCGGAAGCGATCGCCGCGATGACAGGCATACTGCCGCAATTCGTCGAGATCAACGACCTGCAGCGCAAGATCAGCCCGGTGATTGCCCGGCTGACGGGCGCCGAGGCCGGCTTCATCACCGCCTCCTGCTCCGCCGGCATCAGCCTTGCAGTCGCCGGCACCATGACCGGCAACGACCTCGCCGCGATCGAGCGCCTGCCCGATGCCACGGGCTTGAAGAACGAAGTCATCATCCAGATGGGCCATGTCGTCAGCTATGGTGCGCCGGTCGACCAGGCGATCCGCATTGCCGGCGGCAAGCCGGTGCTCGTCGGCCAGGCGACGTCGGCCTATCGCTATCACATCGAAGGCGCCATCAACGAGCGCACGGCGGCTGCCATCTATGTCGTCTCCCACCATGTGGTTCAGTACGGCCTTATCGGGCTCAAGGAATTCGCCGAGGCCTGCCATGCCAAGGGCGTGCCGGTCATCGTCGATGCCGCATCCGAATATGATCTGAAGATCTTCCTCGAACAGGGCGCGGACATCGTCCTCTATTCCGGTCACAAATTCCTGGGCGGCCCGACCTCCGGCATCGTCGCCGGCGAAAAGACGCTGGTGCGCAACGCCTTCCTGCAGAACCTCGGCATCGGCCGCGGCATGAAGGTCGGCAAGGAAAGCATGCTCGGCGTGATGGCAGCCCTCATCGCCTGGGAAACGCGCGACCACCAGGGGATCCGCGACCGCGAGGCCGGCTATCTCCATCTCTGGCGCGACACGCTCGACGGCCGCCCGGGCGTCAAGCACGTGATCGAAGCTGACCCGACCGGCAATCCGCTCGACCGCCTGCGCGTCACCATCGATCCGCAGGAAGCCCACATCACCGCCTGGGATCTCGCCGATGCGCTGGCGCGCGGTCAGCCGCCGATCATCGTGCGCGACCACGAGGTCGAGCACAATTACTTCTATCTCGACCCCTGCAACCTGCACCCCGGCCAGGAAACCATCGTGGCAGACCGCCTTTCCGAGGAGCTGACAAAGGCGCGCAGCTCCAACGAGATCATCGCCACGCCGCTTCATGAGCGCAATGCCCGCCGCTTCGCCGGCCTGTTGCGCTGGCCCGACTGAGACCGATCCGCCCACCCCGTGCAGAACGACAAGGAATGTGAGACATGACCCGCACCGACGCTGCCACCGATCCGTCGAAAGCTGTGCTTTCGGTCGAGAACCTGACAACCTCGTTTCTGGTCGACGGCGCCTGGAAGCCTGTGGTGCGGGACATCTCGTTCTCGGTCATGCCGGGAGAGACGGTGGCGATCGTCGGTGAATCCGGCTCGGGCAAGAGCGTGACGTCCCTTTCGATCATGCGCCTGCTGCAGAAGGACATGAGCCGAACCGAAGGGCGAGTCATGCTCGGCGGCTGCAACATCCTCGATCTGCCGGAAAGCGACATGCGTCGCGTGCGCGGCAACGAAGTGGCGATGATCTTCCAGGAGCCGATGACCAGCCTGAACCCGCTGTTCACCATCGGCGACCAGATTTCCGAAGCGCTGCTCTGCCATCGACCGATGAGCAAGGCGGAAGCGAAGGCCGAGACCATTCGCCTGCTCGACAAGGTCAGGATCCCGTCGGCCGCTTCCCGTTTCGACGAATACCCGCACCGCTTCTCCGGCGGCATGCGCCAGCGCGTCATGATCGCCATGGCGCTTGCCAGCCGTCCGAAGCTCCTGATCGCCGACGAGCCGACGACCGCCCTCGACGTGACGATCCAGGGACAGATCCTCGACCTCATCAAGGTGCTGCAGGAGGAGGAAGGAACGTCCGTCCTGTTCATCACCCACGACATGGGCGTGGTTGCGGAGATCGCCGACCGCACCGTGGTGATGTTCCGCGGCGAAGCGGTGGAAACCGGCCGGACGGACGACATCTTCCTGCGCGCCAAACATCCCTATACCCGCGCACTTCTCTCGGCCGTACCGATGCTCGGCTCGATGAAGGGCAAGCCGCAGCCGCTGCGTTTTCCTGTTATCGACAGCGTCACTGGCCTGCCGGATACGCCGGCCGAGGGAACGAGCACGGTCGCTCAGACCCGCCCGATCCTTGAGGTGAAAAACCTCGTCAAGCGCTTCGACATTCATGCCGGGCTGCTCGGCAAGCTGCAGGGCCGCGTGCACGCCATCGAAAACGTCTCCTTCAGCCTGCAGCCGGGCGAAACGCTGTCGCTCGTCGGCGAATCCGGCTGCGGCAAGTCGACCACCGGTCGCGCCATCATGCGGCTGATCGAACCGCAGAGCGGGTCGGTCGTTCTCAACGGCCAGGACGTGCTGGCCATGGATCGCAAACGCTTGCGCGAAATGCGCCGGACCATGCAGATGATCTTCCAGGATCCCTTCGCCAGCCTCAATCCTCGCATGACCGTGGGGGCTGCGATCGCCGAACCCTATCTCGAGCACAAGCTCGGCACCGCGAGCCAGGCCCGCGACAAGGTCGCCGACCTGCTGGAGCGCGTCGGCCTGCAGGCCGACATGGCCGCGCGCTACCCGCATGAATTCTCCGGCGGACAGCGCCAGCGTGTCTGCATTGCGCGGGCGCTGGCGCTCGATCCGAAGGTCATCGTTGCCGACGAATCGGTCTCGGCCCTCGACGTCTCGATCAAGGCGCAGGTCATCAACCTTCTGCTCGACCTGCAGGCGAGCCTCGGCCTTGCCTATCTCTTCATCTCGCACGACATGGCCGTCGTCGAACGCGTCAGCCACCGTGTCGCGGTAATGTATCTCGGCGAGATCGTCGAGATCGGCCCGCGCACCGATATCTTCGAAAACCCGCAGCACCCCTACACCCGCAAGCTGATGGCAGCCGTGCCGATCGCCGATCCGACCCGGCGGCACACCAGGCGCAATGTCGCCAGCGACGAGATCAAGAGCCCGATGCGCGCGCCCGACTATGTCGTGGGCGAGCGGCAGTACCGCCAGATTTCGGCGGAGCACTTCGTGCAAGTGTAGAAAGCGGGCGCTTAAAACCGCGCCGTCACTTGTCTGGCGTGCAGACGCGCAGGCGATGGCCATCGGGATCGAGCGCGACAAAGGTGCGGCCGAAGACGGCGGTCATCAGGTCCTGCTCGATCGGGATCCCAGCCTTGCGCCATTCCGCGTAAAGCCGCTCGACCTCGGCGTCGTCCTTGACCATGAAGGCGATCTCCATCCGGTGGCCCGAACCGGAGGAGACGAAGTTCGCGGCCTTGGTGGACCAGAGGCTGAAGTTCAGGCCGTTATCGAGGGCATAGGCGACGTAGGCCGGAAAGGCCGCAACCGGCCCACGGCCAAGCAGCCGTGTGTAGAAGGCGGCGCTCTGTTCAGGATCTTCCACGTAAAGCAGGATGAGGTTCGGGGTCAGCATCGTCGATCATCTCCGTTGTTCGATGGTCGCAAGCTAACGCGTGCCACTGTCAGCTTTTGTCAGCATCGAAATCATGCCCGGCGCAAAAAAGCCGCCGCTCCGAGGATGGAGCCGGCGGCCTTGTCGGACCATGCTAACCACTGAGGTCGGCGTCTGCGTCAGAAGACGGCCAGATATTTCAACAGCGAGATGATACCGATAACGAGCACGATAGCCTGCACGATCTGTTTCGCCC
Organism: Ensifer sp. Root127; assembly: GCF_001425225.1. NCBI lineage: Bacteria > Pseudomonadati > Pseudomonadota > Alphaproteobacteria > Hyphomicrobiales > Rhizobiaceae > Ensifer > Ensifer sp. Root127. The sequence continues at coordinate 44,683 of NZ_LMDX01000052.1, forward strand.
GGCCGTCCAGCGGCAGGCGCTGAACCAGATAAAGCACGAGCACGATGACGAGGAACGTGATCAGAATGCTGATAAGAAGCCCCATAGACAAACTCCCTTTTCAAGGCGACGCGAAGTCGTCTGAGTTGTAACTATGAGGCGAGCCGAAAAGTTCCAATACTGGCAAATACTTATTTAGATAAGGCTGGGTTCCGGCCTCCGTCCCTGCCGACTGGCAGCAGTTCCGCGCACACGAAATCAGAGCTCGCGGCGATCATGCCGCGCACGACTGGCTCATCAGCGTTGATTGCATGGAAGATCGGGAGAAGGGTGTCAGCCGGCCGCCTTGCAGGCGATCCCGGCATCATTCTCGCCCTTCGTCGCATCGTAGAGCGTTGCCTCGTCACCTTTCGTCCACCAGATATACTGGCCGCCGGCATACTTGGCACCCGATGCGGAAATCACGTTAGAGGCGACGGTGAAGTTGCCGTCGAGGGTGAAGGTCACCAATGAGGCCGGGCCGGCATTGATGTATTCGGCTTCGACCGTCTTGCCGCCGCAGTCATAGCGCGCCGACTGGCGATCGACGGTCTCTGCCCCCGGAACCGAAATCGTGACATCGACACTGCCCGATCCGCCCGCTGCCATCGACGCCAGCGTCAGCGCCGGCGCGCCGGCCGACTTGCCGAGGATCAGTTTCGACCCTTCGACATCCCAGGAAAGCTCGGTGCGCAGTGCCGCCAGGAATTTCTGTTCCTGATCCATCACCGCCGGCACGCACATCTTGCGGGTCGAGGCCGCCGGGCCGAAGGTGATCTTCGCACCGGAAAGGCTGAAAGTACCGGTAAAGTGGTTGCAGCCGGCCATGCCGCCATAGGTTCCATCGTCGCGGATCTCCAGCGTCGACTGAAGATTGTCGATCACCCCGCGGCCGGCGATATCTTCGGCAAGCCAGATGCCGACAAGCTGTTGCGGCACGTTTTCGGCAGCGACCGTCTGCATTGAGGCCATTTCGATCAGCACGCAGGCGCAGGAAAGGGCGGTGGCGACTTTCAGCATCGGGAACTCCTTCGCGCTTCGACTCGTCGTCCGATTCTTAGCCCGATCACACGCCGGATTGAAGACCGCGCCCTTGTTGCACGTCGATTTCGCCTGTAGAGCCTAGCGCATACAATGAAGATCGGCATCGGTTTTCGGCAAAACCAAAACGCGGCTTCCCTCTGTCGGAGCGAGCGTTAGGCGCTCGGCCGGGCGCTTGCGCCCCCGCCCCGCTGTAAGGCTGGAAGAACGAACAAGAACATGGGAATTGGCATGGCATCCCGCGAAAACGCGAAGCGCCGACTGACGATCCTGGGCTCGACCGGCTCCATCGGCACCAATACGCTCGATGTCGTCGAGCGGCTGGGCGGTCGCGACAGTTTCGAGATCGTCGCTCTGACCGGAAACGGCAACATTCCGCTGCTGGCGCAGCAGGCGATTGTCCACGGCGCAGAGCTTGCCGTTACCGCCGACGACAGCCATTACGCCAGCCTGAAGACAGCGCTCTCCGGCACCGGCATTGAGGTTGCGTCAGGCAGGAGCGGCCTGATCGAGGCGGCGGAGCGCGACGCCGGCTGGGTGATGGCGGCAATCGTCGGCAATGCCGGACTTGCCCCGACGCTGGCCGCCGCAAGCCGCGGCGCCGACATCGCGCTTGCCAACAAGGAATGCCTGGTTTCCGCCGGCAGCCTGTTCATCGAAGCGGTCAGGAAGGGCGGCGGCCGCCTCTTGCCGGTCGATAGCGAACACAACGCCATCTTCCAGGTGCTGGAAGAGCACCAGCGCCATGCCGTCGAGCGCATCATCCTCACAGCCTCCGGCGGCCCCTTCCGCACCAAGACACTCGAAGAGATGCGCCACGTGACGGCCGACGTCGCCCGCGCCCATCCGAACTGGTCGATGGGTCTGAAGATCTCGATCGACAGCGCCTCGATGTTCAACAAGGCGCTGGAGATGATCGAAGCCAAGCACCTGTTCGGCCTCAGGCCGGAGCAGATCGAGGTGATCGTGCATCCGCAGTCGGTCATCCACTCGATGGTCGGCTACACCGATGGCTCGGTGCTGGCGCAGCTCGGCTGCCCCGACATGCGCACCGCCATCGGCTATGCGCTCTCCTATCCCAGCCGCTGCGACCTGCCGATCGAACGGCTCGACTTCGCCAAGCTGTCGCGCCTCGATTTCGAAGCGCCCGATGAAATCAGGTTTCCGGCAATCCGCCTGGCGCGCCGCGCCATGGAACAGGGCGGCGTGCAGGGGGCCGTGCTGAACGGCGCCAAGGAGACGGCGCTGGAAGCCTTCATCGCCGGTCGGGCCGGGTTCCTGGACATGGCCGAAATTGTCGAGCAGGTAATGGACAAGCTCTCGGACCTGCCTGCGGCCGTCACCATGGACGATGTCTTTGCCGCCGACGAAAAAGCCCGACAACTGGCTGCCGGGCTGATCCGATAGTTTGCTGATCGGGCGTTCCCGCCCCTCATCCGGCTGCCGCCACTTTCTCCCCGCACGCGGAGAGAAGGTTAGGGGCAGATTTCTCGAAAGATAAGTGAAGCCTTACGCGACGGCCCGTGCCAGCGCGCAGCGCGACCACAGCGAATGCAGCGCGCCGACCAGATGGTCGATATCGGCATCCGAATGCAGCGGCGTCGGAGTGATGCGCAGGCGCTCGGTCTTCGTCGGCACCGTCGGGTAGTTGATCGGCTGCACATAGACGCCAAAATGGTCGAGCAGCAGGTCGGAGATCCACTTGCACTTGGCGGCGTCGCCGACCATGACCGGCACGATATGGCTCGGGTTCGGCATATGCGGAATGCCGCGCTGGTCGAGCAGCGAGCGCAGCCGGCGCACGCGCTCCTGATGGGCGAAGCGTTCGATCTGGCTTTCCTTCAGATGACGGATGGAGGCAAGCGCACCGGCCGCAAGCGTCGGTGGCAGCGCCGTCGTGAAGATGAAGCCCGAAGCAAAGGAGCGGATGAAATCGCAAAGCGCCGTCGAGCCGGTGATGTAGCCGCCCATGACGCCGAAGGCCTTGCCGAGCGTGCCTTCGATGACGGTGAGGCGATGCATCAGGCCTTCGCGCTCGGCGATACCGCCGCCACGCGGGCCGTATATGCCGACGGCGTGCACTTCGTCGAGATAGGTCATCGCGCCGTATTTGTCGGCGAGATCGCAGAGCTCCTTGATCGGGGCAATGTCGCCATCCATCGAATAGACGGATTCAAAGGCAATGATCTTCGGCGCGCGCGGATCGGCTGCGGCAAGCTTGGCTTCGAGGTCGGCCACCGAGTTGTGCTTGAAGATGACGCGTTCGCACTTGGAATGACGAATCCCCTCGATCATCGAAGCGTGGTTCCCGGCGTCTGAGAAGACGATGACACCGGGAATCTTCGAACAGAGCGTTCCAAGGGCGGCCCAGTTGGACACGTAACCCGAGGTGAACAGAAGCGCCGATTCCTTGCCATGCAGATCTGCGAGCTCGCGCTCGAGCAGCACATGGTAGTGGTTGGTTCCGGAAATGTTGCGGGTGCCGCCGGCACCGGCGCCGCATTCGTCGATGGCGCGTTTCATCGCCTCGGTGACGATGGTGTGCTGGCCCATGCCGAGATAGTCGTTGGAACACCAGACGGTGACTTCCTGAATGCCTTCAGCCGTGTGGCGCGCGGCCTTCGGAAAGTTGCCGCGATGGCGAGCGATATCGGCGAAAACCCGGTAGCGACCTTCCTGATGCAGCCCGTCCAGCTCGGTTTTAAAGAAATTCTCGAAATCCATCATCTTCTCCAGTGCCCTGCCGCTTTTTTTGATTCAAAGCGACCGGGGGTCAACCCCGCAATGCGACGCGGCCGCCGCCTGCGGCAAAAGGCCTCTAGTTTTGAACCGTTCCAAAGAAAGCCTTAGCGCATGTAAATCCCTCCAAGCTTGATCGAAGTCAAGCTTGGACGAAAAAAGGGCGGCCGAAACCGCCCTTTTTGACGCATCAAGACAGGCCCGCATTGCTCATGCTGCAGCCACCGCGCGTTTTGCCATCACCTTGACCAGATTGGCGCGATAGGCGGCATCCGCGTGGATGTCGGAAAGCAGGTCGGAAGCGTCGACCGGCACATTGGCAAGCGCATCCGGCGACCACTGCGACGAAAGCGCCGCCTCCATGTCCTTGTGCCGGAAGACGCCACTCGATCCGGCCCCCGTCACCGCGACGCGAACATCGCCATTGTCCCGGCGCACGACGAAGACGCCGGTCATGGCGTAGCGCGAGGCCGGGTTGGCGAACTTCTGGTAGGCTGCCTTTGCCGGAGCCTCGAAGGCGATCGCGGTCACCAGTTCGCCGTCTTCGAGCGCGGTCTCGAAAAGACCGGTGAAGAAATCGCCGGCGGCAATTTCCCGCCTATCGGTGACAATGGTCGCATCGAGCGCCAGCATCGCCGAAGGGTAGTCGGCAGCCGGATCGTTGTTGGCGATGGAGCCGCCGATCGTGCCCATGTGGCGCACATGCGGGTCGCCGATATGGCTGGCAAGCCCTGAGATCGCCGGGCACACGGCCGCCAGCTCGGCGGAGGACGCCACGTCGAAATGGGTGGCCGCAGCACCGATCCTCACGGTTCGCCCCGTCACCTTGATGCCCTTCATTTCCGCGACATGCCTGAGATCGATGAGGTCGGTCGGTGCGGCAAGCCGCTGCTTCATCGTCGGGATCAGCGTCATCCCGCCGGAGAGATATTTGCCCTCGCCTGCGGCCTGCTTGAGTTTGACGGCATCCTGGATAGAGGACGCCCGGTGATAATGGGTCTCGTACATGACACGTCCTCCCGCTCAGTTTGCGGCATGGGCGGCAGCCCACACCTTTTGCGGCGTCGCCGGCATCGTCAGCCGGTTGTTGCCGATGGCGTCGGTGATGGCGTTGATCAGCGCCGGCGGSGAGCCGATGGCGCCGGCCTCGCCGCAGCCCTTGATCCCGAGCGGATTGTTCGGGCAGGGCGTGTTCGAGGTCGAGACCGTGAATGACGGCAGGTCGTCGGCCCGCGGCATGGCATAATCCATGTAGCTTGCCGTCAAGAGCTGGCCGTTTGCCGGATCGTAGTGAACGCCCTCGAGCAGCGCCTGGCCGATGCCCTGCGCCAGGCCGCCATGCACCTGCCCCTCGACGATCATCGGGTTGATGATGTTGCCGAAATCGTCGGCGGCGACGAACTGGATGATCTTGGTCTGCCCCGTATCGGGATCGACCTCCACTTCGCAGATGTAGCAGCCGGCGGGGAAGGTGAAGTTGGCCGGATCGTAGAACGCGCCCTCTTTCAGCCCCGGCTCCATGCCCGGCGGCAGGTTGTGGGCGGTATAGGCGGCAAGCGCCATCTGGAACCACGGTACCGTCTTGTCGGTGCCGGCGACCTTGAGTTCGCCGTTCTCGATGACGATGTCGCTTTCATCCGCCTCCATCAGGTGGGCGGCGATCTTCTTCGCCTTGGCTTCAACCTTGTCGAGCGCCTTGACGACGGCCGACATGCCGACCGCCCCCGAGCGCGAGCCGTAGGTGCCCATGCCCATCTGCACCTTGTCGGTGTCGCCGTGGACGATGTTGACGCTGTCGATCGGCACGCCGAAGCGATCGGCGACCAGTTGGGCGAAGGTGGTTTCATGCCCCTGCCCGTGGCTGTGCGACCCGGTCAGAACCTCGATGGTGCCGACGGCATTGACTCGGACCTCGGCCGATTCCCAGAGACCGACGCCGGCACCGAGCGAGCCGACCGCCGCCGACGGCGCGATGCCGCAGGCCTCGATATAGCAGCTCATGCCAATGCCGCGCTTCATCCCGCGTTTAGCGGCTTCCGCCTTGCGGGCAGCAAACCCGTTCCAGTCGGAGGCCTGCATCGCGGCATTGAGCGAGGTTTCGTAATCGCCGGCATCGTAATTCATGATGACGGGCGTCTGGTGCGGGAAGGTGCGGATGAAGTTGATCCGCCGGAGTTCCGCCGGCGAAACTCCAAGCTCTCGCGCCGCCGTCTCCATGGTGCGCTCCAGGAGATAGGTCGCTTCCGGGCGGCCAGCGCCGCGATAGGCATCGACCGGGGCAGTGTTGGTGTAGACGGTGCGCACATTGGCGTGGATCGCCGGTATGTCGTACTGGCCCGACAGGAGCGTCGCATAGAGATAGGTCGGCACCGACGAGGAGAACAACGACATGTAGGCGCCGAGATTGGCAACCGTATCGACCTTCAGCCCGATGATCCGGTTGTTGGCATCGAACGCCATCTTCACCTTCGAGTGGTGGTCGCGGCCATGCGCATCGGTCAGGAAGGCTTCCGTGCGGTCGGAGGTCCATTTCACCGGCACGCCGGTACACTTGGAGGCCCAGAGACAGACGACCTCTTCCGGATAGATAAAGATCTTCGAGCCGAAGCCGCCGCCGACATCCGGCGCGATGACACGCAGCTTGTTTTCGGGCGCGACATTATAGAACGCGCTCATCACCAGCCGCGCCACATGCGGGTTCTGGCTGGTGGTGTAGCAGGTGTAGTGATCGTCGCCGCCATCATAGATCCCGAGCGTGGCGCGCGGCTCCATCGCGTTCGGCGACAGGCGGTTGTTGTGGATAGTGATCTCGGTCACATGCGCAGCCGAGGCGATCGCCTTGTCGGTGGCGGCGGCATCGCCGATCTGCCAGTCGAAGATCAAGTTGTTGGGTGCTTCCGGGTGAAGCTGCGGCTGCCCCTGCTCCAGCGCCTTGGTCGCATCGGTGACGACGGGCAGTTCCTGGTAATCGACGACGACGGCTTCGGCGGCATCCTTCGCTTCCGCAATGCTGTCGGCAACGACGATGGCGACGGCGTCACCGACGTAACGCACCGTCTCGTGCGCGAGCGGCCGCCAGGCGCCCATCTTCATCGGCGATCCGTCCTTGGAATGGATCATCCAGCCGCAGATGAGATTGCCGATACCGTCGGCGAGCAGTTGCTCGCCGTCGAGCACGCCGATCACGCCGGGCATGGCCTTGGCCGCCGCCGCGTCGATCGACTTGATCTTCGCATGCGCATAGGGACTGCGCACGAAGATCGCATATTTCATGCCCGGCACCGACATGTCGTCCGTATAGCGCCCCTTGCCGGTCAGGAACCGTTTGTCTTCCTTGCGCGCCACCCGCGCGCCAATACCTTCAACGCCCATTGCCGATCTCCTCCCGAGATATCCAGCGAAAGTCCTGCGGTGAAATGTGATCGCGGCGAAACGTCATCGCCGCGGGCCGGACTTCATTCGGCAGCGACGCGGGCGCCGCCCATCTCGGCTGCCGCCGCAAGGATCGCCTTGACGATGTTGTGGTAGCCGGTGCAACGACAGATATTGCCGTCGAGTTCGGCGCGCACGGTCGCCTCATCGAGCTGCCCGCCATGCCGGCGGATCATGTCGACCGCTGTCATCACCATGCCGGGTGTGCAGAAACCGCATTGCAGGCCATGATTGGCCTTGAAGGCGGCCTGCACCGGGTGCAGCTCGCCATTGGCGGCCAGTCCTTCGATGGTGGTGACCTGTGAGCCCGCCGCCTGCGCAGCGAGGGTGGAACAGCTCTTGACCGACATTCCGTCCATATGAACGACGCACGCGCCGCATTGCGACGTGTCGCAGCCGACATGGGTGCCGGACAGCCCAAGGTTCTCACGAATGAAATGCACCAGCAACGTCCGGTCATCACATTGACCGCTCACCTGACGGCCGTTGACCGTCATTGTAATTTTCGCCATTTCGCTCCTCCGGGTGGGTCAATGCCAACACGAGCGCGAACGGTAAGCCGGGTGATGATCTGTTCACGCGACCAGGTACGCGCCAACTGCTATCGATGCCCTTCGCCTCGATATCCCTCCTCCGGGTTCCCGCGGCTTGTTTGTATCATTGTCTTTTTTTGGAATGTCGCAACCGCCCAAGGGTCAGGCGCGATAAAAATTTTGCGTGATGGTTGTGTTAGCTGAAATCGGGCCTTCATGTCCCGTTCAGGAACGATATCATTATGTTGGCGGCGAAGAGAATCCGCCAGACCTCCTGTAGACTTTCACAGCGGCCGGTTTATTTTCTGAATTTGCAAGTTCAAGTGGAGAAAGACATCTCGTCTTTGCGCCAATCACTCAGGGACGGACGAGGCGACAGGCTGAAATCCGTAGAGATCGGAGAGAACAATAATGAAGAAAGCCATCGCACTTGTGCTGGTTGCGTTGTCGGTTGCGAGCTGCACCCAGACTGAAAAGGGTGCCGGCATCGGCGCCGTCTCGGGCGCGATCATCGGCGGCGCGATCACCGGTGACGTTCGTGGCGCAGCTGTGGGCGCTGCGATCGGCGGCGTTTCGGGCGCGGTCATCGGCCATGTCACCGAACAGCCGGGCCAGTGCTACTACCGCGACCGCTACGGCCGCCGCTACATCGACTCCTGCCCGCGCTAAGCCGCAAGGACGGTCGACAACATCGACACGACGTCCACCTGTCAAATGACGGACCGGACGAAACATCGCCCCTCATGGCCACCTGCCGTGAGGGGTTTTCGTTTTCCTGACTGTCTCGGCAATCTGCCGATCAGCCATCAGATCCCGGCAGCCGTATCGAGCGCGCAGGAATCGGGTGGCCCGCGACAACACAATCCTGTCAGCTGCCTCGAAATAGCTTGATCGAGGCCCACTCCATGCTGAAACCGCCTGCAACTACCTTGCCGCCAGCTTTCAAACACATCGCCTGGTCCAACCTGTTTGCGCAATTCTCCGAGCAAATCGCCTTGGCCGCAGCACCGCTTGCGGCAGTCCTTCTGCTTTCGGCTGGCCCCGCGGAATCGGGCTGGCTGCAGATGGCCCAGACGCTGCCGTTTCTGCTGCTCTCCATTCCGGCCGGCCTGCTCGTCGACCGCGCCTCGCGGCGAATGCTAATGGTCTTCTCGGAAATGCTGCGTGCCCTCTCCCTGGTCGCCACTCTGCTTTTGATTGCGAGCGGTATGCTCACCCTGCCGCTTCTGGCGATCATGGGTTTTGTCGGCGCAATCGGAACGGTCTGCTACAGTGTCGCCGCCCCGGCATTGATCCCGGCCATCGTTCCGCGCACGCAGCTCGCCGACGCCAATCGCTGGCTGGAGCTTGCCCGCAGCCTCGCCTATTCCGGTGGTCCGGCAATCGGCGGAGCAATCATCGCCTGGACCGGTGCCTCGCTCGCCTATGTTGCGGCCACCACGCTCTCCCTTCTCGCCGTCGTGCTGCTCGCCGGCCTTCGCGAACAGGAGCAAGCGGCCGGGCCGCAACGCAATCTGCTTGATGACCTGATCGAAGGCGCACGCTTCCTTGCCGGCCATGCACTCCTGCGGCCGATACTTGTCACCGCGGTCGTGTTCAACACATCCTGGTTCGTGCTGCAGGCGGTCTATGTCGCCTATGCTGTCCGCACACTCGGACTGACGGCAACGGGCGTCGGTGTCACGCTCGGCATCTATGGAGCCGGAATGATGATCGGAGCCTATGCCGCCCCGACACTTGCGCGCCGTATCCCCTTCGGCGTCATGATCGCGCTCGGTCCGCTCGGTGGTCTGCTCGCCGCCGTCGTCATGCTGCTGACGGTCTGGTTCCCCCTCGGCGCGCTTGCGGGAGTGAGCTTCTTTCTCTTCGGTGCGGGGCCGATTCTCTGGTCGATCGCCACCCTCACGCTCAGGCAGGCCATCACCCCAAACGCGATGCTGGGGCGGGTTTCAGCCTTCATTACCACGGCGACATTCGGCGCAAGGCCGATCGGCGCGGCGCTCGGCGCTCTCGTCGCCACCCACTTCGGCGTCAAGGCTTGCCTCGTGGTCGCGGCGACCGGGTTCCTCATCCAGTTCCTGGTGATCATCGCCTCCCAGGTTCCCCGTTTGCAGGGCCTGCCCGAACCGGCTTGACCCCATTCAACCGCATCAGCGCGACCATCTGACACCCCGCAAACGGCAATCCCGAGCACGGAGCCACCGCCGACGTTGTGGCGGCGGCGCCCGGTTTTTGTGCTGCGTTGACAACATTCCGGCTCTTTTTCAGGGAAATCGACCCGGAATCTGGGCCTCAGGGGTGGATGCGGCCGGCCGTCATCGTTAACAGATGGAAAACCTTAGGCATGCAATAGTGACCCCGCCGCATGAAGGCAGTTTGTATTGGGTCGCCTTAAGACGGGATGCGGAAGCGAATGTCCCCACCACGGTCGAGTATTGCGTACTGGAAGGCAGCGACTGCGCTCGCCGTTGCCGCCTCGTGCGCGCTCGGCCCGATGTCCGTCACCAAGGCCTATGCGTTCAAGATCTTCGGCATGAAGTTTTTCGAGGGTGACGAGGACGCGGCCCAGGTCATCGACCCCGTCAACTACACCCTCACCTTCGACGCCGGTACCGACGACAAGGAATTGAAAGAGGCGCTTGAGAACAGCTCGCAGCTGGTCCAGGGCCAGGAAAAACCGGTTTCAGGCAACCTTGGCCTTGCGATCCGCGCCCGCGACGACCGCGACCGCCTGCTGGCGGCACTCTATGAGAAGGCCCGATACGGCGGCACCGTCGCAATCCAGATCAATGGTCAGGACATCGACAGCCTGCCACCCGATCCATCTTTCCCTGACGGCAAGGCCATACCCGTCACCGTCAGGGTGACGCCGGGCCCGGTGTTTTCGCTAGGCTCGGTCAAGTTCGAAGGCGACGCCGCCGGCCTCAATCCCGCCGACTACGATCTCGCGCTCGGAACCCGGGCGGATTCGACGCGGATCATCACGGCCGGCGAAAAGGTCGTCAACGATCTGCGCGAGCAGGGACGGCCGCTTGCCAAGCTGACCGAGCGCAGCGTCGTTGCCGATCATGCAGATTCGACCGTCGACGTGGTGATATCAGCCGAAAGCGGGCCGGTGGCGCCCGTTGGCGAAGTCAGCGTTTCCGGAACCAAGACCGTCGATCCGGGGTTTGTTCGCGATTATTCGCGGCTCAACGAGGGCCGCCCCTATTCGCCCGAGGACATCCGCAAGGCGTCCGAGCGGCTGCGTCAACTCGGCGTGTTCTCGAGCGTGACCATCAAGGAAGCCAACACGCTTTCGCCCGACGGCTCGATCCCGATGAAGATCGAGGTGTCCGAGGGCAAGCACAAGTATTTCGGCTTCGGCGCCCAGGTCTCGACCACGGACGGTCTCGGGCTTTCCGGCTACTGGGGACACCGCAATCTGTTCGGCCGTGCGGAATCGCTGCGTGTCGAGGGCTCGATCGACCGTATCGGCGAGACCCAGGAACTCGATAAGCTCGACTATTCCGCGGGCATCCTCTTTGCCAAGCCCGGCGCCTTCGGTCCGGCCTCGACCTTCACCGCAAGCCTCAAGGCCAACATCCAGGATCCCGATGCCTATCGCGCCAAGATCCTGACCGGTGCGGCCGGCGCCACATTCGAACTGTCGCCGACCGACACCTTTTCCGGTGGCGGCGAGCTGAGCTGGGCGAATATCGACGACGCCTTCGGCTCCAATTCCTACCTGACAGCTGCCATTCCGCTCGAATATGTGCGCGACACCCGCGATGACAAGCTGAACGCGACCGAGGGCTACCGGGCGTTGGTCAACGCCAAACCAAGCTACGAGATCAAGGGCCAGACCTTCTTCTCGTCCTTCGAAGCAGCGGCATCGGGTTACCAAGCGCTCGGCGACGAGAAGCGTTTCGTTCTTGCCGGCAGGATCGGTGCGGGCGTTCTGGTCGGCGGCGACGGCCTTGCCGACATACCGGCAAACCGCCGCTTCTATCTTGGCGGAGGCGGCTCGGTGCGCGGTTATTCCTACCAGGAGATCAGCCCGCGCAACAGCAACAACGACGAGACCGGCGGACGCTCCTATGTCAACACTTCGGTCGAGGCGCGCATCGCCATCACCGACACGATCGGCATCGTGCCCTTCATCGACGCCGGCACCGTGTCTGCCAGCACCACGCCCGATTTCTCCGACATTCGCGCCGGCGCCGGCATCGGCCTTCGCTATCAGACGCCGTTCGGACCGATCCGTCTCGATGTGGCGATGCCGCTCAACAAATATCCCGGCGGCACCAGCTACGGCATCTATGCCGGTATCGGCCAATCCTTCTGATCCGCGCCGGTTCCAGCCGATTTCTGCGCCGCAGCCGGCAAATTTCGCACGAGCGCCCGGAGTTTCTGCCTGCAAAGATTCCGCAGCGACACAAGTTGCGTTATGGGTAGATCATGAATCACGTCGTCCGCTTCCTTCGCGCGACGCTGCGCTATTGCCTTTATGTGCTTGGCGCGCTTGCGGTCGCAGCTCTTCTCCTCGTCGCCTTCGTCGGCTTCACGACTCCCGGCGCCCGCCTTGTCGCCTGGGCGATCGAGAAATATGCGGCGACCCCGGACCAGATCGTGCGGATTGCCGACCCGAGCCCGCTTCTGACCGGCCAGTTCACCGCCGGCAGCGTGACGCTGTTCGATGGCGAGGGCATCTATGCGGAGGTTCGCGATCTCTCGCTCAACTGGTCGCCCGCGGCCCTCTTGTCCTTCCGCTTCGACGCCGCGGCGATTTCGGCAGGCTCCATCCGCGTCGAGCGCCTGCCGGTGCCTTCGACCGAAACCAAGGAAGTGCGCTCGACCTTCGCGCTTCCGGTCGACGTCAAGATCGATGCGATCGACCTCAAGGAAATCGTCATCGGCAAGGCAATCGCCGGCGAGGACCAGTTCCTGACGGCGAGCGGCAAGGTAAACGCCACCAACGAGAGCATCGCGCTCGCCATAACGGCGGCCCAGCGCGACCGGCCCGAGGCCCGTGCCGTTGCCGACATCGTCTTCAATCCGGCCGGCAACGAACTGAAACTTGAAGCGACCGTCAATGAGCCCGCCAACGGCGTTCTGGCGAAGCTCCTGCGCCTGCCGAACGAACCCGCCGTCAACATCAAGGTAACCGGCGAAGGACCGCTTTCGGACTGGGCCGGCGCCGGGACGGCTGCGCTTGACGGCACCGAGATCCTCAAGCTAGACGGCCGTCACGTCCAGTCTACCGATGGCATGCATCGGCTGACGCTTTCCGGCGGCGGCGGCTTCGGCTCGCTGATGCCGCCGGCCTTGCGCCCGATGTTCGAGGGCCAGACCAGCATCGATCTTGCTGCTGCCTTCGACGGCAAGGGCATGGTGCGCGTCGACAAGGGGCACGTGGCGACCGGCGCGCTTGCCTTCGCCGCCTTCGGCACCTTCGACAGCAAGGGCGAGAACAATCTGCAGGCAAGGCTCGCCGGTACCAATGGCGCCATCGATTTCCGCTGGCCACTGGAAAAGGGCGAGGCCCGCGTCCTGATCAATACCGTTAATCTGTCGCTGATCGGCGATGCCCAATCGGCAATCCTTGACGCGGCCGCCGACGTCGCCTCTGTCGCACTGCCGGACGTGGCCCTCGGCGCCATCAAGCTGTCGGCTGCGAGCGATGGCTTCAACCTGGCGACACAGTCGGGTCCGATCAAGACGACGGTCGAGGTCGGCCAGGTCGGCTTCGACAATGCCGATCTCGTCCGGCTGGTCCAGGCGCCGATGAAGATCGTCGGCGACATCACTGTTGCCAAGGACAGCATCACCTTTGCGCCGGTGACGCTGGAAAGCCCCGGCGTTGGCGGCACCGTCGAAGGCGCCTTCTCGCGCGAAACCAATACGGTTGCCGCGACCTTCAAGCTCTTCACGGTCCCAGGCGCCCTGCCGCCCGCTGCCGCTGCAAAATTCGACGGCACGATTGCGCTTGCCGGGAGCATCAAGACCGGCGCCAACGGCAGCGTCACCGTCGAAAACATCGATCTCAAATCCGGGACGATCGAGGCTGCCGGCTCCGTGGCGCTCGCTGAAGGCAATCTGACGGCGGATCTTAAAGGTGTCCTGCCGGATCTCGGCAAGCTGCTCGCCGACGCCAAGGGCAAGGCCGACTTCACCGCCGCTGTGACCGGACCGCTCGCCGAACTCGGCATCAAGGCGGAACTGTCCTCGAGCGGCGCGACGCTCGCCGGTCGCACGCTCAGCGACCTGACCATCAAGGCCGACGCCACCGCAAACCAGAGCAGCCCGCAGGCCAAGCTGACGGCAACCGGTGCGCTCGACGGTCAACCGATCGACGTGCGTGCCGACGTCGTCTCGAAGGACGGTCGCACATCGATCCCGGTGCTCGAAGCCACGATCGGCGAGAACACGCTCAACGGCGCCATCAACTTCACCCCCGACTTCAAACCCGACGGCACTGTCGATTTCAATCTTCCGGACCTTGGGCTGCTTGCCGCCATGGCCGGCCAGAAGGCGTCCGGAGATCTCTCTGGATCGGCGGCGATCCGGACGGCCAACGGCATCACCTCCATCGTGCTCAAGGCCGGCGGCAGCGGCATCAAGCGCGATGACCTGACGATCGCCAAGCCGACGGCCGACATCACCATTGCCGACCTTTCGGCACTGGCGATCAAGGGCAGCGTCCGGGCAGAGACAATTGCCCAGGGGGCCAACCGGGTTTCCGGATTGAGCCTCGACTTCACCCAGCAGGCCGGCAAGACAGGCTTTGCCATCGACGGCAAGTATGACGGCGGGCCTTTGACGGCGAGGGGCGACCTGACGAGTTCGAACGGGCGCACGGAAATCCGTCTTTCCTCCTTCGGCGCGACGCCGAAACAGATTGCACTAAAGCTCGCGGCGCCGACCGTGATCGCGATCGAGAAGGGCACCGTGCGCCTGAATGCGCTCACGATCCAGGCATCGAAAGGCACGATCGCGGTCAGCGGCACCGCCGGCCAAAAGCTCGATATTACCGCAAAGCTGAACGCCCTGCCGGCAGCCCTGGTCAATGCCTTCGCACCGGGCCTCGGCGCGGAAGGGGCAATCGGCGGCACCGTCGATGTCGGCGGAACGGCGGCAGCGCCGGTCGTCGCCTATAACCTCAAATGGTCCGGCGCCTCGCTGGCAGCCGCGCGCACCGCCGGCGTCGGTGCCTTCGACATCTCGGCCAATGGCAAGTTTGCCAACAACCGCGTGACGCTCGACACCACGCTCTCCGGCGCCGGCGGCCTCGCATTCAAGGGCGGCGGCAATGTCGATATCGGCGGCAACATGCCGATCGCCATGAAGTTCAACGGCAATGTGCCCTTCGCGCTCGTTGCCAACCTGATGGCCCAGCAGGGCTTCACGCTCACGGGCCAGGCCTCCGTCGACCTTTCGATTTCCGGCTCGGCCAAGGCACCGCAGATTGCCGGCACGATCACCACCTCAGGCGGACGCCTTGTCGACGTCCGGCGCAACCTCGCGCTCAACAACCTGACGGCCAACGTGGCGCTCGACGGCAAGCAGGCGACGATCTCCAAGCTTTCCGCCAACCTCGCGACCGGCGGCTCGGTCGAGGTCACCGGCACGGTCGGCACCGTACCCAGCTCCGGCTTTCCGGCCAACCTGATCATCAGGCTCAACAACGCCACCTATGTCGACGGCACGCTGTTCACTGCGCAGCTTGCCGGCGAGATGACCTTGACAGGTCCGCTGGTCGCCACCCCGACACTCGGCGGCAAGGTGACGATCCGCAAGGCAGCAATTACCATTCCCGAGAAACTGCCGACCTCGCTCTCGGCTATCGACATCAAGCACAAGAATGCGCCGGCCAAGGTCAAGCGGATGGCCAGGGACATCCGCAAGGACGAGAAGCCGGCAGGCGCCAATGCCAGCGGCGTCATCGCCTTCAACCTTGGCGTCACGGCCAATCAGGTCTTCGTGCGCGGCCGCGGCATCGATGCCGAACTCGGCGGCGACCTGACGATCCGCGGCACGGCCGTGCAGCCGACCATTTCGGGCGGTTTCGAGATGCGCCGCGGCCGTTTGGAAATCCTCGGCAAACGCCTGACCTTTACCGATGGCACCATCGGCTTCGGTGGCGACCTGATCCCGACACTCAATCTCAAGGCGACATCGACCGCCGGCGCGACGACCATCACCGTCAGCGTCACAGGCCTTGCCAACAATCCGCAGATCACCTTCTCGTCGTCGCCAGCCCTGCCCCAGGACGAAATTTTGGCGCAGCTGATCTTCAACCGCTCGCTGTCCAACCTCTCGGCCTTCCAGATTGCTCAGCTTGCCTCTGCCGTCAGCCAGCTGGCGGGCGGTGGCTCGACCTCGCTGCTCGACGGTCTGCGCAACAAGCTCGGCGTCGACGATCTCGACGTCACCACCGACGAGAACGGCGGCGCCTCGGTGCGCGCCGGCAAGTATCTTAACGACCGCACCTATATCGAGCTGCAGCAAGGCTCGGATTCAGGCTCCAGCAAGGCCGTGATCAATCTCGATGTCGGCAAGGGCGTCAAGCTGAAGGGTGCGGCCGGCGGTGACGGCTCCGCATCGGGCGGCATCTTCTTCGAAAAGGAATATTGAGGCGGCGCGTCATCAATACCGTTTTGACTGACGGCGTGCCTACCTTCGCCACAAAGAATACGCCCGCGGGTCGCTAACGATCCGCGGGCGTATTCTTTGTCGTCTTCCGTCTTCGGACGGCCGGGACGGATCAGTCGTCCGTCACAGCCCCGGGCGAAAATAGATGCCACTGAGCTTGCCGCCGGGGGCAAGCATCAGCCCGCATTCCAGCGTTCCCTTTTCGAAGCGCACGTCATAGACATCCCAACCTTCTTGCAGCACGCCCTTGAACGCCACGCTCTGCAGTGACCCCAGGCGGTCGAGTTCGGCTTTGGCGAGGGGCGCCTGCTCGCGCGCCACCGCTGCGAGCGGCGGCGTCATGCCTTCGTAGTCGGGCTCGCCGCGCTGGTGCTCGGCGATGACGCGGCGAAGCAATGCCTCACTGTCGGGAA
Organism: Ensifer sp. Root127; assembly: GCF_001425225.1. Classification (NCBI taxonomy): domain Bacteria; kingdom Pseudomonadati; phylum Pseudomonadota; class Alphaproteobacteria; order Hyphomicrobiales; family Rhizobiaceae; genus Ensifer; species Ensifer sp. Root127. The sequence continues at coordinate 61,493 of NZ_LMDX01000052.1, forward strand.
ACGGGATCTTATCCTTCACGCGCTTCTCCAGGTCGTCGGCAACGGCACGCGCCTTCGTCTCGTCGATGCGTTTCGCCGCCTGTTCGTAGCCGCCCTGATGCAGCACTACGCCTTCCACCTCACCTTGCTCGTTGCGGGTGAAAGAGAGTTGCGCCTGGACGATGCGATAGAAGAACAGGTCATCCGCTTCGGGATAGATTTCGAGCGCATTCTGCCCGGTCAACTGCGCCATCAGTCCGCCCTCGCGGCGGGTGACGCTGAGCACATCGCCGGCCTCGAACTGGAAGTCGCCCACAACAGAGCCGTGTTTTTCGGGATCGAAACGAACCTCGGTTCGAGGCCGTGCCTGCTCATAACGTCGCCACGCGACGGTATCCGGCGATAGGTCGGTCATCCTGGTCTCCTTGGCAAGAGTGATGAGTTCGCTGATAGAGACGGCCCGACCGCTCGATATTTTCTGCAGCGCCGCGCCGATCAGCGACAGGCTGTGCTCGACCCGATCACGCAGATCGACGAGCGCGGATTGCTGGATCGTCAGTGTCTGGCCGAGATCCGGCGCGGCGCCCGCCAGCAACACGGTGATCCGGGTCAGGCTCAGGCCGAGACGCTTCAATGCGAGGATCTCGGTCAGCCGGGCGATTTCCGCAGCGCCATAGAGCCGCCAGTTCTTTTCCGTCCGGCGCGGTGCGATCAGCCCACGATCCTCGTAGACACGCAGCGCCCGCACGGTCAGGCCGAGACGATCGGCACATTCGGCGGCGGACAAAAGGGGATCATGGTTTCGCTTGTCGCTCATGGGAGCCTCCTGGAACTATCTTCTAAGGTATGACCTTAGGTTCGGCTCAAGCGATATTTGGTGTGGGTAGAATCAAGATTTCGCGGAGGATGCTCGCGCTTGGGTCGGGTCGCCATGGATTTTGCACAATTCCGTCCCTACCTGCCCTCTCGCGCAAATTGCATGTTTCCCTAAATCGTATCCGATTTAAGGCTAAAAACATGCAACGGTTCATAGTGCCACAGCGACCTTTGTACGTCGAAAAAGACGCGCGGCGCTGTAGGCCGCAATTTCGGAACAACCCGTATTTTCAGGTGGTTTTTTGTCTCTCCAGCTTCTCGATATCGATCTTCCGCCCACCCTGGCACCGCTGCTCGCAGGTTATGACTGCCGAAAGGATAGCCTCGGCCAGTCAGACTCCAGCGTCTTCCTGTTCGACGCAAAAGACCGCCCGCCCCTCGTTCTCAAGGTCGAAGAGGCCGGTCCCTTTGACGAGCTTGTCGATGAGGCCGAGCGGCTCGAATGGCTGGGCAAGCAGGGAATGCCCTGTCCGCGCGTCGTCGCCCGCGACGTGTACGCGCAAAAGAACTGGCTGCTGATGGAGGCGGTCGAAGGCATCGACCTCGCCTCAAGCACCCTTGCCGCCTCGGAGCAGGTTGTTCTGCTCGCCGAAGCGCTACGCCGCATGCATGCGCTCGATGTCGATGCCTGCCCGTTCGATCACCGGATTGGTGCGCGTGTCGCGATCGCCAGGCTGCGTGCAGAAGCGGACCTGGTCGATGAGACCGACTTCGACGACGAGCGCCTCGGCAAGACCGCCGACGAACTCTTCGTCGAGCTTCAGGCGCGCATCCCTCAGGAGGGAGAGCCGGTCGTCACCCATGGCGACGCCTGCCTTCCAAACATCATCGTCAGGGATGGCCGCTTCGCCGGTTTCATCGATTGCAGCCGTCTGGGCGTCGCCGACCCCTATCAGGATCTGGCGCTGACCTGCCGCAGCATTGCCTACAATCTCGGGGAGGAATGGGTTCAGCCGTTTCTCGATCTCTACGGCATCCGTCGTGCCGATCCCGAAAAACTCGGCTTCTATTGCCTTCTCGACGAGTTCTTCTGACCTCGGGGAAAGCAAGCGCAGGATGGCCCGCGCCGCCTTATGCGGCGTCGCGGGCCTCGATATTGAGATCGACGATATCGGCATCGCCGAGGTCGATGTCTTCCAGGGCGTTGAACAACGCCCAGATATGGCCGAACGGGTCGATGAAGGCACCGACGCGGTCTCCGGTCGACAGCGTCTCCGCCGGGTTTCTGAGGGCGGCACCCGCCCCGATCGCCCGGCCGATGACCCGGTCGACATCCTTCACATGCAGTTCGAGAATGACCGCCGTCGTGCCGAGCGCATGCGGCGATCTCGGCCCGCCTAGTTTCGGCTCCGCGTCCCGCCGCGGATTGGCACCGGCGATCCGGAAGACGGATTCGCCGATCCTGAGATCGGCGCTGGTTAAAATCCCGCTCGGCCATTCATGCCGTTGCACCAGTTCGGCACCCAGCACATCACGATAAAAGGCAATGGCGCGATCCTCGTCGCCATGCCGGACAAATAGCTTCACACAGATCTGCCGATCGGCCAGCCTGCCGCCATTGATGACCATGACATCCTCCAATCTCGGGTGAGGCGCACATCATATACAAAAACGAGAACAAATCAAGAACGACTGGCGCAAAAACGCAACTTTCGACCCTCGCCCTCCACGCGGAAAGAAGGCACTAAAATGCGCCCGTCAGCTTGCTGGTCTTCAACAGGATGTTCGTCTCCGTCACGGTAATGCCGTCGATCAGCCGGATCCGCCTCAGCGTCTCGTCGAACGACACCAGGTCCCTGTCCTCAAGCTCGGCGATGAAGTCCCAGCGGCCGTTGGTGCTGTGCAGCGCCCTCACCTGTGGCAGACCGCGCAACTGCCCGGCGACCCGGTCGGCCATCTTGCCGTGGACCTCGATCATCACCACGGCCCGCACGCCGGAGGCCGGGATTTCCTGTCCCGTGCGAATGGTAAAGGCGGCGATCGTCCCGTTGGCGACCAGCCGGTCGATGCGTGCTGCAACGGTTGCGCGCGATACGCCGGTCCGCGCCGAAAGGGTCGAAACAGGCAGACGGGCATTTTGGCGCAGGGCACTGATCAGCGCCTGATCAAGGTCGTCCATATCTCTCACTTTGCAAAATCGGACTTAGCAATCTGTCGATCTTACCTTTCCAATCGACAGTTTTCCATCTTTTTGCTGTCACGCGTTTTGAGGATAATCCGCGCCATCCACGGGAATCATGACAGAAGGAACAGGGCGGATATGACGACCATCACGCTGATCGGCGCACCCATCGAGGAAGGTTCTGGACGACGCGGCGCGGCCATGGGCCCCACGGCACTTCGTATCGCCGGTATCGACACCGTTCTGCGCGAACTCGGCCACACGGTTTACGATGAAGGCGACGTCAAGCCGCTGCCGGCACGCGACCTCGCCAACCACCCCGGCGCCAACAACCTGCAGATCGTCGCCGCCTTCGCCCGCGCGCTGCACGATTCGGTCCATGACACCGTTCGCAAGGGCCATTTCCCGATCATTCTGGGCGGCGACCACGCGCTTTCGATGGGCAGCGTTTCCGGCATGGCGCGTTACGCCGCCGAAGTCGGCCGACCGCTGTTCGTGCTCTGGCTCGACGCCCATGCCGACTTCAACTCCCCGGCAACCTCGCCGTCGGGCAACATGCATGGCATGCCGGTCGCCTTCTACTGCGGCAAGGCCGAGTTTGCCCCGATCCTGCCTGCGGACCGGCCTATGGTCGATCCGACCAAGGTCTTCCAGGTCGGCATCCGCTCGGTCGACGACCGCGAACGCGAAGAGATCGCCGAACATGGCGTGCGTGTCTACGACATGCGTGCGGTCGACGAGCTCGGCATGGCGCACATCATGCGTCATATCCTCGATGAAGTGCGCTCGGCCAACGGCCTCCTGCATGTCAGCCTCGACGTCGACTTCATGGATCCCGAGCTGGCACCGGGCGTCGGCACCACCGTTCCGGGCGGCGCCACCTTCCGCGAAGCCCACCTGATCATGGAAATGCTCTGGGAGAGCGATCTCGTGTCCTCGCTCGACGTCGTAGAACTTAATCCGTTCCTCGACGATCGCGGCAAGAGCGCGCGTGTCCTGGTCGAGCTGACCGCGAGCCTTTTCGGCCGCCGTGTCCTTGACCGCCCGACCCGCAGCGCCTGAAATAGAAACAACGGAGGACGACGGATGAACACCACGGCAGACCTGATCGAAACCGAATACCGGCTCGGCGCACACAACTATAAACCGCTCGACGTTGTGCTTTCACGCGGCGAAGGCGTCTATGTCTGGGACATGGAAGGCAACCGCTACCTCGACTGCCTGTCGGCCTATTCCGCCGTCAACCAGGGCCACTGCCACCCGAAGATCTTCCAGGCGATGATGGAGCAGGCGCAGAAGCTGACGCTCACCTCCCGCGCCTTCCGCAACGACCAGCTGGCGCATTTCTATGAAGAGATCGCAGCACTCACCGGTTCGCACAAGGTGCTGCCGATGAACTCGGGCGCAGAAGCCGTCGAGACCGCCGTCAAGGCGGTGCGCAAGTGGGGCTACGAGGTCAAGGGTGTCGCGGAAAACAAAGCGGAGATCATCGTCTGCTCCAACAATTTCCATGGCCGCACGATGGGCATCGTCGGCTTCTCGACCGATCCGGACGCCCGCACCGGCTTCGGCCCGTTTGCGCCGGGCTTCAAGGTCGTCCCCTTCGGCGACATCGACGCCTTCCGCGCCGCGATCAACGAGAACACCGTCGCCTTCCTGGTCGAACCGATCCAGGGCGAAGCAGGTGTTCTGGTTCCCACCTCCGGCTATTTCCCGGCAGTGCGCGAGCTTTGCACCAAACACGGCATCACGCTGATCCTGGACGAGATTCAGACCGGCCTCGGCCGCACCGGCAAGCTGCTGGCTGAAGAACACGAGGGCATCGAAGCCGATGTGACGCTGATCGGCAAGGCGCTTTCGGGTGGTTTCTACCCGGTCTCGGCCGTGCTTTCGAACTCGGAAGTGCTCGGCGTGCTTAAGCCCGGCCAGCACGGCTCGACCTTCGGCGGCAATCCGCTTGCCTGTGCCATCGCCCGCGCGGCGCTGAGGGCCCTGACCGAGGAAGGCATGATCGAGAACTCGGCGCGCATGGGCGACCGCTTCCAGAAGGGCCTGACCGACATCCGTTCGAACATCATCAAGGAAGTTCGCGGCCGCGGACTGATGCTGGCGGTCGAGCTGGTGCCGGAAGCCGGTGGCGCCCGCAAATATTGCGAAGCGCTGAAGCAGCTCGGGATCCTTGCCAAGGACACCCATGGCGACACGATCCGCATCGCGCCGCCGCTGGTGATCACCGCCGAACAGGTCGATTGGGCGGTGGAACAGTTCGCCAAGGTTCTCGCTTCCGCTTGATCCCCTGACATTCTTTGTGTTCCATTGCGCCCCGGCTTCGACCGGGGCGCAATGTCTTACTACCAACCTGCGCCGATACTGGCCTATTGCGCCGGAGCGATTTTGGTTTCCGGCAAGGAGAAAACCGGAACCGGACCCAGCGTCCGGTGAGGATCGACGCAGGCTGGAGGCCAATATCGGCACAGGTTGGTATTAGCACTTGCAAAAGCAAGTCTTAACGAATCCCGGCCTATAGTCCCTTCCCAAAGCGCAAAGCGGTTCCTCCGCGCATGATGCAGCTGCGCCCCGCCGGATGTCGTCGGCGGACTTTTGAAAACTCTCCCCATCGGCTCAATGGCCGCGCCAGCCGCGACCGCACCGCACGGAGATGTAACGAGTTTGGCGGTGTCGCGCGCCTTAAGGCGTCGACCGGAAAGCTGGAAGGACCTTCGATGACAAGCACACTCAGGACGGCTGGTTTCGACGGCGAGACGCTGGAAATCATCGCGTTCCGCCTCCACGATCAGGAATTCTGCGTCAAGACCACCACGATCCGCGAGATCCGCGGCTGGGCCCCCTCGACCCCCATTCCGCATTCGCCACCCGAGGTCATCGGCGTGATGAACCTGCGCGGCACCGTGATCCCGATCATCGACCTTGCCCACAAGCTCGGCATGAAATCGACCACGGCCAATGAGCGCAGCGCCATCGTCGTCGCCGAAGTGCACAACATGGTGATCGGTCTCGTCGTCGACCGTGTCTCCGACATCCTCACGGTCCAGGGCAACCAGGTGCAACCGGTTCCCGAAGTCACCGCATCCTTCGACAAGAGCTTTGCCGAAGGCATCATCGCCAACGAGAACGGCATGATCTGCTTCCTCAACCTCGCTCGCATGTTCAAGGAACGCGAAGTCGAGGAAATGGCCGCCTAAACAACAGATTCTGCGTCGCATCAAGGCCCGCTTTGCCCTGGGCAAGGCGGCCTTTTTGCGTTCGGGCGGCGTGGCCCCGTGGCGCCACCCATGATTCGTAAACGATGAGTTGCTAATTCAACCTAGAAACAGCATACGAGTTTTCACAACTAAAATTTGATGTTTGCTATTTTAACAGCTGCTTAATAAGCCTGCCACTAATCTAGATTGTATAAGCAAGACGTCATGGGCATGAACGCCCACGAGTTCGAACTCCCCCCTCGAAGCACGAAAACGCTGACCCCGTTTGGGCCGGCGACGACGGACCAGACAATTTTCGGCAAGCCGGCATTTGTCCTTGTCCCCGGAGTCTGCGCCGCTCTTGGCCCCGCACGCCCTGTCGACAGCACAAGCAACAATGATCCGGCTTTCCGGTTTGAAACAACAAGAACCAAACCAGAGGGTAATCATGTTCTCTTTCGGGCAGAGTCTGGATTCACGCCAGATCGTCGCCGCGCTTTCAAAGTCGCAGGCCATGATCCAGTTCGATCTCACGGGAAAAATTTTGACGGCCAACGAAAACTTCTGCCAGGCACTTGGCTACAACCTGCAGGAGATCGTCGGCCAGCACCACCGCATGTTCTGCGCGCCGGATTATGTCCAGACCCAGGAATATCGCGACTTCTGGGCGCGGCTCGGACGCGGCGAGTTTGACGCCAATGCCTACAAGCGCGTTGCCAAGGGCGGCCGCGAAATCTGGATCCAGGCGACCTACAATCCGGTGTTTCACAACGGCAAGCCCTACAAGGTCGTAAAATTCGCAAGCGACATCACAGCGGCCAAGATCAAGGCCAACGAGGATGGCGGCAAACTCGATGCCATATCGAGATCGCAGGCGGTGATCGAATTCACCCCCGGGGGCGAAATCCTCATGGCCAACGAGAACTTCTGCAACGCACTCGGTTACAGCCTTCAGGAAATTCAGGGCAGGCATCACAGCATGTTCTGCGAACCCAGCTATGTGCGCGGCACTGAGTATGCCGAATTCTGGAAGAAGCTGGCCGCCGGCGAGTTCATCTCCAACGAGTTTGTCCGTTACGGCAAGGCCGGCAAGGAGATCTGGATCCAGGCGGCCTATAATCCGATCCGCGATCCGAGCGGCAAGGTCTACAAGGTCGTCAAGTTCGCGACCGACGTCAGCGAGCGCATGGGCGCAATCAAGGCGCTCGGCCTCGGCCTGCAGGCGCTTGCCGAGGGCGACCTCACTCACAGCCTGCCGACACCCTTCGTTCCCAGCATGGAAACGGTGCGTACCGATTTCAATGGCGCGATCGATCGGCTTTGTCGGGCGATGCAGACTGTTGGCGACAATGCCAACGCCATCGCTTCCGGCGCCCGCGAGATCCGCTCGGCCGCCGACGATCTTTCCAAACGCACGGAGCAGCAGGCGGCCTCTGTGGAGGAAACCGCAGCCGCCCTCGACGAGATCACCACGACAGTCGTCGATTCCAGCCGTCGCGCCGAAGAAGCGGGCGGACTGGTCGCCAAGACCAAGGCGGGCGCCGAACGCTCCGGCAACGTCGTCAAGAACGCGATCGGAGCGATGGATCAGATCGAGCAATCGTCACGCGAGATCTCCAACATCATCGGCGTCATCGACGACATCGCCTTCCAGACCAACCTCCTGGCGCTCAATGCCGGCGTCGAGGCGGCACGTGCCGGTGAAGCCGGCAAGGGCTTTGCTGTCGTCGCCCAGGAAGTGCGCGAACTCGCCCAGCGCTCGGCCCAGGCCGCCAAGGAGATCAAGGCGCTGATCACCGCCTCCAGCGACCACGTCAAGAACGGCGTATCGCTTGTCGGACAGACGGGGGCGGCGCTCGAGGAAATTCTGGTCCAGGTCCAGGAGATCAATCTCAACGTTTCGGCCATTGTCGAGGCCGCACGCGAGCAGTCGACGGGGTTGAAGGAGATCAACCAGGCGGTCAATTCGATGGATCAGGCAACCCAGCAGAATGCAGCGATGGTCGAGGAAAGCACGGCCGCAAGCCACAACATGTCGCGGGAAGCCGAAGCCCTCCACGCCCTGCTACGCCAGTTCCGCATCGGCCAGGACACGGCGCCGTTCGAGATGCAGCGTCACGCCGAGGAACGACAGCAGGCAACACGACTGAACGCCACCGCCCGCGCCATGCGCGGCGGACAAAGACAAGCGCTCGCCGGCGCACCATTGAACGACGGATGGCAGAATTTCTGAGCGCAATCCCTGCACCCCGCGCTCAGGAATGAGGGAAGGTGGCGACCGGTCGCCGCCTTCCCTAAAAACTCTATGGGATCGCGCCATCGCCGCATGGCGAGTACCGATCGACAGCCGCTCTCCAGTGTTCGACATCGTCAGGCGGTTCCGCAAACAAGCTGACAATCAAGATCCTCAGGCCGCTTCCGGGCGCTTGATCTTCGACGCCGCTTCAAGCACCAACGGGCTCAGACCCTCGCCGCCGCCATCGATATGCCGGAACAGCTGTCGCCGCATGCGCGGCTCCCAGAACTTGTTGATATGCGTCGCAACGCCCTCAGCGGCTTCGTCCTGCGGCTGGCTCTTGAAGAAGGTGGCGATCTGGTTCGCCATGTAGATCAGCTTGGCATTGGTGTCATGCGACATCGGCGACGGCTCCGGACTTGATGCGTTCGGCATGGGTGAAGATTTCGAATTCGTCGCCGCGCACCAGCGCGATCAACGTCATGCCCGCCGCTTGCGCCGTGCGGATCGCCAGCGCCGTCGGCGCCGAGATCGCGATGATGACTGGGCTGCCGACGACAGCGGTCTTCTGCACCATCTCGACAGAAACGCGGCTGGTAACGATGACGGCGCCGTCGCAGCCGCGGAAGCCGGCACGCGCTGCCGCGCCGACGAGCTTGTCCAGCGCATTGTGACGGCCGACGTCCTCGCGCACCGCGATCAATCCCTTGCCCGGCACATAGAATGCGGCGCCGTGCACGGCGCGCGTTTCGAAATGCAGCGGCTGCTGACCGTTGAGCAGCGCGACCGCCTTGACCACGTCTTCCTGCGACAGACGAAGCGTCGATGCCGAAACGTCGGGCGTCGGCCGCACCGCCTGCTCGATCGATTCGATGCCGCAGAGACCGCAGCCGACAGGGCCGGCCATATGGCGGCGGCGCAGGCGCAGCATGTCGTTCTGCTTGTCCTTGAGCGTGATCTGCAGGTCGATGCCGAGGTTGCCGGCAACCTCGTCGGCCATCGCCTCGACCGCTTCGATCTGGCCGGGCTCGGTGATGATACCCTCGGTCAGGCTGAAGCCGACGGCGAAGTCCTCGAGGTTCCCGGGGGTGGCCATCATCACCGCATGGGTCGAACCGCCAAAGGTGAAGGCCACCGGCGTCTCCTCCGGGACCACACGGGACCCGTCCCGCAAGGCCCCATTGCGACGGGCGGCTTCCGGCACGGTCTTCGACATCTGGAATTTCGGCATTGATGGCCCGGACATGGAGGCTACTCCGCAGCCTCCAGCTTGCCGGCGATCCGGCGTGACTGCCGCGCCTGCTCGTCATAATCCTGCTGCCAGTCCGACGGCCCGTTGGACGGCATCACCTGAACCGCCGTCACCTTGTATTCCGGGCAATTGGTCGCCCAGTCGGAGAAGTCGGTGGTGATGACGTTTGCCTGCGTCGTCGGGTGGTGGAAGGTGGTGTAGACGACACCGGGTGCCACCCGATCGGTGATCTGCGAGCGCAAGGTCGTCTCGCCGGCGCGGCTGGCAAGCCTGATCCAGTCGCCATCGTGGATGCCCCGTTGCTCGGCGTCGTGCGGGTGGATTTCCAGCCGGTCCTCCGCATGCCAGACGACATTGTCGGTGCGCCGCGTCTGGGCGCCGACATTATACTGGCTGAGAATGCGGCCGGTGGTCAGAAGCAGCGGGAAGCGCGGACCGGTGCGCTCGTCCGTCGCGACATATTCGGTGCGGATGAATTTGCCCTTGCCGCGTACGAAGCCGTCGACATGCATGATCGGCGAGCCCTCCGGGTGTTTCTCATTGCAGGGCCACTGCACGGAACCCATCTTGTCCAGATAGTCGTAGGAGACGAGCGCAAAGCTCGGCGTCGTCGCGGCGATCTCGTCCATGATTTCGGAGGGGTGGCGATAGCTCCAGTTGAGACCCATGGCCTGCGCCAGCTTCTGCGTCACTTCCCAGTCGGCATAGCCGTTCTTCGGCGTCATCACCTTGCGCACGCGGTTGATGCGGCGCTCGGCATTGGTGAAGGTGCCGTCCTTCTCGAGGAAGGTCGAGCCCGGCAGGAACACATGAGCGTAGTTGGCCGTCTCGTTGAGGAAGAGGTCGTGCACGACGACGCACTCCATCGCCGCAAGGCCGGCGGCCACATGCTTGGTATCCGGGTCGGACTGCAGGATGTCCTCGCCCTGGATGTAGATGCCCTTGAAGGTGCCGTCGACCGCGGCGTCGAGCATGTTCGGGATGCGCAGACCCGGCTCGTTGGAAATCTCGACACCCCAGAGCTTCTCGAAGGTCTCGCGCGTTGCATCGTCGGAGACGTGGCGGTAACCCGGCAGCTCGTGCGGGAACGAGCCCATGTCGCAGGAGCCCTGTACATTGTTCTGGCCGCGCAGCGGGTTAACGCCGACGCCCGGCCGGCCGATATTGCCGGTGACCATCGCGAGGTTGGCGATCGCCATGACGGTGGTCGAGCCCTGGCTGTGTTCGGTGACGCCGAGGCCGTAATAGATCGCGCCGTTGCCGCCGGTGGCATAGAGCCGTGCCGCCCCACGCACCAGTTCGGCAGGGACGCCGGTATAGGCCTCGGTCGCTTCCGGGCTGTGATAGGGCTCAGCGACGAAGGCTGCCCAGTCCTCATATTCCGACCAGTCGCAGCGTTCGCGGATGAAGGCCTCGTTGGCGAGGCCCTCCGTAACGATGACATGCGCCAGCGACGTCAGAATGGCAACGTTGGTGCCGGGCTGCAGAGGCAGGTGATAGGATGCTTCGATATGCGGCGAGCGCACGATATCGGTGCGGCGCGGATCGATGACGATCAGCTTTGCGCCCTCACGCAAACGCTTCTTCAGCCGCGAAGCAAAGACTGGATGGCCGTCCGTCGGGTTGGCGCCGATGATCACCGCAACGTCGGTGAACTCGACCGAATCGAAGTTCTGCGTGCCGGCCGAGGTGCCGAAGGCCTGGCCGAGGCCGTAGCCGGTCGGCGAGTGGCAGACGCGGGCGCAGGTGTCGACATTGTTGTTGCCGAAACCGGCGCGCACCAGCTTCTGCACCAGATAGGTCTCTTCGTTGGTGCAGCGCGACGAGGTGATGCCGCCGACCGAATCGCGGCCATACTGATACTGGATGCGCCGGAACTCCGCGGCCACATGCGCATAGGCCTGCTCCCAGGTCACTTCGCGCCAGGGATCGGAGATCTTTTCGCGGATCATCGGGTTGAGGATGCGATCCCCATGGTTCGAGTAGCCATAGGCAAACCGGCCCTTGACGCAGGAATGGCCGCGGTTCGCCTGGCCGTCCTTCCACGGCACCATGCGCACCAGTTCCTCGCCGCGCATCTCCGCCTTGAACGAGCAGCCGACGCCGCAATAGGCGCAGGTGGTGACGACGGAATGCTCCGGCTGGCCGATCTCAATCACCGACTTTTCCGTCAGCGTCGCCGTCGGGCAGGCCTGGACGCAGGCGCCGCAGGAGACGCATTCCGACGACATGAAGTCTTCGGCCATGCCTGCGGAAACGCGGCTGTCGAAACCACGGCCGCCGATCGTCAGCGCGAACGTGCCCTGCACTTCCTCGCAGGCGCGCACGCAGCGCGAGCAGACGATGCATTTCGCCGGATCAAAGGTGAAGTAGGGGTTGGATTCGTCCTTCGGCTGCCATTTGGCGTTGATGCCGCCGTTGTTGCGCGCCTTGACGTGATTGTCACCCTCATAGCCGTAGCGAACATCGCGAAGGCCGACTGCGCCGGCCATGTCCTGCAGCTCGCAGTCGCCATTGGCGGCACAGGTCAGACAGTCGAGCGGATGGTCGGAAATATAGAGTTCCATCACCCCGCGGCGAACGTCCTTCAGCCGCGGCGTCTGGGTCGACACTTCGAGCCCCGGCGCCACTGGCGTGGTGCAGGAGGCGGGCATGCCGGCCCGGCCCTTGATCTCGACGAGACAGAGCCGGCACGACCCGAAGGCGTCCATCATGTCGGAGGCGCAGAGCTTCGGCACCTCGATGCCGGCATCCATCGCCGCCCGCATGATCGACGTGCCCTCGGGCACCGTCACCTCACGGCCGTCGATAGTCAGCGTCACCATGGTTTCGGAGCGGGAGGCCGGCGTTCCATAGTCGATTTCATGAATGAGAGACATGGTCTTCCTCCTCACTCCGCCGCTTCGACAAGCGGAGCCGGTTTAAAATCATCCGGAAAATGCGTCATGGCGCTGACGACGGGATAGGGCGTGAACCCGCCGAGCGCGCAGAGCGAGCCGAACTTCATGGTGTTGCAGAGATCGGAGAGCAATTCGCGGTTCTTCTCCGGCTCGATGCCGGCGGCGATCTTGTCGGCCACCTCGACGCCGCGGGTCGAGCCGATGCGACAGGGCGTGCACTTCCCGCAGCTCTCGATGGCGCAGAATTCCATGGCGAAACGCGCCTGTTTCAGCATGTCGGCGGTATCGTCGAAGACGACGATGCCGGCATGGCCGATCAAACCGTCCCTTGCGGCAAAAGCTTCATAGTCGAACGGCGTGTCGAACAGCGCGCGCGGGAAATAGGCGCCGAGCGGGCCGCCCACCTGCACCGCCTTGACCCGACGGCCGCTCGCCGTGCCGCCGCCGATATGATCGATGATCTCGCCGAGCGCCAGGCCGAAGGCGGTTTCGAATAGGCCGGGATGCTTGACGTTGCCAGCGATCTGGATCGGGATCGTGCCGCGCGAACGGCCCATGCCGAAGTCGCGGTAGAAGACAGCACCCTTGTCCATGATGACAGGAACGGAGGCGAGCGAGATGACGTTGTTGATGACGGTCGGACAGTCGAACAGGCCCTTGTGTGCCGGCAACGGCGGCTTGGCGCGCACGATGCCGCGCTTGCCCTCGAGGCTGTTCAGGAGCGCCGTTTCCTCGCCGCAGACATAGGCGCCGGCGCCGGTGCGCACCTCCATGTCGAACGCCCGGCCGGAGCCGAGCACCGATGGCCCGAGCACGCCAGCGGCACGCGCGATCTCGATCGCCTTAGCCATCGTCGCGATCGCATGCGGATATTCGGACCTCGTGTAGATGAAGCCCTTGGTCGCACCGGTCGCGAGCCCTGATATCGCCATGCCTTCGATCAGCACGAAGGGATCGCCCTCCATGATCATCCGGTCGGCAAAGGTGCCGCTGTCGCCCTCGTCGGCGTTGCAGACGATGTATTTGCGTGCGCCAGCGGCTTCGAGCACGGTCTTCCACTTGATCCCGGTCGGAAAGCCGGCGCCGCCGCGACCGCGAAGACCACTGTCGGTCACCTGGGCAACGATTGCCATCGGCTCCATGGCGATGGCGTTCTCAAGTCCGCGAAGACCGCCATGCGAGCGGTAATCGTCGAGCGACAGCGGATCGATGACGCCACAGCGCGCAAACGTCAGCCGTGTCTGCTGCTTCAGGAACGGAATATCCTCGGTCTTCCCGAGACAGAGCGCGTGATCGCCGCCGGCAACAAGCCCGGCATCAAGCAGAGAGACAACATCACGGGCCTTCACCGGCCCATAGGCGACGCGCCCCTCCGAGGTTTCCACCTCGACCAGCGGCTCCAGCCAGTGCAGTCCGCGCGAACCGTTGCGCACAATGGCAACGTCGAGGCCGCGCGCGGCGACCGCGTCCTCCATCGCCTTTGCAACCTTGTCGGCGCCCAGCGCCAATGCTGCGGCATCACGGGGAATGTAGATCTTTGTTGTCATCGGCGCGCCTCCGCGACGAGAGCTTCGAGATCGTCGGCATCGACCCGGGCATGCACCTCTCCGTCGAGCATCGCGGAGGGTGCGCAGGAACAGAGCCCGAGACAGTAGACCGGCTCGAGCGTCACCGCGCCGTCGGGTGTCGTCTCGTGGAAGTCGATGCCGAGCAGGTGCTTGGCGCGTTCCGCAAGCGCATCGCCGCCCATCGACTGGCAGGCTTCGGCGCGACAGAGCTTCAACACATGACGACCGGCCGGGTGCTCGCGAAAATCGTGATAGAAGGAAAAGACGCCGTAGACTTCGGCGCGCGACAGGTTGAGCTCCCGCGCGATGACAGGCAGACAGTCCTGCGGCACATATCCGAACTCGTGCTGGATCTCATGCAGGATCGGCAGCAGCGGCCCTTCGAGCCCCTTCAGTTCCTCGACGATCGCAAGCGTGCGTCCGGGCACATCGCCACGCGGCTGGTGAATATTCACTCAGGAGCCCTCCCGGCTCGCGGCTGCAGCGCCCCTTGTACGGACCTCGCCCAGCTCGAATTGGCATCTTCTGGGAAGGCCGTTTCCTCCACGCCCTTGCCCAAGAGTGAAAAGCTTCGCCCTTCTGGCCGGAAGGGTCAATAAGGCTGTTTCGTTGATTGATAGAAAAAATCTATTGAACCTGATTTCGTTCGCCGAGAATGCGCGCTTCGTGCAAAAGCGCCGATACCAGCGGCGTGAATGGTTCACGATGGGTCGCAACCAGGCCAACGGTGTGGCGGGCATCCGGTTCGACGATCGGAATCATCTTGATATCATCGTGAAAGCCGAATGATTTCGCGACGTTAAACGGCATGATGCTCGCCCAGCGACCGGTGCGCACATGGGAGAAAAGCACGATCATCGAGTTTGATTCGAGCGTCGGCTCAGCGACGACGCCGGCCTCGGAAAGATGCTGGTTGACGATGCGGCGGTTCTGCATATCGGCGGTCAATAGACAAAGCCGAACGTTGCTAACCTCCTTCCACGTCACGGTTTCGCGATCGGAAAGCGGCGTTCCGGTGGCCGTCACGAGGTGATATCGCTCGATCTGCAGCGGAACGCTGGTCACGCGCCCGAGCGGCTCGTTCTCCAGATAGGTCAGTCCGGCATCGATCTCGAGGTTTTCGAGCAGCGCCAGGATCTGCAACGAGGTGGTCGACAGCACCGAGAACGTCACATCCGGATGCTTCTCCTGAAACGGCGCGGTGATCATCGGCACCATGGCAAGCGTCGTCGGGATCGCCGCCAGCCTGATATGCCCGGAGAGCCCCTTGCGCGCCGCGCGCATTTCCTCGCGCATCGTGCGGGCATCGCCGACGATGCGCCGCGCCCATTCCAGCACCCGCTGCCCCTCCGGGGTCAGCCCCTGAAAACGCGAACCGCGGCTGACGAGCATGACGCCGAGCTGTTCTTCCAGCTGGCGGATTGCCGCCGACAACGTCGGTTGCGTCACGCCGCATTCAAGCGCCGCCCGGCCGAAGTGCCTTTCGCGAGCGAGCACCAGGAACATTTCCAGCTTGTCGATCATCACACGTGTCTCAAGCGATCAACTGGCCGCCGTTGACCTCCAGCACTTGGCCCGTGATGTAGCCGGCAAGCGCATGGGAGGCGAGGAAGAGATAGGCCGGCGCGCAGTCTTCGGCGGTTCCGAGCCTGCCGATCGGGATTGTCTTGCGCGTTGCCTCCAGTTTCTCCGGCGACGAGTAACGCTCGTGAAACTCTGTCGTGATGGTGCCGGGCGAAACGCAATTGACCCTTATGCCTTCCGGGGCCAGTTCGCGCGCCAGCGCCTTGGAATAGGTGGAGACGAACGCCTTGGTTGCCGAATAGATCGAGGAGCCGGCGCTGCCGCCGGTCAGCGCCGAAATCGACACGGTGTTGACGATCGCCGGATGCGTGCCTTTGCGAAGAAGCGGCAACATGGCGCGTGTCATCTCGACCACCGAGGTCTGGTTGAGCTGAACGACGGTGCGATACTGTTCGTCCGTCAGTTCCGCCGCCGGAAAGCGGCCAACCATCGTGCCGGCATTGTTGACAAGGATATCGACGCTGTCGAATCGGCTGCGGATCGCCTCCGCCAAAGCCTCGACGCCGCCATCCGCCAGGAAGTCGGCTGCAGCCACATGCGCCCGGCCCTCGGTCGCTGCCGTCTCCAGAAAATCCGGCAGTTCCCCGACCGATCGCCCGGCATGCACGAAGACACGCGCGCCGCAATCGAGGAACTGGCGCGCCACCTCAAGGCCGATGCCGCGTCCGCCACCGGTCACCACCACATTCATGCCCTTGAACAAGGCCGGATGAAACATGTCTTTTCCCTCTTCCCGTCATTGCCAAAGTCGCCTATCGCCGAGGCGATTGCAACGCGCGCAATCGACATAGCCGACGACGAAAGCAGATTCGCGACAAACGCCGATTTCTGAAATTGCACAGCTTTCGTTTTTGCATATTATGAAAAAAAACGAAAACGGGAGGTTTCGGAATGTATCTGACGGGGCGGCAGGCGGAAATCCTGGAACTGGCGAAGAACGAAGGACGCGTGCTCGTCGAGGAGCTGGCGCAGCGCTTTTCGGTGACGCCGCAAACCATCCGCAAGGACCTGAACGACCTCTGCGACGCCAAGATCCTGAACCGGATTCACGGCGGCGCGATCTTCCCGAGCGGCAAGGAAAACGTCAAATACGATGCCCGCCGCCAGATCGCCGCACCGGAGAAGCAGGCGATCGGCAGGGCGGCCGCCGCCCTCATCCCCGACAACGCCTCGCTGTTCATCAACATCGGCACGACGACGGAAGCGGTCGGCGAAGCACTTCTCGACCACAAGGAATTGATGGTCATCACCAACAATATCAACGTCGCCAACCACTTGCGCGTCTTTCCCTCGATCGAGGTGGTTATCACCGGCGGCGTCGTTCGCGGCTCCGACGGCGGTATCGTCGGCGAGGCTGCGGTCGATTTCATCAAGCAGTTCAAGGTCGACTTCGCCGTCATCGGCGCCTCGGCCATCGACCATGACGGCGCGCTGCTCGATTTCGATTTTCGCGAAGTGAAAGTCGCCCAGGCGATCATCGCCAATGCCCGCCATGTCATCCTCGTTTCCGACTCGACAAAATTCGAAAGAACGGCCCCGGTCCGCATCGGCCATATCTCCCAGGTTCAGACCTTCATCACCGATCGCTGTCTCATTGATAACGTGCGGAAAATCTGCGCAGAGCAGGACGTTCGCCTGATCGAAACCGAGGCTTGAAGATCGTTTTTTAGACTGTCCTGAGATTCGAACAACATTCGTTTGACATTCGATATCTTTTCGCTTTAACTGATTTCGCTTTCGCGACTGCATCAATTTGTGCATTGCGAAACGTGGGAGGGGAAAAGCAGTGGCAGAGCAGGCAATCTTCGACGTCTTCATTATCGGCGGCGGCATCAACGGATGCGGCATTGCGCGTGATGCGGTCGGTCGGGGATACTTCGTCGCGCTCGCTGAAATGAACGACTTTGCCTCCGGCACGTCGTCCGGCTCGACCAAGCTCATCCACGGCGGCCTGCGCTATCTCGAACATTATGAGTTCCGCCTGGTGCGCGAGGCGCTGATGGAGCGCGAAGTGCTCTGGGCAATGGCACCGCACGTCATCTGGCCGATGCGCTTCGTCCTTCCCTATCATAAGGGCGGCCCGCGCCCGGCCTGGCTCATCCGCCTCGGCCTGTTTCTTTACGACCATATTGGCGGCCGCAAGCTGCTGCCGGCAACGGCCACGCTCGACATGACGCGCGATCCGGCCGGAAAGCCGCTGAAGCGGCTCTTTACCAAGGCTTTCGAATATTCCGACGGTTGGGTCAACGATGCCCGACTGGTCGTGCTCAATGCCCGCGATGCCGCCGACCGCGGCGCCCGGATCATGGCGCGCACCCGGGTGATCTCGGCAAAGCGCGACAACGGCAACTGGGTGGTCGACACGGAAAATGCCGCGACCGGCGAACGTCGGCAGATCCGAGCGCGCATGCTGGTCAATGCCGCAGGCCCTTGGGTCGATGCGGTACTATCAGGCGCGCTCGGCAAGAACGACGTTCACAATGTGCGCCTGGTCCAGGGCAGCCACATCGTCGTCCGCAAGAAGTTCAACGACCCCCGCGCCTATTTCTTCCAGAATCCGGATGGCCGGATCATGTTCGCCATCCCCTATGAGGACGATTTCACGCTGATCGGCACCACCGATCGCGACTATACCGGCAACCCGGCCGACGTCCGCATCAGCGACGCCGAGGTCGACTACCTCTGCAAGGCCGCGAGCGAGTATTTCCTCGAGCCGATAGAAAAGGACGACATCGTCTGGACCTATTCCGCCGTTCGCCCGCTGTTCGACGACGGCGCCAGCAAGGCGCAGGAAGCAACCCGCGACTACGTTCTTCGCGTCGAAGGCGACAGGGCCGCGGCCCCGCTCCTCAACGTTTTCGGCGGCAAGCTGACGACCTATCGCCGCCTGAGCGAATCCGCGCTCGAGAAGATCGGCGATGCCATCGGCGTCAAGGGTGCCAAGTGGACCGCCGGCTCAAGCCTGCCGGGCGGGGACTTCCCGGCCAAGGGCTACGCCGACGAAGTCGCAAAACTTCACAAGAAGTATCCCTTCCTTGCCGCCGGCCATGTGCGTCGGCTGGTACGCCTCTACGGCACGCGCGCGTCCGCGCTCATTGGAGCGGCAGCGAATGAAGCAGCCCTTGGCCATCATTTCGGCGCCGACCTCTATGAGGCGGAAGTGAAGTGGCTGATCGAGCAGGAATGGGCCCGGCACGCCGAGGACGTGCTGTGGCGGCGCACCAAACTGGGATTGAAGCTGACGTCCGGCGAGGCGACGGCGCTGGAGGAATACATGCGGGGCGCGGCGCACGCCGCCGCCTGAGGGCCCCGCATTCAAGACTGCCGATGGCTGGGTGGAACACCGGAGAATTCAATGCTTGAAATGAAGAAGATATCCAAGGTCGTGGGTGGGGAGACGCATATCCTCCCGACCGATCTTGTGCTGGAAAGGGGGTCGCTCAATGTGCTGCTCGGCCCGACCCTTTCCGGCAAGACGTCGCTGATGCGGCTGATGGCCGGCCTCGACAAGCCTGCCTCCGGCTCGCTGATCTTCGACGGCACCGACGTCACCGGCCTGCCGGTGCAGAAGCGCTCCGTAGCGATGGTCTACCAGCAGTTCATCAACTACCCGTCGATGACCGTCTATGACAACATCGCCTCGCCGATGCGCATCAAGGGTTCGGACGCAGCCACGATCGACCGCGAAGTGCGCAAGGCCGCCGAACTGCTCAAGCTCACGCCCTATCTCGACCGGACGCCGCTCAGCCTTTCCGGCGGCCAGCAGCAGCGGACGGCGCTGGCGCGCGCCATCGTCAAGAATGCCGATCTCGTGCTGCTCGACGAACCGCTCGCCAACCTCGACTACAAGCTGCGCGAAGAACTGCGCGAGGAACTGCCGAAGCTCTTCGCAGCCTCCGGCGCGATCTTCGTCTATGCGACCACCGAACCTTCCGAAGCTCTGCTTCTCGGCGGCAACACCGCTACGCTTAGCCAGGGCCGGATCACCCAGTTCGGCAAGACCATCAACGTCTTCCGTCGCCCGGTGGACCTGGTGACGGCACGCACCTTCGCCGATCCGCCGCTGAACACGATCGAGCTCATCAAATCAGGCTCGATCTTCACCTTTGACGGCAAACACGTGCTGTCGGTTCCCGCCCATCTGTCGGCGTTGCCGGACGGCCCCTGCACGGTCGCCTTCCAGCCGCACCATCTGTCGTTCGACCGTCCCTTCGACGGCGCGACGCCGCTGACGGTAAAGACGGCAATCTCGGAAATCGCAGGTTCCGAAAGCTTCATCCACGTCGGATTTTCCGGCGCGCGCTGGGTCATGCTGGCGCCGGGCATTCACGACATCGAACCGGACGCAACCCTCGAGGTTTTCGTCGATATCCGCCACCTGATGGTCTTCGGGCCGGATGGGCGCGCGATCGGCGGAACCGCCTGAGGAGGCGCTGGGAGGAAACGAAAATGGCACGCATCGATCTCGAACATATCCGCCACGCCTATGGCGCCAAGCCGAAGTCGGAAAACGACTACGCGCTCAAGGAAGTGCACCACAAATGGAACGATGGCGGCGCCTACGCGCTGCTCGGTCCGTCCGGTTGCGGCAAGACCACGCTGCTCAACATCATCTCGGGCCTGATCAATCCGTCCGAGGGACGCATCCTCTTCGACGGCAAGGACGTGACGCACCTGTCCACGCAGGACCGCAACATCGCCCAGGTGTTCCAGTTCCCGGTCATCTACGACACGATGACCGTCTACGACAATCTCGCCTTTCCCCTGCGCAACCGGCATGTGCCGGAGACCGAGGTCGATCGCCGCGTCAAGGAGATCATCGAGATGATCGGCCTTGGCGGCTGGGCGGGCAAAAAGGCGCAAGGGCTGACGGCCGACCAGAAGCAGAAGATCTCGCTTGGCCGCGGCCTGGTGCGCTCCGACGTCAGCGCCATCCTGTTCGACGAGCCGCTGACCGTCATCGACCCGGAAATGAAATGGGTGCTGCGCTCGCAGATCAAGCGCCTGCACAAGCAGTTCGGCTTCACCATGGTCTATGTCACCCACGACCAGACCGAGGCGCTCACCTTCGCCGACAAGGTCGTCGTCATGTATGACGGCCAGATCGTGCAGATCGGCACGCCGGCCGAGCTTTTCGAGCGGCCGCGCCATACCTTCGTCGGCTACTTCATCGGTTCGCCGGGCATGAACGTGCTGCCGGCCAGGATCGACGGCAGCACCGCGACGATCGGCAGCGAGACCATCGCTCTCAACTTCCGGCCCGAGATCAAGGCCGGCGCCAAGACCGAACTCGGCATTCGCCCGGAATTCGTGTCGATCGGTCGCGAGGGCATGCCGGTTGCGATCACCAAGGTCGAGGATATCGGCCGCCACAAGATCGTGCGCGCCCGCTTCGCCGACCAGCCGATCTCGATCATCCTCGACGAGGACGGCGCCATTCCGGCCGAGCCGCGCATCGCCTTCGACCAGAAGGCCATCAACATCTACGCCGATTCCTGGCGCGTCGGCGGGGAGGCCTGATCATGGAAAAGACCTGGAACAACAAAGCCTGGTTCATGGTTCTGCCGGTGCTGGTGCTCGTCGCCTTCTCGGCGGTGATCCCGCTGATGACCGTGGTCAACTACTCGGTTCAGGACACCTTCGGCAACAACGAGTTCTTCTGGGCCGGCACCGACTGGTATGTCGACGTGCTGACCTCAGACCGGTTCTGGGACGCGCTCACCCGCAACCTGATCTTCTCGGCGATCATCCTCGCCATCGAAATTCCGCTCGGCATCATCATTGCGCTCAACATGCCCAAGAAGGGCCTCGGCGTTCCGGTCTGCCTCGTCCTGATGGCACTGCCGCTTTTGATCCCGTGGAACGTCGTCGGCACCATCTGGCAGGTCTTCGGCCGCGTCGACATCGGCCTGCTCGGCCACACGCTGGAAGCGTTGGGCATCAACTACAACTATGTACAAAACCCCATGGACGCCTGGGTGACGCTGATCGTCATGGACGTCTGGCACTGGACGAGCCTCGTCGTACTTCTGTGCTATGCCGGTCTCGTCTCGATCCCCGACGCCTACTACCAGGCCGCCAAGATCGACGGCGCATCGCGCTGGTCCGTCTTCCGCTACATCCAGTTGCCGAAGATGAAGCGCGTGCTCCTGATCGCCTTCCTGCTGCGTTTCATGGACTCATTCATGATCTATACCGAGCCCTTCGTCGTCACCGGCGGCGGCCCCGGCAACTCGACCACCTTCCTGTCGATCGACCTCGTCAAGATGGCCATCGGCCAGTTCGACCTCGGTCCGGCGGCAGCCCTGTCGATCATCTACTTCCTCATCGTCCTGCTGCTCTCGTGGATCTTCTACACCGTGATGACCACAAGCGACGCGCAGAGCTGAGCCGGAAGGGAGGAAAAACCATGACCGCTACAACACAACCCCTGTCGCAACGCCTCTCCTGGCTGATCCCGACGGTCTATATCCTGTTTCTGCTGCTGCCGATCTACTGGCTCGTCAACATGAGCTTCAAGGAGACGAGCGAGATCCTCAGCACGTTTTCGCTGTGGCCGCAGAACCCGACCCTGCGGAACTATACGGTGATCTTCACCGATCCGTCCTGGTACAAGGGCTATATCAACTCGATCATCTATGTCGTCATGAACACGGTGATCTCGGTGGCAGCCGCCCTGCCTGCAGCCTACGCCTTCTCTCGTTATCGCTTCCTTGGCGACAAGCACCTGTTCTTCTGGCTCTTGACCAACCGCATGGCGCCGCCGGCCGTTTTCGCCCTGCCGTTCTTCCAGCTCTATTCGGCCTTCGGCCTGATCGATACGCACATTGCCGTGGCGCTTGCCCACTGCCTGTTCAACGTGCCGCTGGCGGTCTGGATCCTGGAAGGCTTCATGTCGGGCGTGCCGAAGGAGATCGACGAAACCGCCTATATCGACGGCTATTCGTTCCCGCGCTTCTTCGTGAAGATCTTCACGCCGCTGATTGCCTCCGGCATCGGTGTCGCGGCCTTCTTCTGCTTCATGTTCTCCTGGGTCGAGCTGCTGCTGGCCCGCACGCTGACGACAACCGCGGCAAAGCCGATCGCCGCCATCATGACCCGGACCGTGTCCGCCTCCGGCCTCGACTGGGGCGTTCTGGCCGCGGCCGGCGTGCTGACCATCATCCCCGGCGCGCTCGTCATCTATTTCGTGCGCAACTACATCGCCAAGGGCTTTGCCCTGGGCCGCGTCTAAAGGAGCTTCGTGATGAATTTCTCATGGATGGCATGGACGCTGCCGACGGCGTTGTTCTTCATCACCATCGCGCTGCTGCTCATCGGCATGGGCGTGTGGGAATATGTCTCGCCGGGCGGCAACCCGCGCGTCGGCATCCTGCGCTTCGAAACGACCCGAGGTGACCGGCTCTTCGTCTCGCTGCTCGGCAGCGCCTTCATTCACCTCGCATGGCTCGGCTTCGGCGGCGGACAGGACCTCTGGTGGGCGCTGGCGCTCTCCGTCGTCTATGCCGTCGGCGTCTTTCGCCACGTCTGAGGCGATCGAAATGGCAGGTCCGGGAGGGCCTTCCGACACTGCAATGAACGCAATCGCAAAACCCAAAGGGAGGAAATTATGCGACGGCACCTTTTCACGACGACAGCGGCAGTGCTGCTGGCTCTTACCGGCACGGCATTCGCCGGCATGGACGAGGCAAAACAGTTCCTCGACAAGGAAGTCGGCGATCTCTCCACGCTCGACCGCGCCGGCCAGGAAGCGGAAATGCAATGGTTCATCGATGCCGCCAAGCCGTTTGCCGGCATGGACATCAAGGTCGTTTCCGAAACGCTGACCACGCATGAATACGAATCCAAGGTGCTGGCTTCCGCCTTCACCGCGATCACCGGCATCAAGATCACCCACGACCTGATCGGTGAAGGCGACGTCGTCGAAAAGCTGCAGACGCAGATGCAGTCCGGCGAGAACATCTACGACGCCTATGTCAACGACAGCGACCTGATCGGCACCCATTGGCGCTACCAGCAGGTGCGCAACCTCACCGACTGGATGGCCAACGAAGGCAAGGACGTCACCAATCCCGGCCTCGACATCGCCGACTTCATCGGCACGTCGTTCACCACCGCTCCGGACAAGAAGCTCTACCAGCTTCCCGACCAGCAGTTCGCCAACCTCTACTGGTTCCGCTACGACTGGTTCAACGACGAGAAGAACAAGGCGGACTTCAAGGCGAAGTACGGCTACGACCTCGGCGTTCCCGTCAACTGGTCTGCCTATGAGGACATCGCCGAATTCTTCACCGGCCGTGAGATCGACGGCAAGAAAGTCTATGGCCACATGGACTACGGCAAGAAGGACCCGTCGCTCGGCTGGCGCTTCACCGACGCGTGGCTGTCGATGGCCGGCAACGGCGACAAGGGCATCCCGAACGGCCTGCCGGTCGACGAATGGGGCATCAAAGTCAACGAGAAATCCCAGCCGGTCGGCTCGTGCGTCGCCCGTGGCGGCGACACCAACGGCCCGGCCGCGGTCTACTCGATCGCCAAATACCTCGATTGGCTGAAGGCCTATGCGCCGCCGGAAGCCCAGGGCATGACCTTCTCCGAATCGGGCCCGGTCCCCGCCCAGGGTGCCGTCGCTCAGCAGATCTTCTGGTACACGGCGTTCACCGCCGATGCCGTCAAGAAGGGCCTGCCTGTTGTCAACGAGGATGGCACGCCGAAGTGGCGCATGGCCCCCTCGCCGCATGGCGTCTACTGGAAGGACGGCATGAAGCTCGGCTACCAGGACGTGGGTTCCTGGACGCTGATGAAGTCGACCCCGGAAGACCGCGCCAAGGCCGCATGGCTCTATGCGCAGTTCGTGACGTCGAAGACTGTGGACGTGAAGAAGAGCCATGTCGGCCTGACGCTCACCCGCGAATCCTCGATCCAGCACGAGAGCTTCACCAAACGTGCGCCGGAACTCGGCGGTCTGATCGAGTTCTATCGTTCGCCGGCCCGCGTGCAGTGGTCGCCGACGGGCACCAACGTTCCTGATTATCCGAAGCTGGCTCAGCTCTGGTGGCAGGCCATCGGTGACGCCTCCTCTGGCGCCAAGACACCGCAGGAAGCGATGGACTCGCTGTGCGCCGAGCAGGAGAAGGTGCTTCAGCGCCTCGAACGCGCCGGTATCCAGGGCGAGATCGGTCCGAAGCTCGCCGAGGAACACGACCTCGAATACTGGAACGCTGAAGCCGTCAAGGCCGGCAACCTCGCTCCGCAGCTGAAGATCGAGAACGAAAAAGAAAAGCCGATGACCGTCAATTACGACGAACTGGTCAAAAGCTGGCAGCAGTAACAAGCCCAAGACGACGGCCGCCCGTGCAAACGGGCGGCCGAAGATCAGGAGATGCGGCACCGGGGTCGGCAACGGCCCCGGTTTTTTCATGCCTGTCAGCCGGAGCGGGACGGAAATCCATGCCGGCTAGCCCATGCCACGGCCGGGGCCTGCAGCAGGATCGCCAGCAGGACCGCTGGAAAGATCGCTGCGCCGACACTGTCGAGCAGCACGCCGCCGGCCAAGCCGCCGCCGGCCATCGCCGCGTTCCAGGCCGTGACGATCATCGACTGCGCCGCATCCGCTTCCGTCCCGGCCGCCTTTGCGGAGGCGGTCTGAAACAGCGTCGCTGCACCGCCGAAGGCGAGACCCCAGGCGACAACGCCGATATAGATCGCGGCCGACTGCTCGCCCCAGACGGCAAGCAGCAGTGACGCTGCCGCAAAGAGCATCATGCTCGCCAGCACCAGCAAACGCAGATGCCTATCGACAAGGGCGCCGATGATCGGAATGACAACGAGCGAGGCGATGCCAAAGACAAGAAGTACCGTGTCAGCCCGCGCATCAAGCCCTGACGGTTCCAGGAACGGCACGATGTAGGTGTAGAGGATGTTATGGGCGAAAACGACGGCAAACATCACGAACAGAATGGGTCGGATCCCGGGCAGCCGGAACACCGACGAAAGCGCCAGGCGTCGTTCGGCGCGCTGCCCCGGAGAGTTGGGAAGCGACCATAAAACCCAGCCGACGAGCAGGGCCGCCATGATGCTCAGGAGGCCGAAGGTCAGGCGCCAGCCGGCCATAGCGCCAAGCAGGGTGCCGGCGGGAATGCCTATCGAAAGCGCCACCGGAGCACCGAGCATGGCAACGGTGATCGCCCGCCCCTGCTGCTGCGGCGGTACCATGCGGCTGGCGTAGCCGGCGGCCAGTGCCCACAACAGCCCGGCAAAGACGCCGGCAAGGAAACGCGCCGCCATCGTCACGACATAGTCGGTCGAGAGCGCTGTGACCGTGTTGACGACGGCAAATCCCGAGATCGCCGTGATCAGCAGCGGCCGCCGACGCCAGGTCTTCGTCAGCGCCACGAGCGGGATGGCCGCGACCAGCGAGCCGATCGCATAGATCGTCACCATCTGCCCGGCCAGGGACTGAGAGACGTCGAGATCGGCGCTGATCTGCAGCAACAGGCCGGCCGGCGACGCCTCCGTGAGGATGGTGATGAAGCCGGCGGTCGCAAGCGCAAGCAGCGCCGCAAGCGGCAGCCCGGCCCCGGCGACAACGACGGGCGTGGATGCTGCTTCCTGCGGAGCCGGAAGCGCGCAGTCGGTGGATTGCATGGATAGTGTCTTTCAGGATGATCGCCAGTGACGTCTCTCTTGACGGCAATAGCGGAATGGAAGCGCGTGCCAGGTGTTCGCCGCCGGCCGAAGCGGGCGGCGATCTCGTTTGTGCCTAAGCTGCGGTTACGGCGCGCTTGGGCAGCACGATGTCATCGACGCGATAGGTGTGAAACTCGCAGGTTGAGACCGAATTCAGCGCCCTGAACTTTTCCAGGAAGACCGCGTCGGTGAAGAACTCCTCGACGTTTCCTTCGCCGGCTATCGCTTCGATATTGACCACCGTCTGGCCGTCGGTGCTCTTGGAGAGGTTGCTCCAGAGAAAGCCCTCCTTGCGCTCGGCCACATAGTTCACGACGTCCTGGATCAGCCGGAACGCTTCCTCCTGCTTGCCCGGGTGGGCGTGGATGACATTGACGATGAAGACGGTCGGTTCCGGATCCCTATGGAAACCCGCCACAAGTGCCTGCTGCATGTTTTCTCCTTCTGTCGCCGACGATGTTTTCGCACGTCACGAACGCGCGTTTGTCGGACGGGCGGACTATGACGAGCTTCCAATCAGAGAAAAATACGCTACAGCTCCGAAGATATCGGACAAAAATATCCACAATTCCCGAAACGGATGAGGACGGCGGATGGACAGCCTTGGTGCACTCAATGCTTTCGTGCAGGCGGCGGACTTCCGCAGCTTTACGGAGGCCGCAACCCAGCTCGGCGTTTCACCCTCCGCCGTCGGCAAGGCGATTGCCCGGCTGGAGGAGCGGTTGAGCGTTCGCCTCTTTCATCGCAGCACCCGCAGCGTCACGTTGACCCCGGAAGGCACGCTGTTTCTCGAACGCTGCCGGCGGATTTTTTGCGAAATCGAAGCGGCCGAGGCCGAACTGGTTCAGAGCCAGGAGGCTCCGCGCGGCAAGCTGCGCGTCAGCCTGCCCATGGCCGGCATGCTGCTGATGCCGACGCTGACGGCCTTCATGCGCGCCTATCCGGAGGTCGAGATCGATCTCGATTTCTCCGACCGCATGGTCGACGTTATCGAGGAGGGGTTCGACGCGGTCGTGCGCAGCGGGGAAATCGGCGACTCCAGGCTGATGACGCGTCAGCTTGGCACGTTTCACCCCTATCTCGTCGCATCACCCGACTACTTCGAAAGACATGGGAAGCCGGAGGCGCCTGCGGATCTCGAACAACACCACTGCCTGCACCATCGCTTTCCCTCGACGGGCAAGCTCGAGCCCTGGCCGCTGGTGCAGGACGGCGCCGAAGCCAACGTCGATGTGCCGGTAACGGCCGTCTCCAATGCCCTGGAGCCGCTGATCCATATGGCCGAGGAAGGGCTCGGTATCGCCTGCCTTCCCAACTTCACGATCAGACGGCAGATGCGCGAGGGAACACTCGTATCGGTTCTCGATAACCAGCTGCGCCGCTACGGCACCTACCGGATCCTGTGGCCGTCCAGCCGGCATCTCGCGCCGAAACTGCGCGTCTTCGTCGACTTCATGGCTGCCAATCTCTTCCCGACCAGTGGTGCGTCATCGGGCTCGGCTTGACCGATAGCGGCCGCACTACGATTTCGCCATCACGCGGCGCGCGGTTTTGCCCGGCCGATCCTTGTCGAAAATCGCTCTGATTGCCTGTTTCGTGCCATCGTCCATCAGCACGATCATGTCGAGGTAGAGCTGCTTGTCGACGATGACGAAGCGGACATCGAACGGCTTGCCACCATAGTGGCCGCTGACGTTCTCGCTCCATCGGCCGATGCCGGCCGCAGTCGTGGAGCCCGTCTTCAGGTCCGCATGGGCAAAGGCAAACCAGCCGTTGTTGGAAGACACCTTCAGGATAGGCCCGTGCTGCTTGATCGCCAGCCAGCAGGTTCCGCAGGTGCCGGCGTTCGACACCATCTGTCGCCACTGCCCCGGAAAATCTTCGGTTTCGGCGTTGGCGGCAAACGGCCACAGAACAATGGCGACGGCAATCAATGCGCCGACCAAACGGCGAAACGTGCCAGCAGGCGACGAAAATCTCATATGCTGCAATCCCATGGACACCGGCGGAGGCGAGCCTTCGCCTCGACGCCAGTGCACACTGCCTGCGCTGCATTGCGGCAACGTTGCATCCGTTGGCGTCTTTTTCCGCGGTGCCTTCGGTGCAGCATTCCCTTTGCCCACTCCCCCCGGATTCCCGAAAGTGTTTACTCCACGGTTGCACTTGCGGCACTCTGTCTCGGCACCAAAGATACCCTTTACCCTGTTGGAGGATGGGGCCCCCTGTTGGAGGACGGGGGAAGCGGACTGGTCGACGTGATGGGAGGAGTAACCATGAGCGACGCATCCAGCATACACCCGGTGGACGAGAGCCAATCGGCAAGCTCGCGACCCTCGGGATTCAGCATGTCCTTGTCATGTACGGTGGCGCCGTCGCGGTTCCGCTGATTGTTGGCCGGGCCCTGCAGCTCAGCCCTCAGGACGTCGCTTTCCTGATTTCCGCCGATCTTTTCGTCTGTGGCCTCGTCACCATCATCCAGTCTCTCGGCATTACCCGGAGCGTCGGCATCCGTCTTCCCGTGATGATGGGCGTGACCTTCGCTTCCGTCGGCCCGATGGTGTCGATGGCAACGATGACGCCCGGACAGGAGGGCGCCCGACTGATCTTCGGCGCCATTATCGGCGCCGGGTTGGTCGCGCTGCTGCTCGCCCCGATCATGGGGCGGCTGTTGCGTTTCTTCCCGCCGATCGTCACCGGCACCATCATTCTGGTGATCGGCGTGACCTTGATGCGCGTCGGCGTCAACTGGATCTTCGGCAATCCCTTCGGACCGACGGCACCGAAGCTGGTCGATCCGACCCACGCCGAATGGCTGGCCGAGCTGAAGAAGCTCGCCACGACAGGCGGCCCGGCCGTTCCCGACGGCGTCGTGCTTGGCGCAACGGTGCCGAACCCTGCTTATGCCGAACTGAGCCATGTGGTACTTGCCGCCTTCGTGCTCATCTCCATCCTCGTGGTCGCGCGCTACGGCCGCGGGCTGATCAGCAACATTGCGGTTCTGACCGGCATCGTCATCGGCTGCGTCTTTGCAGCGAGCCTTGGCATGATGCATTTCGACCGGGTTGCGGATGCCGGCTGGTTCGCGGTCGTCACGCCGTTGCGTTTCGGCATGCCGATTTTCGATCCGGTGCTGATCGCCACCATGTCGCTGGTGATGATCGTCGTCATGATCGAATCGACAGGCATGTTCCTGGCGCTGGGCGAAATAACCAACAAGGAAGTCTCGCAGCAGCAGCTGACGGCCGGCCTTCGCGTCGACGGCATCGGCACGATGATCGGCGGCCTGTTCAATACCTTCCCCTACACCAGCTTCTCGCAGAATGTCGGTCTCGTCGGCGTCACCGGCGTGAAGAGCCGTTATGTCTGCGTCATGGGCGGCGTGATCATGATCGTGCTCGGCCTGATCCCGAAGATGGGCGCGCTGGTCGAGGCGGTTCCAACCTTCGTGCTCGGCGGCGCCGGCCTGGTGATGTTCGGCATGGTGGCAGCCACCGGCGTGCGCATCCTGTCGACCGTCGACTTCAAGTCATCGCGCAACAACCTGTTCGTCGTTGCCGTCTCGGTCGGTTTCGGCCTGATCCCGCTGATCGCGCCGAACTTCCTGATGTGGATGCCGCATGCGATCCACCCGATCATCGAATCGGGCATCGTGCTCGCCTCGATCTCGGCAGTGGTGCTCAACGCCTTCTTCAACGGATTGAGCGTCGAACGCTCTGCCCGGCAGGCCGTTCCAAAAAGCCCCGACACTTCGATCGCCAACGAAGCATCGACAGGTGTCGGCACGGTAGAAAGAGGACAACGAAAACGCCCCGAAGGATTCGACGACGATGGCCAAGACCAACCTCACCCTCGAGCTTCTGCTGCTCGCTCTTCTCGCAACGCTTTGGGGCGCATCCTATACCTTCATCAAGATCGGCGTCGAAACCATTCCCCCGGTGACGCTGATTGCCGCCCGCACGCTGATCGCCGGCACCATCCTGCTCGCCGTCCTCCGCTTTCGCGGCATCAAGCTGCCGCGCGACGCAGCCACATGGAAGCGCTTCCTGTTCCAGGCCTGCCTCAACAGCGTCTTCCCGTTTACCCTGATCGCCTGGGCAGAGCAGACGATCGACGCCGGCGTCGCCTCGATCCTCAACGCCGCCACCCCCATCTTCGCCTTCCTGCTGACGGCGCTGATCACCCGCCACGAGCCGGCATCGACAAGAAAGCTGATCGGCGTCGTGGCCGGCATGGCCGGCATCAGCCTGATCATCGGCGTTGAAGCCTTCGGCGGCCTGGGTGACCAGCTGCTGGCCCAGCTTGCCGTGGTCTTCGCAACCGTCTGCTACGCCGGCGCCGCCATCTTCGGAAAGAGCTTCAGGGGCCTCGACCCGATGGTTCCGGCCGCAGGCTCGCTCCTTGCAGGTGCCGTGCTTCTCATCCCCGCAAGCCTTGTCATCGACCAGCCATGGACGCTTGCCCCTTCCGCTCAGTCGGTGATCGCGCTCGTCTGCTTGGCGGTGTTCTCGACGGCGCTGGCCTTCGCCATCTATTTCCGGCTGATCCAGACGCTCGGTTCGGTCGGCGCTACCGCGCAAGCCTACCTGCGCGTTCCCGTCGGGGTCACCATCGGCGTTCTCTTTCTCGGAGAAAGATTGTCGGACACGATCTGGATCGGCCTTGCCTGCGTCGTCATCGGCGTCGCAGCCATGACCATCCCGGCGCGCCGGGCCGGGCCGGCCCTTGCCGATCGCGGCTAGTCTCAAGGCCAAAACGGAAAAGGCGCAGCGATTGCCCCGCTGCGCCTTTCGTCAGTCACGGCGCTATGTCGATCAGTCCTTGCGCTTGCGGCAATAGAGCTCGAGCCGGTGACGAACCAGGTCGTAACCGAGTTCGGCGGCGATCTCCGCCTGCAGCTGCTCGATCTTGTCGGAGCGAAACTCGATCACAGCGCCGGTGTCGATGTCGATCAGGTGGTCATGGTGCGGAGCGTCGGCCGTCTCGAAACGGGCGGTGGCACTTTCAAAGGCGTGGCGATGGACGACGCCCTGGTGCTCCAGCGCCGACAGTGTCCTGTAGACCGTCGACAGCGAAACGGTGGCATCGATTTCCTTGGCGCGGCGGTGCAATTCGCTCGCATCCGGGTGGTCTTCGGCGGTCGCGAGAATCTTCAGGATTGCCGCACGCTGCCGCGTCACGCGCACACCACCATCTCTCAGGACGCCTTCCAGCTCTTCGATGCGATTTTTGTTCTGTTTCATGGTCGTACACTAGCCAAGGCCGATAAGTTTGAAAATAGCTAGTTGCGAATGCTTCTCATGTGCATTGACTTATGCAAATCATTCGCCTAGTCCTGTGAACGACAACATCGGGGAGTATGGAATGATCGATCACATGAGACGCGCGATCCTGGTTGCCGCCACGGCATTGGCAGGTTTCGCGCTCGTTCCGGGTGCCGCTTGCGCGCAGGAAAAGTTCAAGGCCGTCACCACCTTCACGGTGATCGCCGACATGGCCAAGAACGTCGCCGGCGACGCGGCAATCGTCGAATCGATCACCAAGCCCGGCGCCGAGATCCACAACTATCAGCCGACGCCGCGCGACATCCTGAAGGCGCACGATGCAAAGCTGATCCTCTGGAACGGCCTCAATCTCGAACTCTGGTTCGAAAAGTTCTTCCAGAACTTCGACGAGGTGCCCGGCGTCGTGGTTTCTCAAGGGATCGAGCCAATGGGCATCGCGGAAGGCCCCTATAGCGGCAAGCCGAACCCACATGCCTGGATGTCGCCTTCGGCGGCGCTGATCTATGTCGACAACATCCGCGACGCTTTCGTCAAATACGATCCCGGCAACGCCGAGACCTACAAGGCCAATGCCGAAGCCTACAAGCAGAAGATCGAGGCGGCGATCGCCCCTATCCGCGCCGAGATCGGCAAGATCCCGGAAGACAAGCGCTGGCTGGTGTCGAGCGAGGGCGCCTTCAGCTACCTCACCCGCGACTTCGGCATGAAGGAACTCTATCTCTGGCCGATCAATGCCGATCAGCAGGGCACGCCGCAGCAGGTTCGCAAAGTCATCGACGCGGTGCGCGCCAACAATATACCGGTCGTCTTCTCCGAAAGCACGATTTCGCCCGACCCGGCACAGCAGGTGGCGCGGGAAACCGGCGCAAAATACGGCGGCGTGCTCTATGTTGATTCCCTGAGCGAAGCGGACGGTCCGGTACCGACCTATATCGACCTCTTGCGCGTCACGTCCGAAACCATCGCGAAAGGCCTTTCGCAATGAACCTTCAGGTAAAACCTCGCTCCGGCCCGGAAGCCGCCTCCGGGGATGCAGGCGGTGGCATCCGCGTCTCCGGCGCGACCGTGACCTATCGCAACGGCCACCGCGCGCTTCTCGATGCCTCCTTCGAGATCCCGACCGGCACGATCACAGCACTGGTCGGCGTCAACGGCAGCGGCAAGTCGACCCTCTTCAAGGCGATCATGGGCTTTGCCCGGCTGGCGCGCGGAGAAATCTCCATTCTCGGCCTTTCGGTCCAGGAGGCGCTGAAGAAGAACCTTGTCGCCTATGTTCCGCAAGCCGAAGAGGTCGACTGGAATTTTCCGGTTCTGGTCGAGGACGTGGTGATGATGGGCCGCTACGGCCATATGAACATGCTGCGCATCCCGAAGAAGGCCGACCATGAGGCGGTGGGGGCCGCGCTTGCCCGTGTCGGCATGAGCGACTTCCGCAAGCGCCAGATCGGTGAGCTCTCCGGCGGCCAGAAGAAGCGCGTGTTCCTGGCGCGCGCCCTTGCCCAGGACGGCCGCGTGATCCTGCTCGACGAGCCCTTCACCGGGGTCGACGTCAAGACCGAAGATGCCATCATCCGCCTGTTGATCGGCCTGCGCGACGAGGGCCGCGTCATGCTGGTCTCGACCCACAACCTCGGCAGCGTGCCGGAATTCTGCGACCGGACCGTTCTCCTGAAGAACACGGTGCTGGCCTATGGCCCGACGGAAACCACCTTCACCCGCGAAAACCTCGAACTCGCCTTCGGCGGCGTCCTCAGGCATTTCGTGCTCGGTGGCGACAGCCTGCATGACGACGCGGATCCGCGGCAACTGTCCGTCATCACCGACGACGAGCGTCCGCTGGTGATGTATGGCGCCAAGGGGCAGATGGTGTCGCAACCGGCCAAGCCTGAGAGCGACCCGGAGGCAGCAGGCAAATGATCGCCACGCTCTTCGAGCCCTTCACCTACAACTACATGGTCAACGCCATGTGGGTCAGCGCGCTGGTTGGCGCCGTCTGCGCCTTCCTGTCGTCCTATCTGATGCTGAAAGGCTGGTCGCTGATCGGCGACGCGCTCTCGCACTCGATCGTTCCGGGCGTTGCCGGCGCCTATATGCTCGGCCTGCCCTTCTCGCTCGGCGCCTTCTTCTCCGGCGGGCTTGCGGCCGGCGCGATGCTGTTTCTCAACCAGCGCACCCGGTTGAAGGAAGACACCATCATCGGGCTGATCTTCACCTCGTTCTTCGGCCTCGGCCTGTTCATGGTGTCGCTGTCGCCAACCTCAGTAAACATCCAGACGATCGTTCTCGGCAACATCCTCGCCATCACGCCTGCCGACACGTTGCAGCTTGCGCTGATCGGCGTCATCTCGCTGATCATCCTGACGGCCAAGTGGAAGGATCTGATGGTCACCTTCTTCGATGAGAGCCACGCACGCTCGATCGGTATCCCGACGACCTTCCTGAAGGTGCTGTTCTTCACGCTGCTGTCCGCCTGTACGGTCGCCGCGCTGCAGACGGTCGGCGCCTTTCTCGTCATCGCCATGGTGGTGACACCGGGCGCCACCGCCTATCTGCTCACCGACCGCTTTCCGCGGCTGATCGTCATCAGCGTCGCGATCGGCGCGCTCACCAGCTTCTTCGGCGCCTATTTCAGCTACTTCCTCGATGGCGCTACCGGCGGCATCATCATTGTGCTGCAGACGCTGATCTTCCTCTTTGCCTTCGTCTTCGCGCCCAAGCACGGATTGCTGGCTGCCCGCAGGCGCAGCGCCGAAGCCCTGGAGGTCACGCAATGATCTCGCTCGA
The DNA here is from genome assembly GCF_001425225.1 of Ensifer sp. Root127. NCBI lineage: Bacteria > Pseudomonadati > Pseudomonadota > Alphaproteobacteria > Hyphomicrobiales > Rhizobiaceae > Ensifer > Ensifer sp. Root127. The sequence goes on from NZ_LMDX01000052.1 coordinate 95,968, forward strand.
CCTTTTGCTTGCCGTCTTCGAATTCGAGTTCATGCGCAATGCGCTGCTGATCTCGGTCCTGGTGGCGATCCCGACGGCCCTGCTCTCCTGCTTCCTCGTGCTCAAGGGCTGGTCGCTGATGGGCGACGCCATCTCGCATGCGGTCTTTCCCGGCGTCGTCATCTCCTACATCGTCGGCCTGCCGCTCGCCGTCGGCGCCTTTGCCGCCGGCATGTCCTGCGCGCTTTTGACCGGCTACCTCAAGGAAAACAGCCGCATCAAGCAGGACACTGTCATGGGCGTGGTGTTCTCCGGCATGTTCGGCTTCGGCCTGGTGCTCTACACCAAGATCCAGAGCGACGTGCATCTCGACCATATCCTCTTCGGCGACATGCTCGGCATCGGCTGGCCCGACATCATCGAAACCGGTCTGATCGCCCTGGTGGCAACCGGGATCCTGGCGGTAAAATGGCGCGACTTTCTGCTGCACGCCTTCGACCCCGCACAGGCCAAGGCCGTCGGCCTGCGCGTCAACTGGCTGCATTACGGGCTCTTGGCGATCCTGTCGCTCACGATCGTCGGCGCGCTGAAGGCCGTCGGCCTGATCCTTGCCATCGCCATGCTGATCGCGCCCGGCGCCATCGCGTTTCTGATCACCCGCACCATGGGCAGCATGCTCATCGTTGCGGTGCTGGTGGCAACCGTCGCCTCGTTCTCAGGCGTCTATCTCTCGTTCTTCATCGACAGCGCCCCGGCACCGACCATCGTGTTGTTGATGACCGTGATCTTCCTCGCAGCTTTCCTCTGGTCGTCCTGGCGGACGGCCCGCATCGAGGCCCAGCGAACGACGGTCGAATGAGGGCGGGGCTCCCCTCCCCCCGGGAAGGGAGCCTCTCCACTGCAACCTCAATGGCTCGGATGCAGCGCGTCGTTGAGATACATGCAGGTCAGCATGGTGAAGATATAGGCCTGGATGACCGACATCAGCAGTTCCAGACCCGTCAGCGCCACGGTCATCATCAGCGGCATGACCGCGCCGAGCGTACCGAGCGCGCCGAAGCCACTGAGGCTGACGACGAAGCCGGCGAACACCTTGAGCGTGATGTGACCGGCGAGCATGACGGCGAAAAGACGAACCGAATGGCTGACCGGGCGCGACAGGAAACGACCTCGATCGGGATGATGATCGGCGCCAGCACCAAAGGCACGCCCGACGGCATGAACAGCCTGAGAAAGCCGAAACCGTGTTTAATCAAGCCGTAGAGCGTCACGGTCAGGAACACGAGCAGCGCCAGCGCAAAGGTCACCGCAATGTGGCTCGTCACGGTGAAGGCATAGGGAAACATGCCGATTAGGTTGGCGACCAGGATGAACATGAACAGCGAGAACACCAGCGGGAAGAAACGCATGCCGTGCTCTCCGGCATTCTCGCGCAACGTCTTCGATACGAACTCGTAGAGGATCTCGGCCGCCGACTGGGCAAGGTTCGGCACCAGGCCGCGCCTGCGCGTCGAAAGGATCAGGAAAAGGCTGGCGATCGCCACGGTCACGGCCATGTAGACGGCCGAATTGGTAAAGCTGATGTCGTGTCCGCCGACCTCGGCGATGTGGAAGAGCGACTTGATCTCGAATTGTTCGATGGGTCCGGCCATCATGAACCTCGTGCGTTGGCAACGGAGCAACCACGGCGCGGCGGCCGCGGGCGCATCAATGTGTGTGGGAAGCGGGTGAAAGCCGATCGCGAGACGGGGCGCGATGGCGCCCGAAGCAAACGTTCAGCTCTGTCAGGAAGGAAAAGCTCACGCGGGCGTGCCGCAGGCCAGGATGCTGCATGATGCGATCGACTCCATTATCTCAAGCGGTCGAGATAGTGGGGCCGTCCCCAGGCGAAGCATCGACGCGGGTCGTCCCGCGTGCGCCTGACCTAGAGACAATTTTTGATGAGGTCAAGCCGAGACGATACCTGCCGATAGGCCTGCGGCATCGGGGCCGGCATCAATCTGCCCGCCGAGGCTCAGCCAAATTGCCGATGGTCGGCAAGCACCTGCTCGATCACCGCCAAGCTCTTTTCCGCTTCGGCGGAGTTGGTACCGGGAAGACCAGCATAGACGATCAGCGCCTTCCACAGGGTCCAGCCGCGACCGCGCGCCCAGGTGCCGGCGTCGAGCGCCACGCCGGCGCGAAACGCCTCCCGGCTTTGCCCGTGGAACAGCGTCCAGGCAATGGCAAGGTCGCAGGCGGGATCACCGATACCCGAGGTGCCGAAATCGATGACTGCGCTCAGGCGACCGTCTTCGACCAGCAGATTGCCCCAACTGATATCGCCGTGGAACCAGACCGGCGCGCTCTGCCAGCTTGCCGCCAATGCGGCCTCCCAGACATCGCGCGCCGCTTCCGTGTCGATGCGTCCCTCGAGCGCGACGAGCGCGCGGCGGGTTTCCTCGTCATAATGGGCAGGTGGCCCGCCGCGAAGGAAATTGTGCGGGCCAGGCAACGGCCCGCCGCGCGCATCGACCTGCCGCAAGGCGACAAGAAAGCGCGCCAGATCCTGCGCAAAGACCTTGAGGTCGCCGATCCGATCATCCGTCGCCGTCTCACCCGGCCGCCAGCGATAGACCGACCACGGCCATGGATAGCCCTCGCCTGGCACGCCCCTTGCCAAGGGCACCGGGATAGGCAGCGGCAGGTGCGGCGCCAGCTTCGGCAGCCAGAACTGCTCCTTTTCCACCTGCAGCGCATAGGACTCAGCACTCGGCAGACGCACGGTCATGTCTCGCCCGAGATGGAAGGTCCTGTTGTCCCACCCGCCGGGCAGCACCGGCCTGATGTCGAGTGCGGCCCACTGCGGAAACTGTGCAGCGATCAGGCGCCGGACGAGCAGCGCGTCGATGGTGGGAGTGATCGTCGATTGATCGGACATAACGGGACAAATGCCTCACGCCAGAAACTCGGACGCCTGTTTTAGCCGATCGTCGCCTGTTCGCAACTTTTCCGCTCGGGGATGGCGAACGGACAACCCGATCCAGCCGAAACGCGTCGCCTTCAACCTGCCTTCGTCGAGCACCACACCGGGCCGGACGCGTCACCGTCCCGATGGTCGCATGGATATTGTCTGCCAGGCGGATTCCGGGAATGATGGAAGTGGAAAAGGACAGGCCGTCTTCCGGTCGCCGTGGGATGATCGCTTTACCCCGCATCACAATCTGATATTTTCAACTCCACCGAATTTTCGGCCTTTTTGATAACCTGAGATCATGGAACACCGGCTGCTCGACCGCATATCGCTGGAGGCTTTTCGCGTTTTCGACGCGGCCAGCCGGCATATGAATTTTTCTGGCGCCGGTCGCGAGATCAACATCACTCATGCCGCCGTCAGCTGCCGCGGCAAGGACCTGGAATTGACGCTGCTGGGCGAGCGGCTGTTTCAGCACGTACGGGCGATCATCCCCGCTGGCACCTGTCGCCGCTGATGGCAGAGGAGCTCTCGTCGGTCACATCATCAGACTATCTCGCTTCGCGCGCCCTCGACGCGGAAAGGCTGGCCTCTCTCGGCCTGCCCCGCAACCGGCCATCGAGGGACGAGGCGCTGCGCCTGCACGCCGCACTCGGAAGATCGACATGAGCGGCGGACGCGGAAAGGCGACGACACCGCCAAAACAGCCGAGCCGCACCGGCATCGCCTTCTTTCTCGTTGCCTTTGCATTGATCGCAACAGTGATCCTGGCGACCGCTCTGCTCGCCAACGGACAGAGGAACCTGAGACAGTTGCTGAAGGCACTCGATCTTCCGACGACGTTTCTCGATCCGGAGAAGCCGGTGGCGCAGGCCCCGGAGGTCCACGTCAAGCGACAGCCGCCGCGCATCGCCCTGCCGGTCTGGACGTTTCAGGATCTGCAGACGCCGGAACAGCAGTTCCTGCGGGTGCTCCGCAGCGATCCCCGCGCTCTCTGCGATGAGCTGCGCGAGGCCGGATTCCGCGAACTCGAATGGAAATCGAGCGCCGGCGAGCGTGGCCAGTGGGAATGCTCCTCACTCGTATCCTTTCCGCGCCCTGGGGTCGACAAGATCTCGTCGATCTTCATTTTCATCAAGGGCAACGGCGAAGAAGAGATCACCTCGTTTCGCGTCAAGCTCAACATCGAGCGCCCGGAGGACGCGCAGGTGGTGACAACAAGCGCCGCGCGCGCCGCGTCGGTCTTCCTCGACCATGTCCGCTGGGCCGATGGCGGCAGCATTGCGCTGCAGATCCAGGCGTTGAAGGAATTTGACGTAAAGCGCTTCGGCAGCCGCGTGCAGTTCAAGCGCGAAACGGACGAGACCACGGCACGCTACAATTTCCTCGCCAACCAACCGGCCCGCGCCCGCCCGAAGAGCATTGCCGAACTCTATTTCGACCGTGAAAAATGGCTCGCCTATGGCAACGCCGATGCGCGTAGCTTCGTTCTCGGCCCGACGGCGTGGAATGGCCCGGCGAAGATACCCGAAGGCGGCGACGCCGTAGCAGACCCGGCATCACCAGAGGGTGCCGGCACTGCGAAGGCAAACACTGACGCAAGACCCTGACTTGAAGCGCGTCGCGGTCTCTACAGCGGCGCGCGTCTTATTGGACGCTGCGCTTTAAGCTCGTGTTTCGCGCATGTCGTTATCGCAAAGCCGCTACGCACTTTTGCGCGACATGCTTGAGGTCAGCGATCGATCCGGGTCGAAAGGATGATCGACGACAGCGTGCGGTCGACACCGTCGATTTCACCGATACGATCGATCAGCAGGTCGAGTTCGCTGATCGATGCTGCCGCAACGACGGCGATAAGGTCGAAGCTACCGCTGACGGAATGAAGGGTGCGGATCTCGCGGATGGCAGCAAGTTCCGGGGTGACGCGGCTGAGTGCCCTTGGCGCGATGGTGATCAGCACATGCGCCTTGACCAGACCCTTCTCATAGCTCTCCGACAAGCGGACGCCATAACCGGCGATCACGCCCTCGCGCTCCAGCCGCTCGATCCGGGCCTGCACGGTCGTCCGCGACAGGCCGAGCCTGCGGGCAATCGTTGCTGTCGGCATGCGGGCGTTTTCGCTGAGCACGGCGAGGAGCTCGCGATCCTTGTCGGTAATCTGCATTTCGTCGGTCCATATAGGCATTCTGCCGAATATCTATAGGCGATTTAGTCATATTACAGCTTCAAATCAACAGCTCTCGGTCGGACAATAGGGTCTGAAACGCATTTCATACCCTGGGGGAAAGTCATGAAGGACATCGTCGTCATCGGAGCAGGCAAGATCGGCTCCACCATTGCTCGCATGCTCGCGCACACCGGCGATTACAGCGTCTGCGTTGCCGACCGTAGCGCCGAGCAGCTGGGCCAGATCGAGAAGCATGCCGCCATCACGACGGCAGCCGTCGATATCTGCGACAAGAAGGCGCTCGTTGCCCTTCTCTCCGGCAAGTTCGCCGTTCTCAGCGCCGCCCCGTTCCACCTGACGGTTGCCATTGCGGAAGCCGCTGCCGAAGCCGGCATCCACTACCTCGACCTGACCGAAGACGTCGAATCCACCCGCCAGGTCAAGGCGATCGCCGCCAAGGCCAGCACCGCCTTCATTCCGCAGTGCGGCCTCGCACCGGGCTTCATCTCCATCGTCGCCAATGACCTTGCCAGCCGCTTCGAGACGCTCGAAAGCGTGCGCATGCGCGTCGGCGCGCTGCCGCAGTACCCGTCGAATGCGCTCAACTACAACCTGACCTGGAGCACCGACGGCGTCATCAACGAGTATATCGAGCCCTGCGAAGCGATCGTCGAAGGCAGCCTGATCGAAGTTCCCGCCATGGAAGAGCGCGAAGAATTCTCGCTCGACGGCGTGACCTACGAAGCCTTCAACACCTCGGGCGGCCTCGGCACGCTCTGCGAATCGCTGAAGGGCAAGGTCCGCACCCTGAACTACAAGACGATCCGCTATCCCGGCCATGCCGCCATCATGAAGGCGCTGCTGAACGACCTTGGTCTGCGTCATCGCCGCGAAGTCCTCAAGGACATCTTCGAAAACGCGCTGCCGACCACCACCCAGGACGTCGTCGTGATCTTCGTGACGGTTTCGGGCTTCCGCGAAGGTCGCCTGATCCAGGAAACCTACGCCAACAAGGTCTATAGCGGCGTCGTCGCCGGCCGCATGCAGAGCGGCATCCAGATCACCACCGCCGGCAGCATCTGCGCCGTGCTCGATCTGCTCGCCAACGGCAAGATCGCATCCAACGGCTTCGTTCGCCAGGAAGACATCGCTCTCGATACCTTCCTCGCAAACCGCTTCGGTCACTACTACGCCCAGAAGGGCGAGACAGAACGCGTCGCCGGCTGAGGCCACTCGGCTCGTCTGCGCTGACTATAATGCCCGGGTCCTGCCCGGGCATTTTTTATGTGTCGAACTGAACGTCGCCGCTTCGATTACCGCGGTTTCGACCCGAAACGTGTTGGATGGCCGTATTATGTCCGGCCGAACTCATCCTCGATGCGGATGATGTCGTCCTCGCCGAGATAGGACCCGGTCTGAACCTCGATCAGCTCCAGCGGGATCTTGCCTGGATTGTGCAGTCGGTGGACGGTCCCCTGCGGGATATAGACGGACTCGTTTTCATGCAGCAGACGGGTTTCGCCGGCCATGGTGATCTCCGCCGTGCCACGCACGACAATCCAGTGCTCGGCCCGATGATGATGCTTCTGCAGCGAGATCTTCTTGCCGGGGCTGACCTTCAGTCGCTTGACCTCGTAGCGCTCGCCGCTGGAGACCGAAGAGACCGCGCCCCAGGGCCTGTAGGACGTCGGGTGCTCCTGTGTAAGCCCTAAGGTTGCCTGCGACCGTGCGAGCACCTTGACGATGTTTCCAACGCTCTGGCTGTCTTCCAGGCGCCCGACATAGACGGCGTCTTCGCTGGCGATCACGGCGATATCGTCAAGCCCCTGCACAGCAAGGTGGATGTCGCGGGAGAGCACTAATGAGTTGCGCGTGTTCGCTACCGTCGCCTTGTCGGTAACGACATTGCCGTCACCGTCCTTGCGACCGATCTTCCACACGGCATCCCAGCTGCCCAGATCCGACCAGGCGAATGAGGATGGAACGACGGCAGCGCGAACGGTCTTTTCGAAGACCGCGTAGTCGACGGAAATATCCGGCGCCTTGGAGAAGGCCTTCGCTTCCAGCCGGCTGAAATCGAGATCCTTGCTGGCGCCCTCGACGGCCGCCTTTGTCGAGGCATAGACGTCAGGCGCATAGAGCTGCATCTCGTCGAGGAACACCTTAACCGGCAGCATGAACATGCCGGAGTTCCAGAGATAGCGCTCGGTCGCCAGCATCGCCTCTGCCTTGGCGCGATCCGGCTTCTCGACGAAACGGGCAACCCTGTTGGCGCCGGCCGGCAACGCTTCCCCAAGTTCGATATAGCCGTAGCCGGTCGCGGGCTCCGTCGGAGTGATGCCGAACGTCACCAGTTCACCGGCCTCGGCTGCCAGCTGCGCCCGCAGCATGCAATCGATGTAGACCGCTCCGGCATCGATCTCGTGATCGGAGGCGAGCACCTGCATGATCGCCGCCTCCCCGAACTTGGCGAGCACGACGAAGGCGGCCGCCGCCAGTGCCGGCGCCGTGTTGCGTGCCACCGGCTCGAGCAGAATATCGCTGAGCGGCGCATCGACGGCGCGCGCCTGTTCGGCGACGATGAAGCGGAAATCGCTGTTGGTGACGATGATCGCCGGCTCATACAGCCTGCTATCGCTCACCCGTTCCAGCGTCTGCTGGAACAGCGATCGATCGGACAGGATCTGCAGAAACTGTTTCGGCGCGCCCGAGCGCGACAGCGGCCACAGGCGCGTACCTTTTCCACCCGCCATGATCACGGGAACGATCTTAGACGTCATGCCAAGCCTCTGCGCGCATCGAACGAGAGTCCATCCATACAGGACCGATGCTAAAGAATGCCTGAAGCCGGCCGTGCAAACAAACCGCACCAAAGGTGAGGCATGCCCCTCACTTCGGATAGGACGCCAGCTTGCCCATCGTCTTACGCCGTACCAATTCGCATCGGCACAACGATGAGGCGGCTCTGTCGCGGCCATCGCGGGCAACAAAAAACCCCGCTCGAAGGCGGGGCTTTTTCATTGGTTTATCCCGTCGGGATGTCCCTTTCAGGCCGGGATCACGATTTCCCCGAGCTTCGTCAGTTCGGCGATGAACTGCTCGGCGCGCGTCTTCTTCTCGTCGCCGGCACCGTCCAGCTCGGCACGGACCGCCTCGATGCGCTTTTCAAGCGCGGTGCGGTCGAGTTCGTCGACGTGCACGGCGGATTCGGCAAGCAGAGTGCAGCCGGTCGGCAGGATATCGGCAAAGCCGCCGAAGACGGCGAACCGCTCGGTCTTGCCGTCAGCCGTTTTCACGGTAACGACGCCGGGCTTCACCGTCGTCATTGTCGGGGCATGATTGGCCATCACGGTCATCTCGCCCTCGGTCGCCGGAATGACGACTTCCGTCACCTTCTCGGAGAGGAGCAGGCGCTCGGGGGAAACAAGCTCAAAATTGAAACTGTCGGCCATGACCATTCACTTCTCGTGGGCGCGCCACCTGAGGTGGCAGGCTGTGCATGTCTTCCCTGCTCCGCAATATGGCGGAACGCAGGATGAAAGCCTCGGCGCATCGCTGCGCCGAGGCTCACGATGCTATCAAGCGGCTTCTGCAGCCAGCTTCTTGGCCTTTTCGACCGCTTCTTCGATCGAGCCGACCATGTAGAACGCGGCTTCCGGAAGATGGTCGTAGTCGCCGTTGACGAGGCCCTTGAAGCCCTTGATCGTGTCTTCGAGAGCGACGAGCTTGCCCGGAGAACCGGTGAAGACTTCGGCCACGAAGAACGGCTGCGACAGGAAGCGTTCGATCTTACGAGCGCGGGCGACGGCCAGCTTGTCCTCTTCCGACAGTTCGTCCATGCCCAGGATGGCGATGATGTCCTGGAGAGACTTGTAACGCTGCAGGGTCGTCTGGACCTTACGCGAAATCTCGTAGTGCTCTTCGCCGACGATCATCGGGTCCAGCATGCGCGACGTGGAGTCGAGCGGGTCAACGGCCGGGTAGATGCCCTTTTCAGCGATCGAGCGCGACAGAACCGTCGTTGCGTCCAGGTGGGCGAACGAGGTTGCCGGCGCCGGGTCGGTCAAGTCGTCGGCCGGAACGTAAATGGCCTGAACCGAGGTGATCGAACCCTTGGTCGTCGTGGTGATGCGTTCCTGCATCTGACCCATGTCGGTCGCCAGCGTCGGCTGGTAACCCACGGCCGATGGAATACGGCCGAGCAGAGCCGAAACTTCGGAGCCTGCCTGGGTGAAGCGGAAGATGTTGTCGACGAAGAACAGAACGTCCTGGCCCTTGTCGCGGAAGTCTTCAGCGATCGTCAGACCGGTCAGAGCGACGCGAGCGCGGGCGCCCGGCGGTTCGTTCATCTGGCCGTAAACGAGGGCTGCCTTCGAGCCTTCGCCGCCGCCGAGCTTGTTAACGCCGGACTCGATCATTTCGTGGTAGAGGTCGTTGCCTTCGCGGGTACGTTCACCCACGCCAGCAAATACCGAGTAACCACCGTGCGCCTTGGCGACGTTGTTGATCAGTTCCATGATGAGAACGGTCTTGCCGACGCCTGCGCCACCGAAGAGGCCGATCTTGCCGCCCTTTGCGTAAGGAGCGAGAAGGTCGACGACCTTGATGCCGGTGACGAGGATCTGCGCTTCCGTCGACTGCTCGACGTAGGACGGCGCGTCCTGGTGGATGGCGCGCTTGCCCGACGTGATCAGCGGACCAGCTTCGTCGACCGGCTCGCCGATGACGTTCATGATGCGGCCGAGCGTTTCATCGCCAACCGGAACCGTGATCGGTGCCCCGGTGTCGGTGACCGGCTGACCGCGGACGAGACCTTCGGTCGAGTCCATGGCGATCGTGCGGACGGCGTTTTCGCCGAGGTGCTGCGCGACTTCGAGAACGAGGCGGTTACCGTGGTTCTCGGTTTCCAGTGCGTTCAGGATCTGCGGAAGCTGGCCTTCGTCGAACACAACGTCGACGACGGCGCCGATGACCTGCGTTACGCGACCGACAGCGCCGGCTGCCGCAACTGCGGTCTTGGCGGAAGCTGCCTTCCTCGGTGCAGCCGGCTTCTTCGCCGCTGCGGTTTCTTTCGGGGTAGCTGCCTTAGCCATAATCCTTACCCTCTTCTCGTAACCTTAGAGCGCTTCCGCGCCCGAGATGATTTCAATGAGTTCCTTGGTGATCTGAGCCTGGCGCTGACGGTTGTAGTTCAGCGTCAGCTTATTGATCATGTCACCAGCATTGCGCGTCGCATTGTCCATCGCGCTCATCTTTGCGCCCATTTCGCCGGCGACGTTCTCGAGCAGGGCCCGGAAGATCTGCACCGAAATGTTGCGCGGAATGAGGTCGCTCAGGATCGCGCCCGCGTCCGGCTCATATTCGTAGACGGCCGAAGCATCCGATGCTTCCACTGCGACCGGGCCGGCCGAAGCGGGGATCAGTTGCTGTGCCGTCGGAATCTGGGCGATAACGGACTTGAACTCAGAATAGAACAGCGTGCAGACATCGAACTCGCCCTTTTCAAAGAGCGCGATGACCTTGTGGCCGATCTGGTCGGCATTCTGGAAGCCGATCTTCTTGACCTCACGCAGGTCGATACGATCGATGATCAGCGACGCGTATTCGCGACGCAGAATATCGAAGCCCTTCTTGCCGACGCAGATGATCTTCACCGTCTTGCCGGCGGCAAGCAGCTTGCGAAGGTGGTCGCGAGCGTGGCGGGCGATCTGCGAGTTGAAGCCGCCGCAAAGACCGCGTTCCGCCGTGCAGACGACCAGAAGATGCGTATCGTCCTTGCCGGTGCCGGTCATCAGCTGCGGCGCATCGTCGTCCGCGCCAACCGCCTGGGCGATGTTGGCGAGAACGGCAGCCATGCGCTGCGAGTAAGGCCGGGCGGCCTCGGCCGCCTCCTGCGCACGCCGAAGCTTCGCCGCGGCGACCATTTTCATCGCCTTGGTGATCTTCTGCGTCGCCTTGACGGAGGCGATCCGGTTCTTCAGATCCTTAAGTGAAGGCATCCGTTATCCGTCCTAAATGAAATCCGCTCAGGCGAAAGACTTGGCGAAGCTGTCGATTGCAGCCTTCAGCTTGCCCTTGACGTCGTCGGAGATCGCCTTGTCCTTGCGGATGGTTTCCAGGATGTCCTTACCTTCCGAACGCATGTACGAAAGCAGGCCCTGCTCGAACTTGCCGACCTGATTGACCGGCAGCTTGTCGAGGTAACCGTTGACGCCTGCGAAGATGACAGCAACCTGCTCTTCCGTCTTCAGCGGCGAGAACTGCGGCTGCTTCAGGAGTTCGGTCAGGCGTGCACCGCGGTTCAACAGACGCTGCGTAGCAGCATCGAGGTCCGAACCGAACTGCGCAAAGGCCGCCATTTCGCGGTACTGAGCGAGTTCGCCCTTGATCGAGCCGGCAACCTGCTTCATCGCCTTGATCTGCGCGGCGGAACCGACGCGCGAAACCGACAGACCGACGTTAACGGCCGGACGGATGCCCTGGTAGAACAGGTCGGTTTCAAGGAAGATCTGGCCGTCGGTGATCGAGATCACGTTGGTCGGAATGAACGCGGAAACGTCGTTGCCCTGCGTTTCAATGACCGGCAGAGCCGTCAGCGAACCGCCACCATTGTCGTCCGAGAGCTTTGCAGCGCGCTCGAGCAGGCGGGAGTGCAGGTAGAAAACGTCGCCCGGGTAAGCTTCGCGGCCCGGCGGGCGGCGCAGCAGGAGCGACATCTGACGGTAGGAAACGGCCTGCTTCGACAGGTCGTCGTAGCCGATCAGGGCATGCTTGCCGTTGTCGCGGAAGTATTCGCCCATCGCGCAACCTGCAAACGGTGCGAGGTACTGCATCGGAGCCGGGTCGGATGCGGTCGCAGCAACGATGATCGAGTACTGAAGAGCGCCACGCTCTTCCAGAACCTTCACGAACTGGGCAACCGTCGAACGCTTCTGGCCGATTGCGACGTAGACGCAATACAGCTTGTCGCCTTCCGGACCATTGTCGTGAATGGCCTTCTGGTTGAGGATCGTGTCGAGGATGATCGCGGTCTTGCCGGTCTGGCGGTCGCCGATGACGAGCTCGCGCTGGCCACGGCCAACCGGGATGAGGGCGTCAATGGCCTTGAGGCCGGTCGACATCGGCTCATGCACCGACTTGCGCGGAATGATACCAGGAGCCTTGACGTCAACGCGCGAGCGCTGCTTGGCGTTGATCGGGCCCTTGCCGTCGATCGGGTTGCCGAGCGCGTCGACGACGCGGCCGAGCAGTTCCGGACCAACCGGAACGTCCACGATGGCGCCGGTCCGCTTAACGGTGTCGCCTTCCTTGATGTCACGGTCCGAACCGAAAATAACGACGCCGACGTTGTCGGCTTCGAGGTTCAGCGCCATGCCGCGAATTCCACCCGGGAATTCGACCATCTCGCCTGCCTGAACATTGTCGAGGCCGTAGACGCGGGCGATACCGTCACCGACGGAAAGCACCTGGCCGACTTCGGAGACTTCTGCTTCCTGGCCGAAATTTTTGATCTGATCTTTAAGAATTGCGGAAATTTCCGCGGCGCGGATATCCATCAGCCGACCTCTTTCAGTGCAAGCTTAAGGGTAGAGAGTTTGGTGCGAAGGGAGGTGTCAATCTGGCGGGACCCGACCTTGACGATCAGACCTCCAAGAATAGACGGGTCGACGGTGACGTTAACAGTCACGTCTTTGCCGGTGACGCTCTTGAGCGTCGCCTTCAATTCAGTTTCCTGCGCTGCAGTGAGCGCATGGGCCGACATTACGTCGGCGGAGATTTCACCCCGGTGGCGCGCGGCGATCAGGCGAAACGCCTTGATCATGCCCGGCAGCGTGAAGAGGCGGCGATTGCGTGCAACAACCTTGAGGAAGTTACCGACGAGACCAGAAATACCGGCCTTGGCGGAGATCGCCGAAATGGCCTTGAACTGGTCGTCGGCAGAAAAGACGGGGCTTACGATCAGCCGCTTCAGGTCATCGCTGCCGTCGATCAGGGCCTGGACGCGGGTAAGATCCGCACCGACCGCCTCGACGGAACCCGCTTCGAGAGCGAGGTCAAAAAGCGAGGACGCATACCTTTCTGCAACACCGGAAATAAGCTGGGATGTGTCTGCCACGGGCACAAGCTTCTCTCAATTTCATCCAAGAACGGTGGTGGCGGCGAGCCGTCAACTTAACGTTTTGAATTTGCTGCAATAATTTGCAGGATATCGAGGCCTGGCGACCCACTTCCCCCGCAATTCGCGGTTCGTCTAGCATAGGATGTTTGGACTCGCAACACGCGAACGGCAGGAATGCGGCATAAGTCGACCCGGATTGGCCGAATTTTGCCGTAAATTGGTTTCTGAGGATGTGAATCGCGAAAACGCGAGGGCGGCGGTCAGATCATTCCGAAGACATAAGCGAGCGGAAGTATGGCAAGTGCGGCCTGCACCAGGAGCGCCACCCAGTTGTAGAGCGTGCCGCCGTTGTCGCTCATCATGGAGAGAATGCGGCCGAAGGCGGCGAGCGCAAAAGCGGCGCCGACAGCGAGGTAGACCATCGGCTGCGCCAGCAGGATGGCGGCAAGGCCAAGGCCGGCATGCATGCCGCCCATGGTCGAGCGCGCCTCGGCCAGACCGCCGCGACGGCCTTCGGCAATGCCGATGCCGGCGGCGCGAAAGGTAAGCCGCGGCGCAAACAGCATGACGACACCGATCAGCGCCGCCACCGCCGCCGCACAGAAGGCGAGGAACTCGCCGGTTTCCGTCGGAATATAGAACTCCATGCCCCGTTCCCGCAGATGAGCGCCGATCTTGATCACGTCGCCACGGGACCAGTCCCCGTGAGCGAAGCGTCCCAGACCTCTAGCGCATGTTGCAGCCATTGTGAATCGCCCACGGGCCATTCACGGCCGCGATCACAGGAAACTCTGGGGATCGATGTCGAGCTGAACGCTGATCGAGCCGCGCTCCTTCGGGCCGGCGGCAATCATTGCCTTGACGAAGGCCTGCATGTCGCTGTTGCGGCGCCCGTGCACCAAAAGCCGGAACCGATGGCGGCCGCGGATCAGCGCCAGCGGCGCCTCGGCCGGACCGAGGATCGAAATGCCATCGGTGCGCGGCGCTGCACTTCGAAGTCCGCGGGCGTGGGTCTCGGCATCCTGGCGCGTATCGGCCGATACGATCAGCGACGCCAGCCGGCCGAACGGCGGCAGCAGCGCCTTTTCGCGCTCGGCGATCTCGCGGTCGTAAAAGGCATCCGCATCGCCCGAGACGATCGCCTGCATCACCGGGTGCTGCGGCTGGTAGGTCTGCAGCAGGCCGAGGCTCTTCAAACCCGTTCGGCCGGCGCGCCCGGTCACCTGCGACAAGAGCTGGAACGTGCGCTCCGCCGCTCGCGGATCGCCATTGGCAAGCCCGAGATCGGCATCGATGATGCCGACCAGCGTCATCAGCGGAAAATTGTGGCCCTTAGCGACAAGCTGCGTGCCGATGACGATATCCGCTTCGCCACGCGCAATCGCCTCCAGTTCCAGCCGTAGGCGCTTCACGCCCATCAGATCGGAGGAGAGCACGATCGTGCGCGCCTCTGGAAAATGGCGCTCGACCTCTTCGGCGATGCGCTCCACACCCGGACCGCAGGCAACCAAGTGATCGAAGGTGCCGCATTCCGGGCAGGCCTCGGGTGTCTTTTCCGCATAGCCGCAATGGTGGCACTGGATCTGGCCGCGGAAGCGATGCTCGACCAGCCAGCTCGAACAATCAGGGCACTGGAAGCGATGGCCGCAGACGCGGCAAAGGGTCAGCGGCGCATAACCGCGCCGATTGAGAAACAGCAGCGCCTGCTCGCCACGCTCGACGGCCTTGCCGATCTGGTTGATGAGAACCGGCGACAGGAACCCGCCGCGCGCTGGCGGATGCTGGCGCATGTCGACGACGCCGAGCCGCGGCAGCGCCGCATCGCCGAAGCGGGTCGGCAGATGGATCGGTTTATAGCGACCAACCTCGCCATTGACCCGGCTTTCGACCGATGGCGTTGCCGAAACAAGCACCACCGGAAAACCGGTGATGCGCCCGCGCACCACGGCCATGTCGCGGGCATTGTAGAACACCCGGTCCTCCTGCTTGTAGGCGGGGTCGTGTTCTTCATCGACGATGATCAGGCCCAGTTCCTCGAACGGCAGGAACAGCGCCGAGCGGGCACCCGCGACCACGCGCACCGTGCCGGTCGTCACCTGCCGCCAGACTTTTTCGCGCGTCCGCGGCGCGAGATCCGAGTGCCACTCGGCCGGCTTGCTGCCGAAGCGATCCTGGAAGCGTTCGAGGAAGCTTGCGGTCAGGGCGATTTCGGGCAGCAGGATCAGCACCTGCTTGCCGGCCCTGAGCGTCGCGGCAATCGCTTCGAAATAAACTTCGGTCTTGCCCGAGCCGGTGATGCCGTCGATCAGCGACACCGAAAACCCGCCCTGCTCGACAGCGGCCAAAAGGTCGGCAGCCGCATCCTTCTGCGGTCCTTCGAGCCGGTGGGCGGCGAATTCCGGGTCGGGAGCCGCTACTACAGGCGGCGGCGCCATGAAGACGGTCTCGAAGACGCCCTGCTGGGCAAGGCCGTCGATGACGCTCGATGACGCACCGGCCGCATGGGCAAGGCCCGAACGGGTCCAGGCAAAGCCGTCGCCGGCCGCTGCGATGACACGCTCGCGGGCCGTCGTCATGCGCTCCGGGCGCATGTCGGTCAGCCGCAGCGCCTCTACCATCGGTTCCGGATCGAAGGCCGCCGGCGCGCGCAGCGCCATGCGCGCCACCAGACCTGGCGGCGTCACGGTATAGGTCGCCACCCAGTCGAGAAAGCTGCGCATGTCGGGCGTCAACGGTGGGCAGTCGAAGACCTTTTCGATCGACTTCAGCTTCTTCGGATCGACGCTGCCATCATCATCGCCATCCCAGACGACGCCCACGACCAGACGGGGGCCGAGCGGCACCTGGACGATCGAGCCTGGCTCGACCGCCATGCCATCAGGCACCGCGTAGGAATAGGCCTTCGAGGCCGGCATCGGCACCAGAACTGGCACGACGCGACGGCCGGAAACAGGCCCGAATAAATCGGTTGAATCGCGAGTCATTTTGCCGTGACCTTGCCACGTGTTTCGGTTAAAGAAAACTGCGCTGCGAACCGCAGCCTTGCCGGCGCAGGGTTTCTCACGGTTCCACCAGAGTTTCAACGCGCGCGTTCTCTGCCAAAGGAATTCCTCCCGGTAGATATGCGCCCGAACGGCAATCGTGCCCCAAGGGAGTGACCCCATGAAATTTTTCGTTGATACCGCCGACGTCAAGGAAATCCGTGAGCTGAACGATCTCGGCCTCCTTGATGGCGTGACCACCAACCCTTCGCTGATCCTCAAGTCGGGCCGTGACATCACCGAAGTCACCAAGGAAATCTGCGGCATCGTCGAGGGCCCGGTTTCGGCCGAAGTGACCGCCACCGAATACGCCGAGATGATGAAGGAAGCGGCCGTTCTTTCGAAGATCGCCGACAACATCTGCATCAAGCTGCCGCTGACGCTTGACGGCCTCAAGGCCTGCAAGGCCCTGACGTCTGACGGTCATCAGACCAACGTGACGCTGTGCTTCTCGGCCAACCAGGCGCTGCTTGCCGCCAAGGCCGGCGCGACCTTCGTTTCGCCCTTCGTCGGCCGCCTCGACGACATCGCGTTCGACGGCATGGACCTGATCCGCGAAATCCGCCACATCTTCGACAACTACGGCTACGAGACCGAAATTCTCGCCGCCTCGATCCGCACCGTGAACCACGTCAAGGAAGCTGCCCTCATCGGCGCCGATGTCGTCACCGCACCGCCGGCAACACTGAAGGCACTGGTCAAGCACCCGCTGACCGACAAGGGTCTCGAAACCTTCCTCGCCGATTGGGCGAAGACCGGCCAGAAGATCGCCTGATCTTTTCGCGATAAAGATTCGAAGGCTCCGCAGCGATGCGGGGCCTTTTTTATGCGTCATCGTCGTCCATCAGGCCGGTGAGCCGCATGCCGTCGATCCAGGTGGCGCTGTCCTTGCGGATCACCCGGCGGGCGCGAACGCCGCAACGCTCGCGGATGGCATCGGCCAGACGCTCCGAATGGGTGACGATCCAGATCTGGCTGTCGCGCGAAGCACTGGCGATCATGTCGGCGAGCGCCGGCAGCATATCCGGATGCAGGCTGGTTTCCGGCTCGTTGAGCGCGATGAAGGGCGGACGGCGATAGGAAAGCAACGCTGCCGCAAGCGCCAGAAACCGCATCTGCCCGTCAGACAGCTCACGCGTCGAAAACGGCCGCTGCGGGAAATCGGGAAAGACCAGCGAGAATTCAGCAAACTGACCCGGATGCGGCACGTCCAGATAGGCGCCGCCGAAGGCATCGGCGATGGCGCGGTCGAGATCGACGGTGTCCTCGCGGGTATGGCGCAGTGTCGCAAAGACCGCCGCCATGTTGGTACCGTCCTCGTCCAGCATCGGCGCGGTGACCGCAAGGCACGGCAGGCGCAGGGGTGAATCGCGATCGGTGCGGAAGCCGTGGAAGAACCGCCACTGATCGACGGCCCGGCGGAAGGTGCCGATCTCGGGATAGTGCCCGGCATCGCCCAACAGCGCGATGGCCGTCTCCGATTGCAGCGCCTGCTCGGGATAGTCCTCCATCCGCCCGCGGTCGCCGCGCACGAAGATGCCGGGACCGGCGCGCTTCATCATCGTCACCGGACGTCGTCCGGTCTCGACGCTCAGCTCTTCTTCCTTGACCTGCGGTTCATAGGCAAATCCTGCCGCCGCCTTTGGCGGACGCAAGCCGGCTTCGATCCTGTAGCGGAAGGTGATGGCCCGCTCCTCGTCCATCAACTCCGTCTCGAGCCGGATGCGCGCCGGTTTGTCGGCCCGTCGCCGACCGCTCCAAAGTGCGGACGACATGCCGCCCTCCTTGGCGATCTCATGGGCAAGGTTGCCGCGCACAGCCGCCTGCACCAGTTGCAGCGCGCGATAGAGATTGGATTTGCCGACGCCGTTCTCGCCGATAAACAAATTGACACCGGTCAGATCCATGCGGATCGACTTCAGGGAACGGTAATTTTCGGCGAACATCGAACGAAGCAGCATAGCTCTGCTTTAGCGCATTCCCGCCATCACATGAAGGGATCAGCAGGCAACGGAAGCGCGCACCATCGGCCGAAACACCGCATCGGCGTCGCGCGCCAGTTCGGACACCGTGTGACGTTCCAGTGCCTTCGTCACGTCGACAGCGTCCCCGTCCAGCGCCTCTGGCGCAATGAGGTTGCCGATGCGGAAATCGAAGAGGTCACCCTTCTTGTTGAGCAACTCGTGGAACACCGTCATGTCGCGCAGTTCGGTCGACCACTTGGCAAACCAGTAGAACAGGCCGGAGTTGCGCGCGCTCATATGAACCGGCAGGATCGGCAGGCCGTATTTGCGCGCAAAGCCGACCGCCGACGTCTTCCACGGCCGCTCGTTGAGACGGCCATCGGCCCAGTAGGCGATGCGGCCGGAGGGAAACAGCACCGTCGCCTTGCCCTCGCCGATCGCTCGGTTGGTCACCTGCAGCGTTTCACGGGCCTTGAGCTTGCTCTTGTGCTCTTCGCGCCATTCGACCGGAATGACCATCTCAACGAAACGCGGGTTGACGCGGATCGCGTCGCGGTTGGCGAAGAACATCATGTCCGGCCGCCGCGTCTTCAGGAGATCGAAGACGGCGATGCCGTCGGCAATCCCGGTCGGATGATTGCTGACCAGCAGGAACCCGCCCTTGGCAGGAATGCGCTCGGCCCTATCGACACGCACGTCGAGTGAGAGAAGCGAACTCAGATGCTCGAAGGCATGGAAGCCCGGCACGTTGGCCACGGCGTCGGCGAATTCCAGCGCCTTTCGGTAGTTCAGAAGCGTGTAGAGAAAGGGCCGGATAACGGGCCACATCGGGCTCCTGACGATCCTCTGGCCGCGTTCGGCAATGAGTGTATCGACGATGTGGCCGGGCTGCCCTTGCGAGACCAGGGCGATCACTTCAGCAAAATGCGCGAATCCGTTCACCGAATCCCGTCCCGCCATGGTTTCATCCGATTCTTTGCGGCTGAACATCGCAACTCAATATGATCGAAGGATGACAAAATCCAAGGCTACGTTAGCAAAAACATAAGAGGCTTCAGGGCATTGTCGATGACCGACCACCTTGGAAAGCGACAATGAACGAGCTGCTCGTCATCGGCCATCCAGACCTGCTTGCAGAGCGCCAGAGATGGCTGCAAGGGCTCTTGCAGGAGCGCCGCCTGTCCGACAATACCGTCGACGCCTATGAGCGCGACACGCGACAATTCCTCACATTCCTCACCGGCCATCTCGCCGGCCCGCCCCGTCTTTCAGACATCAGCACATTGCGGCCGGCCGACCTTCGCGGCTTTCTCGCCCAGCGTCGCAAGGGCGGTGCGGGCGCGCGCACGCTCGGCCGGGGCCTAGCCGGCCTGCGCTCCTTTCTGCGCTATCTCGAACGCATCGGACTTGCCAATGCCGCCGGTGCCGCGGCCGTCCGTTCGCCGAAGCAGCCGAAATCGCTGCCTAAGCCGCTGACGGACCGCGAGGCACTCAATGTCGTCACGACGGACGCGCAGCTTGCCGAAGAGCCGTGGGTGGCCGCGCGCAACGCCGCCGTGCTGACGCTGCTCTACGGCTGCGGCTTGCGCATTTCCGAGGCGCTCGATCTGACGCCGGGCGATTTCGCCGGCACGCCATCCTCGCTGCGCGTCACCGGCAAGGGCGGCAAGACCCGCATCGTGCCGCTCATGGCTGTGGCGCGCGACGCGGTCGCGACCTATCTCAAGCTCTGCCCCTACCATGCCGGCGCCGGCGAGCCGATGTTCCGCGGCACGCGCGGGGCGAAACTTCAGCCGGCCATCATCCAGCGCGAGATGCAGAAGCTGCGCGGCGCCCTCGGCCTGCCCGACACGGCCACGCCGCATGCGCTGCGCCACTCCTTCGCCACGCATCTGCTGGCCGGCGGCGGCGATCTCAGAACCATCCAGGAACTGCTGGGCCACGCCAGCCTGTCAACGACACAGGTCTATACCGGCGTCGACTCGACGCGGCTGCTGGAGATCTACGACCGGGCTCATCCGCGCGCCTGAATTTGGGCGGAGGGGCAGGTTAACCATACCTATTAAGGAAGCCGTGACCAACGAAGCGTAGGGTCCGCTAGACTCGGCAGAACATTAGGAAGTGATCATGTATTCGATCGCCAAGCCCGCCCGTAACCTCGCGGCCAGGGCCGCCGATATGGCCCTCTGGCTGATCGCGCTTATCCATCTGCTGCTCGCGGCCAGCCTCATTGCGATGGTCGCCTCGATCTCGCAGGCGCACGCCGCGACCGAAGCCATCTGCGGCGGTACGAACATCATCACCGGTCTCGAAAAAACCGACCCCGCAAAACTCGCCAGGCTGAAAGCCGAAGCCGACGCCATCCCGAACGGCAAGGGCATATTCTGGAAGATCGAGAAGGATGGCATCGCCCCCTCCTGGCTGCTCGGCACCATGCATGTCACCGATCCGCGCGTACTGGCGATGCCAACGGGTGCCGCCGATGCCTTCGCCACGGCATCGACCGTCATCATCGAATCGGACGAGATCATCGACGAGAAAAAGTCGGCCGCCGCCATCCTGATGCGGCCCGACCTCACCATGTTTGCCGATAACAAGACCATCAACGATTTTCTCAACCCTGAAGACCGCGAGCGGCTCGAACGCGGCCTCAAGGAGCGCGGCATACCGCTGACGCTGGTTGCCAAGATGAAGCCCTGGATGATTGCGAGCTTCGTCGCGCTGCCCGCCTGCGAGATGACCCGCAAGGCCGCCGGCGCATCCTTCCTCGACAAGAAGCTTGCCGAAGACGCCGTCAGCCACGGCAAGACGCTGAAGGGGCTTGAAACCCTCATCGAGCAGTTGGCCGCAATGGATTCGCTGCCGACCGAACTGCACCTGCGCGCCCTCATCGAGACGCTCGCCCTTGGCAAGACGATCGACGACGTGCTCGCCACCACCACCGACCTCTACCTCTCCGGCGACACCGGCATGATCATGCCGATGATGAAGGCCGTTTCTGAAGATGTGGCAAGCGAAGACGCCAGCTACGCCGACTTCGAACAGCGCATCATTATCGATCGCAACAAGACGATGGCGACGCGCGCCGAACCGATCCTCGGCAACGGCAACGCCTTCATGGCGGTCGGTGCCCTGCATCTTGCCGGCGACGAGGGCCTGGTCGAACTGCTTAAGCGCCAGGGCTTCTCCGTCACCCGCGCCAACTGACGGACCGGCCGGCAGGGATGCCGGCCACGGGCGCGTTCCGTCTTCAAGCTCCTGAATGTTTCCTTAAATCCTATTCGATTTAAGGAAACATGCAGAAATTCAAAGTGCTACAGCGACCTTTGCGCGTCTAATAAGACGCGCGGCGCTGTGGTGTTGACACAAGAGCCGGTCCCCAAGTCTGCCGCCGCGGCATGATCGGTCTCTATCCTCGACAGGCGCGGCGGTGTTGCCGCTCAGCCAGGCGGGCTCGCTGCGCCTGCCAGCAGCGTCGGCACGATGACCTTGTGAAACGGCATGACGGCCGCCAGGTAGACGCGCCCGAGCGTGTTGTGACGCCGGATCAGTGTCGTCATGCCGATGATCTGGTTGACGGCCGATCCCGCCCTGACGTCAACGACGATGCGAAAATCGAGATGGGCATCGTTGAAGCCGAGCACGACCTCATCGTCGCTTCGAGACAGAACCGGAAACGGGCCGATAAGGCCAAACTTGCCCGGTGAAGGCGCCTCCGACTTGAGGCCGACCACCGATACCACCCGGTTGCGAAGCTTAAGCAGGGTGCGGACCCAGGCGGGCGAATTGCCGAGCGAGCGCTCGGCCACCTCGATCGCCGTCAGCCCCTTTCCGTTCAGGGCAAGCTCGAAACGATCAGCCCAATCGGCATCCGGCAGATGCGGGCTCGGCAAAAGAACGGTGGCGGGTCTAGGTTTCATGATCCCTCGTGGCGGCAGCCAGAGCAATTCCAGGAAACGTGTGAAACGGTTTTCCCGGGAATTGCGCAATTGCCAAGAGCGACGGCTTTCCGTCGCAAGCGCATGGGGTCGATGATCGCGCCTAATGTCGGCGCAAGACAGGGGGCCGCTTGTCGCAGCCCCCTGCCAAATCGTCACATATGGATCGGCTTGAAGAAGGTCGACAGCGCCGCTTCCTTGACCGCTTCCGACATGGTCGGATGCGCATGGCAGGTGCGGCCGAGATCTTCCGACGAGCCACCGAATTCCATCAGAACGGCAATCTCGTGGATCATCTCGCCGGCGCCGAAGCCGACGATGTGGCCGCCGAGAACCCGGTCGGTTTCCTTGTCGGCGAGGATCTTGACGAAACCATCGGTCGCCTGCATCGCCCGCGCACGGCCATTTGCCGTGAACGGGAACTTGCCGACCTTGTAGGCGACGCCCGCTGCCTTCAGTTCTTCCTCGGTCTTGCCCACGGAAGCGACTTCCGGCTGGGTGTAGACGACGCTGGGGATGACGTCGTAGTTCACGTGGCCGGCCTGACCTGCGAGGATCTCGGCAACCGCAACGCCTTCGTCTTCGGCCTTGTGCGCCAGCATCGGGCCGCGCACGACGTCGCCGATGGCGTAGACGCCGACAACGCTCGTCTGGAAATGGTTGTCGATCTCGACGCGGCCGTGCTTGTCCATGACGACACCGGCTTTGGCAAGGCCAAGACCGTCGGTGTAGGGCTTGCGGCCGGTGGCAATCAGAACGACATCGGCATCGAGCGTCACGGCGTCACCGCCCTTGACAGGCTCGTACGTCACCTTGGCGCCCTTGCCGTCCTTGACGACGCCGGTCACCTTGGCACCGAGCTTGAACTCCATGCCCTGCTTCGCGAGCATGCGCTGGAACTGCTTGGAGACTTCGCCGTCCATGCCGCCGAGGATCGCGTCGAGATATTCGACCACGGTCACCTTGGAGCCGAGACGGGCCCAGACCGAGCCGAGCTCGAGGCCGATGACACCGCCGCCGACGACGATCATGTTCGCCGGCACCTTTTCGAGCGCGATGCCGCCGGTCGACGAGATGATCACCTTCTCGTCGATCTCGACCGACACGCCCGGGATGCCAGCAACGTCGGAGCCGGTGGCGATGACGATGTTCTTCGTCTCCAGGACCTGCTCTTCGCCCTTGTCGTTGGTCACCGAGACCTTACCCTGGCCGAGCACCTTGCCGGTGCCCTGGATGCCGTCGATCTTGTTCTTCTTGAACAGGAAGGAAACGCCCTCGACGTTGGACTTAACCGTCGCGTCCTTGTGCGCCATCATCTTTTCGAGGTTGAGCTTCGGCGCGCCGACTTCGACGCCGAGCGTATCCAGGCCGTGGCCGGCCTGGTGGAACATTTCCGAAGCGTGCAGCAGGGCCTTCGACGGAATGCAGCCGATGTTGAGGCAGGTGCCGCCATAGGTGGCGCGCTTTTCAACGACGCCAACCTTCAGGCCGAGCTGTGCCGCCTTGATAGCGCAGACATAGCCGCCCGGGCCGCTGCCGATAACGATGAGATCATAAGCCATTGGATTATCCTTCCTTCAGGGACGGTTACCGTCCGCCGCTGACATTGAGAATGGCTCCCGTCACGTAAGTCGCCTTATCGGACAGGAGGTAAAGAACCGCATCCGCCACTTCCTCGGCCGTGCCGGGTCGCTGGACGGGGATGGTTGACGCGAGATCGCGTGCCCGGTCCGGCAGGCCG
The DNA here is from genome assembly GCF_001425225.1 of Ensifer sp. Root127. Taxonomy (NCBI): domain Bacteria; kingdom Pseudomonadati; phylum Pseudomonadota; class Alphaproteobacteria; order Hyphomicrobiales; family Rhizobiaceae; genus Ensifer; species Ensifer sp. Root127. The sequence continues at coordinate 119,870 of NZ_LMDX01000052.1, forward strand.
CCGGACGCGTGGATTTCGGTGTCGATGATGCCGGGGCGAACCGCGTTGACGCGCACGTTCTCGGTGGCGACTTCGCGCGCAAGACCGATCGTGAACGTGTCGATCGCGCCCTTCGAGGCGGCATAGTCGACATATTGCGCCGGGGAGCCGAGTTCGGCCGCAACCGACGAGATATTGACGATCACGCCGCCCTTGCCGCCGTGACGCGTCGACATGCGGCGAACGGCTTCTGCGGCGCACAGGATCGAACCGGTCACGTTGATGCGGAACATCCGCTCGAGCCGCTCAACCGACATTTCGTCGATGCGCTGGGTCGGGCCGACGATTCCGGCATTGTTGACCAGCCCGTCGAGCCGGCCGAAAGCCTTGTCGACGGCGGCGAACATCGATTTGATGTCCGCATCGGACCCGACGTCGCCCCTGACCGCGACCGCCGAGCCGCCGCCCTTCCGGATCGTGGCCACGACCGCATCTGCCGCCTCGGCGTTCGATGCGTAGTTCACGACGACGGACCAGCCGGCTCTGGCGGCGCCGAGGCAGACAGCTGCCCCGATGCCACGGCTGCCGCCGGTGACGAGAACAACGGGCGCAGCACTCATGCGGCGCACCCCTTGAGAGTGAAGGCGTCCCAGCTGTCTGTTTCGGCCTTGCCCTTGCCCCAGGCGCTCGACGCGCGAAGGGCGGGGCCGAAATCCGGCAGCAGGATCTGGTGTGCAGCCGGCGCGGTTTCGGCCGGAATCGCGTCGATCGCACCCGTCTTGCCGACGGAATAGACAGGCCCCTGCCAGACGGTGCATTTGCGAAGCTCTTCGCCGGTGACGTCACCGGTGGGGCACTTGTGCATGACGATGCCGGTCGCGCGTTCCGGCTCGCCGGAAGGCATGACGACACCGTCGAGCAACAGGCCCGGTTTCAGAACCGCGATCTTGAAAAGATTGCTCGTCACCGCACTTTCCGATCCCACCGGCTCGAAGCGCAGTTCATAGGCGCCGTCGCGGTCGCCATAGATGGCGCGCGCCTGGCTGCATTCCTGGCCAAGCGCCGGCGTGGCGACCACGGCGCCGAGTGCAGCGACGAGCAGAGAGCGGACAATGACCATGATCAGACGGCCTTCTCGGTCGCGAGCTTCAGGCCGAGCGCGATGAACACCAGGCCGCTGGTGCGGTCGATCCACTTGCTGGCGCGGGTGAAGGCGGTGCGCATGCGCGGCGTGGTCATGAACAGGCTGACGCCGACGAACCACAGGATGAGGCAGGTTGCCATCACCAGCCCGTAGCCAAACTTGATCATGATCGGCGTGTGGGCGCCAACGACCGTCGAGAAGATCGACAGGAAGAAGAACACCGCTTTCGGATTGAGCGCATTGGCCGCAAAGCCGAGGCCGAACGCCTTGATCGCGGACTGGCTCCTTGCCGGTTCGCCTGATGGTGCGGCGTCGACCGAAATCTCCGTCTGGCCGGCCCGCAGCGCCTTGATCCCGATATAGATCAGGTAAGCCACACCGCACCATTTGACGATGTTGAACAGATAGATCGACTGCGAAATGATCAGCCCGAGACCGAGGATCGTATAGGTCACGTGGAACATCAGCGAGCTGCCGATACCGAAGGATGTGATGATCGCCTGACGGCGGCCATGGACGATCGACTGGCGCATGACCATCGCCAGATCGGCGCCGGGCGAGACGATGGCGAAGGTGAAGATCGCCATCAGCGATGCGAGTTCGAAAAGATATTGGCTCATGATTGTGCGACCGGTGCGTTGAAGGCCCAGACGTGGCCGAAGGGATCCCTGATGCGCGCATAACGCGCCTGCCAGAACGTATCCTGCGGCTCCAGAACTGTCGATGCCCCGGCCGCCATGGCCCGGACATAGGCCGCATCGACATCGCCCGCTTGAGGCAGGTTGATGCTGATCGCCACGCCGGTGCCGCCGACGGTCAGCGGCGACAGCACGCTGCCGCCGAATTCGGGAAACTCGTCATGCATCATGACCTCGCCGCCGAACAGCGCCAGGTTGGCGTGCATCACGCGCTTGCCGTCTTCGGCCATCTGATGGAACGTGTTCACCGCACCGAATGCCTTCTCGTAGAAGGCGATTGCCGCCAACCCGTCCCTGACGCAGATGTGTGCCTGGATAGGCGGTACGTCGGATCCGAATGCCATGTCGTGCTCCTCCGTCTAGAGCATTTCCAGGAAAAGTACGAAGCGATTCCGTCAGGAAATGCGTAAAAACAAATAGATAGAGCGTTTCCAAGACTCCGTTGAAAAACGGAAACGCTCTAGACGAGAATACCTGCCAGCATCAGTATGAGCCCGGCGGCAGACACCGTCCACACAGCCGAGCGGACAAGCCCGAGACCGCCGATATAGATCGGCAGATAGGCGACCCTTGCCCAGAACCAGATCATCGCGCCCCATTGGCTGAGCGCGTCGCTTCGACCCGAAAACTCGATCACGACGGCAAGCGCAATGAAGACCGGATAGGTTTCATGGAAGTTGCGCAGCGCCCGGGTGGCCCTTCCCGTGAGGACGTTCGGCTCGGGCGCCATATCCCGATTGGTGTCGGCTTCGATGATGCCGTTCTGCAGCCTATAGGTTCCCGCCTGCGCCATTACATAGACGAAGGCGAGGACGGCACTCCAGAGCAGGTAGGTCAGTTCCAGCGACATCAGGGGATCCGGAAAGAACGGGCCGGAGAAGGAAACGGGGGCTGCGATTGCGCCCCCGTCATTGCCTTAGAGATCGAGAACCAGACGTTCCGGATCCTCGAGGCTGTCCTTGACGCGGACGAGGAAGGTAACCGCTTCCTTGCCGTCGACCATGCGGTGGTCATAGGACAGCGCCAGGTACATCATCGGACGGATGACGATCTGACCGCCGACCACGACCGGACGGTCCTGGATCTTGTGCATGCCGAGAATGCCCGACTGCGGCGCATTCAGGATCGGCGAAGACATCAGCGAACCGTAGACGCCGCCATTGGAGATGGTGAAGGTGCCGCCCTGCATGTCGGCCATGGAGAGCTGGCCATCGCGAGCAAGCTTGCCCAGGCGGCCGATGTCCTTCTCGATCTCGGCGATCGACATCTGGTCGGCATCGCGAACGACCGGTACGACAAGACCCTTGTCCGTGCCGACGGCGACGCCGATGTGGCAGAAGTTCTTGTAGATGACGTCGGTGCCGTCGATCTCGGCGTTGACGGCAGGGATTTCCTTCAGCGCATGGGTGACGGCCTTGGTGAAGAAGCCCATGAAGCCGAGCTTCACACCATGCTTCTTCTCGAAGATGTCCTTGTACTTGTTGCGCAGGCTCATGACCGCGCTCATGTCCACCTCGTTATAGGTAGTGAGCATGGCGGCGGTGTTCTGCGCATCCTTGAGGCGACGGGCGATCGTCTGGCGCAGGCGGGTCATCTTGACACGCTCTTCACGAACGACGTCCTCGGTAGTCGACGGCGCGCGGGCCTGGACCTTGACCGGCTCGGAAGCGGCCGGTGCCGAAATGCCCTTGGCGACCGCGGCGAGCACATCACCCTTCAGGACCTGGCCGCGCTTGCCCGAACCATCGACCTGGTCGGCCGAGAGGTTGTTTTCGGCAAGCAGCTTGCCGGCGGACGGAGCCGGCGGCATCGACGATGCAGCCGGTGCGGCAGCGGCAACGGCGGGCTGGGCAGCCGGAGCGGCAGCAGCCGGCTCGGCCTTCTTCTCGGCAGCAGCGACTGGCGCGGCCGCAGCACCGGAACCAGCAGCGATCTGGCCAAGCAGCGCACCGAGACCGACGGTTTCGCCGGCCAGGGCAACGATTTCGGAGAGAACGCCGGCCGAGGGAGCCGGAACTTCGATCGTCACCTTGTCGGTTTCGAGTTCGAGCAGCGGCTCGTCTGCCTTGATGGCATCGCCGACCTTCTTGAACCAGGTGCCGACGGTCGCTTCACTGACGGATTCGCCAAGGGTGGGAACGCGGATTTCTGTTGCCATGATTTTTGTTCCGTTGATCAGATATCTGTTTCTATCGATTGGCTCGGCGCCAAGGGGGCAGGATCAGCCCCCCAGCGCGTCCTCGAGGAAGGCGGCCAGCTGCGCCATGTGCTTCGACATCAGGCCCGTTGCCGGCGATGCCGCAGCCGGACGGCCGGTGTAGCGCACGCGCTGATACTTGGCGTCGATATGAGCCAGCACCCATTCCAGGTACGGGTCGATGAACGACCAGGCGCCCATGTTCTTCGGCTCTTCCTGGCACCAGACCATCTCCGCGTTGCGGAAACGGCTGAGCTCGTTGATCAGCGCCTTGGCCGGGAACGGATAGAGCTGTTCGACGCGCAGCAGGTAGACATCGTCGATGCCGCGCTTCTCGCGCTCTTCGAGCAGATCGTAGTAGACCTTGCCGGAGCAGAGCACGACGCGGCGGATCTTCGAATCCTTCTGCAGCTTGATCGGGCCGTCCTTGATGACCTCGGCGTCATCCCACAGCAGACGGTGGAACGAGCTTTCGCCGGCCATTTCCGACAGGCTCGAAACCGCACGCTTGTGGCGCAGCAGCGACTTCGGCGTCATCAGGATCAGCGGCTTGCGGAAGTCGCGCTTCACCTGGCGGCGCAGGATGTGGAAGTAGTTCGCCGGCGTCGTGACGTTGGCGACCTGCATGTTGTCTTCCGCGCAGAGCTGCAGGAAGCGTTCGAGGCGGGCGGAGGAGTGCTCCGGACCCTGACCTTCATAGCCGTGCGGCAGCAGGCAGACGAGGCCCGACATACGCAGCCACTTGCGTTCGCCCGACGAGACGAACTGGTCGAACACGACCTGTGCGCCGTTGGCGAAGTCGCCGAACTGGGCTTCCCAGAGTGTCAGCGCGTTCGGACGGGCCAGCGAGTAGCCGTATTCGAAACCGAGCACGGCCTCTTCCGAAAGCATCGAGTTGATGACTTCGTAGCGGGCCTGGGTCGGCGTGAGGTTGGCAAGCGGGATGTAACGGTCTTCGGTCTGCTGATCGTAGAGAACCGAGTGACGCTGCGAGAAGGTGCCGCGTTCGCAGTCCTGGCCCGAAAGGCGGATCTTCGTGCCTTCCGTGACGAGCGTACCGAACGCAAGCGCTTCTGCCATCGCCCAGTCGATCCCCTCGCCGGTCGAAACCATGTTGGCGCGGTTTTCCATGAAGCGCTGGATCGTGCGGTGCGCATTGAAGCCGGCCGGGATCTCGGCGATCTTGCGGCCGATTTCCTTGAGCTGCTTCATCGGCACGGAGGTCTTGCCGCGACGCTGTTCGTCCTGGTTGTCGGCCGAACGCAGGCCCGACCAGACACCATCCAGCCAGTCGGCCTTGTTGGGCTTGTAGGACTGGCCAGCCTCGAACTCCTGCTCGAGATGGGCGCGCCAATCGGCCTTCATCTTCTCGACTTCGCCTTCGCTCATCAGGCCTTCGGCGACCAGGCGGTCGGAGTAGAGCTGGACGACGGTCTTGTGGGCGCGGATGACCTTGTACATCTTCGGCTGCGTGAACGCAGGCTCGTCGCCTTCGTTGTGACCGAAGCGGCGGTAGCAGAACATGTCGATGACGACAGGCTTGTGGAACTTCATCCGGAATTCGGTGGCGATCTTGGCAGCGTAGACGACCGCTTCCGGATCGTCGCCGTTGACGTGGAAGATCGGCGCCTCGATCATCTTGGCCACATCCGACGGATAGGGCGACGAACGCGAGAAGGCCGGGTTCGTGGTGAAGCCGATCTGGTTGTTGATGATGAAGTGGACCGTGCCGGCAACGCGGTGACCGCGCAGGCCGGACAGGCCGAGGATTTCGGCAATGACGCCTTGGCCGGCAAACGCCGCATCGCCGTGCAGCAAGAGCGGCATGACCTTTGAGCGTTCGCGCAACGGGATGATGTCGCCTTCGAACACTGTCGCCATCTGGTCCTGCTTGGCGCGGGCCTTGCCCATGACGACAGGGTTGACGATTTCCAGGTGCGACGGGTTCGCCGTCAGCGACAGGTGAACCTTGTTGCCGTCGAATTCGCGGTCGGAGGAAGCGCCGAGGTGGTACTTCACGTCGCCCGAACCTTCGACGTCATCAGGAGCGTAGGAGCCGCCCTTGAATTCGTGGAAAATGGCGCGGTGCGGCTTTGCCATCACCTGGGAAAGCACGTTCAGGCGGCCGCGGTGGGCCATGCCGAGAACGATTTCCTTCAGGCCTTCCTGGCCGCCGCGCTTGATGATCTGCTCGAGCGCCGGAATGAGCGATTCGCCGCCGTCGAGACCGAAGCGCTTGGTGCCCTTGTACTTGACGTCGATGAACTGCTCGAAGCCTTCCGACTCGATCAGCTTCTGCAGGATCGCCTTCTTGCCCTCGGGCGTGAACTCGACGCCCTTGTCCGGACCTTCGATGCGTTCCTGGATCCAGGCTTTCTCTTCCGGGTTTGACATGTGCATGAATTCGACGCCGATCGTCGAGCAATAAGTGCGCTCGAGGATTTCGACCATTTCGCGAATGCTCGCGTATTCGAGGCCGAGCACGTTGTCGATGAAGATCTTGCGGTCGAGATCCTTCTCCTCAAACCCGTAGTTCGAGGGCGAAAGCTCGTTGTAGTCATCGACCGGGGCAGCAAGGCCGAGCGGATCGAGCTTGGCATGCAGGTGGCCACGCGCACGATAGGCGCGGATCATCATGATGGCGCGAACGGAATCGCGCGTCGCCTGATGGATATCTGCCGCGCTCACGGCGGTGCCGGTGACGGCAGCGGCTTCTTCCGCCTTCGCCTTGACCTTCTTCTCGATGACCTTTTCGACCCTACCCCAGTCGCCATCGAGCGCCGAGACGAGTTCGCCATTAGCGACGATCGGCCAGTTGGGCTTCTTCCAGGAGGCGCCCTTGGCGGCCTTCACCACGTCTTCCGGCTTGTCGGCCAGCGCCTTGAAGAAGGCCTGCCATTCAGCCGAGACGGACGACGGATCCGTTTCGTAGCGTGCATAGAGCTGCTCGATATAGGCGGCGTTCGCGCCGTCCAGAAACGATGTGAGCTGGAATTGCTCGTTGGCCTCTTGCCTTGCCATGGGTTCTCGCGGACGTTTTGGTCCGCCTCCTGACTTAAGTTGGGATGCCGGGTTTTCCCGGTCGTTCATCATTGTCAGACGCATCCAGTGCGCCCTGCTTTTGGGTCCTTGCAGCGCCGTGCGTCGATCAGGACGCGCGAAGGGCGCTGTAACACTTTCAACCTGCTGCATGATCTTGTCCTTAAATCGATGCCGACCGAAGGACTTGTGCAGGCAGTGCGGTCATCGGGGCCGGCTTTGATGGCCGGCCCCGATGACGCAATTCTGAGGTCAGCCCTTGAGGACTTCGACCAGCGTCTTGCCGAGGCGAGCCGGCGATGGCGACACGCGGATGCCTGCCGATTCCATCGCAGCGATCTTGGATTCCGCATCGCCCTTGCCGCCGGAAACGACGGCACCGGCGTGACCCATGGTGCGGCCCTTCGGCGCGGTACGGCCCGCGATGAAGCCGGCCATCGGCTTCTTGCGACCCTTGTTGGCCTCGTCGATGAGGAACTGCGCCGCATCCTCTTCGGCCGAGCCGCCGATTTCGCCGATCATGATGATCGAGGTCGTGGCCTCGTCGGCGAGGAACATCTCGAGCACGTCGATGAACTCGGTGCCCTTGACCGGGTCGCCGCCGATGCCGACGGCCGTCGTCTGGCCGAGGCCTTCGTTGGAGGTCTGGAACACGGCTTCATAGGTCAGCGTACCGGAGCGCGAGACGATGCCAACCGAACCCTTGCGGAAGATCGAGCCCGGCATGATGCCGATCTTGCATTCTTCCGGCGTCAGGATACCGGGGCAGTTCGGGCCGAGCAGGCGCGACTTGGAGCGGTCGAGACGAGCCTTGACGCGCACCATGTCGGCAACCGGGATGCCTTCGGTAATGCAGGTGATGAACGGGATTTCCGCATCGATCGCCTCGATGATCGCGTCCGCGGCGCCTGCCGGCGGAACATAGATCACGGATGCGTCCGCACCGGTCTTCTCACGGCCTTCGGCAACCGACGCGAAGATCGGCAGGGTTTCGCCCTTGGAACCGGTCCAGGTTTCGCCACCCTTCTTCGGGTGAATGCCGCCGACCATCTGCGTGCCATAGTAGGCAAGCGCCTGTTCGGTATGGAAGGTGCCGGTCTTGCCGGTCAGGCCCTGAACGAGGACCTTGGTGTTCTTGTTAACGAGAATCGACATGAGGTCTGGTCCTTCAGTTAGCCGTTGATCGCGGCAACGATCTTCTTGGCAGCGTCGTCCAGATCGTCGGCGGCGGTGATCGCCAGGCCGGATTCGTTCAGGATCTTCTTGCCAAGCTCGACATTGGTGCCTTCGAGACGCACGACCAGCGGAACCTTGAGGCCGACTTCCTGCACGGCCGCAACGACACCTTCAGCGATGACATCGCACTTCATGATGCCGCCGAAGATGTTGACGAGGATACCCTCGACCTTCGGGTCGGCCGTGATGATCTTGAAGGCTGCCGCGACCTTCTCCTTGCCGGCGCCGCCGCCGACGTCGCAGAAGTTCGCCGGCTCCTTGCCGTAGAGCTTGATGATGTCCATCGTCGCCATGGCAAGACCCGCGCCGTTGACCATGCAGCCGATGTTGCCGTCGAGCGCCACATAGGCGAGGTCCCACTTGGAGGCCTCGATTTCCTTGGCGTCTTCTTCGGTTTCGTCGCGCAGCGCCTTGATGTCGTCGTGGCGGAACAGGGCGTTGCCGTCGAACGAGACCTTGGCATCGAGAACGCGCACGCGGCCGTTCTTCATGACGATCAGCGGGTTGATCTCAAGCAGGCTCATGTCCTTCTCGACAAAGGCCTTGTAGAGGATCGGGAAGAGCTTTTCGGCGTCGGCCTTGGCTTCGCCTTCGAGCTTCAGGGCCGAGGTGAGCTTGGCGAGATCAGCGGCGGTGACGCCAGCTTCCGGATTGATCGCGACGTTGACGATCTTTTCCGGCGTGTCGTGCGCAACAGCCTCGATGTCCATGCCGCCTTCCGTCGAAACGACGAAGGCAACCTGGCCGACCGAGCGGTCAACGAGCAGCGAAAGATAGAGTTCGCGATCGATGTCGGCGCCGTCCTCGATGTAGAGGCGGTTCACCTGCTTGCCGGCAGGGCCGGTCTGCGCCGTGACGAGCGTATTGCCGAGCATGTCCTTGGCATGAGCCTTGGCTTCATCGATCGAGAAAGCAAGACGAACGCCGCCCTTGGCGTCGGCGGAGAGTTCCTTGAACTTGCCTTTGCCGCGACCGCCGGCATGGATCTGGCTCTTGACGACGTAGAGCGGGCCCGGGAGCTTCTTGGCAGCCGCTTCTGCTTCGTCGGCGGAGAAGATCGCGACACCTTCCGCGACCGGCGCGCCGTAGCTCTTCAGGAGAGCCTTGGCCTGATATTCATGAATGTTCATGGTGTTTTTCCTGTCTGGAGCATTTTGCAGGCGGGGGAAATACCCGCCCGCGAAAATGCGGCAAAAACAAAAGGTCGAGCGAATGCAGGCATCCGCTCAACGGGACGCGATTACTGCTTCAGGCTCGGCGCAATGCCGATGCAGGCTTCGCAAAGGCCGGCGACCGAAGCGACCGACTTGTCGAAAGCTTCCTTCTCGGCCTTGTTGAGGTCGATCTCGATGATGCGCTCGACGCCGCCGGCACCGATGACGGTGGGAACGCCGACATACATGTCCTTGACGCCGTACTGACCGGTCAGGTGTGCCGCGCAAGGCAGAACGCGCTTCTTGTCCTTGAGGTAGGCTTCAGCCATTTCGATCGCGGAGGCGGCCGGTGCGTAGTAGGCAGAGCCGGTCTTGAGCAGGCCGACGATTTCGGCGCCGCCGTCACGGGTGCGCTGGATGATTTCTTCGAGGCGTTCCTTGGTGACCCAGCCCATCTGGATGAGGTCGGTCAAAGGAATGCCGGCAACGGTCGAATAGCGGGCGAGCGGCACCATGGTGTCGCCGTGGCCGCCGAGAACGAAGGCGGTGACGTCCTGAACCGAAACGTTGAATTCCTGGGCGAGGAACAGGCGGAAGCGGGCGCTATCGAGAACGCCGGCCATGCCGACGACCTTGTTCTTCGGCAGGCCGGAGAACTTCTGCAGCGCCCAGACCATGGCGTCGAGCGGGTTGGTGATGCAGATCACGAAGGCGTTCGGGGCGTACTTCTTGATGCCCGCGCCAACCTGTTCCATGACCTTGAGGTTGATGCCGATCAGATCGTCGCGGCTCATGCCCGGCTTGCGGGCGACACCGGCGGTGACGATGCAGACATCGGCGCCTTCGATGGCGGAATAGTCGCTGGCACCCGTCAGGTTCACGTCGAAGCCTTCGACCGGGGAGGACTGGCCGATGTCGAGGCCCTTGCCCTGGGGGATGCCGTCGGCAATGTCGAAGAGGACGATGTCGCCCAGTTCCTTCAGGCCGGCGAGATGCGCCAGCGTGCCACCAATCATCCCTGAACCGATAAGTGCGATCTTGTTGCGCGCCATGAAAGTGCTTCCTTTGTGATCCCAAACTGATCGAGGCCTGAAACGCCGCAAACGCCAAACCTTCGCCGGAAGCCATTAAACGGCAATCGTTAAAATATCAATCGATACTTTTGGATGGAACAATTTCAATCGGTTAGATCATAAAATTCTTACGTAAACGTAAAAATTATCGTCATTCGCGCGTCACGAAACCGCAATATTTTCAGGATGTTCTGCCGCATATTCCGCGCTCTGCATCTCGATCAGCCGCGAAACGGTCCGGTCGAACTCGAAGCCTTCCGTGCCCTTCTTCAGCGTCAAAAGGTTCTGCGGTTCGGCAGCGGCCGAGGCAAAGAGGCGGGCGCCGTTGTCGTAGAGCGTGTCGACCAGCAGGATGAAGCGCTTGGTTTCGTTGCGCACATGCGGCCCGAGATGCGGCACGTGATCGACGAAGAGGGTGGAATAGCGCTCGAGGATCGCAAGATAGTCGGCAGCACCGAGCGGCTGCTGGCAAAGGTCGGTGAAGCTGAAACGGGCCGCCTTTCCGGCTGCTGCCGGCACCGGAATCTTGCGGCCCTTGCGCGGCACCTCGGCGGGCGCGACGGCGGCCCCTGCCGTTTGCCTGTTCCAGGCCTGCGCCATCGCCGCGTCGGCCTCGGGTCCGAGCGGTGAGATCCACACCGGGCTGCCGTCCGTCTTCATCAGGCGGTAGTCGGTATCGGTGTCGAGCGAGATGATCTCGGCATTCGCCTTCAGGAGATCGATGAACGGCAGGAAGAGCCCGCGATTGAGACCGTCGCGGTAGAGATTGTCAGGCGCCACATTGGAGGTTGCGATCAACACGCAGCCCTTGGCGAAGAGTTCGCTGAAAAGCCGGGCGAGGATCATCGCATCGGCAATGTCTGTCACCGTGAATTCGTCGAAGCAGAGGAGCCGCGCCTCGCCGAAGAGGTCGGAGGCAACCGGCGGAATGGGATCGGCCTGCTTCGTCTCGCCGTTCTTCAGCTTCTGGCGGTGCCTGTAGATCCGCTCATGCACGTCGGCCATGAACTCGTGAAAATGCGCCCGGCGCTTGCGCTGGATCGGCACCGCCTCGAAGAACATGTCCATCAGCATGGTCTTGCCGCGACCGACACCGCCATGGATGTAGAGCCCCTTGACCGGGGGATGATCCTTCTTGCGCGAGGCAAAGAGCCAGCCGAGCGCATTGGTCTTGCGCGATGGCCTGCTTGCCAGGAGCTCGGCCGAAAGATGATCGAATCGCCGGGCGATCGCGAACTGGGCCGGATCGCGTTTTCGCTCGCCGCTCTGAACGAGTGTTTCGAGCTTGCGGTAGATGCTGTCGTCAGGATTGAGCACGTCTCACCCGAGGTGGACCGGAAAACAAGAAGCCCGGCGATTAGCCGGGCTGGACCAGGTCATTAGCGGCTGAGGCTGACCGGCTGGCCGCCATTGGTGGAGCCGTCGAAGCGCGCATCGGCCGTCTTGTAAAGGCGAGCGATGGCGTTGCCGGTGCGGTCCTTGAGGACGACCTGCTTGCCGGCCACTTCCCAGGAACCCATAGCCGTCAGCTCGCCGGCGCAACCACGCGTGCCGCCGCGCGAACCGCTGCCGAGGTTGGTCAGCGTCAGGAACATGTCGCAGGAGCTGCCGGCGCTCGAAACGCGCCAGTTGCCGACCATCGATTCCTTGGTCACATCGAGCGCGTTGGTGGCTGCTGCTACCTGGGTACCAGGTTGAGCGGCACCGGCCATTGCCGTTCCCGCCGTCGGTGCAGCCGGGAATTGTGACGTGTTGCCGGTGGGATCAGGGAGTTGGTTCGACGAGACCGACGGTACGGGCTGGGCCTGGAGGGGAGCAGGTGAAGAATCCTGGGAGCTGAAGCCACCCATGGATGTCCGCTGGCATCCGGTCAGCGCAAGCACAACCGCCAGCCCCGCCGCCGCATGAATAACCCGCATATCTTTACTCCCGATGTGTTCCGCGAACCATGATGCAACGCGATAATATAGGCCGAAATACAGCAAATCCACCTGTCAAATCAAGGGACGACGATTCATGTCTACCTGTTGCAGGATTGAAACGTCTGCGCGAACGGGACAATGACGACTTCTGGCCCGGCAGCATGTTGCTTCAGGTGACCGAAATGACTGTCTTGCGCCGGCACAATCAACGATTGCCGGACGGACAAACAAGGCCGTTCGAGGAAGCTCCTTCACCCGGCGAAGAAAAAACGCAAACGGCGGGCACAGGGCCCGCCGCAACATGCGATAGCGCGTCGATTACCTCGGATCAGACCCGACGCTCGACCAGCATCTTCTTGATCTCGCCGATCGCCTTGGCCGGGTTGAGACCCTTCGGACAGGCCTGCGCGCAGTTCATGATCGTGTGGCAGCGATAGAGGCGGAACGGATCCTCGAGATTGTCGAGGCGCTCGCCGGTCGCTTCATCGCGGCTGTCGATCAGCCAGCGATAGGCCTGCAGCAGAACAGCCGGACCGAGGTAACGGTCGCCGTTCCACCAATAGCTCGGACAGGAGGTCGAGCAGCAGGCGCACAGGATACATTCGTAGAGGCCGTCGAGCTTCAGACGGTCCTCATGGCTCTGCTTCCATTCCTTGGCCGGCGTCGGCGTGACCGTCTTCAGCCAGGGCTCGATCGAGCGGTGCTGGGCATAGAAGTGGGTGAGATCCGGCACCAGGTCCTTGACCACGGGCATATGCGGCAGCGGATAGACCTTCACCGTGCCGTTGACCTCATCCATGCCCTTGGTGCAGGCAAGCGTGTTGGTGCCGTCGATGTTCATCGCGCAGGAGCCGCAGATGCCTTCGCGGCAGGAGCGGCGCAGCGTCAGTGTCGGATCGATCTTGTTCTTGATGTAGAGCAGACCGTCGAGCACCATCGGGCCGCAATCGTCGATATCGATATAGAAGGTATCGATGCGCGGATTGGCGCCGTCATCCGGGTTCCAGCGGTAGATGCGGTATTCGCGAACATTGGTCGCGCCTTCCGGCTTCGGCCAGACCTTGCCTTCGGTCATCTGCGAGTTCTTGGGGAGAGCGAGTTCAACCATGTGCCTAATTCCTCAAGATCAGTAGACGCGAGCCTTGGGCTCGATCTTTTTCGGATCGATGCCTTCGGCGATCAGGTCGGTATGAACAGGGCGATAGTCGAGCTTGACGTCGCCGGCCTCGTTGACCCAAGCGAGCGTGTGCTTGCGCCAGTTGACGTCGTCACGGCCGCCAAGCGCCCCGCCGGTATAGTCTTCGCGGGCGTGCGAGCCACGGCTCTCCTTGCGCGCTTCGGCGCCATAGATCGTGGTGATGGCGTTGGCCATCAGGTTCTGCAGTTCCAGCGTCTCGACGAGATCGGAGTTCCAGATCATCGACCGGTCCGTGACCTTGACGTCGGGCAGTTCCTTCCAGATCGCCGAGATGCGCTTGCAGCCCGATTCCAGCGATTCCTGCGTGCGGAACACGGCCGCATCTTCCTGCATGGCGCGCTGCATCTTTTCGCGCAGCACCGCCGTCGGCGTCGAGCCGTTGGCGAAACGCTGGGCGTCGAAGCGGGCCATGATCTTGTCGCAGGCGGCAACGTTGATCGCCGGGATCGCTTCGTTGCGGTCGATGACCTGGCCGGCGCGGATGGCGGCGGCGCGGCCGAAGACCACCAGGTCGATCAGCGAGTTGGAGCCGAGACGGTTGGCACCGTGCACCGAGGCGCAGCCGGCCTCGCCCACGGCCATCAGGCCGGGCGCGGTGCGCTCCGGGTTCTGGCTGTCGGCGTTCAAGACTTCGCCCCAGTAGTTGGTCGGCACGCCGCCCATGTTGTAATGCACGGTCGGCAGGACCGGGATCGGCTCGCGGGTCACATCGACGCCGGCGAAGATCTTTGCCGATTCCGAGATACCGGGCAGGCGTTCGTGCAGCACGGCCGGATCGAGATGGTCGAGATGCAGGAAGATGTGATCCTTGTTCTTGCCGACGCCGCGGCCTTCACGGATTTCCATCGTCATGCAGCGCGAAACGACGTCGCGCGAAGCAAGGTCCTTGGCCGACGGCGCATAGCGCTCCATGAAGCGCTCGCCTTCGGAGTTGACGAGATAGCCGCCTTCGCCGCGCGCACCCTCGGTGATCAGGCAGCCTGCGCCGTAGATGCCGGTCGGGTGGAACTGGACGAATTCCATGTCCTGCAGCGGCAGGCCGGCGCGTGCGATCATGCCGCCGCCGTCACCGGTGCAGGTATGAGCGGAGGTTGCCGAGAAGTAGGCGCGGCCGTAACCACCGGTCGCAAGCACCACCATCTTGGCGGAGAAGCGGTGGATGGTGCCGTCGTCGAGGTTCCAGGCGACGACGCCGGTGCAGCGGCCGTCGTCCGACATGATCAGGTCGAGCGCAAAATACTCGATGAAGAACTCGGCGTTGTTGCGCAGCGCCTGGCCATAGAGCGTGTGCAGGATGGCGTGACCGGTGCGGTCGGCGGCAGCGCAGGTGCGCTGCACCGGCGGGCCTTCGCCATAGTTCTGCATGTGGCCGCCGAACGGCCGCTGGTAGATCTTGCCTTCCTCGTTGCGCGAGAAGGGCACACCGTAGTGCTCGAGCTCATAGACCGCCTTCGGCGCTTCCATGGCGAGATACTGCATGGCGTCGACGTCGCCGAGCCAGTCGGAGCCCTTGACGGTGTCGTAGAGGTGCCACTGCCAGCTGTCCGGCGTCATGTTCTGCAGCGAGGCGGCGATGCCGCCCTGGGCGGCAACCGTGTGCGAGCGTGTCGGGAAGACCTTGGTGATGCAGGCCGTCTTCAGGCCCTGCTCCGCCATGCCCAGCGTGGCGCGCAGGCCGGCGCCGCCGGCGCCAACGACGACGACGTCGAAGGCGTGGTCGACATACTGGTAGGCCTTGCCGTTTGCAGCGGGTGAACTGTTCGATGCCATGACGAAATTACCCTGCAAAAGCGATCTTCAGGATGGCGAAAAGACAGAGCCCGCCAACCACGATCGCGAAAAATGTGTTGAGCATGAGAAGGGCGATCTTCGCGCCTTCACCGTGCACGTAATCCTCGATGATCACCTGCATGCCGAGCTTCATGTGGATCAGTCCCGAAAGCAGGACCAGGCCCATGACCACGGCGACGAAGGGGTTCGAAAGGGCCGAAACGACCTCCGCATGGGGAGCGCCGGCATAACGAACGAGGAAGATGACGAAGAAGATCAAGAGCGGAACGTTGGCGACTGCCGTGACGCGCTGGCGCCAGAAGTGGTCAGTGCCTTCCTTGGCGGAGCCGTAGCCGCGGACCTTGCTGAGAGGTGTGCGCATGTTCATGGTCCTGTCCCCTCAGTACCGCACGAGATAGCCGACCACCCAGATCAGCACGGTAAGCGCTACCGACCCGACGATCGTTGCCTTGGCCAGCTTGGTGGCGAAGTGCTTCTCGTAGCCGTAGCCGAGGTCCCACATGAAGTGGCGCAGGCCGCCGAGCATATGGTGCACCAGCGCCCAAGTGTAGCCGAAGAGCACCAGCTTGCCGAGAAGCGTGCCGAACAGCCAGCTGACCCAGTCGTAGTACGCTTCGCCGGACGCGGCGGCGATCAGCCACCAGGCAACGAGGATGGTGCCGAAGTAGAGCGCGCCGCCGGTAATGCGGTGCACAATGGACATCACCATTGTCGGGATAGGCTTATAGATTTGAAGATGCGGCGACAGCGGCCGGCTTCTTGTGACATCCGTCATCGGAACCTCACGGAAATGCCCGGATTCACGCCCAAAAAGTGGACGATTTTAGTCCGGTATCGCACCTGATTGTGCGCAATTCAGTCCTTCGGACCTTTAATCACCATATTGCTTAACGACAAGTGTGTTTGCAGTGCAAAATCAATTTAATCGATTAGACGAAAAGCGGCATTTTCAGGTCCGACCGAGACGTGGCGCCCAGTTAACGATACGGGCGAAAACCATAACCAAATCCGTGACTTTCCAGCGGAATTGCCCCAGAGTGCGGTTAACGATTTGTTAAGCGTTTTGCGGAGGACGGACAGAATGACTCTGTTGCGGGCATTCCATGCGACCAAAGTTCTAGCACTTGCGGGCCTGCTTGTCGCGACTGCCTGCCTGCCGGTGCGGGCGGGAGACTGGGGCGGGCCACGGGAAGTGCAGACGCGCACCCGACACATCAGGCTGTATTCGCATCGTTCCTTCAGTCGCCACGAGTTCGACCGCATGGGCTACGGCACAACGTACAGCCGCAATCGCCTGCCACGCAACCAGTGGGCCGCCGAGAACGGACCGCCAGAAGTCGAGACCCGGACCCGGCATATCCGCTTTCCCCGGTATCGTCCTTACGACAGGCAATATAGCGAACGCCTGCGCTATCGCGACGGCTGGGGGCGGGACCAGGCAGTGCGTAACATCTGGACATCAGGCGACCGCTATGATCATCGCCCGGATAGCTACGGCGGTGAACGGCTTGATATCTACGGCGGCGATGGCTTCCCGGACACGATCGGTAGCATCGGCACCTATGCCGGCGGCATTTCGGCCTATAGGGATCCCGGCAACGGCATCTACTTCAGCCAGGAGGGCAACTACAGCTACTATGACGACGGCCAGTTTACGCCGCCGCCGCAGGTGAAGCGCGCAAAGATCATCGTGATGTCGCCGAAAACGTTCAATCGCGCCTGCGCCTGGGAGCACGGCGTCTGCGTGATCCGGCGATAGCGGTGACGGCTCCCACCGAGGAGCCACCGGGCCTGCGCGCGGTCACACGCCCATGGCGCCGATGATGGCGCCCATCGCCGACAGCACCAGCAGCCAGTGCACGCCGTCGATCAGCGACAGGCTCCAGCCGAATCCCTGGTAGCGGTGATTGACGACCATGCTGGTTGCGACGAAACCGAGCCACAGGAAGAACGCGGAGACAATGCCGTTAAAAGCGGTGACCTGGGCCGGGCCGAGATGGCCGACGACACCGGCGACCATCGTCGCCATCACTAGTTCTGAGACAAAGGAAATCGCGAAAAGAACCGGCGACATCTGCGCCGTCGCGGGGTCGATGCGCGCCGCCTTCATCCAGGGTTTGCCGAGAACGCCGTAATAGCCGGCGCCAATGACGAAGGCCGCAATGGCGGCAATCAGCACCGCCAGATAGTTCATGCCCGCAAAAGCCATCTTCGTTCCCCTCATCCCCTTATCGTTTTTAGGAAGTTGGAAGCGAATGCGTTGCCGCTGTCAATCGGGCACGGAAGGAGCCGTTGATGCGCCGAACTGCCAGACCGTCGTGCGCTTGACCTCGCTGTCTTCAAGCGCCCTTGTGACCGGCACTTCGTAGGTCGCCAGCGCCGTCATCCTGTCGCGCGGACAATAGGAGCGGCCGGGATCGCCGACGATGACGGTCGCGCCGCCGGAGCTGAGCGCCGTAAACCAGGGCAGCAGGCGCTCGGCAAAGGACTTGTCGTAGAAGACGTCGCCGGCAAGGCAGAGGTCGGCGGCCAGATCGCGGCCGGTAATATCCTCTGCGGTGTAGGCAATATCGACGCCGTTCAGTTCGGCATTGAGCCGCACCGCCGTCTCGGCCCAGGGATCGATATCGGCCGCAAGAACAGAAGCCGCCCCCGCCTTCATCGCGGCGATGGCGACCAGCCCGGAGCCCGAGGCAAAGTCGACGACGCGTCGGCCGCGAACGACCTCCGGATGATCGATGATATAACGCGCGAGCCCCTGCCCGCCGGCCCAGGCAAAGGCCCAGAACGGCGGCGGCAGACCGATTTCCTCCAGCTCCTCCTCGGTTTTCAGCCAGAGCTCATGCGCTTCCGTCGCCAGATGCAGCCGGATTTCTGGCACATGCGGCGGCGACAGAACGTCGGTGTTGGCGCGGATGAAGCTTTCGGGATCGGTCTTCAAGAAACACTCCGAGCGTGATCCGAAATGCGGGAGCCGGTTTTCGGATAAATCACGCGGAAAAACAAAGCTACCGTGGCGGACTGTCGAACCCGGCCATGCGGCAGACCTCGATCCATTCGTCCTCGGTGACCGGCTGGACTGAAAGGCGCATGCTGGTGACCAGCGCCATGTTGGCGAGCTTGGGGTTATCCTTGATCTCCTTCAGCGTCACCGGGCGCGGCACGTCGCGAACAGCGCGAATGTCGACGCAGTCCCAGCGGGCATCGCCCTCGGCGGTCGAATCCGGATGCGAAAGCGCGCAGACCTCGGTGATGCCGACGATTTCAAGCCCTTCGTTCGAGTGGTAGAAGAAGCCCTTGTCGCCGATCTGCATCGCCCGCATGTTGTTGCGTGCGAGGTAGTTGCGCACGCCGGTCCATTCGGTGCCCTTCGCGCCGGCATCCTTCTGCATCTGCCAGGACCACTTGAAGGGCTCGGATTTGTAAAGCCAGAATGCCATCGCGCCTCAAGCCTCCGGGTTGTTGAAGACCCAGTTGAAGGCCTTGATTTCGACGTTGGAGAACAGGCCGGCCTTGGCGTAGGGATCGGCTTCGGCGATGGCGCGCGCATCGTCGATCGTCTCGGTCTTGACGATCACCAGGCTTCCGGTCGGCTTGCCGTCGTCGCCGAGGAAGGGGCCGGCCATCTTCAGAATGCCCTTGGCATTGAGGTCGTTGAGATAGGCGACGTGATCCGGACGCGTGTCCAGCCGAAGCTGCAGCGCGCCTGATTTGTCGGTGCATTGAAGTGCGAAGAGCATGCTTCCTCCTGACGAAGTCATTCCTGGGTGATCGGACGGGACATCAATTGTTCAAGGGCGGTGCGCACATCGAGCTTGCCGTCGATGATGGCGGCGACCGCCTCGGTGATCGGCATCTCGACGCCAAGATCGCGGGCGACGCGGGCGGCGACCGAGGCTGCAAAGGCCCCCTCGACGAGTTCGCCCTGGCGTCCGCTGCCGCGGCCATCCTTGCCGAGCGCAATGCCGAAGCGCAGGTTGCGCGACTGGTGGCTGGTTGCCGTCAGCACGAGATCGCCGAGCCCCGAGAGGCCGCGAACGGTATCGGCATCCCCGCCTTCGGCGACGACGAAGCGGGACATCTCCGCAAGGCCGCGCGAGATCAACGCCGCCCGGGCGCTGTCGCCCAAACCTGCGCCTTCGACGATGCCGCAAGCGATGGCAAGCACATTCTTCAGCGCGCCGCCAAGTTGCACGCCGATGCGGTCTTCTGAAGGGTAGAGACGGAAGGTCGGGCCTGACAGAGCCTCCGCAAGCAGCGTCGCCGTGTCGTTGTCGGCGGCAGCAACCACCATCGCCGTCGGCAGCCCCTTGGCGATGTCAGCTGCAAAGCCGGGGCCGGAGAGCACGCCGATGCCGTGGCCCGGCAATTCTTCCGCCAGCACGTCGGTCAAAAGCCGCCCCGTTGCCTGCTCCATGCCCTTAGCGCAGGTGACGATCGTCGCCGCGGCATTGATCGACGGACCGTATTGCCGCGCCGCATCGCGGTGTGCCTGCGATGGCATGACGAACAGCACGATCTCAGCGTCGCCAAGCACCGCAGCATCCGCGCTGTGCTTGAGCCCTGCCGGCAGGTCGATGCCCGGGAGCGACGGCTCGTTGCGGCCGGTCAGCCGGCATTCATCCGCGGTTTCCTCGCGCCGGGCGAGAAGGGTCACATCGCTGCCGTTAGCGGATGCGGCGACGGCCGCAAGCGCCGTGCCGAAGGCACCCGCTCCGACCACCACGATCTTCGGGTTGGTGTTCATATCCTGTCCATCATGCCCTGGCTGCTTTCCGTCATGCCTTGGCGCCGCGCTTGCCCGAACCAAGCAAGGTCTGCGCCTTTTGGTCGAGCGGCCAGCGCGAGCGCGGCGCGACATCGAGACCATCCGCCGGCAAACCGGCGGCAAACCGTTCGGCACCCGCCCAGGCGATCATCGCGGCATTGTCGGTACAAAGCGCAAGCGGCGGCGCGATGAAATCGAAGCCGTTCTTGTTGCAGAGTTCCTGGAGCGTTGTCCTGAGCACCTGGTTGGCGGCAACGCCGCCGGCAACGACCAGCGCCGGCCTTTCCACGGACGCGTGATCCGTCTTGAACCGCTTCAACCCGCGCCCGATCCGATCCTTGAGCGTGCGCGAGATCGCGCGCTGGAAGGAGGCGCAGATGTCGGCAATATCCTGGTCCGTCACCGGCTCCAGCGACTGCGCCGCCTGGCGCACCGCCGTCTTCAGCCCGGAGAATGAGAAATCGAGCCGGGCATCGCCGACCAACGGGCGCGGAAAATCGAAACGCTCGCCATTGCCATTGCGGGCGGCACGCTCGACGGCCGGCCCCCCGGGATAGGGAAGACCGAGCAGCTTGGCCGTCTTGTCGAAGGCCTCGCCGAGCGCATCGTCGATCGTCGTGCCCCAGCGCTCGTAGTCGCCGACGCCCTTGACCAGGATCAGCTGCGTGTGGCCGCCGGAAACGAGCAGCATCAGATAGGGAAAACTCAGACCATCGGTGAGCCGCGCGGTCAGCGCGTGACCTTCCAGGTGATTGACGGCATAGAGCGGCTTGCCGGTTGCCCGCGCGATCGCCTTGCCCGTCATCAGTCCGACGATGAGGCCGCCAATCAGACCGGGACCACTTGTCGCAGCAATCGCATCGATGTCGTTGAGCGTCACGCCGGCCCGCAGCAGCGCCTCCTCGATCAGGGTGTCGAGCGCTTCGACATGGGCGCGCGCGGCAATCTCCGGAACCACGCCGCCATAGGCGCTATGCTCTTCCAGCTGGCTCAGGACGACGTCGCCGAGGATGCTTCCCCTGCCGTTTTCGTCGCGCAGCACGACGGAAGCCGCGGTTTCGTCGCAGCTTGTTTCTATGCCGAGGATGCGCATGGGCGGAGACATCAGGAACTACTCAAAGATTGCGGTCGCACCGAAAGGTGGGTACACGGAACTCCGGTAACAATGGATAGCCTTTGATGCAAACAAAACCTTTCCGGATCGGCACGCGTGGCAGCCCACTGGCGCTCGCTCAAGCCCATGAAACGCGCGATCGCCTCGCGGCCGTGCATGGTCTGTCGCCGGAAATGTTCGAGGTTGTCATCCTTTCCACCAAGGGCGACCGCATCACCGATCGGTCGCTGGCCGAGATCGGCGGCAAGGGCCTGTTCACCGAGGAAATCGAGCAGCAGCTCCTGTCGGGCGAACTCGATTTCGCCGTGCATTCCTCGAAGGACATGCCGACCAAGCTTCCAGATGGCCTGTTTCTTTCCGCCTTCCTGCCGCGCGAGGACATTCGCGACGCCTTCATCGGCCGCACCGCACCCAGGCTCCTGGAATTGCCCGAAGGCGCGACTGTCGGCTCGTCGTCGCTGCGCCGGCAGGCGCTGATCCGGAGGCTCAGGCCCGACATCAACGTCATCACCTATCGCGGCCAGGTCGAGACGCGGCTGCGCAAGCTCGCCGAAGGCCAGGTCGATGCGACGCTGCTTGCCTATGCCGGCCTGAAGCGGCTCGGCATGGCCGACGTGCCGACAGAACTGCTCGACCCGGAAGAGTTTCCGCCGGCACCGGCGCAGGGCGCGATTTGTATCGAGAGCAGGATCGGCGACAAACGCGTCAACGACCTGCTCGCCGCCATCGACGATAGCAGAACCCATGAGGCGGTCGCCTGCGAACGCGGCTTCCTTGCGACGCTCGACGGCTCCTGTCGAACGCCTATCGCCGGCCTGGCGGTCTCGGACGGCACGCATCTGCGTTTTTCCGGCATGATCCTGACGCCGGATGGCAGCACCCATCACCGCATCACGGTCGAAGGCAAGGCTGCCGATGCCGAAGCCCTCGGGCAAAAGGCCGGCGAAGATATCCGCGCGCAGGCGGGACCGGGCTTCTTCTCGAGCTGGACTTGAGCCATGCGGCTGCTCGTGACCCGGCCGCAGCCCGCCGCCGAGGCTACGGCCCGCCGTCTGGAAGTCATGGGTCATCAGCCGCTGCTGTTGCCGCTGGCGCGGGCGGAACATTTGCCAGAGGCGGCACGGAAAGCACTCGAAAGACCACATGCCGCAGTCGCGCTGACCAGTGCCGAAGCCGTACGGGCGTTGGGCGAACTTGGCGCCGATCTGGAGCCCTATAAAGCGGAACCCTGCTTCTGCGTCGGCGAAGCGACGGCCCGGGCGGCGCGCGATCTCGGCTTTACCTCGCTCCACACGGGAGAGGGAACCGGCAGGAGCCTTGCCGAAACGATCGCCGCCACGCTTTCTGCATCGCGGGCGCCCCTCCTCTATCTCGCAGGTTCCCCCCGCTCCGACGGACTTGAAGCCACGCTACGGCAGCTTCGCATCGAGCATGTCACGGTCGAATGCTACCGGATGCAGCCGATCGCCCATCCGCCCGACATATTGGCGCGCCTGATATCGGCCGGCCGGCCGGACGCGGTGCTGCTCTATTCCCACGACACCGCGCGACGCTTCGCCGCGCTGCTTGTCGAAGCCGGCCTCAAGACCGCCGCTTTCTCTCCGCGCTATCTCTGCCTCAGCGCCGCCGTTGCCGGAGCGCTCCCGGATGGAGCCTCAGTCGAGGTCGCAGCAAGACCAGACGAAGAAAGCCTTTTCAGCCTTCTCTAATGCTATTTCGATCAAAAACGGAAGCAAGGGGGCTTTCCCTCACCGGCCAGCCTGACTAGGTTTGTTGCAAGAACCGACAGGCAACAACGGTAAGAGGTCACCATGGTATCGGAAAACCCGCCGCGCCGCTCGAAAGCCGAGAAAGAGCCGCTGACGATCGACCTTGAAGCGGAAAAGACCGTGACGGAAAATGCCGAAACGACGGCAAACCCCGCGGCAACCGCCGATGAACCGACCGAAATCCCCGAAGCCGATGGCGCAGCGGAAGCCCGCGTCGAAGAGGAAATCGAGGAGCAGCGCGCCGATGCGGCAGCCGCCGCCTTCAACGAGGAGCCGCCGCATTTAAGCCGTGAGCCTGAAGCAAGCCCCGTACAAAAGCCGCCGTCCAATTCCGGTTCACTGGCAGCCGGGATCCTCGGCGGCCTGGTGACGCTGCTCGGCTTCGGCGTGCTGCAATATGCCGGCTATGTGCCGGGGCTCGGCCCCGACCGCGGCACGTCTTCCACAGAGCTGACGCTTTCGAGCGAGATCCAGGCCCTGCGCGATCAGGTGGCCGGCATACAGGCGCCAACCACAACCGTCGACATTGCACCGCTCGAGAACCGCCTCGCCGCATTGGAACAGACGGCAGCACAACCGGGCGCCGGCGGAGTGGCGACCGGCGAGATGACGGCACTCAAGGCCGAAGTGACGAACCTCACCAAGGAGATCGCCGCGCTGAAATCAGGCCTTGCCGAAGCGCAGCAATCGGCAACGACGGCCAGAGCCGAACTGGCAAGCCGCATCGATTCCGCCGAACAGAAACTCAACGAACCCGCCAACGATATCCAGGTTGCCAAGGCCGTCGCCGTCACCGCGCTTAAGACCGCGATCGATCGTGGCGGGCCGTTCCTGGCTGAACTCGATGCGCTTCGCAGCATCGCCCCTGATGAAACGGCCGTCACCGCCCTCGCTCAGGATGCGACGACGGGCGTGGCAACGCGCGCCGACCTTCGCCGGGATTTTGCAACCACATCCAATACCATGCTCGACGCGCTTAATCAGCCGGACCCGAACGAGGGCATCTTCGATCGCCTCGTCTCCAGCGCCATGTCGGGCATTCGCGTGCGTCCCGTCGGCAGCGTCGAAGGCGACACGCCGGAGGCCGTCGTCGCCCGCATCGAGGACAAGCTCAACAACGGCGATCTTAAGGGCGCGGCATTGGAATGGGACGGTCTTCCGGCTGCGGCCAAGACCGCCGGTGAACCGTTCAAGGTCAAGCTTGACCAGCGTCTCCGGGTCGAAGGCATCATCGATGCGGCGGTCGCGGCAACGATGAACAAGTCCACCACCCAGGGCTGAGGAAGACAGACATGATCCGCATTTTGATCTTCATCCTGATCGTTCTGGGTCTCGGCCTCGGCTTCGCGTGGCTCGCGGATCGGCCGGGCGAACTGTCGCTCGTCTGGCAGGGCCAGCTCATCGAAATGAGCCTGATGCGCGCGGCATCGCTGCTGATCTCGCTGGTCGCCGCCGTGCTGATCGCCATCTGGCTGGTGCGCACCATCTGGCTGTCGCCACACACCGTCACCCGCTATTTCCGCGCCCGAAAGCGCGACAGGGGCTACCAGGCACTGTCGACTGGCCTGATCGCCGCCGGCGCCGGCGACGCCAACCAGGCGCGCAAGATGACCGCCCGCACCCGCGGCCTGATCAGCGCCGATCAGGAACCGCTGATCCACCTGCTCGAAGCCCAGACGTTCCTGATCGAAGGCAAATACGACGACGCGCGCAAGAAGTTCGAACTGATGGCCGACGATCCGGAAACGCGCGAACTCGGCCTGCGCGGTCTCTATCTCGAAGCCAAACGCCTCGGCGCACACGAGGCGGCGCGTCAATATGCCGAGCGGGCAGCCGAAAAAGCGCCGCACCTGCCCTGGGCGACACTGGCAACGCTCGACAGCCAGAGCCAGGCCGGACAATGGGATGACGCACTGCGCTTGCTCGACCAGAGCAGGACAGCCCATGTGCTTGAGCGCAAGGAGGCCGACCGCAAGAAGGCCGTGCTTCTGACCGCCCGCGCCATGACGCGCCTCGACGGCGATGCCAAGGCGGCCCGCGACGACGCGCTTGCAGCACTCAAGCTCGACGAAAATCTGGTGCCCGCCGCACAGGTGGCGGCAAAGGCGCTGTTTCGCGAGGACAACCTGCGCAAGGGAGCATCGATCCTCGAAAAGGCCTGGAAACATGAGCCGCATCCCGATGTCGCCCGCCTCTACGTGCGGGCACGCGGCGGCGACACGGCGGTCGACCGGCTGAAGCGGGCGAGAAAACTCGAATCGCTGCGCCCGAACAACGCGGTGGCCATGGCAGCCGTCGCCGAAGCAGCACTCGAGGCGCGCGAGCTTCTGCTTGCCCGCACCAAGGCGGAGGCCGCAGCCCGGCTGGAGCCGACCGAAAGCATCTTTCTGCTGCTTGCAGATATCGAGGAGGCCGACACCGGGGACGAGGGTCGCATCCGCCACTGGATGGCCCAGGCCCTGAAGAGCCCGCGCGATCCGGCCTGGACGGCCGACGGCGTGACTTCCCCGACCTGGCTACCGGTCTCGCCGGTCAGCGGACGGCTCGACGCCTTCGAATGGAAGGCACCGGCCCTGCAACTGGCCGCACAGGTCGAGGATGGCCACCTGAGCGCCGATGAAGCGATCCGCAGCCTGCCCCCTGTCATGGCTGAGCACCATCCCGTAGGCCACGGCACGGCTCCGGCCAAACCGGTCGTCGATACGCCCGTGATCATCGAAGCCGCAGCCGAGACGCCGCGCGAGCGCGCCGAGCCGATCAAGGTGGTGGAAACGAAAAGACCTGCCCCGATCGTCGAGAGGACACGCGAGAAGGACGGCGCCTCCAATGGCGAGCCGGTCGCCGACCCGTTCTTCGGCCGTCCTCCGGATGATCCCGGCGTGCGGGAACCGGCTGTCGGCAAAAAAGTGTCGGAAAAGACCACTTTCCGATTGTTCTGAGTTTTGAGGGGCTGTGGGCGAAAACATGTTTGAACGCTTCCGGACGTTTCTTGAGGGCCTGACCGGCCCGACGACGCGGATCGAGAGGGGTGATCCGCGCGTGGCGGTCATCGCGCTCTGCATTCAGGTGATGGAGGCGGACGGCAAGATCCTCGCCTCCGAGCAGCGCAAGATGCGCGCCATCATCAAGCAGCACTATGAACTCGACGATGCAGCACTCGACGCGCTTGTCGAAGCCGGCAAGTCCGCCGAAAGCGAGGCCATCGACTTCTATCAGTTCACCGCCGAAGTGAAGCGCCACCTCTCCGAAGAGCAGCGCATCGAATTGATCGGCATGCTCTGGGAGGTCGTCTACGCCGATGGCGAGCGCAGCGAGATGGAAGATCACGTGATCTGGCGGATCGCCGATCTACTCGGCGTCTCCGGGCGGGACCGGGTTTTGAAGCGACGGGAGGTCGCGGCCAGGATCGATGCGGCGGAAGAAGGCGAACCGCAACAGGAAAGCTGAAATGCCGATAGCCGCCGAGACCGACAGGAAGCCCATCCTCATCGTCCTGCACCAGGAGCGATCGAGCGCCGGCCGTGTTGGCCAGATCCTCGCGCAGAAGGGTTTTTCCCTCGACATCCGTCGTCCGGCGCTTGGCGACGAGCTGCCACCGACGCTCGAGCACCACGGCGGCACGATCATCTTCGGCGGGCCGATGAGCGCCAATGACGAGGAGGATTTCGTCCGCCGCGAGATCGACTGGCTATCGGTGCCGCTCAAGGAAAACAAGCCCTATCTCGGCATCTGCCTGGGCGCGCAGATGCTGGCGCGCAACCTTGGCGGCAAGGTCGCGCCGCATCATGAAGGCATGACGGAAATCGGCTGGTACCCGCTGGTCGCCACCGACGCCGGGCGGGCACTGATGGACTGGCCTGACATGGTCTATCACTTCCATCGCGAGGGGTTCGATCTGCCTGCAGGTGCCGAGTTGCTGGCAACCGGCGAAACCTATCCGAACCAGGCCTTCCGCTATGGCGAAAACGCCTGGGGCATCCAGTTCCATGGCGAGCTGACGCGCGCGATGATGCATCGATGGGTGGTGCACGGCGCGCACCGCTTCGAACTGCCCGGCGCCCAGATGGGCAAGGCCCATCTCGACGGGCGCATGCAGCACGATGCGCCGTTGCGCACCTGGATGGAAAATTTCCTCGATCTCATTTTCGTGCAGGCGGGCTCCAGGCAGGCGGCCTGACGCCAAGCTTTGCAGCTCGAACCCGCGCATTTCCTGGAAAGGCTCTAACGATGATGCTCCGGCACGTCGAGCGTGTCGATCTTGCGCAACTGCGGGAAGCCGAGCGCCCAGAGCGCTGACACCAGCAACGTGCCTGCGCCGCCGAAAGCGACGGCAAAGATTGCGCCAAAGCCGGATGCCATCATGCCGGCCCGGAACTCGCCGAGCTCGTTGGAGGCGCCGACGAACACCATGTTGACGGCATTGACGCGGCCGCGCAGCTCGTCCGGCGTCCACAGCGTGATCAGGATCTCGCGTACATAGACCGAAATCATGTCGGCAGCGCCCATGACCACCAGTGCAGCGATCGATATCCATGGCGTTGCCGACAGGCCGAAGACGACGGTGCCGAGGCCGAAGAGCGCGACGCCGGTGAACATGTAAAAGCCGGCGCGGTGGCGAATGGGGTGGGCGGCAAGCCACACCGCCATGCCGACGGCGCCAACGCCGGGGGCGGCGCGCAGCAAGCCTAGGCCCCATGGGCCAAGATCAAGGATATCGCGGGCAAAGACCGGCATCAGCGCGACAGCGCCGCCGAGCAGCACCGCGAACAGATCGAGCGAGATCGCACCGAGCACCACCTTCTCCGCCTTGATATAGCGGAAACCGGCTGTGATCGTTTCCCAGCTCTGCACCGGTGCCTTGGAGCGCGCCGCCGGCTTGGGGATGGCAAACACCATCAGCGCCGCGGCGGCGAAGAAGCAGACGCCGACGGCATAGGGCGCAACGGAGCCGAAGCCATAGATCAGGCCGCCTGCAACCGGACCGACGATCATCGCCGTCTGCCACGAGGTCGAATTCCAGGCGATCGCATTGGGTAGATCTTCGGGCGGGACGAGATTGGGTGCCAGCGACTGCGAGGCGGGGGCGAGAAACGCCCGCTCGATGCCGAAGACGACCAGGATCGCATAAACAGGCCAGGGCGAGAAAAGCCCCGTGACCGTCAACGTGAGCAGCGCCACGGCACACAGCGTGCTGACGGCCATGCAGATGCCCATGATCATGCGCCGGTTATAGCGATCGGCAACTGACCCCGTGACCAGAATCAGCACCAGCGACGGCAGGAACTGGAAGAGCCCGATAAGCCCGAGGTCGAACGGATCGCGCGTCAGGTCGTAGATCTGCCAACCGACCGCGACTGAAATGATCTGAATGGCAAAGTAGGCAAGGAAGCGCGAGAAGAAATAGCGGCGATAACCGACATGCCCGAAGGCGGCAAAACGGTGGGTGGTATGAACGGCAGACATAGGGGAAACGCTCCTCGATGGTACCGATCTTTGTCCGATCCGCATTAAACATGATCGCGCACGGTAAATCGGCGTACTTGCTCGTTTAGGTCTCAATGTCTACATGTCTGTCAATAACGATTTGGAGACCGGCATGATTGCTGTCATCGGCACCTTGAACTTTATTATCAACATCGCGTGGTTTCTGATCATCGCGTCAGCCATCTTTTCGTGGCTCTATGCGTTCAACGTCATCAACGTGAACAACCAGGCGATCAACATGATCGGCCGCTCGCTCTACCAGCTGACCGAGCCGCTCTATCGTCCGATCCGCCGGGTCCTGCCCAATATGGGCGGCGTCGACCTTTCGCCGCTGGTCGTGCTGGTGATCCTCTATTTCATCCAGCTTTTCCTGAACACGACGATCGCGCCGGCGCTCCTGCGCTGATCCATTGACGCAGCAAGCGTTCACCGCCCACGGAGATCACGTG
This sequence comes from Ensifer sp. Root127, assembly GCF_001425225.1. Classification (NCBI taxonomy): domain Bacteria; kingdom Pseudomonadati; phylum Pseudomonadota; class Alphaproteobacteria; order Hyphomicrobiales; family Rhizobiaceae; genus Ensifer; species Ensifer sp. Root127. The sequence continues at coordinate 148,885 of NZ_LMDX01000052.1, forward strand.
CGCGTCACCGTTCGACTGACACCGAACGGCGGACGCGACGGGATCGATGGGGTGGAGAGCGGCGCCGACGGGCAGGACCATCTCAAGGTCCGCGTGCGCGCCATTCCGGAAAAGGGCAAGGCCAACCAGGCCCTGATCGCCGTCCTCGCCAAAGAGATCGGCGTCGCCAAGAACCGCATTTCCTTCATCTCAGGCGAAACGCAGCGCAAAAAAATCCTCCGGATCGACGCCGACCCGGAGGATGTTTTGAAACGGCTTGCCGAACTGGTCGGCAAATAGCCAGATGCTTACTTCTTTTCGCCCTTGGCGCGCTCGACCGCTTCCTTGATCAGTTGCTTGGCGACGGAGGCATCCTTCCAGCCGAAAATCTTGACCCACTTGCCGGGCTCCAGATCTTTGTAGTGCTCGAAGAAGTGCTCGATCTGCTTGAGCGTGATTTCCGGCAGGTCGGTGTATTCATGCACCTTGTCGTAGCGCTGCGTCAGGTGACCCGACGGAACCGCGATGATCTTTTCGTCCTGGCCGGAATTGTCTTCCATCATCATCACGCCGATCGGGCGGACGTTGATGACGCAGCCCGGAACGAGCGGACGGGTGTTGCAGATCAGAACGTCGATCGGATCGCCATCATCGGAAAGCGTGTGCGGCACGAAGCCGTAGTTCCCCGGATAGGTCATCGGCGTGTAGAGGAAACGGTCGACGACGAGCGTGCCGGCTTCCTTGTCCATCTCGTACTTGATCGGATGGCCGCCAACAGGAACTTCAACGATGACGTTGACATCTTCCGGTGGATTCTTTCCGATGGAAATCGCATCGATACGCATGGAATACTCCCAGGGTCGGTTGAGAAATTTGCCCGTCGGATAAAGGGAAACATGCCGCGATGCAACATAACTTTCGTCCGGAGTGCAGATTCACCTTGCCAACCCGCCGTGACCTGAAGTTGATTGCATCAGAGGATTTCTCGTAAGGAGGGATTTTGGATGACCGCAAAGGCCGCATGTTTCCTTGCTGCAGCACTTGCCGCCACGCCGGTTCTGGCCAACGACAGCGTCTATTCGGATGTCAGCCGCGACAAGTGCACTATTGTGGAGGAAGTCGAAGGCATCTTCATGTCGATGACCTGTCCTGGCCCTGACGGCTACCCCGCCCACTTCAAGGAATCCGATATCCGGCAAAGCTTCTTCTTCGGGCATCTGAATGCGCGATACCTGAAGGAAGGTTTCGAAACCTTCGGCCCCTTCAACCACGCCGGCACGATGGTGGAGTGGCGCCTGAACAAGGACAAGGTGCCGGTATCGGCCATCCTGCGCTGGGTGATCGAGAACGGCGATCCGAAAACCGGCGAAGGCAACTCGGCCTATGACGGCCAGGTCCTGGTGATCTCAAAGGTTGCGCAGAAGGAAGACGGGATCGGCTGCGTCGCCGGCTATGTCGATGCACTCGCCAATCCGGATCCGAACACGCTCGCCCGCAAGATCGCCGACGACATTGCCCCGGGGTTCCGGTGCGGTATCGACGAAGCAGCCTACCATGGCAAGCGCGGTGAGAAGGCGAGCGGGTCGCGTCACCAATTGCCTACCGCGCCGCGCGTCAAATAGGAGGCGCAAAGGACGCTGTAGCGCTTTAAATTTGCTGCATAATTTTGTCCTTAAATCGGATCCGATTTAAGGAATTATGCAGGAGGTGACATCGAGGTCAGACGCAAGCAGGCGTCAGTTCCAGGCAAAGCCGATCTTCTTGAGGTGCTTGTCGCCGAAATCTTCCATGCCCTCGGCGATATCGCTGCCGCCAGCCCCCTGGAAGAACTGATAGGCGTTATCGCTGTCTTCGAGGCACCAGACGACCAGTCCCCTGCAGCCGAGCGACCGCAGCAGGCTCTTGGCTTCGCCGAAGAGAACCCGTCCAAGGCCGATGCCCTGATATTCCGGCCGCAGGTAGATCTCGTAGATTTCGCCTTCCTGCGGCAGCGCCTTGGCGCGGCTGAGGCCGAGGGTCGCATAGCCGGCAATCGTTCCGGCCACGTCGACGACCAGCAAGGTCGCCGGACCCCGCGTCGCCTTGCGCCACCAGACCTCGTCTCGACGATTGACCATCTGGACCAGGGGGCGGTGCGGAATGATGCCGCCATAGGCTTGTAGCCACGAAACGCGATGCACGTCGGCAATCGCCGACGCCTCTTGCGGTTCTCCAGGCCTGACCTCGATCGAAACAGTCTTCATGACTCACGACTCTAAACGCACACAGGGCGAACAGGAATCCCACCCGGGGGCCGCGTCGCGTTAACCCACAGGCAACTTTAACGGCATCCCATGGAAGGTTAACGCCTTTTTAACTTTATCCGCAAGCCGCCCCCCGCTGGCACACACAGCAAAAAACCCCGGATTGCTCCGGGGTTTCGCTAATCGCTCGCTTTTGTCGGTGGGCGCTTAAGCGGCGCCAGCCGTACGCGACTTCTCGAAGCGCTTACGGTCGTTCGAGTCGAGGTACATCTTGCGCAGACGGATCGACTTCGGCGTGACTTCGACCAGCTCGTCGTCCTGGATCCAGGACAGCGCGCGCTCGAGCGTCATGCGGATCGGCGGCGTCAGCTTGACGGCTTCGTCCTTGCCGGATGCACGCATGTTGGTGAGCTTCTTGCCCTTCAACACGTTGACTTCCAGGTCGTTGTCGCGCGTGTGGATGCCGATGATCATGCCGGCATAGACCTTCTCGCCGGCTTCGATGATCATCGGGCCGCGGTCTTCCAGGTTGAACATGGCGTAGGCGACCGATTCGCCGGCGTCGTTGGAGAGCAGCACGCCGTTGACGCGGCCGCCGATCTCACCCTTGTACTGCTGGTAGGCGTGGAACAGACGGTTCATGACCGCTGTGCCGCGCGTATCCGTCAGCAGTTCCGACTGGTAGCCGATCAGGCCACGGGTCGGTGCGAAGAACACCAGCCGGACGCGATTGCCGCCGGACGGACGAAGCTCGACCATCTCGGCCTTGCGTTCGGACATCTTCTGAACGACGACGCCGGAATGCTCTTCGTCGACGTCGATGACCACTTCTTCGATCGGCTCGAGCAGCTGGCCGTTCTCATCCTTGTGCATGACGACGCGCGGACGCGAGACGGCGAGTTCGAAACCTTCGCGGCGCATGGTTTCGATCAGAACCGCGAGCTGCAATTCGCCACGACCGGAGACGAAGAACGAATCCTTCTCGGAGGATTCCTCGATCTTCAGCGCGACGTTGCCTTCGGCTTCCTTGAACAGACGGTCGCGGATGACGCGGCTCGTCACCTTGTCGCCTTCGGTGCCGGCAAGCGGGCTGTCGTTGACGATGAAGGACATGGTGACGGTTGGCGGGTCGATCGGCTGTGCGGTCAGCGCTTCGGAGACCGACGGGTCGCAGAAGGTGTCGGCGACGGTGCCCTTGGTCAGGCCGGCGATCGCGACGATGTCGCCTGCATGGGCTTCTTCGATCGGCTGACGCTCGATGCCGCGGAATGCGAGGATCTTCGAGATACGGCCGTTTTCAAGCAGCTTGCCGTCCTGGCCGAGAACCTTGACCGGCTGGTTCGGCTTCAGCGAACCCGAATGGATGCGGCCGGTGATGATACGGCCGAGGAAGGGGTTTGCTTCCAGGATCGTGCCGATCATGCGGAACGGGCCCTCGCCGACCGTCGGCTCGGGAACGTGCTTGAGCACGAGGTCGAGAAGCGGTGCCATGCCCTGGTCCTTCGGGCCTTCAGGCGCGACGTTCATCCAGCCTTCACGACCCGAACCGTAGAGGATCGGGAAGTCGAGCTGCTCGTCGGTGGCGTCGAGGTTCGCAAAGAGGTCGAAGACTTCGTTGATGACTTCTTCGTGGCGTCCATCAGGACGGTCGATCTTGTTGATCGCGACGATCGGCTTCAGGCCGACCTTCAGCGCCTTGCCGACGACGAACTTCGTCTGCGGCATCGGGCCTTCGGAGGCGTCGACGAGAACGATGGCGCCGTCCACCATCGACAGGATGCGTTCGACTTCACCGCCGAAGTCGGCGTGGCCGGGGGTGTCGACGATGTTGATGCGCACACCCTTCCACTCGACCGACGTCGCCTTGGCAAGAATGGTGATGCCGCGCTCTTTTTCGATGTCGTTGGAGTCCATGACGCGTTCGGCAACGCGCTGGTTTTCGCGGAACGAGCCCGACTGCTTCAGAAGCTCGTCGACAAGGGTCGTTTTCCCATGGTCGACGTGCGCGATAATCGCGATGTTACGAATGCTCATTTTTCGTCTCGGAAGGTTTAGGGCACGCCCCAATGGGCCACGCCGCTTTTTCAATGGTCGGGCTCATACAGGTTTTTTTGCGATTGCGAAAGGGGGGCGCGCGCAAGAGCCCGGCTCCGAAGTCCCGACAGGCCATGGGTTTGCAACCGGAAAGGGTCGCGCCAACCGGGTTTGGAAAGGGTTCAACCAAAGCCAAAACGCTCATGCGACGGCGGCCGGGTCGAGCGTCACGCGCCACAATTCCTGGTCCTGCCGATCCATCAGCCGCACGGTCATCTGCTTGGTCTGGCCGTTGATATCGACGATGCCGAAGAACTGCAGCCCGGCTGATGGAGGCAGGTTGCTGTCCACACCTCCACCGGACGCCTTGATGAAGCGCACGTCCGGGCCGAACGTCATGTCCAGCTCCTTCGGACCATAGGTACCGGAATGCAAGGGACCGGAAACGAACTCCCAGAATGGCAGGAAATCCTTGAAGGCCGCCCGCGACGGATCGTAGTGATGCGCGGCCGTATAATGCACATCCGCCGTCAGCCACACGAGGTTGTCGATGGCATTGTCCCTGATGAAGCGGAGCAGCTCGGCAAACTCGGTTTCGCGACCCGTCGGTGGACCATTGTCGCCATTGGCGATTGCATCGGAACCACGCCGGTTGGCATAATCGTCCCAGACGACGAGACCAACAGGCATATCGCAGGCGATCACCTTCCAGACGGCGCGCGACGCGGCAAGCTCCCGCTTCAGCCAGTCCGCCTGGCGCCAGCCGAACAGGCCACCATCACCCTCCCCCTGGTTGGGGCCGCGATAGGACCGAAGGTCGACGAAGAAGACATCGAGCAGCGGACCGTAGGCAATCTTGCGGAAGATGCGGCCGGGCTGCGTCGGCGGCGTGCGGACCGGCGTCATCTCGTTAAAAGCGCGCCCCGCGCGCGCGGCGTAGACCGCAACGTCCTTTTCCGGATAGCGCGGATCGTCGCTGAGGTCTGTCGAGGCCGACCAGTTGTTCAGGACCTCGTGATCGTCCCACTGATAGAAGGTCGGGCAGACGGCGTTGAGTTCACGCACATGGTTGTCGAGCAGATTATACTTCCACTGGCCGCGATATTCCTCGAGCGTGCGCGCCACATCGCGCTTCTCATGCGTCACCACCCGGTTCTTCCAGATGCCGCCGTCGCGCAAGGCTATCTCGTCGGGAATGGGATTGTCGGCGTAGATCGTGTCGCCGGAATGGATGAAGAAGTCCGGCTCGTGCAGGCGCATGGTCGAATAGGTCTTCATGCCGACATCGTCGATGCCCCAACCCTGGCCGGCCGTGTCGCCGGACCAGACGAAGCGGACCGAGCGCTTGCGCAACGGCGCGGTGCGAAACCGCCCGACGACCGGCTCGGACACCCGGTTGATGTCGTAAAGATCGGTCGCGGTGAACCGATAGAAGATGTCCTGGTCCGGAAGCAGATCCTCCAGCGCGCATTTGACCGCACAATCCGTCTGCGGTGTTGCGGTGAGTTCGGCGAGACGAACCGGATTGGAAAAGCTTTCGGTCGTCGAATAGTCGAGCGTCACCCGCGACGGCCTGTCGACCCGCGTCCACACCATGCCGGAACTCGTGTCGACATCGCCCGACTGCACCCCGTGGATGAATTCCGGACGGCCGTAGCCGCGGGCATAGAACGGTGTTGCAAGACCGGAGGACGCAACGAGGCCGGCAGCACCGGCAGACAGAAGGAAGGAACGGCGGGACAGCGTGGTGAGGATTTCGGCCAAACAAGCCTCCGGTTCGAGCCCTGCGAAAGCGGATTTCGCGTGCCGGACCTTTAGCTGTTCGTATGTCAGCGACTTAACAGTGGCGTGAAACTATTTGAACGGTTTCGCGACAATTCGGTGAATACAGGGCCTTCGAAGGTGGCTCGTCTTCGACGGCGACTGGGCCGGGCCGAAGGCAGTCGGACGTTTCTCGACCTGGGCGATCCGCCAGGGATCGAAGGCTGCCGGCTTCGAGACCATCGAACGCGCCTCGCACCAATCGATCGCCGCCGCACAGCGCAAATCTGCAAACCTGCGAAACTGCCTGCGCACTTTCGTCTATCGTCGGTTCATTCTCTGCGCGCATAAACCCTGCTGAATATCCACTTGCATGGAGGCGGTGCGGCGGGTGCAACCTCATGGCATTTGCCGCAAGCCCTGCTATGAAGAATCTCGTCCGCGGCCGCGGCCCCCCTTGCTGCGCTACGGACGAAACGCTTCAGCTCGCCGCCCGGCGACGTCAGATATCGGCAGGTTCCTTATCGTGTCCCATTCGAACACTCCCGTGCGTGATCACCTCGAACAGATCCTGAGCCGGCTCGATGCCCGTCGGGAGAACGAGAAGACCTATGTCAAGCTCTATGCCGACAGCGCCCGCATCGAGGCCGATGCCGCCGACCGCCGCCTTCAGGCCGGCGCCACGCTCGGACCGCTCGACGGCAAGATCGTTTCGATCAAGGATCTTTTCGACGTTGCCGGAGAACCGACGCTCGCCGGCTCGATCATCAAGCGCACGGCAGCCGTGCCGCAACAGGACGCCGTCGTGGTCAGGAGATTGCGCGCCGCCGGCGCCGTGATCGTCGGCAAGACCCATATGACCGAATTCGCCTTCACCGCGGTCGGCCTCAATCCCCATTATCCGGTTCCCGGCAACGCGACCGATGAAAGCCTGATCCCCGGCGGCTCGTCCTCGGGCGCGGCCGTGTCGGCGGCGGAAGGCACCTGCGATATCGCCATCGGCTCCGACACCGGCGGTTCCGTGCGCATCCCGGCGGCGCTGAACGGCCTCGTCGGTTTCAAACCGACCGCCAGCCGCGTGTCCCTCGACGGCGCCTTCCCGCTTGCCCCGAGTCTCGATTCTATCGGGCCGCTCGCCCACACGGTCAGCGACTGCGCAGCTGTCGATGCCGTCATGGCCGGCGAGCCGGTAACAGCGCTTGTTCCCCAGCCGATTGCCGGCCTGCGGATCGGCGTGCCACGCGGCCAGCTCCTGGCCGCGCTCTCAACCGAAATAGCCACACACTTTACGGCATGTCTCGACCGCCTCACTGCTGCGGGCGCCGACCTTGTCGATTGCGGTATCGACGACCTTATCGACCGGTTGAAGAAGGCGACCGCGATCGGCTCGATCGCCGGCCTCGAGGCGAGCCGTCTGCATGCCGACTGGCTTTCGGATCACGACGCACCGGTCGACATCAGGGTTTCATCGACGCTTCGACGTCGTTTGCTGACGCCGCAGGCAGCACTAGATGCGCTGTTGGAAACGAGAGCAGGCCTAGCAAGTGCCATGGACGATCGGCTCTCCGCCTACGATCTCATCGTCTTGCCGACGACGCCGATCGCCGCAGTGCCGATCGCCTCCGTGGAGGCGAATGAGGCAGAATATGATCGCGTCGAGGGCTTGCTCTTGCGCAACTGCCAGGTCGCAAACCAGTTCGATCTCACGGCCATAACCTTGCCGATGCCGGGGCCGACCCGCCCGGCTGGCCTGATGTTGGTGGGCAGGAACGGAACGGACGGGACGCTGCTGGCGGTAGCGGCCTCGGTCGAGGCGCTGTTACGGGAAAGGTGATGCGTCCGGTTCGACCCGAACCAAACCCCGGCACATAATCAGTTGAGGGCGCTCACGCGAGGGCGCCCGTATCGTATATATGAAGCCTGGCCAGCGAACCGAACGGCTTTGCAGTTGGCGGCCAGTTGCAAAGCCCACGCCTGTGCTTGCATAGCGAACTGGGCCTCGCCGTCTCGCCTCAGTGCATCGTTTCGCCGGAAACCTCGTCGCGAAGGATGCGGAACGCATCCTCGAGTGCTGCGACCAGCACATTGGTTAGCTCTTCGCCGTCATTGTTCGTGAGGTAGAGGGCAACGGCCGAATCCTGCGGATCGGTATAATGCTCGATATCGCTTGACATATCATCGTCCTTTGTTCGCCGTGTCACATCCCGGCTCTTGGCGCGATGGTATAAAGCCCGACTTGTGCAAAGCTTGACGGGCAGAGCTTTGCATGACGCTCTGGTCGCGGCTTGGCATCGGGCTCGGCCTCTCGAAACAAGTGGCCCGATATACGCGGCTTGGCGGCATCGCCTTTTTACTCGCCCTCGCCCGCGCGGCGCGCTAGAGGACGCAGGAGATGAACGTCGGAACTGAAAATGTCGAAAAAGCCGAAGCGCGATAACGCCCATTATGAGCAGCGGTTGAAGGCCGAGTTCCCGGACATCCACAGTGATGTGCTCACCGGCAGGATCTCCTCGCTTCGCAAGGCTCTCGTCATCGCCGGCCTGAAGCCGCAGCGGACCCGCCTTGAGAAACTCAAGAATTCGTGGGCAAAGGCCACCCCTGGCGAGCGCGACGGCTTCCTGACCTGGCTGGCGATATCAGGCGTGTTGCCTGTTGCCACTCCAGTTCCGCCCACGGCCGCCGTGCCTTCTCCCATACCCGCAGGTGCCCCCATCGCCAGCGGACGTTACCTGTTTCCCTCCACGATCACCCGGATCAAGGCGATCATGGCAAAGCAACGCCTGAAGCCCGACGACGTCATGCACGAGATGGGTTTTTTGTCCGATGGACAGTCCCTTGCCCGAGCGCTTGCCAAGAACGCAAGCCTGAGGCTCGCGGTGATTGCCGGGCTGGAGGCGTGGCTGCGCACGCATGAAGAGTGACATCGTCATCGCAGCGGTATCCCTGGACTACAGCGCCGCGCGTCTTTATTACACGCGCAAATGTCGCTGTAGCACTCTGAATTACTGCATGTTTCCTTAAATCGAATTCGATTTAAGGAAACATGCAGTAGACACGAGATCACTCCCGGCCGTCGAGGCTCGCTTGAGCAGCGCGTTTCAGTTCCCGGAACGTTCGCACATGCCGTCCATAGGCGGCGGTCATCACGCCTGAATCCGGCACAGAAATGTTCCGGCGCATCGTCCGGGCCGCCCTCTAAGAGAAGGAGAAGACGGACAAACGGGAGAGGCGAGGCAAGGCCCGGGTGGGCGACAAGCGACACAACACGCTTATTTCCGAAGGTTGTTGCGAACTGGCGCAATACACCTACAGGTGCTAGTATTTCTGCGCCTACTGCATGTTTCCTTAAATCGAATTCGATTTAAGGTTAAAAACATGCAGCAATTCAAAGTGTTGCAGCGACCTTTGCGCATCTAACAAGACGCGCGGCGCTGTAGAGTTCCTGGCGAACAAATCTCGCAGTCGATAATCAGTTAAACGCGAATTGCTTGCAGCCAATTGCCGCGCCGTCGAGCCCCGCTCGATGACCAGAGTCGTTGTTCGACGACATCAACGTGGAGGAAAAGCCAATGGCCAGCAATCTTGTTTCCTACATCGCGCAGATGCTTACCCCTGACATGATCGCGCGCATCGCTTCAGTGCTTGGCCTGGATAGCAGCAAGGTGCAGAGCGCCGTCGCCGCTGCCGTACCGGCAATTCTGGCGGGCCTGACCGGCGTCGCCGCGCAGCCGGGCGGCGCGCAAAAGATCGCCGACAGCGCCAAACAACAGAGCGGCTCGCTCGACAATCTCATGGGAATGCTGGCGGGTGGCGACCAGGTTTCGCTTGCCCAAAACGGCTCACAGATCATCTCATCGCTGTTTGGCGCCAAGGACGGCAGTGCGCTGGCAACGGCCATAGGCGGGGTTTCCGGCATGGATCAAAGGGCGAGCGGCTCGCTGCTGGCAACGCTTGCTCCGCTGGTCATGGGCGGCCTCGCCCAGCAGAGCGGAGGCGACCTGAGCGCCAACGGCATCGCCGGTCTGCTCGCCAGCCAGAAGGACAATATCGCCGCCGCATTGCCATCCGGCGTCAGAGACCTGCTCGGCGGCACCGGCCTGCTCGGCTCGCTCGGCGCTCCGGCACAAACCGCTGCAGCCTCTGCCAGCCAAGCGACCCGCAGCGCTGCCGCTTCGGCCTCCGCAGTCGGTGGTGCCGGCCAACGCGCAGCGGCAGCAGCGGCCGCCGCGCCAGCCTCGTCGCGCAACTGGCTTTATTGGGTGATTGCCGCCCTGGTGATTGCCGGCGTGCTTTTCTACCTGTTCGGCAGGCCAAAGGAACCGGTCGCACCCCAGGCCGGCACGCCTGAGCAGAGCTTGACGGTCGGCGGGGTCGATGTCGGCCAGCAGGTCAAGGACGGCATGGCCAGCCTGCAGACAGCGCTGACGGGCGTTACCGATGCGGCCTCCGCCACGGCGGCCTTGCCGAAGCTGGAGGATGTCTCGAGCCAGCTCGACAAGGTCAGCGGTGTGGCCGGGCAACTCTCAGCCGGGCAGAAGGCAGCCCTCACGGCCCTGATCACGCCGATGATGCCCACGCTCAATGGGCTGTTCGACAAGGTTTTGGCCATCCCCGGCGTTTCGGACATTCTGAAACCCACTATCGATGCATTGAAGACGAAGCTGACGGCCCTGTCGACCTGATGTTTCGAGAAACCGTCGGCACTCGGCGCGCCGCGTGGATCGGCAACGACTGTCATGAACACGAAATCGAACGAAGGAGGGTCAGCCATGGCTGACAAATCGGCATTCACCCCGGAGGAATGGACGTTGCTTCTGGAGAGCGTGATGATGGCGGGCATAGCCGTGACCGCGGCGGAGCCGAGCGGCCTGTGGGGCATGCTCAAGGAGGGCCTCGCCAACAGCCGCGCCCTGCTGCAGGCAAAAACGATGCCGCGGCCAATCCGCTCGTCAAAGCGCTCGTCGCCGACTTCGAAACCTCGGTAGGACGAACGACGGCACGCGACGGCCTGCAGGCGAAACTGAAAGGCTCCAAGCCTGAGGACATGAAGGCCAGATGCATCGAAACGTTGCAGCAGGCGCGAACGGTCGTCGAAACCAAGGCTCCGGATGATGCCAGCGCCTTCGCCGCATGGCTGTATCAGATCAGCCAGCGCGTAGCGGAAGCCGCCAAGGAAGGTGGATTCCTGGGTTTCGGCGGTGTCGCCGTCAGCGAAGCGGAGAAAGCGACCCTATCGGAAATATCGGCCGCGCTGAAAATCGCCTGACGCTGCGCCGGCAATGCCCGCTTCGTCGCCTGAAGCTACTCTGGCGAGCTGGGAGGAATTCGGGCTAAAGCAGGATTGAAGTCCCGATGGCGGAGAGGGTGGGATTTGAACCCACGATACCCTTGCAGGTATGCCGCATTTCGAGTGCGGTGCATTCGACCACTCTGCCACCTCTCCGCATAGTCGGTCGGCGCTTGTTCGGCGCGGTCGGGTTCATAGCGGCAGATTCGGGTGCTGGCAAGGGCCTCGGTGAAGATTATCCAATGCGGCGAGTGCCTTCTTCTTGACAGAGGAGCGCGTTTCCCGTAATTCGCGCAATGAAGTGGTGTGGCTTGCCCTCACCGCAGCGGGTGTGATTTGCGCCCATTCACCGGCAGGGCTTCGGGAATGATCCCGGAGTTCTGCTAAAAATGTCGACTGACAAAAAGACGGCCTTGCCCCTGGGGTAAAGAGCCGGCCCGAACATGAAAGGATAAAGAATGTTCGCAGTCATCAAGACCGGCGGTAAGCAGTACCGCGTGGCAGCCAACGACGTCGTAACCATCGAAAAGCTGGAAGGCGTAGCAGGCGACAAGATTGAATTCACCGAGATCCTGATGGTCGGCGTCGGCGCCGATGCAACCATCGGCGCTCCGTTTGTCGAAGGTGCCGTTGTCAGCGCCGAAGTCGTTGAACAGGGCCGCGCCAAGAAGGTCATCGCCTTCAAGAAGCGTCGCCGCCAGAACTCCAAGCGCTCGCGCGGTCACCGCCAGCACCAGACGACCGTCCGCATCCTGGACATCGCTGCTGCCGGTGGCAAGGCAAAGAAGGCTTCCAAGAAGTCTGAAGCCGCCGCTGAAGCTGCAAACTGAGTTTTGGGATCGAAGGTTTAAAGGAGAACACCAATGGCACACAAAAAAGCTGGCGGTTCGTCGCGCAACGGTCGCGATTCCGAGTCCAAGCGCCTTGGCGTGAAGAAGTTCGGCGGCGAGAAGGTCATCGCCGGCAACATTATTCTGCGTCAGCGCGGCACCAAGTGGCATCCGGGCGCCAATGTCGGCCTCGGCAAGGACCATACGATTTTTGCGCTTACGGCAGGTAACGTGGACTTCCGTACGAAGGCCAATGGCCGCGTGTACGTGTCTGTAATGCCGAAAGCGGAAGCAGCGGAATAAGCCGGTAGCGCTCTAAAACAGCCGGCGTCTCATCGACCCGGCTGACGCACCTAACGGTTCCAAGCCAGACCTAAAAAGGGGAGATGGGGCAATACCCAACTCCCCTTTTTTTCGTTTCTGGAGGACGAACCATGCAAACCGAGCTACTGAGGGAAGACCAATCACGGTCTCCCGAACAAAGGCTGAGGCCCCAACGGTCAAGGACCGATTGCCCGATATTGTTGTCACCCCGGCTCGTTCTGCGCGCGCCCCATGAAGACGATATCGACGCCCTTGCCCATCTTGCCAACAATGCCAATGTCGCCACCATGGTCTCGCGCATGCCGCACCCGTATACGACGGCCGATGCCGCCGATTTCGTGCGACGCGCCAAAGCCGGCACGATTGGCAAGTGCGTCTACGCGATTACCAAAGCGGATAATGGCGCATTCCTCGGTTGTTGCGGTATCGAGCCGCACCCCGATGGCAAGACGGCGGAACTCGGCTACTGGCTGGGCGAACCCTATTGGAACCAAGGCTATGCCACAGAGGCTGCCCAGGCGCTCACCGACATGGCCTTTCGCACCCGTGACATCGACCAGATCGATGCGCGCTGCCGGGTCATGAACCTCGCCTCGCGCCGGGTCATCCAGAAGTGCGGCTTCCAGTTCCAGGGCAGCGGCATGGTCGGCAGCCTGGCGCTCGGCGGCTCGATCTCTGTCGAATGGTATCGGCTCGACCGCAAGACCTGGGTTTCGCTCAGAAGCTGGGGAGGCATGCGATGAACGCGCTCACCTCCGAACGCTCGCGCACCGCGATCCGTCCCGGCCCCGGGCCCTGCCCGGTCATCGAAACCAGGCGGCTGGTGCTGAGGCCCCACAGCCGAAGCGATGCCGAGGCGATCGCTCAGTCGCTGGGCGATTTCCAGGTGGCGCGCATGCTCTCGCGTGTGCCTGCACCTTACGACCAGCAGGATGCGCTCGATTGGCTGGCAAGCCAGACCTCGGGACTCACCCCCGACTGGACGCTGGCGATCACCACCGGCGACGACGTGCATATCGGTTGCATCGGCATCGAGCTCAGGCACGGCCAATGGCATGTCGGCTACTGGCTGAACCGGTTCTACTGGGGCAAGGGCCTGGCGAGCGAAGCAGCCTATGCGGCGATCGAGCGCTTCTTCCGGCGCATGCCGGAAACGACCCTGCATTCCGGCGTCTTCGCCGACAATCCGGGGTCGCTCAAGGTCCAGGAAAAGCTCGGCTTCCAGATCACCGGCTGCAGCCAGATCTATGCGCTCGCCCGCAATGCCATGGTCGCCCATATCGAGACCCGGCTGAGCGCGGCAGATCTGCGCCGGCCACACTGAAGAAACAATCCCCGCGAAGCCATGCCTTTGCGGGGATATTCGTCAAGCGAGTTCAAAACCAACAGGAAGATGATCGGACCCCTTGGCGTCGTAATCGGTCCAGGCGTCCTTCAGCTGCGGCACCAGGCCGGTGCTGATGAAGCCATAGTCGAGATGCATGCGCTTTTGAGGATTGTCGGGATGAACCCAGCTATAGCTTTCCGGCGTCAGCCGGTTGAGATGGGCGAGCACGTCGACCGGATTTTCGAGCCGAAGCGAGCGTCCGTAATAAGCGTCGCGCGAGCCGGCCATCGCGCAATATTCCGGCGTCTCCGGCTCCATGTTGAAGTCGCCCATGACGACGAAATCCTCCGGATGCGGCGGCTCAGCAAGACCGAAATCGGCAGCCCCGGTAATGCCGCCGCCCTCAAGCGGATAGCCGAGCAGCCGCTCCTTGAGGAAGCGGATCTGGGCGATGCGCTCGGCGGGAAGCACATGGTCGAGATGCACGGAATAGACGCGCAGCGGCCCGCCCGGCGTGGCGACCAGCGCTTCGGTGGCGCCGCGCTGCAGGTTCATCGGGCTGATGGTCCGGGTGCGCGGCAGCGATATCAACCGGGTCGACAGGATCGGCCAGCGCGACAGGATCATGTTGCCGAACTGGAAGCGCCGGTTGACGGCGCGGCCGCCCTCGATCGAAGAGCCGATATCGATGTCGCAAGGGGCATGAAAGGCTGAGAAATGACCGGGGAAGAGCGCTTCGAAACGGGCAACCAGATCGACGTGGCCGTTGCGGTGAAAACCGCGTGTCACTTCCTGCAGCGCGATGATGTCGGCGCCGCCAAGCGACGCAGCAATGCGCTCGGGTTCAAACTGGCCGTCAAGACCGATGCCGTATTGGATGTTGTAGCTGGCAAAACGCACGATATTCTTTGACCTCCGGATGAACCGCCTATATCGATGGCGGCAAAATACGACCGCGCAAATACACCGAACAGATGGCAGTCCAATGAAATTTCTAGACGAAACGAAAGTCTACATACGCTCCGGCGACGGCGGCGCAGGCGCCGTGTCGTTCCGTCGTGAAAAATTCATCGAATTCGGTGGACCTGATGGCGGCGACGGCGGCCGCGGCGGCGACGTCTGGGTCGAGGCGGTCAACGGCCTCAATACCCTGATCGACTTCCGCTACCAGCAGCACTTCAAGGCCAAGACCGGCACGCACGGCATGGGCCGCAACCGCACGGGCGCCGGCGGCGCCGACGTGACGCTGAAGGTTCCGGTCGGCACCCAGATCTTCGAGGAAGACAGCGAGACGCTGATCGTCGACATGGTCGCCGAAGGCCAGCGCTACCGGCTTGCCGCCGGCGGCAATGGCGGCTTCGGCAATGCCCATTTCAAGTCCGCCACCAACCAGGCGCCAAGCTGGGCCAACCCCGGCCTCGAAGGCGAAGAAAAAACCATCTGGCTGCGGCTGAAGCTGATCGCCGATGCCGGCCTCGTCGGCCTGCCCAATGCCGGCAAATCGACCTTCCTTGCCGCCTGCACCCGGGCGCGGCCGAAGATCGCCAATTACCCCTTCACCACGCTGCACCCGAACCTCGGCGTCGCCACCATCGACGGCAACGAGTTCATCATCGCCGACATTCCCGGCCTGATCGAAGGCGCGCATGAAGGCGTTGGTATCGGGGACCGTTTCCTCGGCCATGTCGAGCGCACGCGCGTGCTGCTTCACCTCGTCTCGGCCCAGGAAGAAGACGTCGCCAAGGCCTACAAGACCGTGAAACACGAACTCGTAGCCTATGGCGGCGGGCTCGAAGACAAACCCGAGATCGTCGCGCTGTCGCAGATCGACGTGCTCGACGAGGACGAATTGAAGGTGAAGGCCAAGGCGCTGGCAAAGGCCTGCGGCGAGCAGCCTCTCCTGCTTTCGGCCGCCACCAGCAAGGGCATGACCGAGGCATTGCGGGCGCTACGCACCGTCATTGTCGCGGCAAAGTCCGGAGAAGAGACCGCCTGACATGACGAAGACCCGCAAGCCGCTTCAGAAGTATCGCCGGGTCGTCATCAAGATCGGGTCGGCCCTGTTGGTCGATCGCGCGACCGGGCTGAAAAAGGCCTGGCTCGACGCCATGTGTGCCGACATCGCCGCCCTCAGGGCCAAGGGCGTCGACGTGCTCGTCGTCTCCTCCGGCGCCATCGCGCTCGGCCGCACCGTACTGAAACTCCCTTCTGGCGCGCTAAAACTCGAGGAAAGCCAGGCGGCCGCGGCCGTCGGCCAGATCGCGCTTGCCCGCGCCTGGTCGGAAAGTCTTTCGACAGACGCGATCGTCGCCGGCCAGGTGCTACTGACGCTCGGCGACACCGAGGAGCGTCGACGCTATTTGAATGCCCGCGCCACGATCAACCAGCTGCTGAAGCTCGGCGCCGTGCCGATCATCAACGAGAACGATACGGTGGCGACCACCGAAATCCGCTATGGCGACAACGACCGCCTGGCCGCCCGCGTCGCCACCATGGTCGGCGCTGACCTCCTGGTGCTGCTTTCCGACATCGACGGCCTCTATACGGCGCCGCCGCATCTCGACCCCGATGCCCGTTTCCTCGACACGATCGCGGAGATCACGCCCGAGATCGAGGCGATGGCAGGGGGGGCTGCCTCCGAGCTGTCGCGCGGCGGCATGCGCACCAAGATTGATGCCGGCAAGATCGCAACCACCGCCGGCTGCTCCATGATCATCGCCTCGGGCAAACCCAACCATCCGCTGGCGGCCATCGAGGAAGGCGCTCGCTCGTCCTGGTTTGCACCATCGGGCTCACCGGTGACCGCACGCAAGACCTGGATTGCCGGGCAGCTGCTGCCGGCCGGCACGCTCGCCATCGATGCCGGCGCCGAGGAGGCGCTGCGCTCCGGCAAGAGCCTGCTGCCTGCCGGCGTGCGCGAAGTGAAGGGCACCTTCAGCCGCGGCGACACCATTGCCATTCTCGGCGCAGCGGGCCGCGAAATCGCCCGTGGTCTTGCCGGCTATGACGCCGACGAGGCTCGCCAGATCGCCGGCAAGAAATCCGCAGAGATCGCGGCGATCCTCGGCTATGCCGGCCGCGCCGCCATGGTGCATCGCGACGATCTGGTGATGACCGGCAAGCGCGCCGACGAGAAGGACGGCCGGAGGGATGAAGTCCATGCTTGATGAAGTCAGGAATAAGGATGACGTCGAAGGCGTCATGCTGGAGATCGGCCGCCAGGCGAAGGCGGCAAGCCGGCCGCTTGCCGTCGCCACCGCCGAACGCAAGCATGCGGCCCTCGTTGCCATGGCCGAGATCATCGTCAATCGCCGCGACGAGATTCTTGCCGCCAACGCGATCGATCTTGAAAACGCCCGCCAGTCCGGCATCGCCGCGTCCTTCATCGACCGCCTGACGCTGACGGAGAGCCGGATCCGCGACATGGCCAACGGCATTCGCGCGATTGCCGACCTCAAGGATCCGGTTGGCGACGTCATTGCCGAGTGGGATCGCCCCAATGGCCTGCACATCGAGCGCGTGCGTACGCCGCTCGGCGTCATCGGCGTGATCTACGAAAGCCGCCCGAACGTGACGGCAGATGCCGGTGCACTGTGCCTGAAGGCGGGCAATGCCGTCATCCTGCGGGGCGGCTCCGACAGCTTCCATTCCTCGCGCGCCATCCATGCCTGCCTCGTCGAAGGCCTGAAGGCTGCTGGCCTGCCCGAGCATGCGATCCAGATGGTGCCGGTTGCCGATCGCGCTGCCGTCGGCGCCATGCTCTCGGGCCTCGGTGGCACGATCGACGTCATCGTTCCGCGCGGCGGAAAAAGCCTCGTCGCACGGGTCCAGAACGAGGCGCGCGTGCCGGTGTTCGCCCACCTCGAAGGCCTCTGCCACATCTATGTCGACGCATCCGCTGATCTCGCCATGGCCGAAAAGATCGTCGTCAATGCCAAGATGCGCCGCACTGGTATCTGCGGTGCCGCCGAGACACTGCTGATCGACAGCAATGCTGCGGACAAGCTGGCAAGGCCGCTACTTCAGGCGCTGCTCGCAGCCGGCTGCGAAGTGCGGGTGTCCGAAGAGCTTGCCGGAACCATCGATGGCTTGCGGCCGGCGACGGACGCGGATTGGTCGACGGAATATCTCGACGCGATCATCTCTGTCCGACTGGTGGACGGGATTTCCGGCGCGATCGAACATATCAACACCTGGTCCTCGGCGCATACCGAGGCGGTAATCGCCGAGGATGCCGATGTCGTCGAGCGCTTCTTCGCCGAAATCGATTCCGCCATCCTGCTGCACAATGCCTCCACCCAGTTTGCCGATGGCGGCGAATTCGGCATGGGCGGCGAGATCGGCATTGCCACCGGCAAGATGCACGCCCGCGGCCCCGTTGGCGTCGAGCAGCTGACATCGTTCAAGTATCGCGTGCGCGGCGCCGGACAGGTCAGGCCCTGACGTGACGTCCAGCGAAGTGAACGGCCGCTATCTGCGCATGCCCCATGTCGAAAGCGGCATGGTGGTCGGCCTGTTCGGCGGCTCGTTCAATCCGCCGCATCAGGGGCATGTGCTGGTCGCCGAAACGGCGATCCAGCGCCTCGGCCTCAACCAGCTCTGGTGGATGGTCACCCCCGGAAACCCGCTGAAGAACCACAATAATCTGGCGCCGCTTGCCGATCGCATCGCGCTCAGCGAGAAGATCGCCCCGAATCCGCGCATCAAGGTGACCGCCTTCGAAAAGGCGCTGGGGCAGAGCTATACCGCTCGCACGCTCGAGATGGTAAAGGCCCGCAACCGCGATATCCGCTTCGTCTGGATCATGGGGGCCGACAACCTGCGCAGCTTTCACCGCTGGCAGAATTGGCAGAAAATCGCCCGCACGGTTCCGATCGCCGTCATCGATCGGCCGGGCTCGACGCTTGCCTATCTCTCCTCGCGCATGGCCAAGACTTTCGACTATGCCCGCATCGACGAAGACGATGCCCGGCGCCTTGCTTTTCACCCGGCACCCGCCTGGACCTTCATACACGGGCCGCGCTCCTCGATGAGTTCGACGGCACTTCGATCCGCCAGAACGGCGTGAAATCGAATGATTCATTTCTCGTGTCTTGAAACCGTTCTGGTTTGATGCCTACATTTACTGACGGTTCGAGCGAAACAGTCGAATCGGAAGTGCCTGTTCTGTTCACCTGGAAAGGAAAAACCCTGACAACAGCACACGCCAAGGGATATGCGGCCTCCGCGTTCCCACGCAGCACGGGATCTAGCGACGAAGCCGCTGTCCGTGCGCTTCAACTGGTCCTCGAAAGCCTAGAGGACTCGAAGGCAGAAGATATCGTTACCATCAACATTGCCGGCAAGTCGGCGCTGGGGGACTTCATGGTCGTTGTCTCCGGGCGATCGAGCAGGCATGTGGCGGCGATTGCCGACCATCTGACCACGGACCTGAAGGACGAGGGCTTCGGCAACGCCCGCGTCGAAGGTCTGGAAACGGGTGACTGGGTGCTGATCGATACCGGCGATGTGATCATTCACATCTTCAGGCCGGAAATCCGGGAGTTCTACAACATCGAGAAGATGTGGGCGACACCGGAGATCGAGGACGGCACGCTGCATTGAGATCGCACGGTTCGTCGGGCGTCTGAGCCGCCGCACGCACCGTATTGCGATCATACATATTGGGAATGTGGCTGTCATCGCCGAAGCGGCGTTCGCAGCCAGGATAATTGTTGCGACTGATCGTAGCTTGCAGCGCCGCGTCTGGCATGACGTGCAAATGTCGCTGTAACGCTTTAGTGCGCTGCATGACCTTCTCCTTGAATCGGCCCCGGTTTCAGGAGGTGTGCAGCAGTGCGGTCCAGCGCAGGCGGAGACGGATTGGGTCATGCGTATCGGACTTTTCGCAGTCGGCCGCCTCAAGGCGGGGCCGGAAAAGGATCTTGCGGCCCGCTATCTCGATCGTTTTGCCAAGGCCGGTCCGGCGATCGGTCTCGAGCTTTCCCGCGTGGTCGAAGTCAACGAAAGCCGCGCCTCCAACTCCGATACGCGCAAGCGGGAGGAGGCAGCCCAGCTTGAAAAAGCGCTCACTGACGGCAGTCTGCTGGTGCTGCTTGACGAACGCGGCAAGGCGCTCGATTCCGAAGGCTTCGCATCGCTGCTCGGCAGTTTTCGCGATAGCGGCAAACGCGACCTGATGATCGCGATCGGCGGCGCCGACGGGCTCGACCCTGGCCTTCATTCGCGCGCCGACGCCGTGCTCAATCTCGGCAAGATGACCTGGCCGCATCAGCTGGTGCGCATTCTGATCGCCGAACAGCTCTATCGCGCCGTGACCATCCTTTCCGGACATCCCTATCACCGTGTCTGAGACGCGCCATGCACCGGCGATAACGAGAATATGTGTTGGTCGCATCCGCCAAATCAGATTAGGCTTTTTGAGGAGAGCGTCACGCACCGGGGAAAGATGCCCGGCGAGCGCTCAGAAACGTTGAAACTGCGCATGACGCTTTCCGAAAATCGGTTCCGGTTGGCGGAAGTAAGCGCGAAGCATTTCCAGTTGGATGCATAGGGACGAATGACGCGCCGAAGCATGATGAGCGCTTTCAGCAAGATCGGTGGCGAAGCATGGCGGCCCGGCCGCAGTGCGGCGCTGCTGGCGCTTGTGCTTGTTGCTGCGCTTCCGGCAGCCGCCCAGGATGCACCGGCGACGCCAGCGGCATCAGCGGCGGACCAGCAGCAGGGGCCGCCCGATCCGGCGGCAAACCTGACGCTTCGTCGAGACAGCACCCGCAGCGAGCTCGATGCGCTGTCGAAAACCATCACGCTGTCGCAGGAGCGCGCCGACGAGCTGGCGGCGACCATCGCCGAGATCGACAAAAACAATGAGGCATTGCGCGCCGCCATTGTCGATTCTGCCAGGAAGCGGCAGGGTCTGGAGCAGCAGATCGTCGATGGAGAGAAGAAGCTGAGCGAGTTGCGCTCCAAGGAAGATACCGTGCGCCGATCGCTGCGCGCCCGGCGTGGGGTGCTTGCCGAAGTGCTCGCCGCACTTCAGCGCATGGGCCGCAACCCGCCGCCGGCGATCCTGGTGACGCCTGAGGATGCGCTCGGCTCCGTTCGCAGCGCCATTCTGCTCGGCGCTGTCGTACCCGGAATTCGCGAGGAAACGGACAACCTCGTCGCCGACCTGAAGGCGCTCGCCGATATCAGAACCGGCATCGGCAAGCAGCGCGAAGAGCTGACGGCAGCGATGACGGCCAATGCCGAGGAAGAGCGTCGCATGTCGATGCTCGTGGCCGAAAAGGAAAAACTGCGCCAGAAAAGTGCGGCCGAACTCGCCGCCGAACAGCGCAAGGCGCAGGAACTCGCCTCGCAGGCGACCAATCTCGAAGGCCTCATCGGTTCGCTCGAAAATGACATCGCTTCGGTGCGCGACGCGGCTGCCGCCGCACGCGCGCAGGAAGAGGAACGCCTGCGCATGAGCGAGGCCGAGCGCGAAGCGGCGCGGGAGCTCGCCCGGAGCGCCGTGCCCGACAAAAACCGCATTGCGCCAGCATACGTGTTCTCGGAGCTGAGGAATAAGCTTGCCTATCCGGCCGCGGGATCGCTTTTGCGAAAGTTCGGTGATGCCGATGGTACAGGGCACTCCCTGCAAGGGATCATGTTGGAAACCAACCCCGGCGCGCTGGTGACTGCGCCGTCAGATGGCTGGATCGTCTATGCAGGCAATTTCCGCAGTTATGGGCAGATGATCATTCTCAATCCGGGCGACGGCTACCATGTTGTGCTGTCGGGCATGGAGAAGGTGAGCGTACAGACCGGACAATTTGTCGTGGCGGGTGAACCGCTTGCGACGATGGGTGCGAAAAGAGTCGCAAGTGCTGCGGCCTTGGCGCTGGAAACCGACCGGCCGACGCTTTACATTGAATTCCGAAAAGACGGAAAACCGGTTGATTCCCGACCATGGTGGACCGCAGCAGAGGTTGGAAAGGCGCGAAATGATACGTAGGGCTTCACTTGTTCTGGTCGGGGCGCTGATGGGTGCGACCGCTATGGGCGTCATTTATTCGGCTGTCGTTCCGGCCGTCGCGGCCAATACCTCGACTTATCGCGAGCTGGCGATTTTTGGTGACGTGTTTGAGCGCGTGCGCGCGCAGTACGTCACCCCTCCGCAGGATGACAAGCTGATCGAGAATGCCATCAATGGCATGCTCTCTTCGCTTGATCCGCACTCGAGCTACATGAACTCGACCGACGCCGAGGACATGCGCACCCAGACCCGCGGCGAATTCGGCGGCCTCGGCATCGAAGTGACGATGGAAGACGACCTCGTCAAGGTCACGAGCCCGATCGACGACACGCCCGCGGCCCGCGCCGGCGTTCTCGCCGGTGACTTCATTTCCAAGATCGACGGCCAGGACGTTCGTGGCCTGAAGCTTGAAGATGCGGTCGAGAAGATGCGTGGCGCCGTCGGCACCCCGATCAAGTTGACGATCCTGCGCAAGGGCGCCGACAAGCCGATCGAACTGTCGATCGTGCGTGACGTGATCGCCGTTCGCGCCGTCAAGTTCCGCACCGAAGGCGACGTCGGCTATCTTCGCGTGATCTCGTTCACCGAGAAGACCTACGACGACCTGAAGAAGGGCATCGAGAAGATCAAGTCCGAAGTACCGGCCGACAAGCTGAAGGGCTATGTCCTTGACCTGCGCCTCAACCCGGGCGGTCTGCTCGACCAGGCGATCAACGTTTCCGACGCCTTCCTGGAGCGTGGCGAGGTCGTTTCGACCCGCGGCCGCAATCCGGACGAGACCCGCCGCTTCAACGCGACGCCTGGCGATCTGACCGACGGCAAGCCGGTGGTCGTTCTCGTCAATGGCGGCTCGGCTTCCGCATCGGAAATCGTTGCCGGCGCCCTGCAGGACCTGAAGCGCGCGACCGTGCTCGGCACGCGCTCCTTCGGCAAGGGCTCGGTACAGACGATCATTCCGCTCGGCGAAGCAGGCGCTCTGCGCCTGACGACGGCGCTCTACTACACGCCGTCGGGCAAATCGATCCAGGGAACGGGCATCACGCCCGACATCAAGGTCGAACAGCCACTGCCGCCGGAACTGCTTGGCAGGGTCGAAGCCCAGGGCGAATCCGATCTGCGTGGCCACATCCAGGGACAGAGCGAAACCGACGAAGGTTCCGGCTCGGTCGCCTATGTACCGCCGGAAACCAAGGACGACCTGCAGCTCAACTACGCGCTTGACCTCTTGCGCGGCAAGAAGACCGATCCGGCCTTCCCGGCAAGCCCGGAGCAGGCAGAGCTCAAGAAGTAAGCCATTGAAGGCGCCGGGCTGGTCAACCCGGCGCCTTTATACTATGTGGGCTGCAGGTGCTGCCGGAAACCGCCGATTCTCTTAAAAACGGCGCATCCCTCACCGGCAACTCTCCTTCAGGTCGACCGAGGCTCCGTTTGGGAACAGATCTCAATGCCCCCCTTGGCCAGAACCGCCGGGAAAAGACCGCGCCAAGACGCGACCGTCGTTGCCTTCTCAGCTATTCCCTTGTCGGCATCTTTGCCCTTTCCATAATCGGCCTTTCCGTCTGGAACGCCGTCGCTCCGGATGGGTTGCGCAGGCAGGCGTCCGAACCGGGTGTGGTTGGGCCGGAACCGGCCGAAACGGCACAAAAGACACCCAATTCCACAAGCGGGCAAGCATCGAACACCAGCGGCGGCACGCTGAAGCCGGGCACCGCCTTCTCCGGCGCTCATGTCGAGGAAACCCTGACAAACGACGGCGCGACCGTCACCAAGTTCACGCCGCGCCAACGCGACGGCAGCGGGCCTGCGCTGATCAATGTCGGCCCGATCCGCGGCCAGGACCCGCGCATGGCCGCCCTTCCGAATGACGACCTGCTGGAAGACAGCGCTGAGGGCCGGCTACCGATCACCGCCGCCGACGGGCTGCGGCCGATGGATCAATATGCCCGACCCTGGTCGGGTGCACGCGGCACCCGTATCGCGCTTGTGATCGGCGGCCTTGGCCTCAGCCAGACCGGCACGCAGAAGGCCATCCGCGACCTGCCGCCCGACGTCACCCTCGCCTTTGCCGCCGCCGGCAACAGCCTGCAGCGCTGGATGCAGGAGGCAAGACGCAGCGGCCATGAGATCCTGCTGCAGATCCCGATGGAGCCTTTCGATTACCCCGACAACGATCCGGGACCGCGCGCGCTCCGCCTCTCGCTTGGTTCGACGAAGAACCTGGCCGAACTGCACAAGAACATGGCGCAGATCACCAACTACACCGGCATCATGAACTATCTCGGTGGGCGCTTTCTCTCCGATGCCGATGCTCTCGAACCGGTGATGCGCGATCTCGGCAAACGCGGCGTGCTTTTCCTCGACGACGGCACGTCGGCGCAATCGCTGTCCGGCAAGCTTGCCGATGCCTTTGACGTTCCGCATGGCTTCGCCGACATGACCGTCGACAGCGAGCTCAGCCGCAGCGCCATCCTGAAAAAACTCGACGAGCTGGAACGCATCGCCCGGCGCAACGGTACAGCCATCGGTGTCGCCTCGGCATTCGACGAGAGCGTGGCCGCCATCGCCCAGTGGGCCGGCGAGGCGGAAGGGCGCGGCATCGAGATCGTCGGCGTTTCAGCACTCGTCAAGGACCCGCAGCAGAGATAGGTCAAGCGTGCCTTGAGCGCCGCGCGTCTTATTGGACGCGCAAAGGTCGCTGTAGCACTTTGAATTGCTGCATGTAGGGCGCCATGTCAGAAGCCCAGCGCCTCAGGCGAGGCGCACGAAATCATTGCGAACCCGAAAGATGGGTGCGATGAGACTTCACAAAGGTTCGAACACTTCAGGGCCATACGCTGCCGTGCGCGAGCAGTGGGTCACGCCTTGAGCCAGGAGAGGACAGCGGATGAGCAAGCATAACGACAAGAACCTACGGGCCGAAGACCTGCCCTATCGCCCCTGTGTCGGCGTCATGGTGCTGAACCGCGCCGGCCTCGTCTGGGCCGGCCACCGGATCGCCGTCGGCAATTCCGAATATGACGGCTCGCCGCAGCAATGGCAGATGCCGCAGGGCGGCATCGACAAGGGCGAGGATCCGCTGAAGGCCGCCTATCGCGAGCTCTATGAAGAGACCGGCATGCGCACGGTTTCGCTGCTCGCCGAGGCACCGGGCTGGATCAACTATGACCTGCCTTCACACCTGATCGGCATCGGCCTCAAGGGCAAATTTCGTGGCCAGACGCAGCGCTGGTATGCCTTCCGCTTCGAGGGCGACGAGAACGAGATCGCCATCAACCCACCGCCGGGCGGCCACGAACCGGAATTCGACGCCTGGGATTGGAAGCCGATGCGCGACCTGCCGGAGATGATCGTACCGTTCAAGCGCAAGGTCTATGAGGAGGTCGTTGCCGCCTTCGCCCACCTGGCGCCGTAACTACGCCTTTCGCAACAGGGGCCGGGTCTGCGCTGACATCGACCTTTCGCGGGGGACCCAGCCGACAACACGCACACCGCAAAGCGATGCCCTGGCATCCGTCGCAGATTGCGAGCTGCCAGCGGACGATAGGCGGCCGCTCGCAGCGCGCGCTTTTGGTCTTGCGATTGCCGCGGCAACCCTCACCGACCGCCTGGTTCCGGTTGAGGTTTTGCCCTGCCCGGCAGCAATGCCACTCTGGGGCCGATCGCCAATATCCGGCAGGTTGGTATCGAGCAGGCGCCGGCCGGCCCGATACCAATTCGGTGCAGGGCGCATCGCCGTTTGAAGACGCATGGAGAAATGCGCTCGAGCCTGAGGGTTCACAGACCCCCACCGGGCTCTTTGAGGGTCTGCATGCGGGCGAACCGTCAGCCCGCGCGCCCATTCTTTAGAGCGTTTCCGATTTAGACGGAACCGCACAAACGCTCTATCTCTTTGTTTTTACGCATTTCCTGACGGAAAACCGCTTCGCACTTTTCCTGGAAATGCTCTAAGCGCGTCAGGCAACGGGGCGCCATAGATCGTCTTGGCCCGAAAACCAGAAAGCCGCCGAGGTGATCGGCGGCTTTCTCGTGTGAATGGTGCGAGACGCTCAGTCGATCTCGGCTTCGTTGGCCGGTGCTGCGTTGAGCTGGCCGTATTTCGCTTCGCCGATGGTTTCGAGCAGTTCGAGTTGGGTCTCGAGGAAGTCGATATGACCTTCCTCATCAGCAAGCAGCTCTTCGAACAGCTTCATGGAGACGTAGTCTCCGGCGTCATGACAGATGTCGCGTGATTTCTTGTAGGCCGTGCGGGCATCGTATTCGCCGGCGAGATCCGCCTTCAGCACTTCCTTGACGTTCTGGCCGATGCGCAGCGGTCCGACCGTCTGCAGGTTCGGATGACCTTCGAGGAAGATGATGCGCGCGACGAGCTTGTCGGCATGATGCATTTCTTCAATCGACTCGGCACGTTCCTTCTTGGCAAGGAGCGTGTAGCCCCAATCTTCGAGAAGGCGGAAATGCAGCCAGTATTGGTTGACGGCGCCGAGTTCGAGATAGAGCGCTTCGTTAAGCTGCTCGATGACCTTTTTGTCGCCTTTCAAAATCCGCCCTCCGGTTGTCTTCATGGAATTGTTTGAGGCGGGCCATGAAATCAAATATCTCGACATCCGTCGAGTCGCGACGGCCGTGATATTGCTCGGTGGTGCGGATGATGATGTCGACGACGTTGGGGAAACAGCCGCAGCAGCGACCGCGTTTTTCCATCGCGTGATAGACTTTCGCCGGCACGATCAGCTGCCAACAGTCTTCATCGAGAAGGCTGACAATCATGTCCTCGATCTCTTTTTCCGTGATGAAATTGCAGCTGCAAACCAGCATGTCGTCTTGCCTGTGAAACGCAACGTCCTGAATTCGCTCATAAAGCAAAAGAGGACATTTATTGTCAACAAAAAACTCCACAAGCGGAACTTGCACGCAGATTAGAACGAATCTAAACATGACAAAAAACATCGTATTTTCAGAATATTAGCGTAGCATTGATGACCTTTCTTTCTGTGGATTTCCCGGCGATTGCCGCAGGATACTGCGACATTTTTACGCAGGAAGACCAAGGTGAGTGGCCGAAATCCGGTACGGCAAGCCCAGCTCCGGAAGGACGGGTCATGAAACGGCTGTGAGGGACCGAGCCTTCGAAGCCAAGCCGAGCCCATCGTGTCTGTTCATCAATGGAAGTTGCGGCCTTTCGGCATGACGTCGGCAATTTCGGTCGCGACGGCCTGATGATCGGCGCCGGCGGCACGGCGGGCAGCCGCAAGGCGCAGTTCCTTCAGCACCTTCTTATCGCGCGCGTCGGCCGTCGGTCGCAGCACCTCGTCGGCACGATCGTTGGCGCCGAAGCGGCGCTCCTCCTTGCGCAACAGCCCGAGCATCGGGGTCATATCCTCGATATACTCCGCCACCACGTGGATGACCTCGCTTTCACGCTGGAGCCGGCCGCGGATCTTGACGAGACGCGCACCCATGATCACCGGCCGGTATTTTTCAAAAACCTTCGGCCAGACGATGGCATTGGCGACGCCGGTCTCGTCCTCGATCGTCATGAAGATCACGCCCTTGGCCGAGCCTGGACGCTGGCGAACGAGCACCAGCCCGGCAACCGTCACTCTTCGGCCGACGGGTGCCGTGGCAAGCGCGCGGTTTTCGACCAGCCCCTGCCCCGAAAACTCCGCCCGGAGGAAAGAAACCGGATGCGCCTTCAGCGAGAAGGAGAGATAGCGGTAATCGTTGATGACCTGCTCGCCCTCCAGCATCACCGGCAGCGAAACTGCCGGCTCCAGCTGGAATTCGTCCTGCGTCGCCTGCTCGAAGAGCGGCAACCGCTCGGCAGCACTTTTCTCATCCAGCGCCTTTACCGCCCAAAGCGCGTTGCGGCGATCGAGCCCGATCGAACGGAACGCATCCGCATCGGCAAGCTTCTCCAGCACGGAGCGCGGCAATCCCGAGCGCAGCCAGAGATCGCGAACCGAGGTATAGCCCCGGCCGCGATGGGCGATAAGCTTGTCCACGATCTCCATCTCTCTCAGCCCCTTGACCTGGTTGAAGCCGAGGCGGATGGCCTTTTCCGTCTTGATCACACCCAGCATGTCCCGATGGCGCGGCTCCACCGCACCACGATCATGCCCGCCCCTCTCGAGGTCCGCATCCCAATTCGAATGGTTGATATCGACAGGCAGCACCCGCACGCCATGTTCGCGCGCGTCCCGCACCAATTGGGCGGGAGCGTAAAAGCCCATCGGCTGTGAGTTCAGAAGTGCTGCGCAGAAGACATCGGGATAATAGGTCTTCAGCCATGAAGAGACATAGACGAGCAGCGCGAAGGACGCAGCATGGCTTTCGGGAAAGCCGTATTCGCCAAAGCCTTCGATCTGCTTGAAGCAACGTACGGCGAAATCTCTGTCGTAGCCATTGTTGACCATGCCCTCGACCATCCTTTGCTCGAAGGTGTGGATGGTGCCGGTTCGCTTGAAGGTCGCCATTGCCCGCCTGAGCTGATCGGCCTGGCCCGGCGTGAAATTTGCCGCGGTAATAGCGATCTGCATCGCCTGTTCCTGGAACAAAGGCACACCAAGGGTCCGCTCCAGAACCACTTCCAGCTCCTTGCTCGGATATTCGATGGGTATGTTGCGATTGCGCTGCTCCCGCCGCTTCAGATAGGGATGCACCATGTTGCCCTGGATCGGTCCGGGCCGCACGATCGCCACCTCGATGACGAGATCATAGAAGACACGAGGCCTGAGCCGCGGCAGCATGCTCATCTGAGCCCGGCTCTCGATCTGGAAGACGCCGATCGTATCGGCCCGGCAGATCATGTCGTAGACGTCATCCTGCTCATCCTTGAACAGCGTGTGCAGGTCTTTCCTCACGCCGTAATGCCGCTCCATCAGCTTGAACGCCCGGGCGATGCAGGTCAGCATGCCGAGCGCCAGCACGTCGATCTTCAGGATCTTCAGCGTATCGAGGTCGTCCTTGTCCCACTCGATCATGTAGCGGTCGGGCATCGCCGTGTTCATGATCGGCACCACCTCGTCGAGCCGATCGCGGGTGATGACGAAACCGCCGACATGCTGAGAGAGATGGCGGGGAAAGCTCATCAGCGCGGTGGCATAGTCGAGCACTCGCACCGTCGTTGGATCCTTGACATCGAGACCGGCGGCCTTGGCCTCCCGTTCCGACAGGTCGGCGGCCGACCAACCCCAGACCGAACCGGCAAGCGCCGATTGCACGTCCTCGGAAAAGCCGAAGGCTTTGGCCGTTTCGCGACCGGCCGACCGCGCCCGGTAGCTGATGACGGCGGCCGTAAGCCCCGCATGCTCCTTGCCGTACGTCCTATAGATATGCTGGATCACCTCTTCCCGCTTCTCGTGCTCGAAATCGACATCGATATCCGGCGGCTCGTCACGCTCCGTCGACAGGAACCGGTCGAAAAGCAGCGTCGTCGAAAGCGGATCGACCTCGGTGATGGCAAGGCAGTAGCAGACCGTCGAATTTGCCGCCGAGCCGCGGCCCTGGCAGAGAATGTCGACGCTTCGCGCATATTCCATGATGTTGCGCACGGTGAGGAAGTAGGGCTCATAGCGCTTGCTGGCGATCAGCTCGAGCTCGTATTCGATCTGGGTCGAGACCTTCGCGGGAATGCCTTCGGGATAACGCACATGGGCGCCTTCCATCGTCAGCCGCCTGAGGGTCTGTGTCGTCGTCTCGCCTGCAAAACTCTCATCGGGATATTGGTATTCGAGTTCCGCCAAAGTGAAATTCAGCCGGCGGAAAAAATGCCCGGTATTGGCGATCGCCTCGGGGTAGTCGCGAAAGATGCGCGCCATTTCCGCCGGTGGTTTCAGATGGCGTTCGGCATTCGCCTGAAGCCGGAACCCCGCCTGCGCCACCGTCACATGCTCGCGTATGGCGGTGACGATATCGGCCAGCGGCCGGCGCGCCGGCGCGTGAAACAGCGGACTGTTGGTGGCGATCAGCCTCGTGCCCACGTTGCGGGCGATGGTCGCCAGCCCGGCAAAGACAAGCTGATCGAAACCGTCATAGCGCGGCACCAGCGCCAGATAGAGCCGGTCGGCAAAATGCGGCTTCAGCCGCTTGAGAAATTCCGCAAGGTTTTTAGCCTCCGACGCCCCGATCACCGGGTCGGGCAGGACGGCAATCAGGATATCCTCGCCCCATTCGACAAGGTCGGTCTCGTAGAGCGTACAGGTGCCTTTCTTCGCCCGCAGGTTTCCAGCACTCAGCATGCGGCAGAGATTGCCCCAGCCCCGACGGTTGCGCGGATAGGCGAGCACATCCGGGATGTCTTCGGCAAAGGAAAGCCGGGCGCCGGGCTGGAAGGAAAACGCCTCCACCTTGGCCTGCGCATGAGCGCGCACCACGCCCGCCACCGTATTGCGATCGGCAACGCCAAGGCCGGAAATACCAAGGCGGCTGGCGGCAACGATCATTTCGCCCGGATGGGAGGCTCCTTCGAGGAAGGAGAAATTCGACCAGGCGCCGATCTCGAAATAGGGCGTGCTCATGCGAAGACCCCATGCATGAACCAGCGCGGCTGTGCGGGCCCGCCATAATGCCCTTCTCGAAACAGCCAGAAGCGCCGGCCTTTTTCATCCTCCACCCGGAAATAATCCCGCTCGGCCGCCTTTTCGCCATCGACCCACCATTCGGCCGCGATCCGTTCAGGACCCTCGGCGCGCGCTATGCGATGAAGGCTCCGCCGCCAGCGAAAGCTTCTGGGCGGGCCCTCCGGCACCTCGGCCACCGCCTCCACCGGCTCCGGACTTTGGAACAGCCGCTGCGGTCGAACGGAAGCCATCCTAAGGCAGGCCGGAACAGTGGAAGCGGCTTCCTCGACCGTCTTCAGCATTTCCACATCCGCAAGCGGCTGAAAGGCGGCGGCACGCTCCGGCACGTGGCTCTGCGACAGGACGGGCAGAAACAGGCTTTCTGCGCCCAGCCGCGCCATGACCCTGTCGGCAAAGGCCGCAAGCGGCTGCTGCCGATCCGGCGTGCCGGAAAAATCCTCCTGCATCACCTCGTATTTTTCGCTTTTGGGAACCGACAGCCGCAGGATCTCGAAACCGAAACCGGCATCGAGATCCTCGTGCACCGCCTGCAGCCGCTCGCGGAAAAGGCCGGCAATGCGGCTCGGTTCAATCAGCGGCGAAGACGTTCCGGCAGCGATGCGAAAGACCCGGCCGTCGACGCGAAACAGCAGCAGTTCGAACAGCCGTCCGCCTTCGCCGCGCTTTTCCAGCTCCGGCTTCAGCCTTGCTGCCAGCTCCTGCGTCAGGCCGAGAATATCGTCCTCACCCTGGACCGGCTCGGAAAGCCGCCGCTCGGCCGAGAGGCTGGCAACGGGGAGCCGCGGCGAGAGCGGCTCGTCCTCCAGCCCCATGGCCTGATCGAGGCGCAGGAGCAGAATGGATCCGAAGCGGCGGGCAAGCGGCGCCCGCGGCGCCTCGATGATATCGCCGACCTGCTTGAGCCCGACCCGGCCGAGCGTTTCGATCATGTCGACTGGAAGCCTGAGGGCAGCCATCGGCAGTGGCGCAAGCACGCGTACGGCCTCCTCCGGAGCGATCACGCTTTGCGAGCCGAAGCGCGCCACCGCCCAGGAAAGCCCTGCCGAAGACGAGATCGCCGCACGCGCCTCGATGCCGAGATGAAAGAGCCGGGCGAGCAGGTCGTCGAGAAGCGATTTCTCGCCGCCGAGAAGATGGGCGCAGCCGGTAATGTCGAGATAAAGGCCGCTTTCGCCGTCGAGCGCCACCAGCGGCGTGTAGCGGCTGCACCAGTCCGCAAGCCCTTCCAGAAGGGCGCGATCCGCCGCCCGGTCGGCGGGCAGCACATCGACCTCGGGACACATGGCCCGCGCCTCGGCAACGCCCTGGCCCAACTGGAATCCTGATTTCTCGGCAAGGCCATCGAGCGCGACGAGGCGCATCGCATTCCTGACCCGGTCGGCAAAGACGACAGGCGGATGATCAGGACGCCCGCGGGAAAGCCAGGAGGTTCCCCAGCGGCTCCGCGCCACCCGGTCGGCCGGAAGATGCGGAAAGTCGAGCGACAGAATGCGCTGGTTGTGGGTCTGCCGCAGCAGCGGCTGGTAGGGGCTCGACGGGGTAAAAGCGGCGGTCATGGGGGTTCCACTCCAGGAAGAGGCCGACGGGAGCAGGAGACCTGCTTTTTTCGGCAATGACGTGAAAGACGGGATGGCCGATGCTGCCGCAAAGCATCGAACCGTCAGGGAGGGCGCGCTCGCGGGCGGGCGCCGGTTCGATATGAAGCCGGAAGAAGGCGCTGCTCGCCTCCTCGTGACCGGACTGACGCAGAAGAAGAAGAGGAATGCGTCCGGCGCGCGCGCGAACATGCAGGCGCCGGCTTTCGCTCAAGGCCAGCGATGCCGGATTGCCGCGAATTTCGAGAATGACGGCACAGAAGGCCGGGACGGAAAGCGCCGTCTCGGCGATCCACAGCGCGTCCTTCACCGTGCGCGGCAGGCTGAGGATCAGGCTTCGAATGTCGAGCCCGTAAGCCTTGAGACCAAGACCGTAGGGCAGGCCGGCCTCGGTCGAGGCCAGCGACTGGCTGACCCACAGAACCGGTGCCCCGGCATCGCCCTTTTGCTGGCGCGCCTGCTGACAAAGGGCGCTGAGCGCGGTTGCAAAACCGGCCGCAGCGCCGGCATCGCGCGTCTCGGAATTGCGGATCTCGGTCATACCCTCGAGCGGCAGGCCGCCCTCGAGGATATCGTCGAGTTCGGGAATGCCGAGCGGCAGGACCTTGCGGCCGGAGGACTGGTGACCTTCTTCCTTGCGCCGAAAGCCTGCGGGATCGGCCGCCTTGACCGCCTTCACGACGCCCGCAAGCCTGCGATTTTCGATCCTGGCTATGGTTTCGCGAAGCGAAAGAACGGTCTCCCGCTGCACGGCGTTCTCGGCCATGACGGTCAACTCCCATTTAAGATGTTCCTGTTATGTTCTTATAGATTCCAGAGCTGACCACATGAGTCAACAGCCAAGTTTAAGAATTTATTCCTCGCCCACCCCAGCCGGAATTCAACACTCGAAAAACAAAGGCAAAATCGCTATATGGAGGGCAACAAGGAGTGCCTATGGCCCGCATTGACCAGACCGATGATTGGCGGGAACGCCACGCACCGACGCTCACGACATTCGAACAACTCGCAGTGGAAGCCTACAGCCACCTGCCGCAGGAGTTCCGCCAACTGACGACCGACCTCATCATCGAGGTTGCCGATTTTCCAAGCGACGACGTCTTCGAGGACATGGCGCTGGAGACGCCGTTCGACCTGCTCGGCCTGTTCGAAGGCCGTGGCATCAGCGAACGTTTCACCATGGAGACAGGTGAGTTTCCGAACCGGATCATCCTTTATCGCCGCCCGATCATCGACTATTGGGCGGAAAACGAGGAAACGCTGGGCGACATCATCACCCATGTGCTGATCCACGAGATCGGCCACCATTTCGGCCTCTCCGACGACGATATGGAACGGATCGAGGCGAGCGTGGAGCACGTGGGCAACTAAGCCCCCATCCGCTCCGAGGCAGAGCCCCCGAAAAACAATCGGAAAACAAAAAAACGCTCCGGCCGGAAAGTCGAAGCGTTCCTGCTTTTTACTGTTCCGACAGCTTGATGTCGGGGTGGTAGTCCTTGCCTTCGACTTCCTTGAATACGGCCTGTCCGCATTGCATGTGCTGCGTATCCGCATTGAAGGCGTAGGTCGGTGAGCCGTGCAGGGACCAACCCTGGTTCAGTGCCGCCGTCACCTTATGGCAGAAGGACGCATCGTCGGGGCCGGTGAGGAAGCGGTAAAGTTTCAAAATCTTGCCTTTCGTTTTTCAATCATCTCCGCCTTGGCGGCGAGCTTCAGGGCCTGATCGAGATGCAGCCGCTCGATCATTCGGCCATGAAGATTGATGACACCTTTTTCCGCGTTCTCCGGCAGCGCGAAGGCGGCGATGATGGCGCGCGCCTCGTCGACGGCCGCCTGCTCGACGCCGAAGCGTTCGTTGGCCGGGCCGATCTGCAGCGGGTGGATCAGCATCTTGCCGTCATAGCCCATGTCGCGCCCCTGCCGGCACTCCTCGTCGAAACCGTCGGCGTCACGGAAATCGTTGAACACCGCATCGATGACGTCGAGACCGCTCCCGCGTGCGGCCAAAAGGATCTGCATCAGCCAGGGGATGAGGTACGGACGGCCGGGCCGGTCGGGAACACCGGTTTCCTTGCGCAGGTCGTTGAGGCCGACGACGAAACAATCGAGCCTGCCGCCGAAGGTGCGGCCGGTCTCGGCGATAACAGGCGCATTGACGACACCGCGCGGCGTTTCGATCATCGCCCAGAGACGCAACGCCTCCGGCGCATCGTTATCGGCCAGCCAGTCGGCGACGATCTGGATATCGGCCGGACTTTCGACCTTGGGCAGCAGGATTGCGTCAGGCTTTGCCGAAACGGCCGCCGCCAGATCCTGCTGGCCGAAGCCCGATCCGAGCGCATTGATGCGGATGATGACCTCACAATCCGGCCTGTTTTCGACGAGGTGGCGAACGAGGCCGTCCCGCGCCTCGGCCTTGCGCTCCGGCGCCACCGCATCCTCAAGGTCGAAGATCGCGGCATCGGCCGCAAGTTCCGCAACCTTGGCCAGTGCGCGGGCATTGTCGGCCGGCACTGAAAGCACCGAACGGCGCAGGCGAACGGGGTGATGTTCGATCGATTTTGTCATGCGGCCAGTTGTGCCCGCCTTTCCTTTTTTCCGCAAGACGAGGCGAACGGCCGCACCCCTCTTGCAAGCGGCGGCGGCAACACCCACATCCCGAGCAGAAAGGTGACGATCATGCAAAGCATACGTTCTGTTCTTTTTACGGCTCTCGCCATCACCATTACGCTGGCAGCCTTCGTCTTCACCGCATCGCTTGCGCTTGCGCTCGCCGGCATCGCCGCCGTTGTCGCGATCGGCAGCGCCATTGCCGCCCGGCTGAACCTGAAGCAGGCTCGAGCAACGGCCCGCCCGACCTCCGGCGCCGCCCCGCGCGAAATGCGCATCTGGAACGACGGTCGCGGCACGATCATCGATCTCTAGGCATCGATCTCCAGAGCGTTTCCGGTTTAGACGACGTCGCGGAAGCGCTCTATCTCCTTGTTTCTACGCACTTCCTGACGGGAACCGCTTCGCATTTTTCCCGAAATGCTTGAGTCTGCCCGACGCGGCAGCCCAATCTCGCTCGATTTTTTTGCGACACCCGTGTCGGCAAGACCCGCTTGCGTTCGTCCTTGGGTCAGGCCAGCAAAGGTCATGGCCACTGCATCATTCCCTCAACAGGAGCATGACATGGACAGCACGACGCAGAAAACAGACGCAAACCAGCTGCCGAAGGCCCTCAACGGCCTGGTGCCTTATCTCCAGGTCGACGGCGCGGCCAAGGCGGCGGAATTCTACAAGCACGCCTTCGGCGCAAAGGAAGCCTATCGGCAACCGGTCGACGACCAGGGCCGGACGATGCATATCCATCTCCACATCAACGGCAGCTCGCTGATGCTCAGTGACGCCTATCCGGAATACGGCCATGCCCTGGAAAAGCCGCAGGCCTTCAGCCTGATGCTGCCGGTCGACGACATCGACGCGTGGTGGAGCCAGGCGGTCGCCGCCGGCGCCGAAGTCGTGATGCCGATCGAATTGATGTTCTGGGGCGATCGCTACGGGCAGCTGCGCGACCCCTTCGGCGTGCTCTGGGCGCTGAACGCCCCAGTAAAAGCAGGCTAGAGTCAAGACAGGCTGAGACCGAAGCCAGACACCGGCCGATTTCGGCAAAACCCTCGGGCAAGGCGCCCAACGGATAAAACAACCGCGACAACACTTGCCGGGCAGGCGATTTCACCCGCCCGGCAAGCATCTTCGGGATAGATTTTCCTTCATTTCGGCGCAAAACTGATCTAAACGCTTACGCAACATTTCGCTGAAATCGAAGGCCTGAAGTTATGGAAAAGTTCGTCAAGCTCACCGGCGTCGCCGCTCCCCTCCCCGTCGTCAACGTCGACACGGACATGATCATTCCGAAGGATTACCTGAAGACGATCAAGCGCACCGGCCTCGGCACCGGACTTTTCGCCGAAGCGCGCTACAACGAGGACGGCTCGGTCAACCCGGATTTCGTGCTCAACAAGCCCGCCTACCAGAACGCCAAGATCCTGGTCGCCGGCGACAACTTCGGCTGCGGCTCCTCGCGCGAGCACGCACCGTGGGCGCTTCTCGACTTCGGCATCCGCTGCGTGATCTCGACCTCGTTCGCCGACATCTTCTACAACAACTGTTTCAAGAACGGCATCCTGCCGATCGTCGTCAGCCCGGAGAACCTGGACAAGCTGATGGACGACGCCTCGCGCGGCTCCAACGCCATCCTCTCGGTCGACCTGGAATCCCAGGAAATTACTGGTCCGGACGGCGGCACGGTCAAGTTCGAGGTCGATGCCTTCAAGCGCCACTGCCTGCTGAACGGCCTCGACGACATCGGCCTGACGCTGGAGAAGGCAACGGCCATCGACAGCTTCGAAAAGTCGACCACCGCCTCGCGCCCCTGGGCGTGAGCGACGGGATGACGCGCAAGCTCATCTCTTCCGGTTCGCCCTTCGAGAAGACGGCAGGCTATTCGCGTGCCGTCGCCAAGGGCGACTGGTGTTTCGTCTCCGGCACCACCGGCTACGACTACGCCACCATGACCATGCCGGAAACGGTGGAAGAGCAGGCGCACAATTGCCTGAAGACGATCGAGGGCGCGCTGAAAGAGGCGGGCTTCTCGCTCTTAGACGTGGTGCGCAATCACTACTACGTCACCGATGCCAGTTTCGCCGACCGGGTTTTTCCGATCTTCGGCGAGATGTTCGGCGAAATCCGCCCTGCCGCCACCATGATCGTCTGCGATCTCATCCGCCCGGAAATGCTGATCGAGATCGAGGTTACCGCCTTCCGCGGCTGACGTCTGACGGGTCGCAGCCAGCGGCAGTGACACCTGCACCGCTTATGCGCTACTGCAGAAGCATGACGACGGCCCTCGCCCGCAGGACCGTTTTCCGCATCACTATGACCGGAAGAAGCCCATGCAATTCGAAGGCACCGCCGACTATATCGCCGACAAGGACCTGATGATCGCCGTCAACGCCGCGATCCGGCTGGAACGGCCACTGCTCGTCAAGGGCGAGCCCGGCACCGGCAAGACCGAGCTTGCGCGGCAGGTTGCAGCTGCTCTGGGACTCGACCTGATCGAATGGAACGTCAAGTCGACGACCAAGGCGCAGCAGGGACTTTACGAATATGACGCCGTCTCGCGCCTGCGCGACAGCCAGCTCGGCGACGAGCGCGTCAACGACGTCAAGAACTACATCCGCAAGGGCAAGCTTTGGCAGGCCTTCGAGGCCGGGAAGCGTGTGGTGCTCTTGATCGACGAAATCGACAAGGCCGACATCGAGTTTCCGAACGACCTGCTGCAGGAACTCGACCGGATGGAGTTCCACGTCTACGAGACCAACGAGACGATCCACGCCCGCCAGCGGCCGATCGTCGTCATCACCTCCAACAACGAGAAGGAACTGCCGGACGCTTTTCTGCGCCGCTGCTTCTTCCACTATATCCGCTTTCCCGACGCAGACACGCTCGCCCGCATCGTCGAGGTGCACTATCCCGGCATCCGCAAGACGCTGCTTTCGGCAGCCCTTGCCGCCTTCTACGATATCCGCCAGGTGCCGGGGCTGAAGAAGAAGCCCTCGACCTCCGAAGCGCTCGACTGGATCCGCCTGCTCGTCGCCGACGAGATCGACCCGGCCGACCTGCGCGCCGATCCAAAGACCATGCTGCCGAAGCTGCACGGCGCGCTTCTCAAGAATGAGCAGGACGTCCACCTTTTCGAGCGCCTGGCCTTCATGGCACGCCGCGACGGATGAGACCGGACGCCAACAAGGTCCTGATCTACGCCACCTGGCGAGGGCATCTGCTCGTCTTCGACGAGCCGGACTTTCCCGATGTAGATCTGCAGGTCCCGGGCGGCACGATAGAACCGGGAGAAAGCCCTGAAGCGGCGGCCTTCCGCGAATTTGTCGAGGAGACCGGGCTGACGCCGCCGCCGGCATTATTGCCATTTAAAACGCAGGACTATCACTTCACGCAGAACGGCCGGAAAATCTGCCATCGCCGGCACTATTTCCATGGGCCGTTAGCCGGCGAACAAAAGGAACCCTGGCTGCACCGCGAAATGACGCCGGAGAGCGGTGGCCCGCCGATCCGCTTTCGCTTCTTCTGGCTCAGTCAGAGCGAGGCCGGCAAGCGGCTGGGATATGGCATGCAGAACGGTCTGGACTTGCTGCACCTAGCAACAGATTGCCCCTCACCCTAACCCTCTCCCCGCAAGCGGGGCGGGGGAACGCGGCGACCGCAACCTCATCACCTGCTGTAAGCCTGAAAGGGAGCCGAACGGCCGCGGCAATGTCCCTTCTCCCCGCCTGCGGGGAGAAGGTGGCGGCAGCCGGATGAGGGGCCAACCCACACGAATCGTTTTTCATTGACCCCCGCGGCCTTGCCGCGCTATCAAACAATCCGTGGTGATTTGGCCGGCCGGCTTGCAGCCACGTTAAACAAATCGCTAAAGGGCCGAGGAAACGTGGATTTTCCGAGGACCGGTCGCGATCAATCGCCGCCGGTTTTTTTGTATTGATCGAGTGGAAGCCCCATGCCCATCAAGATACCCGATACGCTGCCCGCATTCGAGACCCTCGCGACCGAGGGCGTGCGGGTGATGACCGAGACCGTGGCGATCCGTCAGGATATCCGCCCGCTCCAGATCGGGCTGCTGAACCTCATGCCGAACAAGGTCAAGACCGAGATCCAGATGGCGCGCCTCATCGGCGCCTCGCCGCTGCAGGTCGAGCTGTCGCTGATCCGCATCGGCGCGCACCGCGCGAAGAACACCTCCGAGGAACACCTGCTTGCCTTCTACGAGACCTGGGAGGAGGTGAAGGCCCGCAAGTTCGACGGCTTCATCATCACCGGCGCCCCGGTCGAAACGCTGGAATACGAGGACGTCACCTATTGGGACGAACTCAAGCGCATCCTCGACTGGACGACGACCAACGTGCATTCGACGCTGAACGTCTGCTGGGGCGCGATGGCGGCGATCTATCATTTCCATGGCGTGCCGAAATATCCGCTGAAGGAGAAGGCTTTCGGCGTCTACCGCCACCAGAACCTGCAGCCCTCCTCCGTCTATCTCAACGGCTTTTCCGACGATTTCGCCGTGCCGGTGTCGCGCTGGACCGAAGTGCGCCGCGCCGACATCGATGCGGTGCCCGACCTTGAGATCCTGATGGAATCGAAGGAGATGGGTGTGTGCCTCGTGCACGAGAAGAAGGGCAAGCGCCTCTACATGTTCAATCACGTAGAGTATGATTCCACTTCGCTATCGGACGAATATTTCCGGGATGTGGATGCGGGCGTACCGATCAAGATGCCGCATGACTACTTCCCGCACAATGATTCAACCCTGCCGCCGCAGAACCGCTGGCGCAGCCATGCGCATCTTTTCTTCGGCAACTGGATCAACGAGATGTACCAGACGACGCCCTACGAAATGGACCTGATCGGCAGGAACGAAAGCTAGGGCCGGAGCCGCGGATGTTCATCCCCTTCTTCCTCGAATTGAAGGCCGCGAAGATCCCGGTGACGCTCCGGGAATTCCTGTCCTTGATCGAGGGCATGGAGGCGGGCATTGCCACCTTCGATATCGAGGCGTTCTATTTTCTCGCACGCACGGCATTGGTGAAGGATGAGCGCCATATCGACCGCTTCGACGGCGTATTCCGGCATTGTTTTTCCGGCCTTGAGGCCATCAATCCGCCAGACGAGTTCGCGCAGGGTGAAATCCCCGAAGAGTGGTTGCGCAAGCTTGCCGAAAAATATCTGACCGAGGAAGAGAAGCGCCTGGTCGAAAGCCTTGGCGGCTTCGAGACCCTGATGGAGACCTTGCGCCAGCGGCTCAGCGAACAGGAAGGGCGCCACCAGGGCGGCGCCAAATGGATCGGCACCGCCGGCACCTCACCCTTCGGCGCCTATGGCTACAATCCCGAAGGTGTGCGCATCGGCCAGGACGGCTCGCGGCACCGGCGCGCGGTCAAGGTGTGGGACCGGCGCGAATTCAGGGATTACGACGACACGGTCGAACTCGGCACGCGCAACATCAAGGTGGCGCTCAAACGGCTCAGGCGCTGGGTGCGCCAGGGTGCTGCCGACGAACTCGACCTCTCCGGCACGATCCGCGCCACCGCCGAGCACGGCTATCTCGATGTCGTCACCCGGCCGGAACGGCGCAATGCTATCAAGCTCTTGATGTTCTTCGACGTCGGCGGTTCGATGGACGACCATATCCGCATCGTTGAGGAGCTGTTTTCGGCGGCACGCGGCGAATTCCGCCACATGGAGCACTTCTACTTCCACAATTGCGTCTACGAAGGCCTGTGGAAGGACAATCGCCGCCGGCGCGCCGACATCACCCGCACGGCGGAGCTGCTGCGCACCTTCGGCAGCGACTACCGCGCGATCTTCGTCGGCGACGCATCGATGAGCCCCTATGAGATCAGCCACCCCGGCGGTTCGGTCGAGCATTGGAACGACGAGGCCGGCGGGCTCTGGCTCTCGCGTATCGCCGCCCATTTTCCCCGGTCTATCTGGCTCAATCCGGTTGCCGAGCAGCATTGGGGCTACACTCAGTCGATCGGCATGATCAGGAGCCTCGTAGGCGGACGGATGTTTCCCTTGACGCTTGCCGGACTGCAGGACGCGACGAAACAACTATCACGCTGAATCTACCGCAGAAAATCTCGATTTCCGGTTGCCGATCCACCTGAAATGACGCAGGTTGCTTGTCGTGAGGACTGCATGTTTCCGTAAATCGTAGAGCATCCCGCTTTCAAGTGGAATCACTGAAAGCGGATAAGATGCTCTAGAATCAAAGTGCTAGAGCGTCCTTTGTGTGTTCATCTGAACGCACGGCGCTCTAGCCGATTTAAGGATACAACATGCAGCAGTTCTAGAGTGTACAGCGACCTTTGCGCGTCTGCTAAGACGCGCGGCGCTGTGGGGGAGCCAGGCGATGGACAAGCATGCGGATACGGAAATCTTCGGACACCTGCCATCGGGTGAGCCGGTTCATCGTGTCGTGCTCTCCGGTGGTGGCCTTACTGCCTATATCCTCACCTGGGGCAGCGTGATCCAGGATCTGCGGCTGGATGGCCATGAGCCGCCGCTGGTGCTCGGGTTCACCGATCTCGAAAGCTATCTCGACCATTCCCCCTATTTTGGCGCGACGCCCGGCCGCTGCGCCAACCGTATTGGCGACGGTCGCTTCACGCTCGACGGCAAAACCTACCAGCTCGAATGCAATGAAAAAGGTGTGACCCACCTGCATGGCGGCAGCGACAACATCGGCAAGCGCAACTGGACGATCGTCAGCCACACACCGGACAGCGTCACGTTGGCGATCACCGACCCGGACGGCCGCGCCGGCTATCCCGGCAGCTGCCAGATCCGCTGCACCTACCAGCTCAAAGCCGGCGGCGTGCTCAGTGTCGTCTACGAGACGGAGACCGATCGGCCGACACTCGCCAATGTCTGCCAGCACAGCTATTTCAATCTCGATGGCGGCACGGACGCGCTTGGCCACGACATCATGATCGCCGCCGACCATTATCTGCCGACCAACGAGTTCCAGGTCCCGACGGGCGAAATCCGCCCGGTCGAAGGCACCGCCTTCGATCTCAGGGAAATGACCTCGCTCAAGCGCCAGACCGAGGGCGAACGCATCGCCTACGACCACAATTTCTGCCTTTCGCCGGAGCGCATGGCAAAACACTCAGTCGCCTTTGCCCGCAGCCTCAATTCCGGCGTGACGATGGAAGTGCTGACGACCGAGGCTGGCGTCCAGCTCTATACCGGCTTCAAGCTCGACGTGCCGGTGCCCGGCCTCGAAGGACGCCGCTACGGCGCCTTTGCCGGTTTCTGCCTTGAAACCCAGGTGTGGCCGGACGCGGTCAATCACGAGGGCTTTCCGAACGCGGTTCTGCGCCCCGGCGAACTCCGCCGCCAGGAAACCGACTATGTCTTCATGAAGAGCTGACAGGCGAGCGCATCGGCGCTGACAGCAGAGACAAGACGGCTGCTGCGTTTCGCCCGGGGCGAATGCATTGGCCGAAGCCAAAAGCATTTACAAGTAAAATGGTTGGGAAAATTGGAGCGGGTGAGGCGATTCGAACGCCCGACCCCAACCTTGGCAAGGTTGTGCTCTACCCCTGAGCTACACCCGCTCATTACCTCGGTCCGGGGGTAGTCGGTGGACCGTGGGTGCCGCGCTGTCTTGCGGCGACGGGCGCTATATGGCCTAAGCGATTTTGGAATGCAACAGGGAAATGTCGAGAAAGCGAATATTTTTTGGAAGCCTCCCCGGGAAGCCCGCAAATGCCGCGTTTTCGCGCCGCGCCGCCGTCTCTGAGATTGCACGCCGCGGCCGTTCTCCCCTAAAGCAGACTGGAAAAAAACGGAGCGGCAGGAGAATCACCCTCATGAACGAAGCGCAGCCGAAGACCGCGGACGAACTTTTCCGCTTTCTCGACGACCTCGGCATCGAACACAGCACCAAAAAACACGAGCCGGTGTTCACCGTGGCCGAATCGGTGGCATTGCGCGACGAAATCCCCGGCGGTCACACCAAGAACCTGTTCGTGAAGGACAAGAAGGACAACTACTTCCTTTTGACCGTAGAGGAACACGCGACCGTGGATCTGAAGACGGTACACCAGGTCATCGGTGCTGCGAGCAAGGTTTCCTTCGGCAAGCCGGAGAAGCTGATGGAATATCTCGGCGTCATCCCGGGAGCGGTGACCGCACTCGGCGCCATCAACGACACCGGCGGCAACGTCAAGGTGATCATCGACGAGGAATTGATGAAGTTCGATGTGATCAACTGCCACCCGCTTTCCAACGACGCGACGACCTCGATCGGCTCGAACGACCTGTTGCGCTTCATGGAAGCGACGGGACATGAACCGCTTGTCTTG
The DNA here is from genome assembly GCF_001425225.1 of Ensifer sp. Root127. NCBI lineage: Bacteria > Pseudomonadati > Pseudomonadota > Alphaproteobacteria > Hyphomicrobiales > Rhizobiaceae > Ensifer > Ensifer sp. Root127. Next base: position 191,792 of record NZ_LMDX01000052.1, read on the forward strand.
AAAGTGACAGCCTGACATACGATCTTTGGCGCGAATGCAGGAAGCCGGATCACGAGCCGGCGAGGAGAGAAGAATGACGGGCAACGACAATCCCTATGCAGGGTCCTTCGGCAACCAGATGACCGCTTCGGCTTCCTTCGGCGGCCAGCCGGCCGCGGCCGCCGCACCGGGCGGCGACCTGATCAAGGAAACGACGACCGCCAACTTCAGCAAGGACGTGCTGGACGCCTCGCGCCAGCAGCCTGTTCTCGTCGATTTCTGGGCGCCCTGGTGCGGACCATGCAAGCAGCTGACCCCCGTGATCGAAAAGGTCGTGACGGAAGCCGCCGGCCGCGTGAAGCTCGTCAAGATGAACATCGACGACCATCCGTCGATCGCCGGCCAGCTCGGCATCCAGTCGATCCCCGCCGTCATCGCCTTCGTCGGTGGGCGACCGGTCGACGGTTTCATGGGTGCCGTGCCTGAAAGCCAGATCAAGCAATTCATCGAAAAGATCGCCGGCCCCGCCGTCGACGACAGCAAGGCCGAGATCGAGGCAGCACTTGCCGACGCCAAGGGGTTGCTCGAAGCGGGCGATGCCGAGAACGCCGCCGGGCTCTTCGGCGCCGTGCTGCAGGCAGACCCGGAGAATGTGGTGGCTATTGCCGGCATGGTCGATTGCATGATCACGCTTGGCCAGATCGCCGAAGCGCGCGAAGCGCTTACGAGCCTGCCGGAAGATCTTGCCAAGGATGCCGGCATCAGCGCGATCGCCAAGAAGCTTGACCAGATCGAAGAAGCCCGCAAGCTCGGCGATCCGAACGCCCTGGAACAGCGGTTGGCGGCAAACCCTGACGACCATGAGGCGCGCATGATGCTCGCCAAGATCCGCAACGTGGAAGGCGACCGCAATGGCGCGGCCGACCACCTGCTGACGGTCATGAAGCGCGACCGGGCTTTCGACGACGATGGCGCACGGCGCGAGCTCGTCTCGTTCTTCGAAGTCTGGGGCCCGAAAGACCCGGCGACGATCGCCGCCCGCCGCAAGCTGTCGTCGATCCTCTTTTCCTGAGCAGAGCAGCAAGATCGGTGCGTTTTTCCCTTGAGATTTTCGAAGGGCGCACCATTTCTTGATCTGGTTGGCTATGCCTATGGGCGTGGCGGGGCAGAACCGGACATCTGCAAGGTCAATTGGAATGCATGTCGGAAATGCACGTTATCTTGGTCCGCAGGACTTGCCGGAGATCATTCCGGTGTTTCCGCTGACCGGTGCGCTGCTGCTCCCGGGTGCCCAGCTGCCGCTCAACATCTTCGAGCCACGCTACCTGGCGATGCTCGACGACGCTCTTTCCGGCAATCGGCTGGTCGGGATTGTCCAGCCCTCCTTCTGCGAAGGCCGCAACGACATCGGCGTCGGGCCGGTGCCCGCGCTCTGCGAGGTCGGCTGCATCGGCCGCATCACCTCCTTTGCCGAAACCGGCGACGGCCGCTACATCACCTCGCTGACCGGCGTATGCCGCTACCGACTGTTTAACGAGGTGGCCGGCACACGCGGCTATCGCCGCTTCCGTATCGGGCCCTTCACGGCCGATCTCGAAAATCGCGACGATGAAAGCCTTGTCGATCGCTCGGCGCTGCTGGCAGCCTTCAGGGCCTATCTGGAGGCCAACAAGCTGAAGGCCGACTGGGAGAGTGTCGAGCGCGCCAGCAACCGCACGCTGGTCAACTCCATGGCGATGATGTCGCCCTACGGACCGGCAGAAAAACAGGCGCTGCTGGAGGCCCCCGACCTCAAGACCCGCGCCGAGACGCTGATTGCCATTACCGAGATCGTGCTTGCGCGCAATTTCGGCGATGTCGACAACATTCTGCAGTAAGCGAGGGGTCATGGACGTCAACGCCAGCAAGGTCGATCCGAAACTGCTCGAACTGCTCGTCTGCCCGTTGACCAAGGGCCGGCTCAGCTATCGCGCCGAAGCCAATGAGTTGATCTCGGAAAAGGCACGGCTCGCCTATCCCATCCGCGACGGTGTGCCGATCATGCTGATCTCCGAGGCACGCAAGATCGAGGACTGACGCCAGCGGCCGATCCCACATCCTTTGACGATCAGTCAAGGAATAGCCCGTAAGTTGCCTGGACTATCGGTAGCTCGGCGGGACACGATGAACATCTGGCACTACGTCGTCGCGATCGTGACTCTGACCGCGCTTGGCGCGGCGGTCCATGTCTTCCGCTCGTCGTTCAATTTCATTCCCGATCGCTTCAATGCCGCGCCCGGCCAGTTCTGGCGCAATCACGCCATCGACGACATGCTGAGTGCGAACTACGGTTTCTGGGACATGGTCGCCGGGACCGAATACGACGAGGACGGATTTTACGAGTTCTTCAGCCGCAGAAATCTACGCATCTGCTTCACGTGGACGATCGCGATCGGCATGACATTGCTGTTGTCGTACCAGGATCTGCAAGACAAATTCACTGCCGTCGTCGATGTCGCGCCCGGCTGGCTCTGGGCGCTTTTCGTCTACCGGATCGAGAATCTCACCATCTTCTGACCCCTCAGATCGGCTGGCCGGAAAGCAGCCGCGGGTCCGCGTCGCCGGCAACGCCGGCCGCCTGGCGGATGAAGAAGCTTTTGAGGGACGGCAGCCGATCGACAAGACCGAGACCGAAGTCGCGGGCGATCCTGACGGGTGTAATGTCGTTCGAAAACAGTCGGTTGAGCACATCCGTGGTCACCCCCATGCGGAAGGTGTCGAACCGGCGCCAGCTCTGGTAGCGCTCGAGGATAGCAAGCGAACCGATATCGAGCCCGAGACGATCCGCCTCGACGATCGTCTCGGCCAGCGCCGCCACGTCCTTGAAGCCGAGATTGAGGCCCTGGCCGGAGATCGGGTGGATCCCGTGGGCGGCATCGCCCGCAAGCGCAAACCGCGGTTTTACGAAATCGCGCGCAAGGGTCAGGCCGAGCGGAAAGGCGCGACGGCCGCCGACAACCTTGAGATGGCCAAGCCTGTGGCCGAAGCGGCGCTCCAGCTCTTCTTCGAAGAGGAAATCGTCGCCCTTGACCAGGCGCTCCGCGTCCGCAGTGCGCTCGGTCCACACCAGCGACGAGCGATTGTTCTTGAGCGGCAGGGTGGCAAAGGGGCCGGCCGGCAGGAAATGCTCCTCGGCCGTGCCTTCGTGCGGGCGCTCATGCTCGACGGTGGTAACGATGCCCGACTGGCCATAGTCGAATTCGACCGTCTTGATGCCGGCCGCATCGCGCAGCTTCGAGCGCACGCCATCGCAGGCAACCAGCAGACGGGCCTCCAACTGCTCGCCGCCGGTAAGCGTCACCGCAACCGCATGATCGCCGCTCTCGAAGGTTTCGACCATGGTCGACTGCCGCACGGTTACACCAAACTCCTCGCAGGCGGCGCGCAGCGCGCCGACCATGGCCGTGTTCGGCACCATATGGGCAAAGGGCCGCCCCTCCTCCCCCTCGCCGTCGAAGGTGAGGAAAACCGGGCGCACCGGATCGGATGTCTTCGAATCGGTGATGACCATGCGCCGGATCGGCTCGGCCTCCGGCACAATCGCCTGCCACACGCCGAGAACATCGAGCATGCGCTCAGCTGCCGAGGCGACGGCAGAGGCGCGCTCGTCGCGCTTCCAGGCGCCTTCCGGCGCACCGTCTATGACGGAAACTTCGAGATGCGGTGCCGCCTTCTTCAGCGATACCGCGAGCGAAAGGCCGACATAGCCGCCACCGGCAATCAACACATCGATCATCCGCTTTCTCCCGTCGCACTTGAGCATCGTTTCATGCCTATATAGATCAATGCCATCGCCGTTCCTACCATCGGAGACAGCCGAAATGTCGCGCCCCACTGAGACCGCAACGCCCATGGATGCGCTGCTTGCCACACTCGACCTCGAAAAGCTCGAGGAGAACCTGTTCCGTGGCCGCAGTCCCCAGGTCGGCTGGCAGCGCGTGTTCGGCGGCCAGGTGATCGGGCAGGCGCTGGTCGCAGCCCAGCGCACTGTCGACGAAGGCCGCTACGTGCACTCGCTGCACGCCTATTTCATGCGCCCAGGCGATCCGTCCGTGCCGATCATCTACGAGGTGGACCGCATCCGCGACGGCTCGAGCTTCGCCACGCGGCGTGTCGTCGCCATCCAGCACGGCAAGGCGATCTTCTCAATGTCGGCGTCGTTCCAATATGACGAGGACGGCTTCGAACATCAGATCGACATCCCCAACGTGGCGATGCCGGAAACCCTGCCGGGCGAGCAGGAGCTGAAGGACAAGTTCCTGGCGCACGCCCCCGAAGCGATCCGCCGCTACTGGGAGCGGCCACGGCCGATCGAGATCCGGCCGGTCTCGCTCACCCACTATTTCGCCCGCAACGATGGTAAGCCGACCCAGGACGTCTGGGTCAAGGCCGTCGGCCATGTGCCCGACGAGCGCCACCTGCAGGCGGCCGTGCTTGCCTACCTCTCGGACATGACGCTGCTCGACACGTCGCTCTATGCCCATGGCACGTCGGTGTTCGATCGCAACCTGCAGGTTGCAAGCCTCGATCACGCCATGTGGTTCCATCGCCCCTGCAAGATGGACGACTGGCTGCTCTATACCCAGGACAGCCCCAGTGCCCATGGTGCCCGCGGCATGACCCGCGGCAGCCTTTTTGACCGTTCCGGCGTGCTGATTGCCTCGGTGGCGCAGGAAGGCCTGATCCGGAAAAAGGCAGCTGAACAGGAATAGGGCACTTATTCTTTTCTGCCTATTTTTTAATCTTCTAAAGTGACGATTTTTTAGCGCGTCGCGGCACCGTCGCTGTGCGTGATAATTTTCCCATGCCTTTTCATAGGTTTAGCGTGCCACGACGAATCTGGCACGCCCCTTGAATGTAGCTGTCCGGTTGCACGGCGCTTTCAGCGTTCCGCAGCAAGGAGAGATGGCCTCCGACCGGAGGCGAACAAGGATGGGAAACCGATGAAAATTGTGATGGCCATTATCAAGCCGTTCAAGCTCGATGAGGTTCGCGAAGCCCTCACTGCTGTTGGCATCCAGGGCCTGACCGTAACCGAGGTTAAAGGCTACGGCCGCCAGAAGGGACATACTGAAATCTATCGCGGCACCGAATACGCCGTGAGCTTCCTGCCAAAGCTGAAGATCGAGATCGCGGTCGCCTCGGAGGTCGTCGACAAGGCCGTGGAAGCGATCGCCGTTGCCGCCAAGACCGGCCAGATCGGCGACGGCAAGATCTTTGTCTACTCCATTGACCATGCCGTGCGCATCCGCACCGGCGAAACCGATTCAGAAGCGTTGTAAGCCACGCCGTTCAGGGAGCACTACTCGATGTCGTCAAGCAAACTTTCCACCTCTCTGGTCAGGATCGGCGCAGCCTCTGCCGCCCTTCTTGCACCGGTCGTCGCCTTTGCCCAGGAAGCCGCACCGGCAGCCGCCGCTGCCACCACCGCAGCACCCGTTCCCGACAAGGCCGACACGGCCTTCATGTTCATCTCCACGCTGCTCGTCTTCTTCATGCTGATCCCAGGCCTCGCGCTGTTCTACGGCGGCCTCGTTCGCGCCAAGAACATGCTGTCGGTCCTGATGCAGTGCACCGTCATCGGCGCAACGATGATGATCGTCTGGGTCGTCTATGGCTATTCGTTCGCCTTCGGCGGCTCGACCAACCCCTATTTCGGCGGCTTCGCCAAGATGTTCCTCGCAGGCGTCTCGGTTGACAGCACGTCGGCCACCTTCTCCCAAGGCGTGGTCATTCCGGAATACATCTTCATGCTGTTCCAGATGACGTTTGCAGCGCTGACGCCGGCCCTCATCATCGGCGCCTTTGCCGAGCGCATCAAATTCTCGGCGGCCGTGCTCTTCTCCGTCCTCTGGGCAACCTTCGTCTACTTCCCGATCGCCCACATGGTCTGGGACGGCAACGGCCTGCTCTTCGGCATGGGCGCCCTCGACTTCGCCGGCGGCACCGTCGTGCACATCAATGCCGGTGTTGCGGGCCTCATCGGCGCGATCATGGTCGGCAAGCGCACCGGTTTCGGCAAGGACATGATGGCACCGCATTCGATGACGCTGACGCTCGTCGGCGCAGCGATGCTGTGGTTCGGCTGGTTCGGTTTCAACGCCGGCTCCAACCTCGAGGCATCAGGCGGCGCGATGCTCGCAACCGTCAACACCTTCCTCGCGACCGCAGCAGCCATCCTTACCTGGTCGGTCGTCGAAACCTTCACCCGCGGCAAGGCCTCGATGCTCGGTGCAGCCTCGGGCATGATCGCCGGCCTCGTCGCCATTACGCCTGCCGCCGGCATCGCCGGCCCGATGGGCGCGATCGTCATGGGCCTGATCGTTTCGCCGCTGTGCTACTTCTTCGTCTCGGTGGTGAAGAACAAGTTCGGCTACGACGACACCGCTGACGTCTTCGGCGTTCACGGCGTCGGCGGCTTCTTCGGTGCGCTGGCGACCGGCATCTTCGCATCGTCATCGCTCGGCGGCATCGGCTATGCCGACGGCGTCACCATGGGCGGCCAGTTCATGACCCAGCTCACCGCCGTCGCCATCACCATCATCTGGTGCGGCGTGGTCTCGGCCATCCTCTACAAGGTGGTCGACGCGATCGTCGGGCTCCGGGTCTCGGTCGAAGCCGAACGCGAAGGTCTCGACCTCTCGTCCCACGGCGAAGCCGCCTACCACAGCTAAGCCAATCGCGGCGCCGTCAACAGGCGCCGCTCAACGTCCCGTCGCGGTCCGTCTGATACGGATCGCCTTTGGCCCGGATCGACTGATCCGGGCTTTTTTTCCCTTTCATGCGGATTGCACGCCTCGCCCACCGGTATTTTAGCGGCATACACGCATGGTTAATGTCGCATTAACCGTGCTTCGCTTAGGTTGATTCCATGGCACGCAATGTGTCTTGAAGATCGAGACGGGCAGCAGGCAACATGAGCAGAAGCAATCCGGCAACGCTTGACAGCCGTTCCAACCGGTTCGTGCTAACCACATTCGTATGGCGACAGATCGCGTCGCTGGCGGGCTTTGCGCTGTTTGGCGCACTGGCGCTGGCAATCGCGGCGCTATCGACATGGAACGTTGCCGACCCGAGCTTCTCCTACGCCACCTCCGACGAGCCGACCAACGTGCTCGGTTATGCCGGCGCGGCCTTTGCCGACATCTTCATGCAGTTTTTCGGGCTTGCAAGCGTCGTCGCCCTGCTTCCGGCCGTTGCCTGGGCGCTGGTGCTGATCGGCGGCAAGCGCTTCGACAAGATCTTCAAGCGCCTCGGCCTCTGGTTCGTCGGATCGGTGCTTGCAGGCGCGGCCTTGAGCTGCGTCCCGGCGCCGATCACCTGGCCGCTGCCCAACGGCCTCGGCGGCGTCTTCGGCGACATGATCCTGCGGTTTCCCGCGCTGTTCACCGGCGCCTTCCCGACCGGCACCTTCGCTACCGTGCTTGCCTGCATCTTCGCCGCTCCTGCCGCCTGGTGCCTGATCTACAGCGCCGGCCTGATCGGTGTCGGCGAGGAGGAGGACGAAGACGAGATCGAGGCGCCGACGCCGAGCAAGGCGCGCACCGTGCGCGACGAACTGGACGAAGACGACAGCGAAGGCCCCTTCACCCTGCTGATGGGCTCTTTCGCCCACTTGCGCTACACCGTGCAGGCACGCGTCCGCCGCATCTTCGGCATGAGCGGTACCCGCACGCCGACGAAGCGCCAGTACGATGAGCCCTACGATTTCAACAATGACGAATTCGGCACGCTGAACGAGCCGGTCCGGCCGAAGCCGATGGCCGGCGACCGCATCGAACCTTCGCTCGACCGTTCCGAGCGCCGCATCGTCACGCCACCGCCGATCATGGCTGATGACGATGACGACATGCCCTTCGACATGGACGAGCGCCGCCCCGCCGGCATTCTGTCCGATGACGAGGACGACGATCTTGACGCAGCAGCCGACTGGGCGCCGAAAGCAGCACCGCCGAAGCAGGGTCTGCCGAAGGCCGGCTCGCGTGTTGCCACCCCGCCGCCTCGCCCGAAGACCAGCCAGCGGCTCGAGCGCGAGGCGCAGCGCTCCTTCGTCGAGGACGATGACGGCGATTTCGCGCTGCCGCCAATGCATTTCCTCGCCGAGCCGAAGAACGTCACCCGCGACGCTTCGCTCTCCGCCGACGCGCTGGAGCAGAACGCCCGCATGCTCGAAGGTGTGCTTGAGGACTTCGGCGTCAAGGGTGAGATCATCCACGTCCGCCCGGGCCCGGTCGTTACCCTTTATGAACTGGAGCCGGCGCCGGGCATCAAATCCTCCCGGGTCATCGGCCTTGCCGACGACATCGCCCGCTCGATGAGCGCCATTGCTGCCCGCGTCGCCGTCGTGCCGGGCCGCAACGCCATCGGCATCGAATTGCCCAACCAGCGCCGCGAAACCGTTTATCTGCGCGAACTGATCGGCTCGCGCGACTTCGAGACCAGCAAGGCGCGCCTGGCCATGGCGCTCGGTAAGACCATCGGCGGCGAACCGGTGGTCGCCGATCTCGCCAAGATGCCGCATCTGCTCGTCGCCGGCACCACCGGCTCGGGCAAGTCAGTGGCGATCAACACCATGATCCTGTCGCTGCTCTACCGCCTGCGTCCCGACCAGTGCCGCCTGATCATGATCGACCCGAAGATGCTCGAACTCTCCGTCTATGACGGCATCCCGCACCTGCTTTCGCCCGTCGTGACCGACCCGAAGAAGGCGGTCGTCGCGCTCAAGTGGACGGTGCGCGAGATGGAAGAGCGCTACAAGAAGATGTCGAAGATCGGCGTGCGCAACATCGACGGCTTCAACACCCGCGTCGAGCAGGCGCTGGCCAAGGGCGATGCGATCACCCGCACGGTGCAGACCGGCTTCGACCGCCAGACCGGCGAGGCGATCTACGAGACCGAGGAATTCGATCTGTCGCCGATGCCCTATATCGTCGTCATCATCGACGAAATGGCCGACCTGATGATGGTCGCCGGCAAGGACATCGAAGGCGCGGTGCAGCGGCTGGCGCAGATGGCGCGCGCTGCCGGCATTCATGTGATCATGGCGACGCAGCGCCCGTCGGTCGACGTCATCACCGGTACGATCAAGGCCAACTTCCCGACCCGCATCTCCTTCCAGGTGACGTCGAAGATCGACAGCCGCACCATCCTTGGCGAACAGGGTGCCGAACAGCTGCTCGGCATGGGCGACATGCTCTACATGGCCGGTGGCGGACGCATCCAGCGCGTCCACGGTCCCTTCGTCTCCGACACCGAAGTCGAGGAAGTCGTCGCCTATCTCAAGACCCAGGGCACACCGCAATATCTCGACGCGATCACCGAAGATGACGACGAGGACAATGACGGCGGCGGCCCCGCCGGCACGTCCAATCTTGCCGATTCCGACGACCCCTACGACCAGGCGGTGGCGATCGTTCTGCGCGACGGCAAGGCCTCCACATCCTATGTGCAACGTCGCCTCGGGATAGGCTATAATAGGGCCGCTTCACTGATCGAGCGCATGGAACAGGAAGGCATCATCGGCCCGGCAAACCATGCCGGCAAACGGGAAATCCTCGTGCCGACCGAAGCGGAAATCACTGGCCGGTAAACCCGGCTTTCGTCCCGGGCGATGATCCATGCCCGGTAACGGTCATGTGAGAGCGCGGCCCGCCGAAGGCCATGAAAAACGCCTTGAAGGTGCCGCACTTGCGCTCCAGATGATTCAGGAAATGAAGGAGACTGTGATGACAGAGACGAAAACCACCCTGGGCAGCAATCCGGCGATGTCGCGCCGTGTATTCGTTTGCGGCCTCGCGGCGCTCGCGGGCATGGGTGGCGCCGGTCTTGACGTCACCAAGGCCTTTGCCCAGGCCCCGGCCTCCGCCCAGAAGATCGCCGATCATTTCTCGTCGGTGAAGACCATGTCCGGCGAATTCGTGCAGTTCGGCCCGCGCGGCGAGCAGACCGGTGGCAAGTTCTACATCCGCCGCCCCGGCCGCATCCGCTTCAACTACGAGGCGCCTTCGCCGATGCGCGTGATTTCCGACGGCAAGTCGGTGGTCATCGGCAATATGAAGCTGAAGACCTGGGATATCTACCCGCTCTCCAAGACGCCGCTGAACCTGTTGCTCAGCGAGCGGATCGACCTGACCGGCAAGATGGTGCGCGACGTCAAGGAAGAATCAGACCTCATCACCATCGTGCTCGGGGATCGCTCGATCTTCGGCGATTCGACCATCACCATGATGTTCGATCCGAAGACCTACGACCTGCGCCAGTGGACGATCACCGATGCGCAGAAGAAGGACACGTCGGTGATGATCTTCAACGTCCGGACCGGCATCGCGCTCGACGACAAGGTGTTCAAGATTCCTTACGACGAGGTTCGCAACAAACGGGGCGGCTAAGACCGCCTCAGCATAGGCATTGTGGACATCGGCCGCCCACTGCATGTGTCCTCGGATCCGATCTAAGGATAAAACATGCAGCGCGTCAAAGTGCGCAGCGACCTTTTCATGCATTCCTTGTCCCGACGCGCCAGACCTGCTTAAACCTCCCCGACATCGAAAACATATCCGTCCTGAGCCGGCTTTCCATTCGTCGAACGCCCGGACCTACCCAATCATGGGGAATGAGCAATGGCCCTTTCCGTCGCCACGTGGAATATCAACTCCGTTCGCCTGCGCATGCCGCTGATCGAACATCTGCTGAAGACCTGGCAGCCCGACATTCTCTGCCTGCAGGAAACCAAGTGCCCGAACGACCAGTTTCCGTCAAAGCCACTCAAGGCACTCGGCTACAACCATATCGAGATGCACGGCCAGAAGGGCTATCACGGCGTCGCGACGATCTCGCGTCTGCCCCTGCACGAGCTTAGCGACCGCCGCGACTATTGCGTCGTCGGCGATGCGCGCCACCTTTCGGTGGTGTTCGAGGCGGGCGGCAAGAAGATCCGCCTGCACAATTTCTACGTTCCCGCCGGCGGCGACGAACCGGACAGGTCGATCAACCCGAAGTTCGGCCACAAGCTCGATTTCGTCGATGAGATGAAGCTGCTGCACGCCGAAGCCGAGGCGGGCATCTCCTCCATCCTCGTCGGCGACCTCAACATCGCGCCGCTCGAGGACGACGTCTGGTCGCACAAGCAACTCCTGAAGATCGTCAGCCATACGCCGATCGAAACCGAGGGCCTCAACACGGTGATGAACGGCGGCGCCTGGGTCGACCTGATGCGCCAGCATGCGCCGGCGCCGACCAAGCTCTATACCTGGTGGAGCTACCGCGCGAAGGATTGGGAAGCGGCCGACCGCGGCCGACGCCTCGACCACATCTGGTCGTCGGCCGACCTCGCGCCGAAGCTGACGCAGGTGGATATCCTGCGGGAAGCGCGCGGCTGGGAGCGGCCGTCGGACCATGTGCCGGTGATCTCAGCGCCGCGCGTCTAATAAGACGCGCGGCGCTGTAGCACGATCAGCTGCATCAAGAAACGATGAGTAAAAATCTCATATTTTTCTTGATCCTGTTTTTCGAAGCGATTATCCCTTTTTGCGAGCGGCGGGGACACCGCCTCCGGCGGCTAAGCAGCCGTCGTTTCCATTGATTTTCGGGTGCTTCGCTCCGGGCCAGTCCGGAGGGCTTTCGTGCGCCCGCAAAAGGGGCCAGATCATGCGCAAGATTTTTCCGAACAGACCCGTTCGCACCTCGCTTCGTTCCCTTTCGGCAACAACGGCACTACTCGCGATCACGATCGGACTGCTATCAAATTCCGCCACCGCGCAGACGGCCACGAGTGAGAAGACGACGCGGCTGCAGAAGATCGAGGTTTCGGCCGCACAGGCGGCCACCAGCATCGCCGAGGACAATGATACCATCGCACCGTCGCGCAATATCACGGCGCTGAAGACCGACACGCCACTGGTCGAGACCCCGCGCTCGGTCTCCGTCGTCACCCGCAAGGAACTGGAGGAGCGTGGCGCCCAGGACATGATCCAGGCAACCCGCTATGCCGCCGGTGTTACCACCGGCGCCTTCGGCTTCGACCCGCGCTTCGACCAGATCTACATTCGCGGCTTCGAGACGACCACAACCGGCGACTTCCGCGACGGCCTGCGCCAGCCCTATATGAACTACGGCACCTTCCCGACCGAGATCTACGGTCTCGACCGCATCGAGATCATCAAGGGACCGGTGTCGGTGCTGTACGGCGCCGCCGGTGTCGGCGGCATCGTCAACCGCATTTCCAAGATGCCGCAGGACGACACGCACCGCGAGGTCGAAGTTCAATACGGCACGATCGGCCGCGCCCAGACGGCCTTCGATTTCGGCGGCCCGGCGACCGCCGAAGGCGACTTTCTCTATCGTATCGTCGGTCTGCTGCGGAACGGCGAAACCAGCTACGACGTTGCCGACGACCGCTACCTGCTGCAGCCCTCCTTCACCTGGAAGCCGGACGAGGCAACGTCGCTGACCGTCTACGGCCTCGGACAGAAGGGCGAGAGCGATGCCAGCCCGCGGGTGTTCGAATATGGCGGCAAGCTGCTGCGCTACAGCGATCCGGAATACGATCACCAGAAGGTGCGGCAGTATCAGGCTGGCTTCAAGCTCGAGCACGAATTCGACAATGGCCTGATCTTCCGTCAGCACGCCCGCGTCAGCGACATGGATTTGGACGCCCGCTATCTCGAGTTCGGCACGGCAACTGGCAATGTCTACGAGCGGTCGCCGGTCGCGATTACCGACAATCAGCGCACCTACCAGATCGACAACCAGTTGCTGGCGACCTTCGATACCGGCGCCATCTCGCACACACTGCTGACCGGCCTCGACTATACCTGGATCACGTCAGACTTCGGGCTCGGCTTTGGCGCCAGCGATCCGGCCTATCGCTTCGACCTCGACAATCCGACCTTCGGCATCACCGGCCCGACGCCCGCGCTCACCAGCTTCAGTGGCCGCGATCTGCGCCAGACCGGCATCTATGCTGAGGACCAGGCGGAATTCGGCAACTGGCGCGCCGTCGCCGGCCTGCGCCACGACTGGGTGGACCAGACGAGCACCAACAAGAACACCGGTGCAGTCGACCGCAAGGACGACGGTGAAGTCACCGGCCAGGTGGGCCTGCTCTACCTCTTCGACAACGATATTGCGCCCTACGCCAGCTACGGCACGTCCTTCGTGCCGAGCACGCAGCTCTCGGCAGATGGTACGGTTCTGGATCCGACGACGGGCGAGCAGATCGAACTGGGCATCAAATACCAGCCGGAAGGCGAGGCCTATTCGCTGAGCGCCGCCGTCTACCGGATCGTCGAAACCGGGGCGCCGCAATATGTCGCGGACGCGTCGCTGCCCGTCGGCTACTACTACAAATCTTCGGGCGAGGTGACCACCAAGGGCTTCGAGGTCGAGGCGCGACGCGAATTCGACAATGGCTTCAGCCTGATCGCCGCCTACACCTACAACGACGCCGAGATCACCGGGAACGTCAATCCCGCACTGATCGGCAACGTGCCCTCGACCAAGCCGCGCAACATCGCATCCCTCTGGGTGAACTACCTCGTGCCAGACGATACGCAGCTCGCCGGTCTCAGCCTTGGCGGCGGTATCCGCGCCACCTCCAAGTCCTTCACCTCCGACGACAATACGGCGGAAAACGGCGGCGCCGTCTACTTCGACGCGTCGATCGCCTATGATTTCGGCGTGAAAAATCCCGATCTGAACGGATTGTCGCTGGCCGTCAGCGCAACCAACATTGGCGACCGGCGCGAAGAAGTCTGCACCGACGGTTACTGCTACTTCGGCCAGGGCCGCACCGTGCTCGGCACGCTCAAGTACAAATGGTAGGTGAAAACGCCTGGCGTGCGACCGTCTATCGGGAGTGCGTCAGGCGAAACGGCCGGCCAGTGCGCCTGCGCGGCGGATCATCGCCTGCAGGTTCTCGCGGATGCGCCCCTCCACGAGGGCGGCAACTTCCGGGTATTCTTCCAGCATGCGCCGGAACAGCGGGCGATTGATGCGGATCACTTCGCTGTCTTCGTCCGCGGTCGCGGTAAACTTGCGTTCCACCATCGAGATCAGCGCCAGTTCCGAGAGAAGCGCGCCGCGGCCGACGGTGGTGACATCCTCCATCGCGCCGTCGGCATTGGCTTTCGAAAGCGAGAGGCTGCCGCTGGCAATGGCAAAGGCGCAATCGGCCGGAGCGCCCTCGCGAAACAGCTCCTGCCCTTTGAACACGCGTCGACGTTCGGCGCCAAAGGCAATCAGCCTCAGCTTGTCCTCGCTGATATCGGCAAAAAGCGGCACATTGGACAGAAGAACGATGTCGTCGTTGAGCGCCAAACGGCTAACCTCCCTGAATCACGATGCTCCGGGGTTCGAAACCCAAGAGCATAGCAATCGATGCAAATAGTCCGAAGCAGCTGACGTGCGGAGAAATCATCGGACGTCGCCGCCTCACGGAACGATCTTGTAGCCGCCGTTCTCTGTCACCAAAATCTCGGCATTGGAAGGGTCTCGCTCGATTTTCTGGCGGAGCCGATAGACATGTGTTTCGAGCGTATGCGTCGTCACGCCGGAATTGTAACCCCAGACTTCTTCGAGCAGCACGTCGCGCGTCACCACCTTCTGGTCGGCGCGATAGAGATAGCGGATGATCGCCGCTTCCTTTTCGGTCAGCCGGATCTTCTGGCCGTTTTCGAGCGTCAGCAGCTTCTGGCTCGGCTTGAACGTGTAGGGACCGACACTGAAGGTCGCATCTTCGCTCTGTTCGTGCTGGCGCAGCTGCGCGCGGATACGGGCGAGGAGGACGGCGAAGCGGAACGGCTTGGTGACATAGTCGTTCGCGCCGGCTTCCAGACCGAGGATCGTATCCGAATCCGTGTCATGACCGGTGAGCATGATGATCGGCGCCTTGAAGCCGCCCTTGCGCAAGAGCTTGACCGCCTCGCGCCCGTCCATGTCGGGCAGACCGACATCCATGATCAGCAGATCGACCTGCTGGGCGCGCGCCGCCTGTATCCCCTTGCCGGCAGTCGCTTCCTGAAGAAGATCGAACTCCTCGTACAGCGAAAGCTGTTCGACCAACGTTTCGCGCAGGTCATTGTCGTCGTCGACAAGAAGAATGGTACGGGTCGCCATGGGACAATTCCTGTTTGCTTCCGGTTTCAAACTAGCTCAAATGCCCGTGTTGGCAAGCGAACCGGTTTTGGAACCTCGTTATATATGCAACCGTGCTTATGGTGCCCGCCAAATCACGGACAATTCAAAAATCTGTGAGAGAGATGCGCAAGAAAACGTCGGGAAGAAGGCCAGTCAAATCCGTCATCACCGTCCGGCCTGCCCCGCTTGATCGCAGGCGTGCACTGGTTACCTTCGATGGCCGCACGGAGCAAGCGGCCATCGGCCGCAGCGGCATTACCAGCCGCAAGCGCGAGGGCGACGGTGCCACGCCGCGCGCCGCGATGAAACTCATCGGCGGCTATGTCAGGCGCGACCGCATCCTGCTGCCGCCGACGCCGCTGCCGATGCGGGCCACGCGTAACGGCATGCTCTGGTGCGACGCTCCCAGTCATGCCCGCTACAACCGTCCAGCCAATGCGCCCTTCGCGCCGAGCCACGAGGACATGATGCGCACGGACAGGCTCTACGACATCTGCCTGGTGATGGACTGGAACCTGACCAGCCGGCGCCGTTATGCCGGGTCGGCAATATTCTTTCACCTCATCCGCCCCGGATACGAGCCGACCGAGGGCTGCGTCGCCATAAGCCTTGCCGCCATGCGCCGGCTGATCCCGCATCTGCGTCGCGGCACCGTCGTCAAAGTTGTCTAATGTCGACGCTGCAATATGAGGCATGACCGGCGATCGAAAGAAGAATTCGGAAAGCATAGATCACGCGAGAAACCTCACCGGCCACAACCATCAACACTTCCGCAAGCTCTGGTGTCTATGTAGCCTCAAGCGAGATTTGCAGGACGAGTGCTGCCGATGCTGACCAAGACGGCCAAAGCGATACCGGCGACCGACGGACGGTTCTTCGGGATAAAAGAGGTTCGTGATAGCGCGGACGGCGTCTCGCAAGGTTCCGACATTGCGCAGCTGCTCGACTGGGTCGAATCCTATCTGATGGCCGGCCATTCCGATCTCGGACGAACCGGCGCTGTCTGCCCCTTTACCCGCCAGGCCGCCAAGATCGATACCGTCCGGTTGGCGATTTCTGACGCGCGCGCCGAGGACGAAGACACGGTCTTTGCGCTCATCCGTGGCGCATTCGGCGAACTCGAAGCCATCCCCTGCAAACCCGCGATGAAGCATTTCCGCACGGTGATCGTTGGCTTTCCTGACTGCGCCGATGCGGATGGGATCGCGATGTTGAAGCGCATCCAGCGGCGGCATCGGTTCTATTCACTCGCCCGCGCCCGGATGATCGGCATGATGCATGCAGGCTCCGAGGATCGCGGCCTGTGGAACCCGGACTTCCGACCACTGCGCTCGCCGATGCCGGTTCTCGCGATCCGGCATCTGGTCGAGAACGATGCCCCGTTCGCCGCTCTCCACCCCGCCCTCATGGTTGCCTATCTTGCCCGTTTCCCGATCAGAGGAACGCGGCGGCTCGTCAATCACTTCCGAAGCGGCTGAGCCATGCCCGGCCGAGCGACGTCGCCGATCGCCGACGCAGTTGAGATAACTCCGAGCTCTCAGCTTTTGGGCGACAATCTCCAAATCAGTTGCGTCACAAGTCTCGAAGGCTTCGAGGCCCTGCACAAGGAATGGGACGACCTGTTCGAGCGGACGGCGGAGCCTCAGCAGGTGTTCCAGCGTCATATCTTCCTGCGACACTGGGCGCGGCACTATCTCGATCCAAAGACGCAGCTCTGCATCCTCATCGGTCGTATCGACGGGCGTCTCGTCACCCTCTGGCCACTGGTGCGCCGGCGCAAGCTTGGTTTTGATGTGCTTGGTTTCATGGGAGCGCCGGTGACCCAATTCGGCGACGTGCTCGTCGAGGCCGGCGAGAACAGACACGCCTTGCTCGAAGCCGGCTGGAACGCCGTCGCATCGCTCGGCGCCGATCTCTTCGAAGCACGGCGGGTAAGAGCGGATGCTGCCCTATGCGGATCGGTGATCCCAAGCGGCGCCTCCTTGCCTGGCGACGTGCAGGCGCCTTTCGCAAGCCTGTCACGGCGGGTGACAGCCGATGGCCCCGGCATCGCCTATTCCGCACGCGAGCGCTCGAACTATCGGCGCCGGCTGCGAAGGCTGCGAGAGCACGGCGACATCACCTTTACCGAGCCGGAGCCGGGGTCAACAGCCGCAACGGCCGCAGCCGCTGCCATCACCATCAAGAAGAACTGGCTGCTCGAAAACGCGATCCTGTCGCCGACCGTCATGGACAGCCGCTTCCAAGCGTTCTTCGAGGACCTGGCCGGCGATCCCGGCGCCGGCCTCTGCGCCTCGACGATCGCCTGCGATGGGCGGCCGATCGGCGTCGATCTGTCCTTCGATTGCAAGGGCCACACCTTCGGACACGTGCTGGCAACCGACCCTGGCTATGACCGCGAGGGCCTCGGGCGGCTGCTGATCCACCGGACATTCGCGGCCGCCGCCGATCGCGGCAGCCGTGTCTTCGACCTGCTGGCGCCAGCGGATGGCTACAAGATGCAGCACGCCGACGGGCTGGTTGCCGTCAGCGACTATGCTTTCGCGTTCTCCTGGCGCGGCTGGCTGCTGCGCGAGCTTGTCATGGCGCGGCTGCAACCGGCGGCCAAGGTCTTGGCAAAGCGCCTTCCGTCCGCCCTTGTGCGCAGGCTGGCAAAACACAAGATCTGATCCAATCAGGCAAGCCGGCGCGGCCTCAGGCGAGTTGGCGCGGCGTGACGAAATCGATGAGACGGCACCGGCCCGATGCCAGGTCCTCCCAACTGGAGCCGTCGAACGCGAGTACGGCAAGCGCCGCTGTCGGAAACTTCTCCCGCATGCGCGCGAGCGCCTCCTGCCTGCCCGATCCGGCCAGCAGATGCGCAAGTTCCTCCATGCCCGGATTGTGGCCAACGACAAGCAGGTTACGGATATCAGGGTCAACGGCGCGAATGGTCGCCAGAATGGCGGGTGCCCCAACTTCGTAGATGTCGCGCGTCTCACGGGTGGGGATTGGCGGCGGCAGGTTATCCCGAACCAGCGCCCAGGTTTCCCGCGCACGTCGCGCAGTGGAAACGATCGCGAGCCCCGGGATCAGCCCTTTGCGCTTCATATCTGCGCCGATCAGTGGCGCCGCCTTGCGGCCGCGCTCGCCGAGCGGCCGGTCGTGATCCGGCACGCCGTCCGGCCATGCGGACTTGGCATGGCGCAACAGCATCAGGCGGTATGTTTTCGCCCCGCGATCCCCGGCCATCACGTCCTCCTTCGCAGCGAAGTACGATCTACTCCGTCAGGTCCATTCTGGCATCGCTTCGACGTTTTGTCCCCGTACTGCATAATTCCTTAAATCGGAATCGATTTAAGGAGGAAATTATGCAGCAGGTTTAATGCGCTACAGCGTCCTTTGCGCCTCATATCTGACGCGCAAAGGACGCTGTAGGAGTGAACCACAAAAAAGGCCGCCCCGAAGGGCGGCCATCAACGCCGGAAAGCTCAGGAACCGGCTTATTTCCACTCGCGCCAGCTTACTTCCACTCACGAATGTCGACGAAATGTCCGGCGACCGCTGCGGCCGCCGCCATTGCCGGCGATACCAGATGTGTGCGTCCCTTGAAGCCCTGGCGGCCTTCGAAGTTACGGTTGGAGGTCGAGGCACAGCGCTCGCCCGGCTTCAGCCGGTCGTCGTTCATCGCCAGGCACATCGAGCAGCCCGGCTCGCGCCAGTCGAAGCCCGCTTCCCGGAAGATCTTGTCGAGGCCTTCGGCTTCCGCCTGCTCCTTGACGAGGCCGGAGCCCGGAACAATCATCGCCGAAACGGTCGGCGCAACCTTGCGGCCTTCGACGACAGCGGCAACGGCGCGCAGATCCTCGATGCGGCCGTTGGTGCACGAGCCGATGAAGACGCGGTCGATGGCGATGTCAGTGATCTTGGTGCCGGGCTTCAGGCCCATGTAGTCAAGCGCGCGCCACTTGGAGGTGCGCTTGTTTTCTTCCGGGATCTCGTCCGGGTTCGGGACGATGCCCTGAACCGAGATGACGTCCTCAGGCGACGAACCCCAGGAGACGATCGGCGGCAGATCGGCAGCGTCGAGCACGACGACGCGATCGTAATGCGCGCCTTCGTCGGTGTGCAGCGTCTTCCAATAGTCGAGCGCCATTTCCCAGGCCTTGCCCTTCGGCGCGCGCGGCTTGTCCTTGATGTATTCGAAGGTCGTTTCGTCGGGCGCGATCAGGCCGGCGCGGGCACCGCCTTCGATCGTCATGTTGCAGATGGTCATGCGGCCTTCCATCGACAGCGAGCGGATCGCTTCGCCGGCAAACTCGATGACGTGTCCGGTGCCACCGGCAGTACCGATCTCACCGATGATGGCAAGGATGATGTCCTTGGCGGTCACACCTGGCGGCAGCTGGCCGTCGACGCGCACCAGCATGTTCTTGGCCTTCTGCTGGATCAGCGTCTGGGTCGCAAGCACGTGCTCGACTTCCGACGTGCCGATGCCATGCGCCAGCGCGCCGAAGGCACCATGCGTCGAGGTGTGGCTGTCGCCGCAAACGATGGTCATGCCCGGCAGCGTGAAGCCCTGCTCCGGGCCGACGATGTGCACGATGCCCTGGCGCTTGTCGTTTTCCGAGTAGTATTCGACACCGAACTCGGCTGCGTTCGTGGCGAGCGCCTCGACCTGGATGCGGCTCTCCTCGTTCTTGATGCCGAGATGGCGATCAGGTGAGGTCGGCACGTTGTGGTCGACGACGGCGAGCGTCTTTTCCGGAGCGCGGACCTTGCGGCCAGCCATGCGCAGGCCCTCGAAAGCCTGCGGGCTCGTCACCTCATGAACGAGATGACGATCGATGTAGAGAAGACAGGTGCCATCGTCCTGGCTGTTGACCAGATGGTCGTCCCAGATCTTGTCATAGAGAGTACGCGGTGCGCTCATGGCGATATATCCATCGAATTTTCAGAAGTAAGGGAAAAGCCGGCAGCAAGGCAGCCGGAAACACTGATCAAGGGATCAGGATAGGAGGCTTGTCAGCGCCCCGGATACGCGCGCAAAAAAGCGTGCCGGCAGACGCTTGTGGTCCTGCAGCACGACGATTTTTTGCTCTCGACATCCGAACTTGGATTCCATGAGGCCGTACATATCAATTTTTTGACACTTCGGCAATCGGTGGAAGCAGCCTCAACGCTGCTCGGCGCGCCGCAACCGCCGCTCGATCCCCCGCAAGCCCAGCGACAGGCCAATGGTCAGGACGAGATAGACATAGGCAACGATCGAATAGGTCTCGAAGAAGCGAAAGGAACCGGAGGCGTAGACCTTGCCCATCTGGGTGATGTCGGCGACGCCGAGCACCGAGACCAGCGAGGAGTCCTTGACCATGGCGACGAAGTCGTTGCCGAGCGGCGGCAGGATCACGCGGATCGCCTGCGGGAAGATCACCAGGCGAAACCGCTGGTAGCGCGTCAGGCCCAGCGCCTTGGCTGCCTCGACCTGACCCTTGTCGACCGAGAGGATGCCGGCCCGAAAGACTTCGGCGATGAAGGCGGAATAGCCGATCATCAGCGCCATGATCGCCCGCCACATCAGCGAGATGTCGCGCACCACCACCGGCTCCATCCAGCCGGCCGATATCAGCGGCGCGGTGATGAAGTTGGCGACCGTGACGAGCGTCGGCGCGCCGACGAAGGCGATGTAGAACAACAGGACGAGGATCGGCACGCCGCGGATGACCTCGGTGTAGAAGCGTGCGATCTGGCGAAGTGCCGCGTGCTCCGACAGCGCCATCAGCGCAATGCCGAGACCGAGCGTCGTCGCCAGCACGAAGCCCATCAGGGTCACGAAAATGGTGACGCCAATGCCCTTGAGGACGACGTTGAAGACTTCGGTGTAGATGTCATTGGTGACGATAACAGCGGCGAGCGCCACGGCAATCACCAGAAGGGCGACCAGCCACCAGGGATAGTCGCCCTTTCCGGACTTATCAGTCGATTGTGGGGAGGCCATGGCCTGCGATCAGCCGCCCATCTTGTAGTCGAGGAACCACTTCTTATCCAAGGCGTCGAAGGTTCCATCTTCCTTCAGCGCCTTGATCGCGGCGTTCACCGGGCCGACCAGGTCCGAACCCTTGGGATAGATGAAGCCGAAATCCTCGGTGCCGAGCGGGCCGCCGACGACCTTCAGCTTGCCTTCGGACGAATCGACATACCCCTTGGCGGCAACGCTGTCGGTCAGGACGACGTCGACGTCGCCGGCCTTGAGCGCCTGCACGGTGGCACCGAAGGTTTCGAACAGCTTGATGCGCGGGTTCTGCTCGTTGCCATCGAGCATTTCGTAGACGGCGGTGTAGAACGGCGAGGTGCCCGGCTGTGCGCCGACCAGACCGTCGGCGAAGGCGCCGAAGCTCTTGCCGTCGTTGAAGCGGTTCTCGTCGCCGCGCACCAGCATGAACTGCTGCGAGCGCATGTACGGATCGGAGAAGTCGACCTTCTCCTTGCGGTCGTCCTTGATGGTAATGCCGGTCATGCCGATCTGGTACTGGCCGTCGTGAACAGCCTGGATCATCGCGTCCCAGCTGGTGTTCTGGTACTCGACCTTGAAGTTCAGACGCTTGGCGATCTCGTTCATCGCATCATATTCCCAGCCGATCGCCTCACCGGTCTTCGGATCGACGAACTGCAGCGGCGGGTAGGCATTTTCCGTGACGACGACAACCGTCTTGCCACCGAGATCCGGCAGGTCGCTGGCGAAAGCCGGTGCAGAAAAAGCAAATGGAACGGCAAGTGCGGCTGCGATGCCCGCAAGCACATGGCGACGGATTGTCATTGGAAGAGCTCCCGAAAAGTGTGGCAGCGAAAAATGTCACGGATTGCTAAGAAAAGACAAGCGCATAGTACCAAAAAAGAAAGGCGGCCCGAGGCCGCCTTCCCTACAATCCCAAAGGATTGAAATCTTATTCCGCTGCGGCTTCAGCTGCCTTGGCTTCGGCGGCTTCTGCTGCTGCCTTGGCTTCTGCGGCTTCGGCTGCTGCCTTTTCGGCTGCAAGAGCCTGAGCTGCTGCGATCTTTTCAGCTTCGATCCGTGCCTTTTCCTCGACAACGGCCTGGCGCTCGGCGTCGTTCAGCTTGCGGGCGCGCGTACCGGTGTTTTCAACGATACGAGCCGACTTGCCGCGACGATCGCGCAGGTAGTAGAGCTTGGCGCGACGGACCTTACCGCGGCGAACCACTTCAACGCTCTCGACGAGCGGCGAGTAAACCGGGAATACGCGCTCAACGCCTTCGCCGTAGGAGATCTTGCGAACGGTGAAGCTTTCGTTGATGCCGCCGCCCGAACGAGCGATGCAAACGCCTTCATAGGCCTGAACGCGGGTACGCGTGCCTTCGACAACGCGGACGTTGACGCGCAGCGTGTCGCCTGCGGAGAAATCGGGGAGCGTGCGCTTGGCGGCAATCTTGGCGGCCTGTTCGGCTTCCAGCTGCTGGATGATGTTCATCGGGTTAACCTTTCAAGTTCTTCTGAAACAGCCAGAGCGCTCTCGATCGACCTGTCGGACGTACCTTCAGATGTTGCCGGACCCCGGCAGGAGCGGATTCACCATTCTTTGTTGGTGGTCGACGGGCAAACAACCCGAACCGGGGCGGCACTTACACGAAGAAAACCCGCTTGTCATCCCCGCAAGCCATATTTTCCGGGCCATGGAGGCGTTCGGCGCGAATTCTATCAGAGATTTCGAAATAACGCGCATTGAAATGCATTCAATCGCGGGCTTGCGGCTGCAAAGCCCGCGGGCTATGCCGAGCTGGGGGCGATGGGGGAGACCATGCATTTCTTCGAAGTACTTCTGCTTTTCGTCGCCGGTTTCCTGTCGGGCGTGGTCAATGCGATTGCCGGTGGCGGAACCTTCCTCACCTTCGGCGCCATGACCCTTGGCGGGTTGCCGCCGATTGTCGCCAATGCCACGTCGTCGATCATCCAGCTTCCCGGCTATATCACCTCGACCCTTGCCTATGCCAAGGAGATCCGCGCGGACCGCCGCCAGGCGATCCTTCTTGGCGTCATTTCGGCGGTCGGCGGACTTGCCGGCGCGGTGTTGCTGATCTCCCTGTCGAACGCCTCGTTTCGTGCGCTCGTCCCCTGGCTGCTGATCGCCGCGACGGCGATCTTCGCCGCCGGGCCGCTCCTGAAGCCCAAGGCCCGCATCGACGAGCATGCGATCAGCCCGGCCGGTGTCGTCAGCCAGTTCGCAACCTCGATCTATGGCGGCTTCTTCGGCGCCGGCATGGGCATCATGATGCTGGCGGTGTTGGGACTTGCCACCGGTGGCGGCTATCACCGCCTGAATGCGCTGAAGAACTTCATCTCGATCGTCATCGCCACCATCGCCATCGTGGTCTTCGCCGCCGGCGGGGTCGTGTCGTGGCTGCATGCGGCGATCATGGTTCCCGGTGCCGCCCTCGGCGGTTATCTCGGCGTCTGGGCGGCACGGCGCGTGCCGCAGGCGGTGATCCGCGCCTTGGTCGTCGCGGTCGGCTTGCTGCTCGCCGCCTATTACTTCTTCACGGGTTGAGGAAGCAGGTCCGGCCGACGCGCCTCGGTCAGCCGACGGGCTTCCGCCTCGCGCCACTTGGCGATGGCGCCGTGATTGCCCGAGGTCAGCACGGCCGGGATCTCCCTGCCCTCGAAGACCTGCGGACGGGTATAGTGCGGATGCTCCAGCAACCCGCCTTCGAAGCTTTCGTGAACGCCCGACAGCTCGTTGCCCATCACCCCGGGCAGGATGCGCACGACGGCATCGAGCAGCGTCAGCGCTGCCGGCTCGCCGCCCGAGAGGATATAGTCGCCGATCGACACTTCCTCGAGCGCGCGCCCGTCGATGACGCGCTGGTCGACACCTTCGAACCGCCCGCAGACGATGACCACGCCGGGACCGTCGGCAAGTTCGCGCACGCGCTTCTGCGTCAAGGGCCTACCGCGCGGGCTCATCAGCAGCCGCGGGCGATGATCGTCCTGCGACACCGCGTCGATCGCACGGGCGAGGACGTCGGGCCTCAGCACCATGCCGGCGCCGCCGCCGGCCGGCGTATCGTCGACGGTCCGGTGCTTGTCCTCCGCAAAGTCACGGATCTGCACGGCATCGATCGACCATTGGCCGCGCTCCAGCGCCCGGCCGGAGAGCGAGGCGCCGAGATGGCCGGGAAACATTTCGGGATAGAGCGTGAGAACCGTTGCGCGGAAGGACATTGCCTTGGCGCTCACTTGCGCCTGGCCGAAAACGGGCTGCCGGGCTCGTCCTTGTCGTCGATGAGGCCGGCGGCCAGCGGATCGACCAGCAGCTTGCCGCCTTCCAAATCGATCTCCAGAACGGACCATTCAGTAAAGGGAATGAGCACGGGGCGCTTGCCCGGCCCCTTGAGCTCCAGCAGGTCGCCCGCGCCGAAATCGAACACGCCCGTCACGGTGCCGTAGCTCTTGCCGCTGCCGTCGATGGCCTCGAGGCCCTCGAGGTCGGCATAGAAGAATTCGTCTTCGTCGAGATCGTCGTCGGGCAGATTGTCGCGATCGACGAACAGTTCGAGGCCATTCAGCGCCTCGGCGGCCGTGCGGTCGTTGACGCCGCGAAAGCGGACGACGACCACGTTCTTGGCCTCGCGGATTTCCAGCACCTCGAACACGCTCCCATCGGCGCTATGGAGATGGCCATAATCGCCGAGTGCCGTCGGGTCGTCGGTGAAAGACTTGACCCTGACCTCGCCGCGCAAACCTTGCGCCGCGCCGACAGTCGCCATCAGAACCGGGTTTTCGAGTTTGCTCATCATCCGTATCCGTTTGGGGATTTCAGGGTGCACATAACGGAAAACGGGCGGCATGGAAATGCCGCCCGTCTCCTTCATCCGTTTGCCGGATATTATTCCGCGGCACCTTCGGCAGCGGCAGCAGCGGCGTCTTCGGCCTTCTGCTTGGCTTCAGCAGCGCGCTCCTGAGCCTTCTTGCCCGGCAGACCCTTGTTCGGGTTGCTGCGAGCCGGACGCTGAGCGATACCGGCCTGGTCGAGGAAGCGCATGACGCGGTCGGTCGGCTGGGCGCCCTGGGCGATCCAGTGGCTGATGCGCTCGGCGTTCAGCTCGACGCGCTTTTCGTCGTCCTTGCCGAGCATCGGGTTCCAGGAACCGATCTTCTCGAGGAAGCGGCCGTCACGCGGGCTGCGGGCGTCGGCAACGACGATCTGGTAGTAAGGACGCTTCTTGGAACCGCCACGGGCGAGACGAATTTTCAGTGCCATTTGAGTAACTCCTTGCAGGCTTTCTTGACCGCTTCGTTCAAGCGGAATGGGTGGTGCCGACGGTGCCCGCGGAATGCGTGCGATCGGCGGCGATGGCTTCATGATGCCGGATGACTTCCTTGATGATGAAGTTCAGGAACTTCTCGGCGAAATCCGGATCCAGATTGGCATCCTTCGCCAGGTGGCGAAGACGTTCGATCTGGTATTCTTCGCGCGCCGCATCGGCCGGCGGCAGATTGTGCTTGGCCTTGAGAACGCCGACCGCCTGGGTGCAGCGGAACCGTTCGGCCAGCATGTGGACGAGCGCGGCATCGATGTTGTCGATCGACTGCCGGTAACCCGCCAATTCCTTTTTGATTTCGGGATCAATCATCTCTCACCGATCCTCACTTCTTCTTGGGTAGGCCCGGAAGGCCGGGGAAACCGCCAAGGCCCGGAAGCTTGGCGCCGCCGAGACCGGGCAGGCCGCCGCCGCCAAGGCCCGGCATGCCGCCGGGCTTGAGGCCGGCTGCTTCCGCCTGCTTCTGCAACGCTTCGAGCTGCTTGGGGTCGAGGCTCGACAGATCGGGCATGCCGCCGCCACCAAGGCCGCCGAGGCCCATCTTGCTGGCAAGGCCGCCCATCATCTGCTTCATCATGCCGCCTTTGCCCTTGCCGCCCATCATCTTCATCATGTCCGCCATCTGGCGGTGCATCTTCAGAAGCTTGTTGATGTCGGCAGCATCGGTGCCGGAACCGGCGGCGATGCGCTTCTTGCGGGAATGCTTCAGCATGTCCGGGTTGGCGCGCTCGGCCCTGGTCATCGAGGAGATGATGGCGATCTGGCGTCCGAACAGCTTGTCGTCGAGACCGGCCGAGGCCATCTTGTCCTTCATGCCGGCCATGCCGGGCATCAGGCCCATGATACCGCCCATGCCGCCCATCTTCTGCATCTGACGCAATTGGTCGGCGAGGTCGTTCAGGTCGAACTTGCCCTTGGCCATCTTGGCGGCCATTGCGGCCGCCTTTTCGGCGTCGATGTTCTCGGCAGCCTTTTCGACCAGCGAGATGATGTCGCCCATGCCGAGGATACGGTCGGCAACGCGGCGCGGATGGAACTCTTCGAGTTCGCCCATCTTTTCGCCGACGCCGATGAGCTTGATCGGCTTGCCGGTAACGGCGCGCATCGAAAGTGCTGCACCGCCGCGGCCGTCGCCGTCCATACGGGTGAGCACGAGGCCGGTGATGCCGACGCGTTCGTCGAAGTTGCGGGCGAGGTTGACGGCATCCTGACCGGTCAGCGCATCGGCGACCAGCAGGATCTCATGCGGATTGGACTTCCGCTTGATTTCCGCCATCTCGATCATCAGCGGCTCGTCGATATGCGTACGGCCGGCGGTGTCGAGGATGACGATGTCGTGGCCGCCGAGCTTGGCGGCCTGCACGGCGCGCGCGGCGATATCGGTCGGCGACTGGCCGGCGATGATTGGCAGCGTATCGACGCCGGCCTGAACGCCGAGCTGGCGAAGCTGCTCCTGGGCGGCCGGACGACGGGTGTCGAGCGAAGCCATCAGGACCTTCTTTTTGTCCCGCGTCTTCATCCGGCTGGCGATCTTGCCGGTGGTCGTCGTCTTGCCCGAGCCCTGCAGACCGACCATCATGATGACGACCGGTGCCGGCGCATTGAGGTCGATAGTGACGCCCTCGGAGCCCAGCATCTCGACCAGCTCGTCATGGACGAGCTTGACGACCATCTGCCCGGGCTTGATCGATTTCAGGATCTCGGCGCCAACGGCCTTCTCGCGAACCTTTTCAGTAAAGGAGCGCACGACGTCGAGGGCGACATCGGCTTCGAGCAACGCACGGCGAACCTCGCGAAGCGCCGCGGAAACATCTGCTTCCGACAATGCGCCGCGGCCGGTCAGTCCATTCAATATGGAACCAAGGCGGTCCTGGAGGCTCTCGAACATTCTCACTTCCTTCTGGTTTCCGGTGGCATGGAGACTAGCCGGAAACGTGGGTTCCTTCGCCTGAAAAACAAGGCGCAAAGCCAAAAACCACCCGAGGGCGCAACGCGCTGTCGGATGTTGACCTCCGGGCTCTCTTTATACATTTACGGGGCCTGGTCGGTGGCTTCGAAGTCATCAACTTGCGAAGGAATTTGCCGCGATAAACAGGAAAGCGGCCGAAAAGTCAAGAACGGCCGGCAAATCCGGCAGCAGGGATTTCAGGCACGGACTGCGCCGCGACGCTCACAGCACCAATCCCGGCGGTCAAGAGCCTTCCTTGTCATCCGCTGCGCCAAGTTCACGTGCCAGCTCATCGAACGCCGTCGCGACGCGGGTCATGACCCTGAGTGCCGCAACCACTTCGGTCTGGTTGATATCGCCCAGAACCGCGTGCAGCAATTCGAGTTCGCGCCGGTGGATGGCCTCGAACAGGTCGCGACCGACAACGCTCGGCGCACAGAAATAGGCGCGTCGATGTTCCGGGTTGGGTTGCTTTTCCAGAAGTCCCTTTTCCAGCAGTCCGACGACGACGCGCAGCACGAACTGCCGTTTCATCGACAACCGCCGCGCCGCCTCCGGCACTGTCAATGGCTCCACGCAGAGAAGCTCGAGCACCGCCCTTTCGGCGACGGATATGCCCGAACCTTCCAGCATGTGCTCGATCGAACGATGCACATTGAGATGGATCGGCCGGACCAGTTTGATGGCCTTGTACAGACGTTCCTGTTTGTCGAAGCGAACCAGCATGAGGCACGATAGCAATCAAGTTGCTATTTTCAAGAATTTCTTGAACCTTGTCCCCTCACCCTGTCACGACGCATCGCAAGCGCCTATCTTTTTCAGACACCGCCACCAAACAATCGCCGGAAAGCGACGATGCCGAAGGTCAATCCTTATTATCGGGGGCCCGCCTCCGACCACTTCGACGGAACGCGGTTCTTCAACCCCAATGGCCGGCAGCCGCGGGGCATGGGCGACCTTCTGCGCTGGCAGCTCGGTCGAGGCAAGGTGAGGTGGCCGACGCATTATCCAAGCCCGTTTCAGCAGGCAAAGCCGGATCTGAGCATCGAGGCCGACCGCCTGCGGGTGACGATGATCGGCCACGCGAGCCTTTTGATCCAGGTGCATGGCTTCAACATACTGACCGACCCGGTCTGGGCACACAGGGTGAGCCCGTTTTCCTTCGTCGGCCCAGCACGGCGCAATGCGCCAGGCATCGAGATGGACGATCTGCCGCCGATCGACCTCGTGCTCGTCACCCACAACCACTACGACCATCTCGATCTCGATACGCTGGCAGCCCTCAACGAAGAGCACAGTCCGCTGATCGTCACGCCGCTCGGCAACGACACAATCATCCGCCGCGCCGTGCCGGACGCGACCATATCCGTTCTCGACTGGGGCGACCGGCTGGACCTTGAAGACGAACTGGTGATCCATGCCGAGCCCTGCCATCACTGGTCGGCGCGCGGCTCCGGCGATCGCCGCATGGCGCTCTGGGCGGCCTTCGTCATCGAAACCCCTGTTGGCAAGATTTACCACGTCGGCGACACCGGCTTTCACGGCGGCATCAACTATCGCGCCGCCCGCGAAAAACATGGCGGCTTCCGCCTCGCCAACCTGCCCTTCGGCGCCTACGAGCCGCGCTGGTTCATGCAGGATCATCACCAGAACCCGGAAGAGGCGGTGCAGGGCATGATCGACTGCGCCGCCGACCACGTGGCTGGGCACCACTGGGGAACCTTCCGCTTGACCGATGAAGGCGTCGATGCACCGGTCAAGGCGCTCGAACAGGCGCTTGACGAGGCCGAGATTGCCCGCACGCGCTTCAGGGCCATGCGCCCGGGCGAAATCTTCGATGTGCCGCCTTCGTCGTCGACGCGCCAATGAAGCCGGCACTGGGAAGCCGGCACTGGTAATTTCCGGGCTTTTCCGCCATATACAGCCCAAATGAAGGGTGCCTCCGCTTGGCGAGGCTGGTTTGGACAATCGCGACATGGTCGACAACGTGCAATTTGCCAGAATGAACGGGCTTGGAAACAAGATCCTGGTCGTCGACATGCGCGGCCGCCGCGACCGCGTGACGCCGCAGGCTGCCATATCGCTCAACGCCGATCCGGCCACCGCCTTCGACCAGATCATGGCGATCCACGATCCGAAGGCCGCCGGCACCGACGCGTGGATCGATATCGTCAATTCCGACGGCTCGATGGCCCAGGCCTGCGGTAACGGCACGCGCTGCGTCGTCCAGGCGCTTGCCGCCGAAACCGGTAAGAAGGCCTTTCTCTTCCATACGGTTGCTGGCCTGCTCGAAGCCAAGGAGCACGACGACGGCACGATCTCCGTCGACATGGGAAGCCCGCGCTTCGGCTGGGACGAAATCCCGCTGTCGGAAGAGTTTCACGACACGCGCCGGATCGAGCTGCAGATCGGCCCGATCGACAATCCCGTGCTGCATTCGCCGTCGGTTGCCTCGATGGGCAATCCGCACGCGATCTTCTGGGTCGACAACGACGTCTGGTCCTATGACCTCGAACGCTTCGGGCCGCTGCTCGAAAACCACCCGATGTTCCCGGAGCGGGCCAACATCTCGATTGCGCGCGTGCTTTCGCGAAATGAACTGGACCTCAGAACCTGGGAACGCGGGGCCGGCCTGACGCTTGCCTGCGGTTCTGCTGCCTGTGCTGCGGCCGTCAGCGCCGCCCGGACCGACCGCACCGACCGCAGGGTGATCGTCAACGTGCCCGGTGGCCCACTGTCGATCGAGTGGCGTGAAGCGGACGACCATGTCGTCATGACCGGCCCGGCCGAATGGGAATGGTCGGGAACCGTCGACCCTGCGACCGGCGCCTGGCAGCGCGATGAAACCCAACCGGGAACCGCCGAGGCCCGGGCGCTTTGAGCGGCGTCGAGGTCATAACCTTCGGCTGCCGTCTCAATACCTACGAATCCGAAGTGATGCGGGCGGAAGCCGAAAAGGCGGGGTTGAACAACGCCATCCTCGTCAACACCTGTGCGGTGACCGGCGAGGCCGTGCGCCAGGCGCGCCAGGCGATCCGCCGCGCCCGCCGCGACAACCCGCATGCCCGCATCATTGTCACCGGCTGCGCCGCCCAGACGGAGAAGGAAACCTTCGCCGGTATGGCCGAGGTCGACGCCGTGCTCGGCAACGAGGAGAAGCTGAAAAGCGCCTCCTACCGATCGCTGCCCGATTTCGGCGTCTCGGCGGAAGAAAAGCTGCGCGTCAACGACATCATGAGCGTGCGGGCCACAGCACCACAGATGGTCAAGCATATCGACGGTCACGTACGCGCCTTCATCCAGGTGCAGAACGGCTGCGATCACCGCTGTACCTTCTGCATCATCCCTTATGGACGCGGCAATTCCCGCTCGGTACCGATGGGTGCGGTGGTCGACCAGGCACGCAGGCTCGTCGAGGGCGGCTACAGCGAGATCGTGCTCACCGGCGTCGATGCGACGAGCTACGGCGCCGATCTGCCGGGAACCCCGACGCTGGGACTGTTGGCAAAGACGCTTCTCAAACAGGTGCCGGATATCCGCCGCCTGCGCCTTTCCTCGATCGACGGCATCGAGGCCGACGGCCATCTGTTCGATTTGATTGCCGACGAAGCGCGCTTCATGCCGCATCTGCATCTGTCGCTGCAGCATGGCGACGACATGATCCTGAAGCGCATGAAACGTCGCCATTCGAGCGCCGACGCCCTCGCCTTCACGGACAAGGTCCGGCGCTTGCGCCCCGATATCAGTCTCGGCGCCGACATGATCGCCGGCTTCCCGACGGAAACCGAAGAGATGTTTGAAAATGCCGTGCGGCTTGCCAAGGATTGCGGCATCGCCCATCTGCACGTCTTTCCCTATAGCCCCCGTCCCGGCACGCCGGCAGCGCGTATGCCGCAGCTTGACCGGGCGCTGGTCAAGGATCGCGCCGCCCGCCTTCGCGCGACGGGCGCGGCCCTTTATGCCCGCCATCTCGAAGGCATGGTCGGCAGCGCGCAGACGCTGCTGGTCGAAAACAACGGCCTCGCTCACACCGAAAACTTCACGCTCGTCGACGCCGCCGGCCTCAAACCCCGTGCGCTTGTGCCGGTCACGATCACCGGCCACAATGGCAAGCATCTGACGATGCAGGTAAAACAGATGGCTGCGGCCTGACTCATGCGGAATCCCTGAATGGCAATCGGTTTCATCAAGAAGATCTTCTCCTTCGGCAAGGGCACTGTCGAGGAAACCAAGCCGCAGGATGCCGCGCCGGAAGCGGACGTCGCAGCAGCGGTACCGGCCGAAGTGCCGCCGGCGCCGGAGCCCGTTATCCCCGAGGCGATCGCCCCGGTCGACGTAGAAATCGACGAGCCCGTTGCCGAGCAGTCCGCGGCCGAAGAAGCCTCTGAAGAACTGCTTGAGCCGCTGTCTGATATCGAAGCCCTGCCGCTTGCCGTCGAGGACCCGATCCTGCCGGCCGAGATCGAGACCGCGGGCGGACCGGCATCGGACGAGGCGCGCAACGACGAGAATACCTCTGTCAGCGAAGACGCGGTCGTGCCCGTGGATGCAGCGGCAGAACAGGGAGAACTGTCGCCCACAACGCAAGAGGCGCTTGAGGCCTACGCCGCGCTTCAGGAAACAGCACCGGAAGAGCCGCCTGTCGAGCCAGAGGATCTGGCCGAGCAGGAGGAAATCGCAGCCGTCGAAGATCAGCCGATCGGCGACGATGCGAGCGATGAACTGGCTGCAGATGCGGCACCTGTCGAGGATGTCGTCGAACAAGACGACAGTGTTTTCGAGGCGCCAGTTTCAGAGGCAGCGGTCCCCGAGGAGCCGGTCCTCGGAACGCCGCTGCCCGAAGCACCTGCCCCCGAAGCTGTTATTGCCGCCAGCCTGCCGAAGGGTTTTGCCAGCGCTGCCGAGCGCGCGCAGGAAGAGCCCGTTGCCGCGCCACAGCCCAAGCTTACCTGGTATCAGCGCCTGCGCCGCGGGCTTGCCCGCACCTCGTCGCAACTGACCGGCCAGATCGCCAGCCTCTTTACCAAGCGCAAGCTCGACGAGGCGACGCTGCAGGACCTGGAGGATCTGCTGATCCAGGCCGATCTCGGCGTCGAGACTGCCATGCGCATCACCGATACGCTCGCCTCCGAGCGCTACGGCAAGGACGTGTCCGGCGAGGACGTGTCGCGGATCATGGCCGGCGAAATCACCAAGGTGCTTTCGCCCGTCGCCAAGCCGCTGGAACTCGACCTCAGCCACAAGCCGCATGTCATCCTGGTCGTCGGCGTCAACGGCACGGGCAAGACCACGACGATCGGCAAGCTCGCGGCCAAGTTGTCGGGCGCCGGCCTCAAGGTGATGCTCGCCGCCGGCGACACCTTCCGCGCCGCCGCCATCGAGCAGCTGAAGATCTGGGCCGATCGCACCAAGTCCGACATCGTTTCATCGAAGCTCGGCGCCGATGCCGCCGGCCTTGCTTATGAGGCCTTCCAGCAGGCGCGCGAAAAGAAGGCCGACGTGCTGATCATCGACACCGCGGGTCGGCTGCAGAACAAGGCCGAGCTGATGGCCGAACTGGAAAAGATCGTGCGCGTGCTCGGCAAGCTCGACCCGGACGCACCGCACACGGTGCTGCAGACGCTTGACGCCACCACCGGCCAGAACGCGCTGCAGCAGGTGGAGATCTTCCGCAACGTCGCCGGCGTCAGCGGGCTGATCATGACCAAGCTCGACGGCACGGCCCGCGGCGGCATTCTCGTCGCCATCTCCGCCAAGCACAAGCTGCCGGTCTATTTCATCGGCGTCGGCGAAGGCATCGACGATCTCGAACCATTCGAGGCCAAGGATTTCGCCGAGGCGATCGCGGGCGTCGCCGCGTGACGGCGGATGTCCGCCACGTCTTGTTCGAGGCAATGCGCCATAAGAGGCAATCTTTGATCGGCAGCATGATTTGCCCGTAAATCGGTTCCGACTTACGGAAATGTCCGGTGGCGTTTGCGCAAGCCGGCTGCCTTGATATGGTTTTGCCGCAAAGCTGGTGTTATGAGCGGCAGGCACATGCAAAAACAGGATCCCGAAATGTCGACGATCGAGGCTACCAAGCCGCAGAAGGAAGTCAGCCCGCTGTTGAAGCTGGTGCTGGAGCTCGGACCCCTGATGGTCTTCTTCTTCGCCAATTCCCGCGGCGAGTGGCTGGCCGGACATTTCCCGACGCTCTCCGAACTCGGCGGCCCGATCTTCATCGCGACCGGCCTGTTCATGGCCGCCACCGCGATTGCGCTCGTGGTCTCCTGGATGCTGACGCGCACGCTGCCTATGATGCCACTGATCTCCGGCATCGTCGTCTTCGTCTTCGGCGCGCTGACCCTCTGGCTGCAGAACGATACCTTCATCAAGATGAAACCGACGATCGTCAACACGCTGTTCGGCACGATCCTGCTCGGCGGGCTTCTCTTCGGCAAGTCGTTGCTCGGCTACGTCTTCCACTCCGCCTTCAAGCTCGATGAAGACGGCTGGCGCAAGCTGACGGTGCGGTGGGGCATTTTCTTCCTGGTGCTGGCCGTACTCAACGAGGTCATCTGGCGTTCGTTCTCCACCGATTTCTGGGTGGCGTTCAAGGTCTGGGGCACGATGCCCATCACCATCCTGTTTACACTGGCGCAAATGCCGTTGATCATGAAGCATTCGCTGGATCAGGATAGCGCCAAGTGAGCACAGCCATCGACGGCAATGACAGTCAGAACCGGCGGGCGCTGCTCTGGTTCGTGGCCTGTGTCGGCGTTCTCGCGATCCAGGTCATCACCCAGCATCTGATGGGTCGCATCTGGATCTGCGACTGCGGCTACGTCAAAATCTTCGAACCCGTCGTCAAATCGAGCGGCAATTCCCAGCACATTGCTGACTGGTACACGCCGTCGCACATCATCCACGGCTTCCTGTTCTATGGCCTCGGCCACCTGCTTCTGCGCGGCAAGCCACTGACCGCCAAGCTGTTCCTGGCGATGGTCATCGAATCCGCCTGGGAGATCGCCGAAAACACCCCAATGGTGATCGACCGCTACCGCTCGGCGACGATCTCGCTCGACTATTTCGGCGACAGCATCCTCAATTCGACGATGGACACGCTGGCCATGGTCGCCGGCTTCCTGTTTGCCGCCCGCATGCCCGTCTGGCTGACCGTTTTGATCGCCATCGGCTTCGAACTCTTCACCGGCTGGCTGATCCGCGACAACCTCACCCTCAATGTGCTGATGCTGGTCTGGCCGCTGGATGCAATTCGCGAGTGGCAGGCGGCGATTTAAGGCGGCGGTTCGCTCATCCCCGCCCCCGGAAAGTTGGCTGGAGGCGAACAATCAACCTCCTTCATCCCTGTGCTTGTCACAGGGATCCAGCAGCGCCGCGTCGGCGGCGCGCGAGACTCCGCCCTGACTGCAAGGCGAACTTTCTTGGAAAATTAAGCAGCCCATGGTCATTCACGGTGCGGACGCACCGTGGCTGGATCCCTGTGACGAGCACAGGATGAGGCGCGAATCGTAGCCGTTGCACGAAACGTTACGAGGTCAATTGCGGACTTGGCCTGAACCGCTCAAGAACCAGCGGCAGCCTTCTCGATCGCCGGCATCAGCCCTTCCTTCACGCTCTTCTCGTCGAACGGACCGACGCGCTTGTAAAGGATCGTGCCGTCGGCGCCGACGAGATAGGATTCGGGAATACCGTAGACGCCCCAGTCGATCGCCGCCTTGCCGCGCGGATCAACACCGACGGCTGCAAAGGGATTGCCGAGTTCGCCCAGGAACCGGAGGGCGTTTTCGTTCTGGTCCTTGTAGTTGATGCCGACGACCGTCAGACGCTCGTCCTTCGACAGTTCGAGAATGAACGGATGCTCCTGCCGGCACGGCACACACCAGGAAGCCCAGACATTGACCAGCGTCAGCTTGCCCTTGATGGCAGCGTCGGTCAGCGCCGGCATCGGCTGGCCGTCCCGGGTCGCGCCTTCGAGCGGCGACATGTCGAGCATCGGCGCCTTGGTGCCGATCAGCGCCGAGGGGATTTCGCTGACATCCTTGCCGGAATTGAGCTGGCTCCAGAAGATGGCGGCAAGCGCCGCGAAGATCGCCAGCGGCAGCAGCGCAAGGCCGACACGCAGGGCTCCGGGCTTGCGCTCCTCGCTACCGGGTGCGGGGCTGCTTGTCATCGCGGCTCTCCGGTTGCTGCTTCCGCCGAACGCCGGCGTACCCCTGCCGCTTCGAGTTCGCGCAGCTCACGCTGGCGCGCGCGCCCGTCGGCGATCACCCAGAGACAGAGGCCGACGACGGTCAGCGTCGCGATCCCGTAGCTGGCAAAAACATAGGCAGCGTGGCTCATCATTTGGATCAGACCTCCCGGCCGGCACTTCGGGCCGCCAGACGGCGAAGCGACGTCACACGCCGGCGCCAGATCTCGTTGCGCATGGCGGCGATGTGCAGCGTGAAGAACAGAAGCGTGAAGGCGATGGCCATGACGACGAGCGGGCGGAGAAACTCCGGGTCGATCGTCGGGCCATCAAGCCTGAGTACGCTCGCCGGCTGATGCAGCGTGTTCCACCATTCGACCGAAAACTTGATGATCGGAATGTTGACGAAGCCGACCAGCACCAGCACGGCCGAGACGCGCGACGAACGCGCCGGGTCGTCGATGGCGCGGTTGAGCGCCATCAGCCCGAGATACATCAGAAACAGCACGAAGACCGACGTCAGTCGTGCATCCCAAACCCACCAGGCGCCCCACATCGGTTTGCCCCACAGCGAGCCGGTGACGAGCGCCAGGAAGGTGAAACAGGCGCCGATCGGCGCTGCGGCCCGCGACGACACGTCGGCCAGCGGATGCCGCCAGACGAGCGTGCCAATGGCAGCGAGCGCCATCACCGAGTAACACATCATCGACAGCCAGGCGGCCGGCACATGCACATACATGATGCGCACCGTCTCGCCTTGCTGATAGTCGCCTTCCGTCGTGAACGACAGCCAGAGGCCGAGGACGAAGAAAAGCGCCGTCAGCGCCGCAAACCACGGCAGGACGCGATCGGCCAGCGCCAGAAACCGCGTCGGGTTGGCGAGATCGCTGAATTTGCGGATAGCAAGGCTGTTTTCGCTCATGATGGCTCTTTAACGCCTAAGGCCCTTTGCTGCAATTGATCCCCGTCAATCACGAGATCACGATGGTTCTTCTGTCGCATCAACCCAACGATCATAAACGTCATCGATTTTAACAGGTTAGAGCGGGAGACAGACGGAAAACCGCAAACAGTTTATCGGTTTCCCGCACCATCCGCGTCAGTCGGACGCATGGCGAAGCGCCGCGGCGGCGGCAACCGGCCCGATGACGGCAAAAAACAGGGTGATTGCCATCAATATCATCAAGGGCGGCAGAAACGGGGCCGGGTCCTCGATCGCCGCATAGACGGCGCTGACGCCGAAGATCAGCACCGGAATGGCAAGCGGCAGCACCAGGATCGACACCAGCAGACCACCGCGCGGCAGCGACACGGCAACGGCCGCACCGACGGCACCGATGAAGGTGATCGCCGGCGTTCCGACAAGCAGCGTCAGCATGGTGGCGCCGATTGCAAGCTCGTCCATGTTCATGAACAGGCCGAGCAGCGGTGCAGCGATCACCAGCGGCAGGCCGGTGGCGGCCCAGTGGGCCGCGCATTTGACGAACACGGTGGCGAGCAGCGGCGTTTCCTGCATCAGCATCAGATCGAGCGACCCGTCTTCGCGCTCCGCCTGGAACAGCCGGTCGAGACCGAGCAGCGACGCGAGCAGCGCCCCGATCCACAGGATGGCAGGCCCGATCCGCGCGAGAAGATTAAGGTCAGGGCCGACACCGAAGGGGATGACGGCGACGACCGTCATGAAGAACAAAACGCCGATCATCGCGCCGCCGCCGGCGCGGATGGAAAGCTTGAGGTCGCGGAGGAAGAGCGCGATCACCTGCACGCCCCTTTCATCTCTTTGCCCGCGATCGCCAGATTACGCGTCATGCCACATGCCTCCGCCGACGCCGGCAAAGCCGGTCATCCGCAATTCCCCAGTGCGCTCGAGCCCGAGCGGCTGATGCGTGGCCGCAACGACGATGCCGCCCTGATCCAGATGCGCGTTGACCAATCCGGCAAAAAGCCTGTCGGCACCGGCGTCGAGCGCCGCCGTCGGCTCGTCGAGGATCCAGATCGGACGGTGGGCGACAAGCAGCTTGGCCATCGCCATGCGCCTCTGCTGGCCGGCCGAAAGATAGCCGAAGGGTAGGTGCGCGATCCCAGGAAGGCCGACGGCTTCCACCGCTTCGACCAGGTCCCTGCCCGAGCCACCGGGCGAATCACCCATGAAGTTTTTCCAGAAGGAAAGATTTTCCGCGACGGTCAGCTCGCGTTTCATCGCATTTCGGTGGCCGAGATAGTGGCTGAGCTCTGACGGATGGCGCATTTCAGGAGGGCCATTCTCAAGTTTGAGACTGCCCTTTTCAGCCATGAGAAGACCGGCCAGAACACGCAGCAAAGTCGATTTTCCCGACCCGTTCGGACCCGTCACCACAAGGGCTTCGCCGGCACTAAGAGCAAAGGAAATATCGTTAAAAATCAGATCCTCGCCTCGCCTCGCACTCAGACCTTCAGCCAGCAGGCGCATGAATTTTCAGTTTCCCTTTACACTCTTTGCCGCAGGGCAAAAAAAAGTCCCGATTGGACCTTGGTTGGTCTGGCACGATTTGGAGAAATTATCTATAAGGCGGCCAACACGCCAGCGGTCGGCGTGAATTTCATCCTAGCGCCGAACATGGAATGAATTTCCACGTACGGACAGCGGAAATGGCCGCACCCGCATCCCAATTCGCGCTTCATTGCGCTCGGGCGTTCGTACGTCAGTTTTTGGCGATCAGACGGAACGGGGTATTATCCAGTGTCCAAGTCCCTAGACAGTTTCAATTGTCGCTCCACGCTCACCGTCAACGGTGTCGACTACGTCTATTACAGCCTGCCCAAGGCTGAGGCGAACGGTCTTGCCGGCGTTTCGAAGCTCCCCTACTCGATGAAGGTGCTGCTCGAAAACCTGCTGCGCAACGAAGACGGCCGCTCCGTCACCAAGAAGGACATCGAGAACGTCGCAGCCTGGCTGAACGACAAGGGCACCGCCGAAAACGAAATCGCCTACCGCCCGGCCCGCGTTCTGATGCAGGACTTCACCGGCGTTCCCGCCGTTGTCGACCTCGCTGCCATGCGCGACGCCATGGTGTCGCTTGGTGGCGATCCGGAAAAGATCAACCCGCTGGTGCCCGTCGACCTCGTCATCGACCACTCGGTTATCGTCGACGAATTCGGCACTCCGAACGCCTTTGCCCGCAACGTCGAGCTGGAATACCAGCGCAACGGCGAGCGTTACCGCTTCCTGAAGTGGGGCCAGCAGGCGTTCAAGAACTTCCGCGTCGTGCCGCCCGGCACCGGTATCTGTCACCAGGTCAATCTGGAATATCTGGGCCAGACTGTCTGGACCCGTGAAGAAGACGGCGAAATCACGGCCTACCCGGACACCTGCGTCGGCACCGACAGCCACACGACGATGATCAACGGCCTCGGCGTTCTCGGCTGGGGCGTCGGCGGCATCGAGGCTGAAGCCGCGATGCTCGGCCAGCCGGTCTCCATGCTGCTGCCCGAGGTCATCGGCTTCAAGCTCACGGGCAAGCTCAAGGAAGGCGTGACGGCGACCGACCTCGTGCTGATGGTCGTGCAGATGCTGCGCAAGAAGGGTGTTGTTTCGAAGTTCGTCGAATTCTTCGGCCCCGGCCTCGACAACATGACGCTCGCCGACCGCGCCACCATCGGCAACATGGGTCCGGAATACGGCGCCACCTGCGGCTTCTTCCCGGTCGACAGCGAAACCATCAACTACCTCACCATGTCCGGCCGCGAAGAACAGCGCATTTCGCTGGTCGAAGCCTACTCCAAGGCTCAAGGGATGTGGCGCGATGGTGACGGCTCCGAGCTGGTGTTCACCGACACGCTCGAACTCGACCTCGGCGACGTTGTTCCGGCCATGGCCGGTCCGAAGCGTCCGGAAGGCCGCATCCCGCTGGAAAGCATTGCATCCGGTTTCGCAACCGCCCTCGAAGGCGACTACAAGAAGCCGGGCCAGCTTTCGAACCGCTACGCTGTCGAAGGCACCGACTTCGATCTCGGCCATGGCGACGTTGCCATCGCTGCGATCACGTCGTGCACCAACACGTCCAACCCGTCGGTTCTGATCGCCGCCGGCCTTCTCGCCCGCAACGCCGTTGCCAAGGGCCTGAAGTCCAAGCCGTGGGTCAAGACCTCGCTTGCACCGGGATCGCAGGTCGTCGGCGAATACCTCGCCAAGTCGGGCCTGCAGAAGGACCTCGACGCGCTTGGCTTCAACCTCGTCGGCTTCGGCTGCACCACCTGCATCGGCAACTCCGGTCCGCTGCCGGCCCCGATCTCCAAGACGATCAACGACAAGGGCCTGATTGCCGCCGGCGTTCTCTCCGGCAACCGCAACTTCGAAGGCCGTATTTCGCCGGACGTTCAGGCCAACTACCTCGCCTCGCCGCCGCTCGTCGTCGCCTATGCACTCGCCGGAACGGTTCAGAAGGACCTGACCAACGAGCCGCTCGGCGAAGATCGGGACGGCAACCCGGTCTTCCTCAAGGACATCTGGCCGACCTCCAAGGAAATCCAGGAGTTCATCTTCAAGTACGTGACCCGCGAACTCTACGCGACCAAGTACGCCGACGTGTTCAAGGGCGACGAAAACTGGCAGGCCGTTCAGGTTCCTCCGGGCCAGACCTACGCCTGGGACGATGGTTCGACCTACGTGCAGAACCCGCCCTACTTCGTTGGCATGGGCAAGTCCGGCTTGGGCATCTCCGATATCAAGGGTGCTCGCGTTCTCGGCCTGTTCGGCGACAAGATCACCACCGACCACATCTCGCCGGCCGGTTCGATCAAGGCGGCTTCGCCGGCCGGTTCGTACCTCATCGACCATGGCGTCGGCGTCGCCGACTTCAACCAGTACGGTACGCGTCGCGGCAACCATGAGGTGATGATGCGCGGCACCTTTGCCAACATCCGCATCCGCAACCACATGCTCGGCCCGAACGGCAAGGAAGGTGGCTACACCATCCACTATCCGTCGAAGGAAGAGATGTCGATCTACGATGCGGCCATGCAGTACAAGGAAGAGGGCGTTCCGCTCGTCATCTTCGCCGGCGTCGAATACGGCAATGGCTCGTCGCGCGACTGGGCTGCAAAGGGCACCAACCTGCTCGGCGTCAAGGCCGTGATCGCCCAGTCCTTCGAGCGTATCCACCGCTCGAACCTGGTCGGCATGGGCGTCATCCCGTTCGTCTTCGAACAGGGAACGACTTGGGAATCGCTGGCCTTGAAGGGCGACGAGATCGTCACGATCGACAATCTCGCCAACGTTCAGCCGCGCGAAAAGCGCGTCGCCAAGATCACCTATGGCGACGGCAGCGTGAAGGACGTTCCGCTCGTTTGCCGCATCGATACGCTCGATGAAGTCACCTACGTCAACAATGGCGGCATCCTGCAGACGGTTCTGCGCGACCTCGCCGCCTGATCGCTCTGGTTGCTTGAAACATTGAAAGGCCGGGATACCGCAAGGTGTCCCGGCCTTTTCACGTTTCCTATAGGTTGCCTGCCCATATCCTCACTCCAACGTGACTTCCCGTTGAAGCATCGGCGTCGTATGTAATGGACTTCCCCGTGAAGTAGGCCTGTCGGCCGCCAATGAAGTGACGCCATGACATTCGCAGACAGATATTTCCTTCGCCCCGTTGCAATGGCTTTCGGGCTTTTTGCTGCAGCGTCGGTTCCGGCTATGGCTGAGGATGGCAAGGTTATCAAAGGCGTCGTCGAACTCTTCACCAGCCAGGGCTGTTCCTCCTGCCCTCCAGCCGATGCCGCCTTGAAGAAGCTGGTCGATGACGGCGACGTGGTGGCGCTGTCCTATCACGTCGACTACTGGAACTATCTCGGTTGGAAAGACACGCTCGCCTCGACAGAGAACACAGACCGGCAATATGCCTATGCCCGCATGCTGGGTCGAAATGGCGTCTACACACCGCAGGCGATCCTCAACGGTCGCGACCACGTCAACGGCGCCAATCTGCAGGCGATCAAATCCCGGCTCGACGCCATGAAGACCGCCGGCAAGGGGCTTGCCGTTCCGGTTGACGCGAAGATCAACGGCGAGGAGATTTCGATCAAGGTCGGCGCGGGTGACGGCAAGGCAAATGTCGTCGTCGTCTATTTCGACCGGGCGAAGATCGTCAATGTCGAGAAAGGCGAAAACAGCGGCAAGAAGATCGCCTACTGGCACGCAGTGCGCGATATCCAGACCATTGGCATGTGGGATGGCAAGCCTGCGACCTTCACCCTGCCTGCAACCGTCCTGACGGAGCAGCGTGGCAAAAGCGGCTGCGCGGTGCTGTTGCAGTCGATGAAAGATGCTGAAACCCCGGGCGCGATCATCGGCGCGACTGCCGTGCTCGCCGGCCCGCAGGGCAAACTGTGAGCGGCTGCAGGACGCTTTAAGTCGGAATCGATTTAGGGAAAATAGGCGGCATGCCTGAACCATTACAGCGTCCTTTGCGCGTCATACTTGACGCGCGGCGCTGTAAGGGGTGGTTCGGCCCGGCAGCATCGAGGGGCTGGGGCTGAGGGTTCGAAGTTACCGGACCGAACCGGCCATGACTGCGTTCTTTGAAGGTCACGCAGCATGACGATCTGACCGGACATACGGTGGCAACGACTCTGTCCGTCAGCGCCCGCGAGTTTTGCGGTGAATTGGGGCGGCGATTTGACTGAAATGGGGCAGAGGCAAGAAATGCCATCTGCACCCAGCGGCTCCGGCCGGTTCCGGCTTGCTTTTCGGCTCGTGTCAGGCAAACTGTTATCGTTCTGTCACAACAGAAGGCCGGATTGCCGATGACCGATGAGCCGGATTTGCCGCGAGGCGAGGCGCGACATCAGCGCCAGACCACTTCTGAAGTGGTCGTCGATCTCTCGGAATACAAGAACGCCCGGAATGCTCCTCCCATCACCTTTCACCGCCGAGAACTCGACCAGATCCTGTGGGTCTACGGCCGCATGGTCGGCGAAGGCGAATGGCGCGACTACGCCATTGACCACCTGAAGGACCGCGCCGTCTTCTCCGTTTTCA
Organism: Ensifer sp. Root127; assembly: GCF_001425225.1. Taxonomy (NCBI): domain Bacteria; kingdom Pseudomonadati; phylum Pseudomonadota; class Alphaproteobacteria; order Hyphomicrobiales; family Rhizobiaceae; genus Ensifer; species Ensifer sp. Root127. The sequence continues at coordinate 234,416 of NZ_LMDX01000052.1, forward strand.
AGCGCGCGGGCGAGATGCCTCTCTTCCGCATCGAAAAAAACCCGAAGCTGGCGGCCAAGCAAGGTGCCTTTAGCGTGCTCAACGTCCACGGCACGATTCTGAAGCGCGGGCACGAGCTCGGACAGGTCCTGAAGGTTTTCGACAAGGCGCTCAAGCTGGTCGAAACCTGAGACGCCACATCGGAACGATCGGAGAGTCAGGCCCACATGCCGGCTCTGGCTTCGCTGACATCTGCCCTCAGGCTTGATAAAGCGTATCCGGGTAGACGCCCTCGGGCGGATCGCTCGTCGCTCGATCGCCCAGCGCAAGCTGCATGATCGCGGTATCGAGCCACCGTCCATGCTTGAAGCCGGTCGCCTTCATCAGCCCATGATGTTCGAAACCCAATGATTGATGGACCGCGATCGATGCGGGATGGGCACCGCCGATGACCGCCACCATCTGGCGAAATCCAAGCGCCGTGCAGCGGCGAACAAGCTCGGCGAGCAGCATCCTTCCTGCCCCCTTCCCCCGTGCCGAAGGCGCCAGGTAGATCGAATCCTCGACCAGGAAGCGATAGGCCGTCCGCGTGCGGAAGGCCGAGGCATAGGCGTAGCCGATGATCATGCCCGCCGCGTCGATCGCGACGATGTAGGGATAACCATGGCCGACGATGGTGGAGAAGCGCGCTGCCATTTCCGCCTGCGACGGAGGCGCGACCTCATAGGTCGCCACGCCGTTCAGAACGGATTCGCGATAGATCTCGGCAATGGTGGGCAGATCGGAGACGGTGGCGTCGCGCAGGGTCAGGGACATGGAAGGATCTTGACGGTTGGATTTTTTCATTCAGTCACATGGATCGCACCCGTGGATCAAGCCCTTTTCCGGGCAACAAAAAAGGCGGCCGAAGCCGCCTTTTCCGTCAATCTCTTCAGGCTTAGTTGTTCCGGTTGCCCATGAACTGCAGCATGAACATGAACAGGTTGATGAAGTCGAGGTAGAGCGTCAGCGCGCCCATGATCGCCTTGCGGCCAGCAACGGTGCTGTCGTCGGCATCGTAGTACATTTCCTTGATCTTCTGCGTGTCGTAGGCGGTGAGGCCTGCGAAGATCAGCACGCCGATCACGGAGATTGCGAAGCCGAGTGCCGAAGAGCCGAGGAAGATGTTGACGATCGACGCGATGATGACGCCGAACAGACCCATGATCAGGAACGAGCCCATGCCGGACAGGTCCTTCTTCGTGGTGTAGCCGTAGAGCGACAGTGCACCAAACGAGGCGGCGGTCACGAAGAACGTCTGCACGATGCTCTGGCCGGTAAAGACCATGAAGATCGACGACAGCGAAACGCCCATCAGGGCCGCATAGACCCAGAACGTCATCTGCGCGGCAGAAACGCTCATGCTATTGATGCGGAAGCTCATGAAGAACACGAGACCCAGCGGAGCGAGCATGACGACCCATCTCAGGGGCGACGCATAGAGAAGTTGGGCGAATGCCGGATTGGAGACGGCAAGCGCGAATGTTCCGTAAGCTGCCAGGCCGGTGATCGCCAGGCCGAGGGCCATCAAGTTGTAGACCTTCAGCATGTAGGTGCGAAGGCCTTCGTCGATCACGGCACCCGCCTGAGCGCCGGCGGGCGACATTCGGGTTTGGTAGTTTCTCAGATCAGCCATTGTTTCCTCATTTAAGCCCCGGTTGAACTTACGGTGTCGGGCGGATGACCTGACCGATCGGCCATCATCCCATGCCCAGGCGCCGCTGCGGGGCTCCAGCATGCCTGTGGATAAATATGATGCCGAAAGCCCTTGCGTACAAGACCTTCAGACCCGTGATTCGGCACAGCCTGGGCGTTTATGGCCTTGTATGACAGGGATTTACGGTTAACTCCGTCCGCTCAGAGCTCCCGCAGGACCGGCGCCGCCTTCTGACCCAGCACACGCCAGGTGCCGGCAAGCCCGATGCCAACAGTCATCACCAGCGCAATGACGACCGTGGCAACCGCAACATCCGGCAGGAAACTCGACGGCAGCTTCATGATCCGGCTGACGACGTACCAGGCGGAGACGCCGCCCGCAAACAGCGCAAAGACCGCGGTTGCAAGGCCAAGGATGATGTATTCGTAGCTGAAGGCACGGATCAGCGTGGCGCGCGTGGCGCCCAGCGTCTTCAGCACCACCGCATCGTGGATGCGCGCCCGATTGCCGGCAGCAAGCGCGCCGGCCAGCACCAGGACGGAGGCGACGAGCGCGACGGCGGCGGCAGCACGGATCGCCGTTGCCAGCTGCCCGAGAAGCGCGTTCACAATGTCGAGAGCATCCTTTACCCGCACGCTGGTGATCGTCGGATAGGCGTTGGTCACGGCTTTCAGCACCGTCGCCTCCTCCTCCGGCGTCGCGCCGGGATCGATCACCGTTGCGAGCCACGCATGCGGAGCGCCGGCAAAGGTGTTGGGCGAGAATACCATCACGAAGTTGATCGACAGCGATTCCCATTCGACATTGCGGAAGTTGGCGATCTTGGCGGTGATGTTGCGGCCAAGCACGTTGACCGTCACCATGTCGCCGATCTTCAATCCGAGCTCGCGCGCCTCTTCCGCCGAAAACGACACCAGCGGCTCGCCGCTATGGTCGGGCGCCCACCAGCTGCCTTCTGCAAGCGTCGAATTCTCCGGCTTGTTCTTGGCATAGGTGATGCCGCGGTCGCCGCGCAGCACCCACTGGCCACTCGGCGGGACGTTGCGACTGTTCACGTCCTCGCCGTTGAAGGCGACGATACGGCCGCGCAGCATCGGCACTTCGATGACCTTGCCATCAGGCATCGATCCGTTGAGCAGCGCGCGGAACCCCTCGATTTCGCTTCCCTGGATATCGACGAAGAAGAAATTGGGCGCCCGCTCGGCCATGCTGCCGGTCAGTTCGCGCCGAAGATTGCCGTCGATCAACGCAAGCGTGACGAGAAGCGCAAGACCGAGGCCGAGCGACAGCACCACCGAAGGCGTGAGCGCGCCCGGTCGATGGATGTTGCCGATCGCCAGCCGTAACGACGGCGAGTTGACGCGCGGGCTACGGCGCGCAAGCCATGAGATCAGCAGCGAGACGAGACGCAGAACGATGAAGGCGAAGGCGATCGCGCCGAGGAACACGAGCGAGATGTAGCGGTCATAGGCGGTCCAGATGGCAAGTCCTGCAAGCGCGCCCAGGCAGGCGAACGCGCCGACCAGATAGGGCCATGCGGGAAAGCCCGAGGGGTCGAAGCCCTGCTGGCGAAAGAGCGCTGTCGCCGGGATGCCGCGTGCGCGGCCGAGCGGAAGGATGGCGAACGCAAGCGCCGTCAACACGCCGAACAGGGCGGCGATGCCGAGCGCACCGGGATAGAGCCTGAACTCCGTCGAAATCGGTAGCAGATCGGCAAGAAACTGTGCGGCGACGAAGGGAATGAGCGCACCGAGAACAAGCCCTATGGCGATGCCGATCAGAGCGATCAGGAGGATCTGCGACAGATAGATCATCGCCACCAGCGAGGCAGGCGCACCCAGGCACTTGAAGGTGGCTATGACGCTGCGCTTCTGGTCGAGATAGGCGCGCACGGCATTGGCGACACCAACGCCGCCGACGATCAGGGCCGTCAACCCGACAAGCGTCAGGAACTGCGAAAAACGGGTGATATTGGCGGTCAGCGACGGGGCCGCGTTGGAGCTGGTGCGGATCGACCAGCCGGCCGACGGAAAGCGCGTCTCGGCGTCGCCGCGGACCGCGTCGACCCGGGTCGGATCGCTCACCTTCACCTTGTAGCCGTGTTCGACAAGACTTCCCGTCTGCACGAGACCCGATGCGTTGAGCGTTTCATCCGAAACCATCAGGCGCGGTGCGAAGCCGAATCCGTCGGAGAGCGCATCCGGCTCGTGCACGATCTTGCCTGAAATCTTGATGCGGGCATTGCCCAGCAGGATTTCATCACCGACGGAAATGCCGAGGCGATCAAGCAACAGCGGTGCGGCCACCGCACCGAACACGTCGCCCTGCCGCGCCAGCAGACTGCCAAGCGGCTGATCCGGTTGGCTTTCCAGCTTGCCATAGAGCGGATAGGCTGCATCGACGGCTTTCAACTCGACGAGTGCCTGGTTCGATCCATCGGGCAAACGCGCCATGGAGCGAAGGCCCGCTGAAACCGAGACGGGTCCGAGCCCGTCGAGGAACGCGCGCTCCTCTGTCGTTGCCACCCGGTTGTTGAGCTCGAAGCGGATGTCGCCGGCAAGCAGCTCGCGCCCCTGGGACGCGATCGTCGCGGTGATCGATTGCGACAGCGAGTTGACGCCGGCGATCGCCGCCGTGCCAAGCGCGATGCAGGCGAGGAAGATATAGAACCCCTTGAGGCCGCCGCGCATTTCGCGCAACGCCAGCCGCAGGGCGAGCAGTGGGCGCAGTCGGATCGCGAGGGCCTCGCTCATGCGGATGCCGCTTCCTGGCGCTGCGTTTCGACGACCGGTTCGAACGCGCCACTGGAAATGATCTCGCCGGAGCGCACCCGCACCTGCCGCGAGCAACGGGCCGCGAGCGCTGCGTCATGGGTGACCAGCACCAGTGTCATGCCCCGGTCACGCTGTTCGGCGAAAAGCAGATCGGCGATCTGCCGGCCCGTCTCGTCATCGAGATTGCCGGTCGGCTCATCGGCGATCAGCAGCTTCGGCGACGGCGCGAGTGCACGGGCGATCGCCACGCGCTGCTGCTCGCCGCCGGAAAGCTGGCCGGGATAGTGGCTCAAGCGCTCGCCGAGGCCGACGGCCACAAGCTCCTTGCGCGCGATCTCGAAGGCGCCGGGAACATTGGCGAGTTCGAGCGGCACGGCAACGTTTTCGAGGGCTGTCATATTGGGGATGAGGTGGAAGGATTGGAAGACGATGCCGATGTTGCGCCCGCGGAAGTCGGCGACCCTGTCCTCGTTCAGCCGGTGCAGCGGCGTGCCGTCGATAATGATTTCGCCGCGGTCCAGCCGTTCAAGGCCAGCCAGCACCATCAGCAGCGTCGACTTGCCCGAACCGGAAGGCCCGACGATGCCGACGGACTCGCCGGCGTCGATTGTCAGGCTCATGCCTTTCAGCACATGCACCGAGGCCGCGGCTTCGCCGAGGGTGAGGTCGGCATTTTTGAGCTCGATGATGGTACTGGCCAAGCGAAACAATCCTATATGAAACGGAAAGGGAATAAGAAAACAGCACCCGCGATTTAGGAACAGACCCATGGCATTAAAAGGATTTCAACGGTTTTTCTTGGGGCTCGCAATGACAATTGCGTTATCGGCGGCAGCACGGGCCGAAACGATCAGCCTCGTCGGCTTCGGCGACAGCCTGATGGCGGGTTATCAGCTGCCTCCCGAGGATGCCTTCCCGGCCCGGCTTGAAAAGGCGTTGAAGCAAAAGGGCCTCGATGTCACGGTGGCGAACGCCGGCGTTTCTGGCGACACCAGCTCAGGCGGCCTTGCGCGCATCGACTGGTCGATACCCGACGGCACCAAGGGTGTCATCCTGGAGCTTGGCGCCAACGACGCGTTGCGCGGCATTCCGCCGGAAGAAACCCGCAAGAACATCGAGGCGATGATTTCACGATTGAAGGAGCGCGGCATCGCCGTGCTGCTCGCCGGCATGATGGCGCCGCCGAACATGGGTGCCGACTATGCCGCCCGGTTCAATCCGATCTATCCGGAACTCGCAGAGAAATACGGGCTGCAGCTCTACCCCTTCTTCCTCGACGGCGTTGTCACCGACGCAGCACTCAAGCTTGAGGACGGCATGCACCCGAACGGCAACGGCGTCGGCACGATGGTCGATAAGGCGCTGCCCGTGGTCGAACGTTTCATTGCAACATTGTCAAAGGCGGAGTGAACAAATCATCCACAGTTAAGAGAGTGTTAATATTCGCAAGCGTCAAATAGTAGTTGCCTGCAGACTCGATGCGTGATTCGCTGAGACATCTGCAAGAGATTCGGGGAGCTCGCCATGCCGAGACTATTCACCGCCCTCGAAATTCCGCGCAATGTTGCGATGAGTCTTTCATTGCTGCGCGGAGGTCTTCCCGGAGCTCGCTGGATCGATGTGGAGAACTACCACATCACCTTGCGCTTCATTGGTGACGTCGACTGGCGCACCGCAGACGAGATCATCGACAAGCTTGACCGGATCGAAAGACCGGAATTCCAGCTGCAACTGACCGGCACCGGCGCCTTCGGCTCGAAGAAGCCACACTCGGTCTGGGCTGGGGTCAGCAATCACCCGGAAATGTACGCGCTGCAGGCCGAAATCGAGCGCATCTGCCAGAGGCTGCGGCTGCCGGCCGACCCGCGCAAGTTCACGCCGCATGTCACGCTTGCAAGGCTGCGCTCCAGCCGCGTCGAGGATGTGGTCGAATATCTCTCCGGACGCGGCAACTTCATGGCCTCACCCTTCACCGTCTCACGTTTCGTGCTTTTGTCGTCGCGCGATTCCGTCGGCGGCGGCCCCTACCTCACCGAAGAGGTGTTTCCGCTTCACGAAGTCCGCTCTTCGAGCCTTTCCAGCAACGACGAGCATCCGGCCTCCAACATCTGGTAAAGGCGTTTGAACGCTTCGGGACCGTCATAATAGGGATCAGGAACGTCCTGGTCCCGCCCCGAAGCGTAGCTCAGAAACAGATCGATCCTGTCTTCAAGCCCCGCCGGCGCGAGCTGGCGAAGCGTCTTGACGTTCTCCCCATCCATGCCGAGGATCAGGTCGAACGCCGCAAAGTCGGCCTTTGAAACCTTGCGCCCGCGAAGGCCGGAAATGTCGATGCCGTGCCGGCGCGCCGCCTCGATCGACCGGCGGTCCGGTGGATCGCCGATATGCCACCCACCCGTACCGGCAGAATCGACAGAAATCTGTGACGCCAGACCCTTTTGCGCCGCGAGCTCGCGCAGCACGCCTTCAGCCAGAGGTGACCGGCAGATATTGCCGAGACAAACAAAAAGAATTCGGACCGGTTTCATGCTATCCATTTCAAGGAGATAAGAGGCCAGCCGACTTATACGCGGCGGCACAGCCTTGGAACAGACGCGGTGAAAGGGAGGAACGGATGAGGCCGGAGAAACTCGACGAGGCGGCAATCGCCGAGCATTTGCACAAGATGGAAGGGTGGGTGCGCGCCGAAGACGGCGCCTCCATCTGGAAAGCTTTTCGCTTCAAGAATTTCGTCGAGGCTTTCGGCTTCATGACGGAGATGGCGATCGTTGCCGAAAAGCTCGATCATCACCCGGAATGGTTCAACGTCTACAACCGCGTCGACGTGACGCTCACGACGCACGACGCCAGCGGCCTCACCGAACTGGACTTCAAGCTGGCTGCCAGAATGGACAAGGCTGCGGCCGGCCGCATGCCCGACCATTTGAAATAGATTTTGAAATGGATCTGGCACTTCCCATATTGTTGAGCGTTGCAACATCGGAAGCGAGGCGATGGACGACGTAAAGATTGGTGAAATTCTCCTGCCCGGCGAAGAATCCGAACAGGAGCGCAGGGAAAAGCGCGTCAAGCGACGCTTCTGGCCGACCTTTCGCCGCGCCGCCCGGCAGATACCGTTCAGCCGGGAACTCGTGGCTGCCTATTATTGCGCGATCGACCCGAAGACGCCGACGCGCACGCGCGGCATCCTGCTGGCGGCACTGGCCTATTTCGTGCTGCCGCTCGACTTCCTTCCCGATGTGCTCGCCGTCGTCGGATTTTCCGATGATGTCGCGGTTCTGACTGCCGCCTTTGCCGCCATCAGCGGGCAAATCAAGGAAGCCCACTACCTCAAGGCCGACGAGACGCTGGCCGACAATCCCGAGGAATGACCGCGGAAAATGCGGTCCGTCCGTGTGTCCGCCGTATTCCTGCCCAAAAGTCAAACTCTTGCCCAATTCTTTGTGGCATAGACATTTTGGAACGACACGCATCGAAACGTCTTGGTTGAGACGCGCGTTGTTTGGAATGGCATGGGGCAGGAAACGATCCGGAAGAGCTGTTCGAGGCGCCGAACACTCGACGCCGGAAGAGCGCTCCAAAAAATTGACGGACGGCAGATCTGCGGATGCTGGAGCGAAGGCGACAAATGCTTCGTTTCGGGGCTGAAACCAGCGGATTTTGGCCCTCGTTGACGGTTTGGTAACCTGAATTAAGTCACAACAATTGAAATCATGACTACGCGTCGCCCGTCTGACCTGTTTCGGGTGATCGAAAAGCAAGAAAAGCGGCAGGACCTCATGTTTGTAAGAAAGATCGCAACCGCAATCGCACTCGTTCTGGCAACCGCCAGCATGGCTGCCGCCCAGTCTCCGACGCGCATCCAGCAGTTCAACGCCTGGGGCGCCTATTCCTACAATTCCGGCGGCGGCAAGGTCTGCTATGTCCTGTCGGTTCCGAAGGAAAAGAGCCCGGCCGGCGTCGACCACGGCGACATCTTCTTCCTCGTTTCCCAGCGCCCCGGCCAGAACATCAGCTACGAGCCGCAGGCCATGATGGGCTACCCGCTGCAGGAGAACTCGAAGGTCAACGTCGTCATCGACGGCCGCACCTTCGTGATGTTCACCAAGGGCAACTCTGCCTGGGTCGAGAACGCCGCTGAAGAGCCGGCGCTCGTTGCCGCGATGAAGACCGGCAAGGCGATGTCGGTCAACGCCAAGTCGCGCAAGGGCACCACGACCACCTACGCCTATTCGCTGTCGGGCATCTCGGCTGCACTGAAGCAGATCGAAGCCTGCAAGTAGGCTCTCGCCACTTTGGCAGAACACAAGGCCGGCGCCTGACGCCGGCCTTTTTGCATTCAGGATTGACGCCTGCGCGTGACTCTTGAGCAAAACAATGCTACAGCCCCGGCAAATTAAGAGCCCCCGCGCCCTATTGGCCGCGCTTGAAGGCTCGACCGATTTCAATTCGAGCATCAGGACAATCTCCGGACCCTTCTCCGGACGGGCGTTTTCTGTACGACAGGACACCAGAGCATGGCAGCCACTGAAATCTTGAACCGGGTGGATACCGTCAAGGCACCGCAGGCGCGCATCGCACCGCAGGCCGAGAAGCCTTCGCTGATCGGGCTGTTGCGCGAGGACATGGCCAAGGCCCTGGTCGAAAAAGGTATTCCCGAGCGTCAGGTGAAGATGCGCGTCAGCCAGCTCTGGCACTGGCTCTACGTGCGCGGTGTTTCCGACTTCGACGAGATGCTGAACGTCTCGAAGGACATGCGCGAGATGCTGAAGCAGCATTTCACCATCGCCCGGCCGGAGATCGTCGAGGAGCAGACCTCGGGCGACGGCACCCGCAAGTGGCTGCTGCGCTTTCCCGCCCGCGGCGCCGGCCGCCCGGTCGAGATCGAAACGGTCTACATCCCCGAAGAGGGCCGCGGCACGCTCTGCATCTCCAGCCAGGTCGGCTGCACGCTCACCTGTTCCTTCTGTCACACCGGCACGCAGAAGCTGGTGCGCAACCTGACGGCCGAGGAAATCCTGGCGCAGCTGCTGCTCGCGCGCGACCGGCTCGGCGACTTCCCGGAGCGCGACACGCCCCAGGGCGCGATCGTGCCGGCGGAAGGCCGCAAGATCACCAACATCGTCATGATGGGCATGGGCGAGCCGCTCTACAATTTCGAGGAGGTCAAGACCGCCCTGTTGATCGCCTCCGACGGCGAGGGCCTGTCGCTCTCCAAGCGCCGCATCACGCTTTCGACCTCCGGCATCGTGCCCGAGATCTATAGGACCGGCGACGAGATCGGTGTCATGCTGGCGATCTCGCTGCATGCGGTGCGCGACGACCTGCGCGACATGCTAGTGCCGATCAACAAGAAATATCCGCTGAAGGAACTGATGGATGCCTGTCGCGCCTATCCGGGCCTGTCGAACGCGCGCCGCATCACCTTCGAATATGTGATGCTCAAGGACGTCAACGACAGCCTCGAGGACGCCAAGGAACTGGTGAAGCTCTTGAAGGGCGTGCCGGCGAAGATCAACCTCATTCCGTTCAACCCTTGGCCGGGCACCAACTACCAGTGTTCCGAGTGGGAGCAGATCGAGAAATTCGCCGATTTCATCAACCAGGCGGGCTACGCCTCGCCGATCCGCACGCCGCGCGGCCGCGACATCCTGGCCGCCTGCGGCCAGCTGAAGTCCGAATCCGAGCGCATGCGCAAGGTCGACCGGCTCGCCTTCGAAGCAATGATGATTGCCAATCACGGCGAGGACTGAGCCATCAGGTGGGTGCGGCGCGGTTTTCCGCCCGCATTTCACCTTTCACGACTCAAAGACGATCGCAACGCCCTCGGATTGTGTCGATCCGCACCATCTCAACCGCAGGCATGTCGTGATCGATGAAGAACTTTGATGGGTGATGCAGTTCCTATCGATTGATTTCATGTCACCGGTTTCCTAAGAAAGCGGGCAATCAATCTAGGAGGACACCCATGCGCTCACTTCTCGTCGCCCTTGCCGCCACGGTGGCATTTACCCTGCCCGCACGCGCCGATGAGGTGACCGTCGCCGTAACCGCGATCGTCGAACACCCGGCTCTCGATGCCGCACGCGACGGTGTGAAGGACGCGCTGGCCGCAGCCGGCTACAAGGAGGGCGAAAACCTCAAGTTCCTCTACGAGTCCGCCCAAGGCAACCCGGCGACCGCAGCACAGATCGCCCGCCAGTTCGCCGGTGAAGCGCCTAATGTCATCGTTCCGATCTCGACCCCGTCGGCCCAGGCCGTCGTTTCCTCGACGCGCGATATTCCGGTGGTCTTCACCGCCGTGTCCGACCCGATCGGCGCACAACTGGTCAAGGACATGGACAAGCCGGGCGGCAACGTCACCGGTCTTTCCGACATGTCGCCGGTCGCCGAGCACGTCGCGCTGATCAAGGAAATCCTGCCGAACGCCAAGTCGATCGGCTACCTCTACAACTCCGGCGAAGCCAACTCCGTGTCGCTTCTGGCAGTCTTGAAGACGGAAGCCGAAAAGGCCGGCCTGACCGTGGTCGAATCCGCGGCAACGAAGTCGGCCGAAGTCCAGGGTGCGGCCCGCGCACTCGTCGGCCGCGCCGACGTGATCTACGTTCCGACCGATAACACGATCATCTCCGCGCTCGAAGGTGCGATCGCCGTGGCTGAGGAAGCCAAGTTGCCGCTCCTCACCGCTGACACGGATTCGGTCGCGCGCGGCTCGCTCGCGGCTCTCGGCTTCAACTACTACGATGTCGGCAAGCAGACCGGCGAAATCGTCGTTCGCATCCTCAAGGGCGAAAACCCGGGTGATATCGCCGTCAAGGTTGCCGCCGGTTCCGACCTGGTGATCAACAAGAAGGCCGCTGAAAAGATGGGCGTCACCCTTCCGGAAAGTGTCGTCAAGCGCGCTACACGCGTTGTCGAATAAGGCTTTGAGCCTTTTCAGGTTCAAGTTTATTGCGTTTTGGCCGCCCTCGTTCCATACGAGGGCGGTTCGTTATTGGAGCACGGCGTTTCCCTCGGGGCACGCAAGATGCGCTCTGACAGTTTGAAGCTGCGCCGACGCCGGATCTCTGGACGTCATGGCCAACCGGAGACGCCGCGCTGATAGAACAAGCTTAAGGCGCGCGGCAAAAAAAGAGGGTCGGGGGTTTGAGTCAAATCGCTTTCTGGGGAGCCGTCGAACTGGGGCTGGTCTACGCCTTTGTCGCCGTCGGCGTCTTTCTCGCATTCCGGGTTCTCGACTTCCCTGACCTGACGGTCGACGGTTCGTTCCCGCTCGGCGCCGCGGTGACCGCGGTGCTGATCATCGCCGGCGTCAACCCGTGGATCGCGGCCTGTGTCGCCATGGTGGCGGGTGCCGCCGCCGGCATCGTCACGGCGATGCTCAACGTGCGCTTCAAGATCCTCAATCTGCTGGCCTCGATCCTGACGATGATCGCGCTGTTCTCGGTCAATCTGCGCGTGATGGGCAAACCCAACGTCGCGCTGATCAACGCCGACACCATGCTCTCGCCGTTCTTTGGCCTGGGGCTTCGTGATTTCTACGTTCGCCCGCTGTTCATCGGCATCCTGGTGCTCGTTGCCGTCATCGTCGTCTGGCGCTTCCTCGAAAGCGATGCGGGTCTTGCGATGCGGGCAACCGGCGCCAATGCGCGCATGGCCCGTGCGCAAGGGGTCGACACCAACCGGCAGATCTATCTCGGTATGGCGATCTCGAACGCGCTCGTTGCCTTCGGCGGCGCGCTCTTTGCCCAGACCAACGGCTTTGCCGACGTCACTTCCGGGGTCGGTACCATCGTCGTCGGCCTTGCAGCCGTCATTATCGGCGAGACGCTGCTCGGCGCCCGCGGCATCCTGATCGCGCTGATCGGCTGCGTGCTCGGCTCGATCCTCTATCGCATCGCCATCCAGCTGGCGCTGTCGACCGACATGCTCGGCTTGCAGGCCTCCGATCTCAATTTCGTGACCGCCGTGCTCGTCACCTTCGCCCTCATCCTTCCCCGACTTCGTCGCGGAGGTGCGGCATGATCAGCGTCAAGAACATCCAGGTCGTCTTCGGCAAGGGAACGCCGCTGCAGAAGCAGGCGCTGAACGGCGTCGACCTCACAATCGAGCAGGGCTCCTTCGTCACCGTCATCGGCTCCAATGGCGCCGGCAAATCGACGTTGCTCGGCGTTCTCGCCGGCGACGTGCTGCCGAGTGCGGGCCAGGTGACGATCGGCAAGACCGATGTGACCCGCAAGGGCACCGCCGCTCGCGCCGGCCTTGTCGCCCGCGTGTTTCAGGATCCGCTGACCGGTAGCTGCGGTGCGCTTTCGATCGAAGAGAACCTGGCGCTCGCCGCCAAGCGCGGCGAGAAGCGTGGCCTGATGGCAGCGCTCGGGCCGAAGCGCCGCGAACATTTCCGCGAGCGCATCGCCGAGCTTAATCTCGGCCTCGAAAACCGCATGGGCGACCGCATGGACCTGCTTTCGGGCGGCCAGCGCCAGGCGGTCTCGCTGGTCATGGCGACACTTGCCGGCTCCGAAGTGCTGCTGCTCGACGAACATACCGCCGCCCTTGATCCCGGGATGGCCGAGTTCGTTATGAACCTCACCCAGAAGATCGTTTCCGAGCGCAGGCTGACGACGATGATGGTTACCCACTCGATGCGCCAGGCGCTCGACTATGGCCATCGCACCGTCATGCTGCATGGCGGCGAGATCGTGCTCGACGTTGCCGGCGACAGCCGCAAGGAATTGCAGGTCGAGGACCTCATCGCCATGTTCCGCCGCATCCGCGGCCAGACGCTCGACGACGACGCGCTGCTCATCGGCTGACCCCGTCGCTTACGGGGCGATCAGAGCTTGCCCCTCATCTGCCTGCCGGCATCTTCTCCCCGTAAAGACGGGGAGAAGAGACAAGTGGCAATCTCTCAGCCGTTCTCCGGCAAACGGCGTGAAGTGCCATCTACCGTTTCACACGTCTCCCCATGCTGCTCCGGCGATCGCCGTTGCCGCCGAACGATGCAGCACGTGCTCTTCTCCCCACATGCGGGGAGAAGATGCCGGCAGGCAGATGAGGGGCGAAACCCTCCGAAGACGCCCTATCGCGCCGTCGTCATGAAGATCTTCACCGCAAAGACAGGGAAGACGCCGGCAAAACTGTAGTCGAGCGCCCGCATGAACCCCTTGTTGCGCTGCAGCCAGGAGGACAGCCAGTCGGCGGTAAATACCACCAGCATGTTTACAGGCATGCCGATGACGATGAACATCGCGCCGAGGAACAGAAGCTTGCCCGTCACCGATGCATCGTTGGCGCTGACGAACTGCGGCAGGAAAGTCATGAAAAAGATGATGACCTTGGGGTTGAGCAGGTTTACCCAGAAGCCCGACGAGACGTTGGAAAGAGCCGTACCGCCGGAACCTTCGACGGTCTTGACCGAAAGCGTCGATCCGTGGCGGATCGCCTGAACCGCAAGCCAGAGCAGATAGGCGGCACCTCCGGTCTTCAGCACCATGAACGCAGCAGGCGAGGCCGTGATCAGCGCCGAGATGCCGAAGGCGACCAGTAGGGTGTGAACGACGATGCCGAAGCTCGTCCCGAGCACCACGAATAGGGCGGCCTTCTTGCCTTGCGACAGCGCGCGGCTGATCGAAAGCGTCATGTCCGGCCCCGGCGTTGCCGCAAGCAGCAGCGTGGCGGCAGCAAAGCCGAACAGCGTGGGCAGGCTGGGAAGGAAGTCCATGTGCGCGATTCCTGGAACACTCGGTGACCTCGTCTATTCCGGTGCGTCGGCTTTTGCCAGCGGATTTGGGTGTCGCAGCGTTCTTCCGCTTGTATCCAGGCGTGTTCCGGATAAAGTGCCGCAGAATTTCCAAGGCGGCACGCCGCCCTCTTCCAAGACCAGACGGACGGAAACCATGGCATCGCATAAAGACGTGAAAAAGGTCGTTCTCGCCTATTCGGGCGGTCTCGACACCTCGATCATCCTGAAGTGGCTGCAGACCGAACTCGGCGCCGAAGTTGTGACGTTTACGGCAGACCTCGGCCAGGGCGAAGAACTGGAGCCGGCGCGCAAGAAGGCCGAGATGCTCGGCATCAAGGAAATCTACATCGAGGATGTGCGCGAAGAGTTCGTGCGCGATTTCGTCTTCCCGATGTTTCGCGCCAACGCCGTCTATGAGGGCGTCTACCTGCTCGGCACCTCCATCGCGCGTCCGCTGATTTCCAAACACCTGATCGACATCGCCAAGAAGACCGGCGCTGACGCGATCGCCCACGGCGCCACCGGCAAGGGCAACGACCAGGTTCGCTTCGAGCTGTCGGCATACGCGCTCAACCCCGACATCAAGATCATCGCTCCATGGCGCGACTGGTCGTTCAAGAGCCGCACCGACCTGCTCGAATTCGCCGAGAAGCACCAGATCCCGGTCGCCAAGGACAAGAAGGGCGAGGCTCCCTTCTCTGTCGACGCCAACCTCTTGCACTCCTCCTCCGAGGGCAAGGTTCTGGAAGATCCGTCGCAGGAAGCCCCGGAATACGTGCACATGCGCACGATCTCGCCGGAAGCGGCTCCCGACAAGGCAACCGTCATCAAGGTCGGTTTCGAGCGCGGCGACGCCGTCTCGATCAACGGCGTGCGCCTTTCGCCGGCAAACCTGCTGGCAAAGCTCAACGACTACGGCCGCGACAATGGCATCGGCCGGCTCGACCTCGTCGAAAACCGCTTCGTCGGCATGAAGTCGCGCGGCGTCTACGAGACCCCCGGCGGCACCATCCTGCTGTCGGCACACCGCGCGATCGAATCGATCACGCTCGACCGTGGCGCCGCCCACCTCAAGGACGAGCTGATGCCGCGCTACGCCGAGCTGATCTATTACGGCTTCTGGTTCTCGCCGGAGCGCGAGATGCTGCAGGCGGCGATCGACAGGAGCCAGGAGCATGTCGAAGGCGAAGTGACGCTGAAGCTCTACAAGGGCAATGTCATGGTCACCGGCCGCGAAAGCCCGAAGTCGCTCTATTCCGACAAGCTGGTCACCTTCGAAGACGACCAGGGCGCCTACGACCAGAAGGATGCTGCCGGCTTCATCAAGCTGAATGCGCTGCGCCTGCGCACGCTGGCTGCACGCAACCGTTAAAAGCGGCAAGCACCTGACAAGAAAAAGCCTCCGCGACCCGGGTCGCGGAGGCTTTTTCGTTTCGTCTTATTCAGCCGCTTCCGGCAGGGGCTGCGTGCCATCGACTGGCGCCGCCAATGGCGTCAGGCGAACGGTGCGGCGATACCAGAGATAGCTGAACACGCAGAGAAGGCCGAAGCTCGGAATGATCGTGCCGAGCGCCAGCACCGGCACGCCGACAACGGCCGCCAAGGCGCCGCCGAGAAGGCCGGCGCCCATCTGGATGAAGCCCATCATCGCCGACGCCGTACCGGCGATATGCGGGAAAGGCGCCATGGCCGCCGTCATCATGTAGGGCATGACGAAGGCGATGCCGAAGGCGTAGACGCCGACCGGCGCCATCACCGCCAGGAAGCTCGGTTCGAGCGCGTGCATGGTGTAGGCGAGCGCCACACTGCCGAGCGCGATGAAACAAAGACCGACCGGCACCAGCGCCTGCGGCGTGAACCGCCGCATTAACAGCCGCACCGTGACCGTGCCCGAGAAGAAGAAACCGGATTGCATCAGCATGCCGACGCCGAATTCGGTCGGCGTCAGCCCGACCGTGCCGATCAGGACGAAGGGCAGCATCGTCGCTTGGGCGTAGAGCGCGCCGACGGCGCCGGCAATCACCAGGGTCGAGGAGACGAAGCGGGTATCTGTCAGAAGCTCGCGATAGGCGGCAAGGATCGGCCGCAGATGGCCCTTGGCCGGATCGGGCGTCGCGGTTTCGGCCATGAAGAACTGCACGCAAACGCAGGCCATCAGCGCAAAGCCGACCATCAGGAAGAAGATAGACTGCCAGCCGAAGAGGCCAAGCGCCAGGCCGCCGAGCGTCGGCGACACCGCCGGCCCGATGGCCAGCATCATGCCGATCATGTTCATGATCCGCGCCGCCTGAAGGCCGGTGAACTGGTCGCGCACGATGGCGCGCGCAACCGTCATGCCGACGGAGGCGCCGATGCCCTGCACCAGGCGCCCGGCGAGCAGGACCGCGACCGATGGGGCAAAGGCTGCCATCAGGCTGCCGGCGAGGTAGATGGTCATGAAGATCAGCGTCGTGCGCCGGCGGCCGATGACGTCGGAGAGCGTGCCCGAAACCAGCTGTGCGAAGGCGAAGCCTGCGAAGTAGAGCGACAGCGTCATCTTGATCGCCGCCTCGCTGGAGGAGAAGGCGCGGACCAGTTCGGGCATTGCCGGTGTATAGAGCGCCATGGAAACGGGGCCGAGCGCGACAAGGAAGGCGCCGATGATGCTGGTGCGCCGTTCGCTCATGCGGCGCGTCATGGCTTTGCACCCTTCTCCTTGCCGGCGACGCACGGATCGAGGCCGCGCAAATTTTCGCGCAGGATACGCAGGTTGGCGCAGAGCATGTCGCGCGTCGCCTCGTCGAGCCCTTCCGTATAGGCATTCATCATCTCGCGCAGCCCCGCCATCAGCTCGGCGAGCAGCGGATCGGCCTTGTCGGTGATGACGACGTTCTTGGCGCGGCGGTCGGCCGGGTCGGGCAGACGGGCAACCAGCTCCATCGCCTCCAGCCGGTCGAGATAGGCCGACAGCGTCATCGGCTCGATGCCCATGCGCGTGGCGATTTCCGCCTGCTTGATGCCCTCGGTCAGCGCCACCTGGATCAGCGTGCGCGCTTCACCGGGCGTGATGCCGAGATCCATGGCGTTGACCTTGCGGTCAAAAGCGCCACGCAGAAGGCGGGAGACATCGGTCAGCAACATGCCGATGGTTTCGGATTCGAGTTTTGTCGGCATCAGGATCGTTCACGAGAGATATAATAAGTTTTCCTTATCATACCCCTTGCCAACTTTCAACGCGGGAGCGGCGAGGCTCAGCCCTCGAGCTCCTCGCGCAGCATCTCCAGTTCCAGCCATTCCTCTTCCATGCGGGCGAGATCGCCGCGAAGCTTTTCCAGCTCCTTCGCCAGTTTCGCAAACGTATTCGGGTCCTTGGCAAAGAGGTTGGGGTCGGCCATCCGCTCCTCGCGCTTGGCTGCCTCCGCCTCCGCCTTGGCGATTTCCTTCGGCAGGTTTTCGAGTGCAAACTTCTGCTTGTAGGAGAGCTTGCCCTTGGCCTTCGGTGCCTCGGCTGCGGGGGCAGCGGCATCGGCCACCTTGGCCTTTTCCGCCTTCTCCGTCTTGCGCCGCTCTTCGATCGCGCCCTTGCGCTGCGCCATCATGTCGGTGTAGCCGCCGGCATATTCGATCCAGCGGCCGTCAGGCGCTTCGGGATTGGCCGGCGCGATGGTCGAGCTCACGGTGCGGTCGAGGAAGTCGCGGTCGTGGCTGACGAGGATGACGGTTCCGGCAAAGCCGGCGACGACCTCCTGAAGCAAGTCCAGCGTCTCGATGTCGAGATCGTTGGTCGGCTCGTCGAGGATCAGCAGGTTGGTGGCGCGGGCGAGAATGCGTGCCAGCATCAGCCGGGCGCGCTCACCGCCCGACAGTTCGCGGATCGGGGTGCGCGCCTGCTCCGGCTGGAACAGGAAGTCCTTCATGTAGCCGGTGACATGGCGCTGCTCGCCGTTGACAATCAGGCTCTCGCCCCGGCCGTCGGTCAGGTAGTGGGCCAGCGTATCGTCGAGGTTGAGATCCTCGCGCTTCTGGTCGAGCGTCGCCATCTCAAGATTGGTGCCGAGTTTCACCGTGCCGGTATCCGGCTCGATCTGCCCGGTCAGCATCTTCAAAAGCGTCGTCTTGCCGGCACCGTTCGGGCCGACAAGGCCGATCCGGTCGCCACGGTGCACGCGAATGGAAAACGGCGCAACGATCGTCCGCTCGCCGTAAGCCTTGGTGATCTTCTCCGCCTCGATCACCAGCTTGCCCGATTCCTTGGCGTCGGAAGCCGCCGCCTGAACGGAGCCCTGCGGCCCCTTGTGGCCGCGATGGCGCGAGCGCATGTCCTGCAATTCGCCGAGACGACGCATGTTGCGCTTGCGCCGGGCGGTAACGCCGTAGCGCAGCCAATGCTCCTCGCGCTCGATCGCCTTGCCGAGCTTGTGCTGCTCCAGCTCTTCCGCCTCCAGCACCTCGTCGCGCCAGGCCTCGAAATGGCCGAAGCCGCGGTCGAGCCGGCGGGATTGGCCGCGATCGAGCCAGACCGTCGCGTTCGAGACCTTTTCGAGGAAGCGCCGGTCGTGCGAGATCAGCACCAGGGCCGAACGGCTGCGGGTCAGCTCGTCTTCGAGCCATTCGATCGTCGGCAGATCGAGATGGTTGGTCGGCTCGTCGAGCAGCAGGATATCCGGCTCCGGCGCCATCACCCGGGCAAGCGCTGCGCGGCGCGCCTCGCCGCCGGAAAGGCGTGCCGGGTCTTCTTCGCCGGTCAGACCCAGGTGCTGCAGTAGGTAAGCGACGCGATACGGGTCGTCGCTTGGGCCAAGGCCCGACTCGGCATAGGCCTGCACCGTGTCGTAGCCTTCGAAATCCGGTGCCTGGGGCAGGTAGCGAACGGTCGAGGACGGATGGCGGAAGACCTCGCCCGATTGCGCTTCGGCAAGACCGGCGGCGATCTTCATCAGCGTCGATTTGCCGGAACCGTTGCGCCCGACAAGGCAGATGCGATCCCCCGGCTCCACCTGCAGGTTGGCGCCGGCCAGAAGCGGCGTGCCACCGAAGGTCAGGAAGATATCGTCGAGTTTCAGAATGGGAGGCGCCAAGGCTCAGGCTCCGGAAAGGTCATAGGGGCGGGCGAGAACGATCGCCCGGCCGGTGTCGAGGGAAATGCGAAGGGGACCCTCCGCGACATTGGAAACGGTGCGCGAAGACCCGAACGGCAACGTGAAATCGGTGAGCGGATAACGCGCGTTGACGATCGTAAGCCCGATGAGATCGGTCAGTCCGAGGATCGAGAATAGGCTGCCCTTCGGCAGATCGATTTCGATCTCGCCTGCAAGCAGCGGATAGGCCTCCTCCTCACCCGAGGTCATGAACACCGGCAACCCACGTTCGGCCAGCGAAGCAGCCTGAAGCAGGTGCAGGAAGGCATGGTCGCTGCGTGATCCTCCGAGCGCGCCGGCAAAGATCAAGGCTTCGGCGCCACGCGACAGCGCCGCCTCGACAGCGATTTCGCCATCGGTCGCAGCCTTGGCGGCGGGATAGGGCTCGCGCGGGACATCGGCAAATTCCGCGAGCAGCGCCTCCTCGGTCGAATCGAAATCGCCCACCCAGACGTCGGGGGTCACGGATAGCACCCGCGCATGCCGCATGCCGCCATCGGCCGCAACGAAGCGGCTGCCTGCGAGCTGGCGCGCAAGGCGATCGGTCGGGGTCAGTGCACCGCCGAGCAGAATGGTGAAGGTGGATCGGGCCATGGCAAAGCCCATAGCGCAAAGGCACGGGCAAGGAAAAGCAAGAAAACCGAACAAGGGCGCGATCCGGCGATTTTGCGTCCTCGTTGTCAGTGATCTTCGGGCAAGGTATCGGGAAACAGCATCTCCGCATAGATCCCGGGGTTGGAATCGGGGATCTCGATGGCGCCGACCGTGCGTCGGTAGAATTCGGCCGGGCCGACGCCGCCGATGATGGCGTAACCGTAGCCTGCGTCACGCATCGCCGTCAGGCTCACGCGCAAGAGCGCCTCGCCGATCCCCGTCCGCGCATGGCCTCGTCGACGCCCGTCGGCCCGAAGAAACCGAGCGCTGTGACATCGTGGCAGGCAAAGCCGACGATCCGGTCCTCGAACACCGCGATGTGCATGCACGTCGGCGTCGATCTGAAGGCCGCCTCCGCCTCGCCCGCCCAGCCGGAGCCAAATGTCTGCTCGATCCAGGGAACAACAAGCTTCGTTCGGGTGCCATTGCGCGGTGAATGCCGATACCGTCAGCAAGCGGTGATCTCGCTTGTGCCGGCAGTGCATAAAGGCGAACGAGCATGTCAGTCATCGCAGGCTCCTTCGGCGTCTGCAAACTCTGCCGACGATTTTACCCCATGCGCCGCGGCGCGAAAATGCGGGGCGGGCGCTTTTGCCGTCCTCAAACTTCGCTTGCCATCAAACCGGCTCGGCGGTAAATCTCTACCCGCTCTAACGGGGTGCCTTCCGACCGCATGGCGGCCGAAGGCTGAGAGGCGTTGAACGCCAACCCGCGGAACCTGATCCGGCTCATACCGGCGGAGGGATTAGACGCGATCGGATCGATACGCCCTTTTCCCATGCAACATCATTTTTAGGGAGAGGTGCCTGCCATGTCCAATTCATCGCAACTCAAGGTTCTTAGCCGGCTAGCGCTTGCCGCGACGGCAGGACTTGTCTTCGCGGCCAATGCCGTTGCTGCCGACAAGACGCTGACCGTCTACACCTATGAAAGCTTCATCACCGAATGGGGGCCGGGTGCCAAGGTCGCCGAAGCTTTCGAGAAGACCTGCGAATGCAAGGTCACCTATGTCGGCGTCGCCGATGGCGTCGAGCTTCTGACCCGCCTCAAGCTCGAAGGCGCGGCCTCCAAGGCCGACATCGTGCTCGGCCTCGATACAAACCTCGTCGCCGAGGCCAAGGCCACCGGCTTCTTCGCGCCGCACGGCATCGAGCCTGCCAACGTCAAGGTACCCGGCGACTTCACCGACGACACCTTCCTTCCCTATGACTACGGCCATTTCGCCGTCGTCTACGACACCCAGACCTTGAAGACGCCGCCGAAGAGCCTGAAGGAACTGGTCGAAGGCGACGCCTCTCAGAAGATCGTCATCGAGGATCCGCGCACCTCGACGCCGGGCCTCGGTCTGCTTCTCTGGGTCAAGGCCGTCTATGGCGACGAAGCCGGCGCCGCCTGGGCCAAGCTCAAGGACAGGGTACTGACCGTAACGCCGGGCTGGTCGGAAGCCTATGGCCTCTTCACCAAGGGCGAAGCGCCGATGGTGCTTTCCTACACCACGTCGCCCGCCTACCACATGGTGGCGGAAAACACCGACCGCTACCAGGCGGCCGAATTCTCGGAAGGTCACTACATCCAGATCGAAGTTGCCGGCATGACCAAGAGCGCCAAGGAGCCGGAGCTTGCCAAGCAGTTTCTCGCCTTCATGACCGGCCCGGAGTTCCAGTCGATCATTCCGACGACCAACTGGATGATGCCGGTCGCGGCGACCAAGGAGCCGCTGCCGGAGGCTTTTAGCAAGCTGGTCAATCCGGAGAAGACTTTCCTGCTGCCGTCGGAAGAGGTGGCGGCGAACCGCAAGGCCTGGATCGACGAATGGCTGGCCGCCATTAGCAAGAACTGAGGCGCATTTGTTCGCGCCTGCCGAAAATCGCATCACGATGACCGCCGGGACTTTAAGTCTCGGCGGTATCCTGCTGTTTGTCGGCCTGGCGATTGCAGCCCTTTTGCTCCAGAGCGGTGACTTCGGCAACAGCGTGCTGTTCGATGCCTATATCTGGCGGGTAACGCGCTTCACCTTGCTGCAGGCGAGCCTTTCGACGCTGCTTTCCGTTGTTCTTGCCATCCCGATCGCACGGGCGCTTGCGCGCCGGCCGAGCTTTCCCGGCCGCGTCTGGGTTCTGCGGGTGATGGCCCTGCCGCTCGGCCTGCCCGTGCTTGTCGGCGCGCTCGGGCTGATCGAGATCTGGGGCCGGCAGGGCGCGCTCAACACCGCCCTCGCCGGCCTCGGGCTGCAGCAGCCGATCAGCATCTACGGCCTTTTCGGCATCCTGCTCGCCCACGTCTTCTTCAACATGCCGCTTATCGCACGTCTCTTTCTCGCCGGGCTCGAGCGCATCCCTTCGGAATACTGGAGAACCGCCGCCAATCTCGGCATGCCGCCAGCCGCACTCTTCCGCTTTGTCGAGTGGCCGGTCCTTCGGGGATTGCTGCCAGGTGCTGCCGGCCTCGTCTTCATGCTCTGCGCCACCAGCTTCACGCTGGTGCTGACGCTCGGCGGCGGGCCTGCCGCCAGCACCATCGAGGTCGCGATCTACCAGGCGCTGCGCTTCGATTTCGACCCGCCGCGGGCGATCGCCCTGTCCGCCCTACAGATCGTCATGACCGGAGCCCTGCTCCTGGCTCTAACGCGTGTCGCGACCGAACCTGCACAAAGCGCAACCGCGGGCAAAATCTCCAGACGCTATGATGCAGGAACCGGCCTCTCCCGGACGTCCGACGCCGGCTGGATCCTGTTCTCGCTGCTCTTCATCGGCGCACCGCTGATCGCCGTCGTCGGTTCCGGCCTGCGTGCGGATCTGGTGAAGCTTGCCGGCGACCCGACCGTGCATCGTGCTCTCGTCACCAGCATTGTCATCGCCGTCCTCTCGGCATTCTTTTGCGTCACCATGGCCGCCGCGATGATCCGCGCCGCCGGCATCGTCGTGGCGCGTCGCCACGCCCCGACCTTGGCCAGGGCATTTGCGGGCACTGTCACCGCCAGCACGTCGCTGGTGCTGCTGGTGCCGCCGGTCGTGCTCGGTGCGGGATGGTTTCTGCTCCTGCGCCCCTTCGGCGATGTCGCCCGTTTCGCCCCCGCCATCGTCGTCGCCATCAACGCATTGATGGCGCTGCCGTTCGTGCACCGGATCCTGGCACCGGCGATGGCAACACATGCCGCACGCACCGACCGACTGACAGCAAGCCTCGGCATCCGCGGCTTCCATCGCCTGCGATGGATCGACTTGCCGCCGCTCCGGAAACCGTTGCTGATGGCGTTCTCCTTCGCCATGGCGCTGTCGCTCGGCGACCTTGGTGCAGTGGCGCTGTTCGGTTCGCAGGACATGGTCACGCTTCCATGGCTGCTCTACAGCCGGATGGGCAGCTATCGCACCGCGGATGCAGCCGGTCTGGCGCTCTTCCTCGGCCTCATCTGCCTGATCTTCACCATGCTCGGCACGGCCGGCGACAGGCGAGTGCCGGAAGGACGAAACGCATGAATTCCCAGGCGGCGGTAGAACTTGTTGGCGTCGACGTTCGTTACGACACCACCGCACTGCACTTCGATTGCGCCATTCAGCCAGGTGGCATCGTCGCAGTTGCCGGGGCCTCCGGGTCGGGAAAGTCGACCCTCTTTCATGTCATCGCCGGTTTCGAGGAGCCGGACCGGGGCGAGGTTCGCATTCTCGGCAAGACGATGTCGGGACAGGCGCCGGCAGAACGACCCGTCTCCGTGATCTTTCAGGACAACAACCTGTTTGCACATCTCGACGTCGCGACCAATGTCGGCTTCGGCATCAGCCCCTCGCTTCGCCTGTCGGTCGCTGATCGCGCACGGATAGACGATGCCCTCGGCCGCGTCGGGCTCGACAGCTTCGGCAAGCGCCTGCCGCCGACGCTGTCCGGCGGCGAACGACAGCGTGTGGCGTTGGCGCGCGCCTTGGTGCGACATCGCCCGCTGCTGCTGCTGGATGAGCCTTTTGCCGCTCTCGATCCCGGCATGAGGGCCGGTATGCGGGCACTGCTGCAAGACCTGCATGATCAGGAAAACAACACGATCCTGATGATCACGCACCATCCCGATGACGTGAGGGCGCTGGCCGATAGCGTGCTTTTTCTGGACCAGGGGCGTATCATCGCCCATGACCCGGTCGAGCGCTTTCTCGAACGGCGCGATATGGCGTCCATCAACCGCTTTCTCGGCAACGCGTGATGCGACGTGGAATCTTGGAGCATTTCCAGGAAAAGTGCGAAGCGGTTTTCCGTCAGGAAATGCGTGGAAACAGGCAGATAGAGCGTTTCCGCGACGTCGTCTAAACCGGAAATGCTCTAGCGCGCGTGGTACTCCGCCACAATTTGACCGCCGCGCCATGCGACGCGCGGATTGTCCGGCCGGAGCGTCACGAATATTCGCGTATCCGTTGCCGTGATACCACGGGGCAACTATTTCTACCGGGGTAAACTAGGCAGGTGGCGCTGAAATCAGATACAGCAAGACCAGGGCTGGAATACTCTTCCCGGATCGGACGTATCCGGCTGAAAAAGTAAGACTTTCAACGCCGCCCGAGTCCCTGTTGTGGGGTGGCGTTGGACGGGAAACGGGCTGAGGCATGGAAAGTCATACAGTCAGAAACGACCGGTTCCCGCCCAAGCGCGGAGGCCTCCGGACACGTGCTGTGGTTGCATTGCTTGCGACGACGCTGCTTTCCGCCTGCCAGTCGGTGATCGAGCAGACCTACGAGCCGACCGTATCGCCGTCCTCCAATCCGCAGATCGTCGACGAAGTCCAGAAGAACGACCCCCGTGCCCAGCTCGGCGCGCGCGAACACCCGCGCATCGTCGCGAGCTACGGCGGGGAGTACAAGGACGCAAAGACGGAGCGGCTGGTCGCCCGCATCGCCGGCGCCCTGACGGCCGTCTCGGAAAACCCGCAGCAGTCCTACCGCATCACCATTCTCAATTCCCCGGCGATCAACGCCTTTGCGCTGCCCGGCGGCTATCTCTATGTCACCCGCGGCCTGCTTGCGCTTGCCAATGACGCGTCCGAGGTTGCGGCCGTGCTGTCGCATGAAATGGCGCACGTCACCGCCAACCATGGCATCGAGCGCCAGCAGCGCGAAGAGGCGGAAGTCATCGCCAGCCGCGTCGTCTCCGAGGTGCTGTCCTCGGATCTCGCCGGCAAGCAGGCACTGGCGCGCGGCAAGCTGCGTCTGGCCGCCTTCTCCCGCAACCAGGAGCTCCAGGCTGACGTCATCGGCGTGCGCATGCTGGGCGAGGCCGGTTACGACCCCTATGCGGCGGCACGCTTCCTCGATTCCATGGCCGCCTACAGCCGCTTCTCCGCGGTCGATCCGGAAGCAGACCAGAGCCTCGACTTCCTATCGAGCCACCCGAATGCCCCGCAGCGCGTCGATCTCGCGCGCCGGCACGCGCGCGCGTTTGGCGCCGAGGGCACCAGCGGCGACCGCGGGCGCGACTATTATCTCGCCGGCATCGACGGCCTGCTCTATGGCGACAGCCCGCAGGAAGGCTATGTCCGCGGCCAGACCTTCATGCATGGCCAGCTCGGCATTCGTTTCGACGTGCCGACCGGCTTCCAGATCGACAACAAGGCAGAAGCGGTCCTGGCAACCGGCCCCGGCGACGTGGCGATCCGTTTCGACGGCATCGCCGATACGGCCCGCAAGAGCCTGACGGATTACATCGC
The DNA here is from genome assembly GCF_001425225.1 of Ensifer sp. Root127. NCBI lineage: Bacteria > Pseudomonadati > Pseudomonadota > Alphaproteobacteria > Hyphomicrobiales > Rhizobiaceae > Ensifer > Ensifer sp. Root127. The sequence goes on from NZ_LMDX01000052.1 coordinate 260,064, forward strand.
CAGCGGCTGGGTGACCGGCCTGCAGCCCGATACCATCCGTCCGATCAGCGTCAACGGTCTTGAGGCCGCAACGGCCCGCGCGTCTGCCGATCGCTGGGACTTCGACGTCACGGTCGTGCGCATCGACAACCGCATCTACCGCTTCCTGACTGCCGTTCCAAAAGGGTCGCGCGCGCTGGAGCCGACGGCAAACCAGCTGCGCGCAACGTTCCGCAAGATGACGCCGGCCGAAGCACAGTCGCTGAAGCCGCTGCGCATCCGCGTCGCCGTGGTCAAGCCCGGAGAGACGATCGCCATGCTGTCGGCCCGGATGATGGGTACCGACCGCAAGCTCGATCTGTTCCGGCTGATCAACGCCATGCAGGTGACCTCGACCATCAAGCCGGGCGACCGGGTGAAGATCATTTCCGAATAAACGCCAACGGCGCCGCACCATTCAGTCCGACGCCGTCTTATGTCTTCGTGTCAAAGATGCGAAATCGCTTGCCGTGCCCGACGCGCGTTTGACGCGTTGAGGTTTCCGGCGCGAACGTGCAACTGCGTCATCACGTGTTCACCCGTCCTATGGACGGGATGGCCACCCACTGCATGTTTCCTTAAATCCTATTCGATTTAAGGATAAAAACATGCAGCAATTCAAAGTGCTACAGCGACCTTAGCGCGTCTAATAAGACGCGCGGCGCTGTAGGCACGTCTCCCGAAAATGCTTCAGTGCACGACCGATGTCAGCGCCGGAGCCTTGGTTGCCAGCGCCGCCCTGAGCTTTTCAAGCGCCCGCGTCTCGATCTGGCGGACCCGCTCCTTGGAGATGCCGAGGTCGAGCCCGAGCTCCTCCAGCGTTGCGCCTTCCTCTGACAGACGTCGTGCGCGGATGATCCGCATCTCGCGCTCGGTCAGCGCACCCATGGCGTCGTGCAGCCAGATGCGGGCACGCTCGCCGTCGATCATGTCGCTCACCTGTTCGTCAGGCAGCGGCGCGTCGCTTGCGAGAAAGTCGAGGCGCTCTCCCCCATCGGAATCCGCCCCACCGACCGGTGCCTGCAGCGAGGTGTCGCTGCCGGAAAGGCGGGCATCCATGGTCTGGACGTCGGCAATGCTGACCCCGAGTGCGGCGGCAATTTCCTCATGCATAGCCTGCGATGTGAGCTGACGATCGCCTTGGGCAAGCCGCGCGCGCAGCCGGCGAAGATTGAAGAACAGCGCCTTCTGCGCCGAACTGGTGCCGCCACGAACGATCGACCAATTGCGCAGAACGTAGTCCTGCATCGAGGCACGGATCCACCAGGTCGCGTAGGTCGAGAAGCGCACTTCACGGCTGGGCTCGAAGCGCGCGGCGGCTTCGAGCAGGCCTATATGCCCCTCCTGAACGAGATCGCCCATCGGCAGGCCGAAATTGCGGAATTTTGCCGCCATGGAAATGACCAGCCGCATATGCGACATGGCGATCTTGTTGCGGGCGTCCTGATCGTGATCGTTTCGCCAGGCCGTGGCCAGGGCGTGTTCTTCTTCACGCTCGAGATAAGGCGCCTCCATCGCAATCTTGATCATGCGCCTGTCTGCTGTGAGAGTCCTCATCGATCGCTCCATGGCGGGCGCCTGGACGCCGCTAACGGGTGAAGTCCAAGGGCCGGACGGAAGGACCCGACCGACGCCGACGGCGGCTGGTGCGACGACACCGAAGCTTGAAGAACCGGTGCAGCGCCCTACTTCCAAACTACGAAGCTGAATTCTGACAGAAGATCAGAGCACCCAGATCGCCCCGGCAGGAAGGCGGCGCATCCCTGCCGGCTTTGATAAATGCGCGCCGGCGAGAAAAGTTCCCTCGCCCCGACGAAAAAGCTGCAAGCAGGAATGGTGCAAACGAAAAAGCCCGGCGCGATGGCCGGGCTTTGTCTTGTCGTGATGGTATGGGACTGGCGCTCTTTAAGCTGCCTCGTCCTGGGCGTCGTCTTCTTCGATCGCCTTGCCGCGCTTCGGACCCTTGTTAAGATTGGCTTCGACCAGGCGAACAGCCTCGGTCTCGGACATCTTGTTCACGGCCGCGATTTCGCGCGCCATGCGGTCGAGGGCAGCTTCATAGAGCTGGCGTTCGGAATAGGACTGCTCCGGCTGGTTTTCTGCGCGGTAGAGGTCGCGCACGACTTCTGCGATCGAGATCAGATCGCCGGAATTGATCTTGGCATCGTATTCCTGTGCGCGGCGCGACCACATGGTCCGCTTGACGCGAGCCTTGCCCTGCACAACCTTCAACGCGCGATCGACGAAATCGGTCTCCGAGAGCTTGCGCATGCCGATGCTGACGGCCTTGGCGACCGGCACCTTCAGGCGCATCTTGTCCTTTTCGAAATCGATGACAAAAAGCTCAAGCTTCATGCCGGCAACTTCCTGCTCCTCGATAGCGACGATCTGTCCGACGCCATGGGCCGGATAGACAATCGATTCACCGGTCTTGAAGCCGTGGCGTGTCGAAGATTTTTTCTGCTGGGTCGTCATTCGTTTCAAAAACTCCCTGTTTCGCACCCGGCCATTCTTGGCCGGGGCCGGGTCAGTGAGGCCCGGGATAGACGGGGATACCGCCGGGTGGGTCCATCCTGGTCCGTCCAAAGGAACCCAAACAATCCCATCAAACGCGGTCACAATAGAGAGACGCAACGGTGCGTATCTGGAAAAACCGCGCTGTGGAGATCGTTTGCTTTCGTGAGGTTTTCGGGCGCGCAAAAACACCCTCTGTGGATCAGTAGAAGGACCCTATCACAAAAAACTGCGGAAATCAATAATTTGCTGCATGGCAGCCATCAAGCCGCCATTCTCGCAGATGCGAGGGCGGAGCCTGATTTTCCCCAGATTTGACGCCGGGGTCATTATCGTCTCGCCAGCCTCGGCGCACGGACCGAGGCCGAGCGCCTCAGTCGCCCTGGCCGGGTTCGGCAGAGAAGTACTTCTCGTACTTGCCTTCGACCCCGTCCATTTCCTTGGCTTCCGGCATCGCGTCGCGCTTGATGGTGACGTTCGGCCACTTGGTGGCAAAATCAGCGTTCACTTTCAACCACATATCGAGGCCCGGCTCGGTGTCTGGCTTGATGGCCTCGGCAGGACATTCCGGCTCGCAGACGCCGCAATCGATGCATTCATCGGGATGAATGACGAGAAAATTCTCGCCTTCGTAGAAGCAGTCCACCGGGCAGACTTCAACGCAATCCATGTACTTGCAGCGAATGCAATTGTCGGTCACGACATACGTCATGAGGTACTCCAGCCAATGCTCACGTTTGATGGCGGACCGCAATCAATGGTGATGCTCATGTCCGCGCATGCTAGGAATGTCCGGCGCGCATAGCTGCCGAAGCAAGACCGATGCACTCAACGTGGGTTGTCAGGTAAAGGCTTTATGGACCCTTTGCAAGAATATTCAATGCGCAAAACGCCGCGCTGAAGGCAGAGTTTTCTAATCGTCGAGCGGATTGAAACCGGGCTTCAACCGGTCGGTTTCGCGCCGCTCTTTCTTGGTGGGTCGCCCCGCCCCCGGCTCACGCGTCGCGAGGTCAAAAGCCGAGAGCTTTTCCCGCGGCTCCGCCGGCGTCAGGTCCTCGTAGAGCAGCCGCGCCTCATCGAAAGGGCCGCGTCGTTCGCCGGGCAGAAGCACACGCACGATCACGTCGCGCCGCTCGAGCGACACAGCGAGCACATCGCCCGCCTTCACCTGGAAGGAGGACTGCTTGACCCGTTCGTCATTGACAGTGACGTGCCCCGCCTCGATCGCCTTTTGGGCGAGCGAGCGGGACTTCAACAGGCGCGTGAAGAACAGCCATTTGTCGAGACGCTGGCGCGATGCCGGGTTGGACGCAGACTGTTTCTCCATGGCGTTCCTACTTCTTCATCTGCTCCTTGAGAGCGGCAAGCTTGGCAAAGGGCGAATCCGGATCGATCGGCTTCTCCTTGCGCGGCGGGCGCGCCTCGAACTTGGCCGCGTTCGGCTTGCCGCCGCGATCGTGACGATCATGGCGATCCTGCCGCTGGCCACCCTCGGGCTTGCCGTCGTGCCGCTTGCCGCGGGCCGGTGCGCCGGCCTTGCGGCCGCCTTCGCGTCCCTCGCCCTGGCCTTGGCCTTGCCCCTGGCGCGGACCGCCACGGCGCTGATCGCCCTGGTGACGGCCACCCTGGCGCTGATTGTCCTGGCGGGTGCCCGGACGCCAGAGGAGAACCGGCTTGGCTTCGGCAGCCTCGGCACCCTCTTCCGCGGCTGCCTGGGGAGCGGCAGCTTCGCCTTCGGCAGTCGCCGGCTCGACGGAGGCAGGTGCCTCGGTTTCAGCCGCCGGTTCGCCTTCACCGCTTGCATCCGCATCGTCGTGGTCGGCGGCAGCTTCCGTGGACGCCTCGGCCGGGGCTGCAGGCGCCACGCCCTGGCTTGCCAGGAACGCTGCGGCATCCTCGGCCTTCACGCTATCGGCGCGGTAGCCAAGCCCCTTGAGAATTTCTTCCATATCGTCAGGCGTTGCGCCGAGAATGGAGAGCATGGAGGTCGTCGCGGTGAAGCGACGGCCGTCATAGGCGCCTTCGGGACGCGGCTGCGCACCCGGCTTCCACTGCAGCAGCGGACGGATGAGATCCGCCAGACGCTCGAGGATGTCGATGCGAACGGCACGCTTGCCGAGGAAACGGAAGCCCGCGAGCTTGTAGAACGTCCGCTCAAACGAGGGATCGGTAACGACCGAGGTGCGGCCAGCGGCCAGCATCGGGATCAGATCGCCATAGCCAGCCTTGTCGAGGCCATCGTTCTTCAGCGCCCAGAGCAGCGTAATGAGCTCGGCCGGAGCCGGCTTCAACAGCGCGGGCAGGAAGATGTGATAGGCGCCGAAGCGGACGCCATACTTGCGGATCGAGGCGCGACCGTCCTGGTCGAGCGACTTCACCTCTTCGGCGACGTCGCGGCGGAACAGCACGCCGAGATTTTCGACGAGCTGGAATGCCAGCCCCTTGGCGAGGCCTTCGAGATCCTCGGCGCGCGAGATATCGTCAAGCGGTTTCAGCACCGTGCCGATATGATGGTTCACGAAACGCTCGATGCGGGCGACGACATGCTCGCGCGCATTGGCCTGCAGCTGCTCGTCGGCAAGCAGGATGACGCGCGGACGCATGACATGGTCGCTGGCCGCAAGCCGAGCCACGGGATCGCCGAGCCAACGCACCAGTCCGTCGGACGATAGCGCAAGGTCGCCATTGCCGGAGGCGTGCAGACGCGCCGCACGCGCTTCGAACTCGAGCGCCAGCGCCTTCTGCGCAGCACCCTGCACGGCCTTGGCATCCGGTCCGTCTCCGCCGGTCGCCAGCGTAAACCGGAAACCGGTTAGTTGTCCTACGTGATGGCCTTCAACGAAGACGTCACCATTCACACTGATTTCAGCTTCCAGCATAGCATTCTCTCTCAGGCGCTTCATGAGCACAGATGTCCTGCGATCAACAAAGCGTTTCGTCAACCGTTCATGTAGTGCGTCGGACAATCGATCTTCAATTTCCCGCGTCTTTTCTTGCCAGTGTGTCGGATCGGCAAGCCATCCGGGCCGGTTCGACACATAGGTCCAGGTTCTGATCTGCGCGATTCGCGCCGAAAGTGTGTCGATCTCACCATCGGTATAATCCGCCCGACGGACTTGCTCGGCCATGAAATCTTCGTTCACGGCGCCACGTCGGACAAGATCGGCGTAGATCGTGGAGATCAGATCGGCGTGTTGAGCCGGTGTAATGCGGCGATAATCCGGCAATGCACAGGCTTCCCACAATTTTTCGACCCGGTCCGGCGTCGTCGCCAGATCGGCCACTTCGGGATAGCGCGACAAATGTTCGAACGCCTGCTGATCCACCGCAGGTAGAGCGCGCGCAAGCCCCGGAATTGTCGGGGCGGCATCCAGGCTTCGCTTCAACGCGGCAAGCGACGCATAGTCAAACGCCTTGGAGCGCCATTGCAGCACCTTGAGCGGATCGAATTCATGTGACTCGATGCGATGCACCAGCTCGTTGTCGAACGGATCGACCCGGCCGGTGACGCCGAACGTGCCATCGCGCAGGTGCCGCCCGGCACGCCCGGCGATCTGCGCCAGTTCGGCCGGATTGAGGTTGCGGAACTGGTAGCCGTCGAACTTGCGGTCCTGTGCGAAGGCGACATGGTCGACGTCGAGGTTCAATCCCATGCCGATCGCATCGGTCGCCACCAGAAACTCGACGTCGCCTTCCTGATAGAGCGCGACCTGGGCATTGCGCGTGCGCGGCGACAGCGCCCCGAGCACGACGGCAGCGCCGCCGCGCTGACGGCGGATCAGCTCGGCAATCGCATAGACTTCGTCTGCCGAAAAGGCGACGATGGCCGAGCGATGCGGCAGGCGGGTGATTTTCTTCGACCCGGCATAGAGCAGCTGCGACATGCGCGGGCGTTCGACGACGGTGATGCCCGGCAACAATTGTTCGAGGATCGGCCGCATCGTCGCGGCCCCGAGCAGCAGCGTCTCGCCGCGGCCGCGCAGATAGAGCAGCCGGTCGGTGAAGATGTGACCACGCTCGAGATCGCCGGCGAGCTGCACTTCGTCGATCGCCACGAAGGACGCCGTCGTTTCGCGCGGCATCGCCTCGACCGTGCAGACCGAGTAGCGGGCGCGATGTGGGGTGATCTTTTCCTCGCCGGTGATCAGCGCAACGTTGTGATGGCCGACCTTTTCGACAACACGCGTATAGACCTCGCGCGCGAGCAGCCGCAGCGGCAGCCCGATGACGCCGCTATCGTGCGCGATCATGCGCTCGATCGCATAATGCGTCTTGCCGGTATTGGTTGGCCCGAGCACCGCGGTGACGCCGCGGCCGCTCAGGATCATGGGGTGAACGGACACGTCATCGATCCCGGGCATTCAAGAACATAAGAGGCGCCTTTACGCGCCGGCGGCAAACACATGCCCACGCACCGCGGCAAACGCAAGGGGCGCCGGCAACTAAAACCATTTCCCGGCAAACCAGCGCCTGCCCGCACCACCATATCTGGACGTGCGAAATTAAGGTTCGGAACAGCCACGGAACGAATCGGCGACGAATCGCTGACTCCACTCGATTCACTGTATGTTCACGGCTACATATAGATTGCAACTGCCAATATTGCACCACATGCTGAATCAGGTCTCTGGCAGCGCGTGCGCCGTGCACCCCGAGCGTTAATCTGGGTTGCCGAAGCATTAAAGGTGGCAAAGGATTCGGAATCCAAGACTCTGGAAAGTTTAGGAAATTTTAACCGAAGAATCAGGCTGATTCGCCGGAATCAGGGAATGGGAATCGCTGCGTTAACACATCGACCAAAGCCGGAACGAATCGACGACGAATCACAGACATCACTGCGTTCCACATTCGTTCTCCACAACATATGGTATGTCGACGCACGGCAAACAACAGGCCAGAAACCGGCTTTCTCCAACTTGCGGACAGATTCCGGTGCGCCATTAACCTTCTGTCTTTGAACCGAGCAGGCAATAAAAATGAAACGGCGCCCCAAACGGAGCGCCGTCGAAAGTGCGGGCGATAACAGGATCAGACGAAGAACTGTCCGCCATTGGCGGAGATCGTCGACCCCGTGATGAAGCCGGCATCGTCGGATGCGAGGAAAACCACGCAGCGGGCAATCTCCTCCGGCTCGCCCAGACGACCGACCGGGATCTGCGGAATGATCCGCTCGTTGAGAACCTTTTCCGGTATCGCCCGCACCATCTCCGTGCCGATGTAGCCCGGGCAGATGGCATTGACAGTGATGCCTTTGGCAGCCCCTTCCTGGGAGAGTGCCTTGGTGAAGCCGAGATCACCGGCCTTGGCGGCCGAGTAGTTCGCCTGCCCCATCTGGCCCTTCTGGCCGTTGATCGACGAAATATTGATCACCCGCCCGAAGCTGCGGTCCCGCATGCCGGTCCAGACCGGATGGGTCATGTTGAACAGGCCGGTCAGGTTGGTGTTGATCACCTCGCCCCATTGCTCCGGGGTCATCTTGTGGAACATGGCATCACGGGTGATGCCGGCATTGTTGACAAGCACTTCGATCGGCCCAAGGTCGGCCTCGACCTTGGCAATGCCGTCGACGCAGGACTGATAGTTGGAGACATCCCACTTGTAGACCGGGATGCCGGTTTCCTCCTTGAACGCCTGCGCCTTCTCGTCATTGCCGGCGTAGTTGGCAGCAACCTTGTATCCTGCATTCTTCAGCGCGATGGAAATCGCGGCGCCAATGCCGCGTGACCCACCCGTAACCAATGCTACCCTGCTCATGCTCGCCTCCCACTTGATTAATTCAGTTTATCAAAGGCCTTCTTCATCAATTTTTCGCCCATATGCTGCCCGTAGATCCTGGCCGCAGCCTGAAATTGCGGATCAGCGAGCATGGACATTCCGACCTCGCACTTGGTCAGCGCGAGGTTCATCAACAGACTGCTCATCTGGACGACGTAGGATTTGACACTGCCGCTGTCGTCGTTGAGGGCAGCGATCATCAGGTTCTTGAAAACGGTCTCGTCATCGACAGTCGTGTGGTCCAGCATGCACTGGACCACTTTTGCCTGTTCGAACGGCGGAGATGTCGCATGACCCTGGTTCGCCGACGAAGCGACAAACAGGACCGAAAAGATCAACCCGCTGACATGACGCATGCGGTCGGGCCGGTCAGAGACGCTCGACGCACATGGCGACGCCCATGCCGCCACCGATGCACAAGGTCACAAGGCCCTTGGAAACGCCGCGGCGCTTCATTTCGAACAGCAGCGTGTTGAGAACGCGGGCGCCGGACGCGCCGATCGGATGTCCGATCGCAATCGCGCCGCCATTGACGTTGACGATCGACGGATCCCAGCCGAGGTCCTTGTTGACCGCGCAGGCCTGTGCCGCGAAGGCCTCGTTGGCTTCGACGAGTTCGACATCACCGATCGCCCAGCCGGCCTTCTCCAGCGCCTTGCGCGATGCCGGGATCGGGCCTGTGCCCATCACCTGCGGATCGACGCCGGCCGTGGCCCAGGAAACGATGCGCGCGAGCGGCTGAATGCCGCGCTTGGCGGCCTCTGCCTCGGTCATCAGCAGGGTGGCGGCGGCACCGTCATTGAGGCCGGATGCGTTGCCGGCGGTCACGGTTCCCTCCTTGTCGAAGGCCGGACGCAGCTTGGTCATCTGGTCGATGGTCGCGCCATGGCGGATATATTCGTCCTGATCGACGATGACGTCACCCTTGCGGCCCTTGACGACGAACGGAACGATCTCGTCAGCGAAGCGGCCCGCCTTCTGCGCGGCCTCGGCCTTATTCTGCGACGCCAGCGCAAACTGATCCTGCTCCTCGCGGGTCAGCTGCCACTGACGGGCGACATTCTCCGCGGTGATACCCATGTGGTAGCCGTAGAAGGCGTCCGTCAGGCCATCCTTGATCATCGTGTCGATCATCTTGAAGTCGCCCATCTTCACGCCGCCACGCAGGTGCGAGCAATGCGGTGCCATCGACATCGACTCCATGCCGCCGGCAATGATGATTTCTGCATCGCCGGATGCGATCTGCTGCATGCCGAGCGCGACTGCGCGCAGGCCCGAGCCGCAAAGCTGGTTCATGCCCCAGGCGGTCTTTTCTGGCGGAATGCCCGCCTTCATCGCGGCCTGGCGCGCCGGGTTCTGGCCTTCGCCTGCCTGCAGCACCTGCCCGAGGATCACTTCATCGACCTCGTTCGCCTCGACGCCGGCGCGTTCGAGTACCGCCTTGATGACGGCGGCGCCAAGCTCGTGGGCCGGTGTGTTGCCGAAGGCACCGTTGAAGGATCCGACGGCGGTACGTGCCGCGCTGGCGATCACGATGGAGGGATTGCTCATGGGGGACGTTTCCTCAGATTTTCTTGCGTGACGACAGCAGACTGGCAAAGCGCGGGGCGCAAGTCAAACGCCTTGATGCACTGCCGCAAAACCGTCATCCCCTGCCGACCGCGAGATTTCGCACTTGCGTCGCCGCATCGCACAAAGACATTGTCAGCGGCATTCGTTTGCGGATACTCTGAAAAGTAGAAAAAGACGGACCGCGGGTAATGAGGAGAGCCTGATGGCGAAGAACGACGGCCAGATCGTAATCAAGAAATATGCGAACCGGCGGCTCTACAACACCGGGACCAGCACCTACGTCACGCTCGACGACCTGGCCGTGATGGTGAAGAAGGGCGAGGAGTTTACCGTACAGGACGCCAAATCAGGCGAAGACATTACCCATTCGGTTCTGACGCAGATCATCTTCGAGCAGGAATCCAAGACCGGCAACACGCTGCTGCCGATTTCGTTCCTGCGCCAGCTGATTTCCTTCTACGGCGACCAGATGCAGATGGTCGTGCCGAGCTATCTCGAGCACTCGATGCAGGCCTTCACCGAGCAGCAGGTGCAGATGCGGGAGCAGATCAACAAGGCCTTCGGCGACACGCCGCTCGGCAAGAACCTGCAGGCGCCGCTGCAACTGGTCGAGGAGCAGGTTCGGCGCAACACAGAGATGTTCCATCAGGCGATGCAGATGTTTTCGCCGTTCATCGCCTCGCCTCCGGTCAAGGAGACCAAGAAGGCGGAAGCCAAGGATATCGACGAGTTGAAGGAGCAATTGCGCGCCCTTCAGACCAAGCTCGACAATCTCGGCTGAGCGTATCGCGACGGCGCCGCGGTCCTCATCGGCACGCGGCGATGTGAGCGTTCTTCTTCAGTCCGCTTCAAAGACCGATTGAAACGTCCCGGCCGGCCGATCGCATCGACACGGAGAAGCCGGCGATGACGTCGATGAAGCTGATCGTCATCAGGATGAAGAAGATTTGTGTGGCCGCCGGGGCGACCAGTAGGAACTCGACCAGGAACGCGATGAAGAGCACCATCGACAACAGATGGTCCATCAGCGCCCGCGTGCCGGTGCGGGTCGCCTTGAGAATTTCCACGAAAAGCAGAAGCAAGGCCACGACGATCAGGAGATCGCCGAAGCTCATGGCCCATGTCGCGCCGGACAGCATGGACAGCGACATCACGCCGGCACCGAGGCCAGCCGTGCCGCCGAAAAGGCCGAGCATGGCAAGGTTGTAGATGGCAAAGGGCAGGATCAGCAATGGAATGGCGGCAAGCATGAACAAATGCGCTCCCTCTTCAATGAGTGATCGCTACATGCGCCACGTGACGCCAGAGATCACCACGCCGACTTAATACCAACCTCTCCGTCGAGAAGATGTCAGGCATGCAAAAGAAAAGGGCTGGCAAAGCCAGCCCTTTAACTCGGTCCGCCAATGTCAGCGCTTATGCGCTTTCCTTCGGGGTCAGAACCTGACGACCACGGTACATGCCGGTCTTCAGGTCGATGTGGTGCGGGCGACGCAGTTCACCGGAGTTCTTGTCTTCGATGTAGGTCGGCGTCTTGAGGGCGTCAGCAGAACGGCGCATGCCACGCTTGGACGGGCTCGTTTTTCTTTTAGGTACAGCCATTTCATTCTCCACTTATCGGGCAAAACACTGTTCAGCAGCCGAAATGGCCGTATAAAACAGATGTTAATCACGGAAATTTGGCGCGCTTATACATGGCGAACTGCCGCTTGACCAGTCCCCGAGCGCAATTTTTCGACTCCTCCTCGCAAGGAAGTCGAATCAGACTTCTTCCTCGGCAACGATCCACGGTTCCGCTCGTGCGGCCGCTTCCCATTTCCGGGATGCCGGATGCGCCTTTACTCGCTCCATATATCCCAACGTCGTGGGGTCGCTAACGAGATTGTAGACGTCGAAGCGGTTAACCACAGGCGCGTACATCGCATCCGCAGCCGTGAACGACCCGAAAAGGAACGGACCGCCGGAGCGCGCGAGCGCGTCGGCCCAGATCGTCTCGATGCGGGCGACATCGGCGCGCACGTCGCCCGAAACCCCAAGCGTCTGTTTCTGCCGGCGAATGTTCATCGGGCAGGCGCTGCGCAAGGCACGAAAGCCGGAGAGCATTTCGCAGGCATAGCTGCGCGCCCGCGCCCGGTCCTGTTGGTCTGCCGGCCAAAGCCCGGCATCCGGAAACAGTTCGGCGACATATTCGATGATCGCCAGCGACTCCCAGATCTTGACGTCGCCATGCTCGAGAAGCGGCACACGCCCGGTCGGCGAGATTTCCCGCAGCTTCGGGTTTCCGGCCGCAAAATCGAAGGGAATGACCACGTCCTCGAAGGCAATGCCTGAGGCTTCGAGCGCCAGCCACGGTCGCAGCGACCAGGACGAATAGTTCTTGTTGCCGACGTAAAGGACGAGTTTGTTCAAGATTGGATCTCCCTATGCACCCTGCTGCAACCATTACAGCGCCGCGCGTCTTATTAGACGCGCAAAGGTCGCTGTAGCACTTTGAACTGCTGCATGTTTTTATCCTTAAATCGAATAGGATTTAAGGAAACATGCAGTAGGCCACGGCGAGCATCAGGACCAATGAATAGGCGTCATCTCAATCATAAAGGCAGGTGATGTATCCGCCCGATCGGCTGGCCCGGCGCTCGATCAGTGATGCCAGGCGTTTCAGTCCGCGCCCCGGTTTTCCGGCGTTGCGCTCTTTCGGGTTGGGCAGCGACACGGCGAGAAGAGCGGCCTGGCGCCTGGAAAGCTTGGCGGCGGAAACGCCGAAATGGTGGCGGGCGGCAGCCTCGATGCCGTAGATACCGTCACCCCATTCGGCGACATTCAGGTAGATCTCCATCATCCGCTGTTTGCTCCAGACGAAGTCGGCGGCGATGGCGAGCGGCAGTTCCATCGCCTTGCGCACGAAGGAGCGGCCGTTCCAGAGGAAGAGGTTCTTCACCGTCTGCATCGGGATGGTGCTGGCGCCGCGCGTCGATTCCCCATCGAGCGCATCCTCAACCACGCCCCGCATCTGCCCCCAGTCGACGCCGTCGTGGATGCAGAACTGGCCATCCTCCGACATCATCACCGATTGCACCAGCACCGGCGCTATCTTGTCGAACTCGACCCACTGTCGGTCATAGCCGCGCAGCAGCACGAGGTCGCGCAGCATCAGCGTCGAAACCGGGCGAATGAAGTCGATGAGATAGAGCGCAATCAGCGCATAGGGCAGAAGCAACAGGCCAAGAACGACGAAAATGATGCGACGGCGATGCAGGCGCCACGTCCGACGGAGGGACGACCAGCGACTGGCGGGCATATCGCCCTCCTCACGCGCCTCGGGAACGATGTCCACGGCCTGACTGTCCACCTCTCTGTCCATCCGTTTCTCTTAGTGCATGGGCTGGCAAAGTTGAACGGGCTTTCTGGCAAAAGGCAAGGCACTCACAGGTCTGTCCTCGACAAAGCGCACTGCCGCGACACGAAAGCCCGTTGAAAGCGCCTTTCGCGCATGTCAAAGAGCGCTCATGAGACAGGAAACACCGACCTTCGAGACCCAACTGAAACGCAACGCGCTCGCGATCGAGACGCTGCTGGGGCGCCTGCTGGGTTTGAGCATCGAACCCGACGAGATCGGCCGCCCGGAAAACCTGCTCGGCGCGATGCGTCACGGCGTCCTCAACGGCGGCAAGCGGTTGCGCCCGTTTCTGGTGATCGAATGCGCCAGCCTGCTGGGCGGACGCTTCGATGCAGCGCTGCGGGTCGGTGCGGCGCTCGAATGCGTCCACTGCTACTCTCTGGTCCATGACGACCTGCCGGCGATGGACGACGACGACATCCGGCGCGGCCAGCCGACCGTACACAAGGCTTTCGACGAGGCGACTGCGATCCTTGCCGGCGACAGCCTGCTGACCTTCGCCTTCGACATCATCGCATCGCCGGAGACGCCGCTTGCCGACGCACAGAAGGCGGCGCTTGTCCTCGCGCTGGCGCGTGCTGCCGGCCATGGCGGCATGGCCGGTGGACAGGCGCTCGACCTTGCGGCGGAGAAATCCACTCCCGACGAAGCCGGCATCGTCACCCTTCAGGCGATGAAGACAGGCGCGCTTCTGCGCTTTGCCTGCGAGGCGGGCGCGATCGTCGCCGGAGCAGACGCGAACGACCGTCACCGTCTGCGCAGCTTCGGCGAAAAGATCGGCCTTGCCTTCCAGCTCGCCGACGACCTGCTTGACCTCACCGCCGACGCCGAGACCATGGGCAAGGCAACCGGCAAGGATGCCGCACGCGGCAAGGGCACGCTCGTCGCGCTCCACGGACAGGCCTGGGCCGAGACCCGGCTGGAACAACTGGTGGCGGAGGCAGAGGCGCTGCTCGAACCCTATGGCGAGCGCTCGTCGATCCTTGCCGAAACCGCCCGCTTCATCGCCAATCGCAGGAATTGAATCGTGAGCAAATACTGGTCGCCCATCGTTTCGACGCTCAAGCCCTATGTGCCAGGCGAACAGCCGCGCATCGCCAACCTCGTCAAGCTCAATACCAACGAGAGCCCCTACGGCCCTTCGGACAAGGTTCTGAGCGCAATCACCGCAGCGGCCAACAGCGATCTCAGGCTCTACCCCGACCCCCTGGCGCTCCGCCTGCGTGAAACGATCGCGGCCCGTCACCGGGTCACCGCCGGCGAGGTCTTCGTCGGCAATGGTTCGGACGAGGTCCTGGCCCACATCTTTGCCGGGCTGTTGAAGCACGACGCCCCGCTGCTCTATCCCGACATCTCCTACAGCTTCTATTCGACCTACGCCCGGCTGTTTGCGATCGATGCCGTCGAAGTCCCGCTCGACACTCAATTCCGCATCGATCTAGCCGATTACGACAGGTCCTGCGGCGCCATCATCCTGCCAAACCCGAATGCGCCGACCGGCATCGGCCTGCCGCTTGCCGAAATCGAGCGGCTCGTTGCCGCCCACCCGGATCAGCCAGTTGTCATCGACGAGGCCTATATCGACTTCGGCGGCCAGTCGGCGATCGCGCTGGTGCCGAAATACGAAAACCTGCTGGTCGTCCAGACCTTCTCCAAGTCGCGTGCGCTCGCGGGCCTGCGCGTCGGCTTCGCCATCGGTCAGCGGCCGCTGATCGAGGCGCTGGAGCGGGTGAAGGACAGCTTCAACTCCTATCCGCTTGGCCGCCCGGCCCAGGCAGGAGCGACCGCTGCGATCGAAGACGAAGCCTGGTTCGAAACGACCCGCAAGAAAATCATGGCATCCCGTGAACGCCTCACCGGTCAACTCGCCGAGCGCGGTTTCGAGGTCCTCCCATCGCAGGCAAACTTCGTCTTCGCCCGCCATCCCGGCCATTCCGGCGACGCGCTGATGCAGGCGCTGCGTGAGCGTGCCGTGCTCGTGCGCCATTTCGCCAAGCCCAGGATCTCCGATTTCCTGCGCATCACCATCGGCACCGATGCCGAATGCGCCCGGCTGATCGAAGCGCTCGACGACATTCTCTGAGATCTGGTCCCGAGACGGGGGGCTCTCAGACTTGGCTCAGGCACTTGGCCGCGAAAGACACATTCGCTAAGGTCCGGCGATCCACGCCGGAGCCCTCTCCATGTTCGACCTGTCGCCATACCTTTCGCAACTCGCGGTCGCCTGGACGGCCTATATGATTGCGACCGCATCGCCAGGTCCGGCGGTGCTTGCAATCATCACCACCTCGATCAGCCAGGGGCGCAAGGCGGGCCTGGCGCTCGCCTTCGGCGTACTGTCCGGCAGCTACACCTGGGCGATGCTAACGGCATCCGGCCTTTCTGCGCTCATCGGCGCTTACGGACAGGCGCTGATCGTCCTGAAGATCGCCGGCGCCTGCTACCTGTTCTGGCTCGCCTACAACGCGCTACGCGCCGCCATGCGCGGACATGCGCCCCCAAAGGCGATGCCGGGCCAACCACAGGCGTTGCTGAAGAAGCACTATCTCAAGGGGCTCGGCATCCACCTGACCAATCCCAAGGCGATTTTCTCCTGGATCATGCTGGTCTCGCTCGGCATGCCCGCCGGCGCGCCGACGGCCGTGACCGCCGCCTTCATCGCCGGATGCATGCTGCTCGGTCTCGTGACCTTCTGCGGTTTTGCGATCGTGTTCTCGCTGCCGCCGGTGCATCGCGGCTATCTCAAGTCGCGACGCATCATCGAGAGCCTGATGGCAGGCTTCTTCGCTTTCGCAGGATTGAAACTGCTGACGACGCGGCTCTGAGCTAGAGCATTTCCAGGAAAAGTGTGAAGCGGTTTTCCGTCAGGAAATGCGTAGAAACAAAGAAACAGAGCACTTGTGTGATTCCGCTTAAACCGGAAACGCTCTATTCGGCCGCGGCCTGACCCTGGCCGTAACGCTTTTCGATATAGTCGGAAACGAGCGTCTCGAAATCGCCGGCAATGTTGGGGCCGCGCAGCGTCATCGCCTTCTGGCCGTCGATGAAGACGGGTGCGGCCGGCGTTTCGCCGGTGCCGGGCAGCGAGATGCCGATATCGGCATGTTTGCTTTCGCCGGGGCCGTTGACGATGCAGCCCATGACCGCGACCTTGAGGCCTTCGACACCCGGATATTTCTCGCGCCAGACCGGCATGTTGCGGCGGATGTCGTCCTGGATCTTCTGGGCGAGCTCCTGAAACACCGTCGACGTCGTGCGGCCGCATCCGGGACAAGCGGCAACGACGGGAATGAACTGGCGGAAGCCCATGACCTGCAGCAGTTCCTGCGCCACCTGCACCTCGCGGGTGCGGTCGCCGCCGGGCTCCGGCGTCAGCGAAATACGGATTGTGTCGCCGATGCCCTGCTGCATGAGAATGCCGAGCGAGGCCGACGAGGCAACGATGCCCTTGGTGCCCATGCCGGCTTCGGTGAGGCCGAGATGCAGCGCATGGTCCGAGCGCGTCGACAGCATGGCATAGACGGCGATCAGGTCCTGAACACCCGACACCTTGGCCGAAAGAATGATGCGGTTGCGCGGCAGGCCGATGTCTTCGGCAAGTTCGGCCGAAAGCAGCGCCGACTGCACGATCGTCTCGCGCGTCACCTGCTGGGCCGTCAGCGGAAACCCGTTCGCCTGGTTCTCATCCATCAGCCGCGTCAGCAGTTCCTGATCGAGCGAGCCCCAGTTGACGCCGATGCGCACCGGCTTGTCGTAGCGGATCGCCATCTCGACGATCTCGGCGAACTGCTTGTCCTTCTTGTCCTTGAAGCCGACATTGCCCGGGTTGATGCGGTACTTCGCCAGCGCCTCGGCGCAGGCCGGATGGTCGGCAAGCAGCTTGTGGCCGATATAGTGGAAATCGCCGACGAGCGGCACGTCGAGGCCGAGGCGCTCGAGCCGATCGCGGATCTTCGGCACCGCAGCCGCACTTTCGTCGCGGTCGACGGTAATGCGCACCAGCTCCGAGCCGGCCTTGTGAAGCGCCGCCACCTGCGCCACCGTTCCGTCGATATCGGCGGTGTCGGTATTGGTCATCGATTGGACGACCACCGGCGCACCGCCGCCGACTATGACTCCGCCGACATCGACGGCGACGGACGCGCGGCGGGGCTGCGGATCAAAATCAAAGGCGGCAGACATGAAGGCCTCTTGGTCCCCCAGGTCACGCCGGTGACCTGGTCTCATCGTTTCAGCGCGGGATGCAGACGGAAACCCGCATGGGTTTTCCCGTTCCGCTCCTGCTTTTCGTCCATCAGGTGGATGAGGAAAGCATCGTTGTCAACGGCGACATCATGCCCTGACGGCGATTTGATGGCAGGCGCCCGACCTCAATGGCCCTTTCCATGGTCCGCATGAACGGCATGGTGCGACAGCATCAGCACGACGATGAACAGCACCGGCACCGAGGCGAAGATGATCGCAAAGCCTGTATGTTCGGCGACGAAGCCGATCAGCGACGGTGCGAACAGCATGCCGGAATAGCCCATGAAGGTTGCGACCGAGAGGCCGATACCCGGCTGCAGGCCCGGCATGTTGCCGGCGGCCGAAAACGCGATCGGCACCATGTTGGAAATGCCGATCCCGGCAATCGCAAAACCGAGGATGGCGAGGTAGGCATTCGGCGCGAGGCCCGCCAGCACCATGCCGACAAGCGCTGTGACCGTGCAGATGCGCAGCGTCCGCTTGGCGCCGAAACGATCACGCACATGGTCTCCGGCAAAACGCATCGTCGCCATCGTCGCAGAGAAGGCGGCAAAGCCGAAGCCGGACAGTTCGACCGAAGCGCCGAGTTCGTTGCGCAGATAGAGCGCACCCCAATCGAGCACGGTTCCTTCCGGCACCATCGAAAACAGCGCCATGATGCCGATCAGCCAGGGAAGCGGCGTCATCGGCAGGCGCAGCTTTTCCTTGGTGGCGGCGGGGTGCGGCTTGTCGGCCAGGATCATCGGCCAGGCGATCGCGAGCACTGCCAGGCTGAGCAAGGTCACGACGATGACGTGCGGCAGAACGCCGAAGCGCGCCATCAGGAAGCCGCCAATGCCGGCACCGATCAGGCCGCCGAGGCTCCAATAGGCGTGGCAGGAGGACATGATGGCGCGGCGCATCGATTTTTCGACCTCGACCGCATTGGCGTTCATCGCCACGTCCATCGCGCCGACGAAGCCGCCGAGCAGGAACATGCCGACGGCAGCGGCCCAGACATTCGGCAGCAGCGTCAAAAGCAGGAGCAGCGGCGACAGCAGGATGGCGGTGACCTTGACGACCTTCTGCGAGCCGACCCGGGCGATAAAGCCGCCGGCGATCGGCATCAGCACCAGCGAGCCGACGCCGAACATCAGGATGAGCAGGCCGAGCACGCTTTCGCTGATGCCCAGCCGATCCTTGAATTCGGGGATCTTCGGTGCCCAGCTTCCGGTGACGAAGCCGTTCATCAGGAAGAGCAGCGACACGGCAAGCCGGTCGCGGGTCATGTAACCCTGCCGAACGGCGGTGGGAGCGGAACGTTGGTCCATGATTGTGCCTCTATGCCGGAAGCCGCCGGCTCAAATGGTAATTTCGATCAGATTGCCGTCGGGGTCGCGAAGCACCGCCTCGTAGAAGCCGTCGCCCGTCCACCGCGCCTGCGATACCAGAATGCCCTCAACCGAGGCCCGGGCCGCCATCGCGTCGACCGCCGCTCCGCTGCCGAGCGACAGGGCTACATGCGCGAGCCCCGTACGCTCGACGCCTTCGGGCTCGGCCGGAGCCACCCAAGGCCCCTCCATGATTTCGATTGCCGGCCCATCGCCAAAGGTCAGAAAGCGGGAGCGAAACCCCGGACGACGCCGGCTCTCATAGGCGTCTCCGACGCTCGCGCCGAAGAAACGCGACCAGAAGGACGCGACCCCCTCCAGATCCCTGGTCCAAAGAGCCACATGCGCGATGCTCATCGTTCGCTCCCTCCAGCCATGATCACGGTCGTCCCAGATGCCTCGAAGGCGGCGACGTGGTGCGCCGGCGCGTCGGCCTCCAGCACCAGCGTCGTCACCTGGTCGATGCCGACAACCGCGTGGGATGCGGCCGTGCCGAGTTTGTCGTTGGTAACGGCGACAAGCAGGGCGCGGCTGCGCGATGCGATCAGCCGCTTGAACTCGGCGTCCTCGAAAAAGATCGCCGTCAGGCCGGCATCAGCATCGGCGCCGCAGGTGCCGAGGATGCAAAGGTCGGGCCGAAGCTGTTCGATATCCCGTTGCGCCCGCGCGCCGACGGCAGCACCAACGGCGCGGTTGAGTGGGCCGCCGACGAGAATGAGGTCGATGCCCGGCTTCTCCATCAAGGCGGCGGCGATCAACGGCGTGTTGGTGACGATGGTCGCCTTCAGGTCCGGCTCGATACGCTGGGCGATAGCAAGATTGGCCGAGCCGGCGTCGAGGAATACCGTGCTACCGGGCGCTATGAAGCCGACCGAGGCGCGCGCCAGCGCGGCCTTGCGCTCCGGCGCCATCGCCACGCGCTGGCTGAGCGACAGGGCGCTTGGCGCAAGCGGCAACGCGCCACCATAGACCCGCTCGCACAGGCCGGCCGCGGCCATCTCGCGCAGATCGCGCCGGATCGTGTCTTCGGAGACCCGGAACTCGGCGGCAAGGTCGGCCGCCAGCACCCGGCCGTCGGCCTTCAGCCGTTCCTGGATGAGTGTCTTTCGTTCGCGAAGAAGGAGTTCCGTGGACATTTGGCCAATCGTGCATAAACGTGCATGAATCGATGTAAATGTGCATAGCGAATTTTGAAAGCGATTTCAACCGCGATCCGGCGACAAAATCGAAAAGGGCCAGATTTGCCGACAGGCGCGTGTTTCGGATGAAAATTCTACCGGTCCGGGGAAAAATCTTCACAAAAACGCTCAGCAATTGGAGTTTTATGCGCTCAAGCGGCGATTTTTTTATGAGATTCTCTCCTCAATCCGGACGACGGGCCGGAACACAAAAAAGATGGAAAGACAAGATGAAACTCCTCCCCACGCTTTTCGCCGCCGCCCTCCTGCAGGTTGCCGCCTTCGTCCCCGCTATGGCCGGTGAGAACCTCGACCAGATCAAGTCCGCCGGCGTGCTGAAGATCGGCACAGAGGGCACCTATGCGCCCTTCACCTATCACGACAAATCTGGCGCGCTCGTCGGCTTCGACGTCGAGATCGGCCAGGAAGTGGCCAAGAAGCTGGGCGTCAAGGCCGAGTTCCTGGAAGGCAAGTGGGACGGCCTGATCGCCGGCCTCGACGCCAACCGTTACGACGCGGTGATCAACCAGGTCGGCATCACCGAGGAGCGCAAGAAGAAGTACGACTTCTCCGAGCCCTATATCGCCTCCAAGGCCGTGCTGATCGTCAAGGGCGACGACGCCGAAATCAAGGACTTCGCCGACCTCAAGGGCAAGAAGTCCGCCCAGTCGCTGACGAGCAACTTCGGCAAGCTTGCGCAGGCTTCCGGCGCCGAGCTGGTCGGCACCGACGGCTTCGACCAATCGATCCAGCTGGTTCTGACCGGCCGCGCCGATGCGACCATCAACGACAGCCTTTCCTTCCTCGACTTCAAGAAGCAGAAGCCTGATGCCAACGTGAAGATCGCCGCCGAACAGGCCGACGCCGACTATTCCGGCATCATCATCCGCAAGGGCGAGCCGGAACTTCTCGAAGCCGTCAACAAGGCGCTTGCCGAAATCAAGGCCGACGGCACCTACGAGACGATCTCGCAGAAGTACTTCGGCGCCGACGTCTCGAAGTAACACCCGCCTGACATTAAGGCCGGCAGCTTCTCCCCCGGCCTTGCTCGCTACGGCGCCGCGCGTCGGACATGACGCGCAAAGGACGCGGTAACACTTCAAGCTCGCTGCATGCCCCCGCCTCAAACCAATTTCGATTTAAGGCATCATGCAGTATGAATCGCGATCCGTTCCGGCCTCCGGAGCGGATCGCGCTTTTTCGAAAGGCCCATCCCTTGCCCACCTGGCTTCAACTCATGCTGGATTCGCTGCCGTCCCTGCTTTGGGCCGGGCTGACGTTCACCATCCCGCTGACGCTGCTTTCGTTCATTCTCGGCCTGGCGCTTGGCCTGGCAACGGCCATCGCCCGCCTCTTCGGGCCGGCGCCCGTCGTTGCCGTCGCGCGGTTCTATGTCTGGGTCATCCGCGGCACGCCGCTGCTCGTCCAGCTCTTCGTGATCTTCTACGGCCTGCCGAGCATGGGTATCCTGCTCGACGCCTTCCCGGCCGCGCTGATCGGCTTCACGCTCAATGTCGGGGCCTATACCTCCGAGATCATTCGCGCGGTGATCTCCTCGGTGCCGCGCGGGCAATGGGAAGCGGCCTATTCCATCGGCATGAGCTGGAGCCAGGCGATGCGTCGCACGATCCTGCCGCAGGCAGCCCGCGTCGCCGTGCCGCCGCTGTCGAACACCTTCATCTCGCTGGTGAAGGATACCTCGCTTGCCGCCGCGATCACGGTTCCAGAGCTTTTCCAGACCGCCCAGCGCATCGTCGCCACCACCTACGAGCCGCTGATCCTCTATATTGAGGCAGCGCTGATCTATCTCGCCATGAGTTCGGTACTGTCAGCCCTGCAAGTGCGGCTGGAGCGCCGGTTCGCCCGCTATGGCGGCTTCCTGGAGGCCCGGACATGATCGAGCTTTCCCACATCGAAAAACGCTTCGGCGACAATCTCGTGCTGAAGGACATCTCCGTGACGCTGGCCGAAGGCACGGTTACGGCGCTGGTCGGCCCTTCCGGCGGCGGCAAGAGCACGCTCCTGCGCTGCATCAATCTCCTGGAGATCCCGACATCGGGCTCGATTCGACTTGGCGACGAGGCGCTGGACTTTCAGCCCGGGCGCAAGACCGGCTGGCAGGCGATCCAGCGCCTGCGCCGCCAGACCGGGATGGTGTTCCAGAATTTTCAGCTTTTCCCGCACCAGACCGCACTCGGCAACGTCATGGAAGGCCTTGTCACCGTGTTGAAATGGCCCGCCGACAAGGCGCGCGCCCGCGCCATGGAGCTGCTTGAAAAGGTCGGCATGGCCCATAAGGCCGATGCCTGGCCGGCCACGCTTTCCGGCGGCCAGCAGCAACGCGTGGCGATCGCCCGCGCATTGGCGCCGTCGCCACGCGTTCTTCTCTGTGACGAGCCGACCTCGGCGCTCGATCCGGAGCTGGCAGAAGAAGTCGTCGAAGTGCTGAGCCGGCTTGCCCGCGAAGGCACGACCATGGTGATGGCGACGCATGACCTGAGGTTAGCCTCGCGCGTCGCCGACAAGGTGGTCTTCCTCGACGGTGGCGTCATCGTCGAAAGCGGCGCGCCGAAGACGATCTTCTCGACGCCCGAGCGCGAACGCACCAAGAAGTTCATCGCCTCGCTGAGTGCGCCGCACAGCTACGACATCTGAGCGACGTTTGGGGGCCGATCGCCCGGGTGACTGATAGCGGGCCAGGGTCGGTGGAGGGCGAACTATCTCTCATTCGCCATTCTCCACCCTCTCCTCCGTCATCCTCGGGCTTGACCCGAGGATGACGGAGGAGAGGGTGGAGCTCACCGGCAAGAACTGCGTACCAAGGCGTCTTGAGGCGCGGCGGAGGGCCGTGCTTGCGGCTGGATCCTCGGGTCAAGCCCGAGGATGACGACAGGGATGGCGGCCTATCCCCTCTCACGAAAACGGCCGGACTCACGCCCGGCCGTTTCTATTTATTCTTGCCCGAAACCTCAGGCGCCGAAAACGATCAGCAGGTCCTTGGCATCGATCTGGTCGCCGGCGCGCACCAGAACTTCGGCAATCGTGCCGTCCTTCTCCGCATGCAAGGCCGTTTCCATCTTCATCGCTTCGATNGTCCTTGGCATCGATCTGGTCGCCGGCGCGCACCAGAACTTCGGCAATCGTGCCGTCCTTCTCCGCATGCAAGGCCGTTTCCATCTTCATCGCTTCGATCGACAGCAGCACGTCGCCCGCCTTGACCGCCTGGCCCGCGTGCACCGCGACCGTCGAGATCACGCCCGGCATCGGCGCGCCGAGCTGCGTAGCGTTGCCGGCCTCCGCCTTGCGGCGGATGGCGCTGGAAGCACCGCGGTTGCGATCGGGAACCTTGATCGGGCGCGGCTGGCCGTTGAGTTCGAAGAACACCTTGACCATGCCCTTCTCGTCTATCTCGCCCTGGGTCTGGTTGAGAATGACCAGCGTCTTGCCTTTTTCAAGGTCGGCGAACAGCTCCTCGCCCGGCGCCATGCCGTAGAAATAGGCCGGCGTCGGCAGCACGCTGACGGGACCATAAGTCTCCGCCGCCAGCGCATAGTCGGTGAAGACCTTGGGATACATCAGATAGGACGCGAACTCGTAGTCGTTGACCTCGCGTTCCAGCTTCTCTTCGATCGTCTTGCGCTCGGCATCGAGATCGGCAGCTTCGAGCAGCGAGCCCGGGCGAACCACATAGGCCTTTTCGCCCTTCAGCGCCTTCTTCTGCAGGCCTTCCGGCCAGCCGCCCGGAGGCTGGCCGAGGTCGCCCTTCAGCATCGACACAACCGATTCCGGGAAGGCGATGTCCTTGGCCGGGTTCTCGACGTCGGCAACGGTCAGGTCCTGGCTGACCATCATCAGCGCCATGTCGCCGACGACCTTCGAGGACGGCGTCACCTTGACGATGTCGCCGAACATCTGGTTGGCGTCGGCATAGGCCTGCGCCACTTCGTGCCAGCGGGTTTCCAGACCGAGCGAGCGGGCCTGCTCCTTGAGGTTGGTGAACTGGCCGCCCGGCATTTCGTGCAGATAGACTTCCGATGCCGGTCCCTTGAGATCGCTTTCGAAGGCGGCGTACTGATGGCGCACCGCTTCCCAGTAGAACGAGATGCGGCGGATCCATTCCGGATCAAGGCCCGGGTCCCGTTCGGAGCCGCGCAAGGCTTCGACGATCGAGCCGAGGCAGGGCTGCGAGGTGTTGCCGGAGAGCGAATCCATCGCCGCATCGACGACATCGACGCCGGCATCGACGGCAGCCAGAACGGTCGCGGCGGCAATGCCCGACGTGTCGTGGGTGTGGAAGTGGATCGGCAGATCGGTCGCCTCACGCAGCGCCTTGAACAGCACGCGGGCTGCAGCCGGCTTCAACAGGCCAGCCATATCCTTGACCGCGATGATATGTGCACCGGCCTTTTCCAGTTCGGCGGCAAGCGCGGTGTAGTACTTGAGATCGTATTTCGGCCGGGCGGCATTGAGAATATCGCCGGTATAGCAGATCGCCGCTTCGCAGATCTTGTTCTCTTCGGCGATCGCCTCCATCGAGACGCGCATGTTGTCGACCCAGTTGAGGCAGTCGAACACGCGGAAGACGTCGATGCCGCCCCTTGCCGCCTGGCGGACGAAGTATTTGACGACGTTGTCAGGATAATTCTTGTAGCCGACGCCGTTGGCGCCGCGCAGAAGCATCTGCAGCAAGAGGTTCGGCGCATCCTCGCGGATGCGCGCCAGCCGGTCCCATGGATCTTCGGTGAGGAAGCGCATCGAGACGTCGAAGGTCGCCCCACCCCAGCATTCGAGCGAAAACAGATTCGGCAGAGCCCGCGCATAGGTGCCGGCGACACGGGCGATGTCGTAGGTGCGCATGCGAGTGGCGAGCAGCGACTGATGGCCGTCGCGCATGGTCGTGTCGGTGACGAGCACCTGCGGCTGCGCCCTGACCCATTCGGCAAATTTCTTCGGGCCGAGTTGGTCGAGCATCTGCTTGGTGCCCGGCTTGATCTCGCCGCCGATGAACGGCACGACGGGGGCGGCGATCTCATCCGACGGACGCGGACGGCCCTTGGCTTCCGGATGGCCGTTGACGGTAACSTCGGCGAGATAGGTCAGGAGCTTGGTCGCGCGGTCCTGGCGGCGCACCTGCTGGAAAAGCTCCGGCGTCGTGTCGATGAAGCGCGTGGTGTAGGTGTTGTCGTGGAATTTCGAGTGGCTAATGATCGCTTCGAGGAAGGTCAGGTTCGTGGCCACTCCGCGGATGCGGAATTCGCGCAGCGCGCGGATCATGCGCTGGATCGCCTCGTCGGGGTTCGGCGCCCAGGCCGTCACCTTTTCCAGCAGCGGATCGTAGTAGCGGGTGATGACCGCGCCCGAATAGGCGGTGCCGCCATCGAGCCGGATGCCGAAGCCGGTTGCGCCGCGATAGGCAGTGATGCGGCC